>NZ_AYYT01000009.1 GCF_001435955.1 Ligilactobacillus salivarius DSM 20555 = ATCC 11741 | reverse complement strand
ATCGGTTCGACCCCGATCACCGGTATCAGTATTTAAGTCTTAGTTATAAAAACTAAGGCTTTTTAATTTCTAAAAAATAGGCATAATTTTTTGAATATAAAAAGCACTAATGAATCTATTTTATCAATTCATTAGTGCTTTATTAATATATGTTATTGAGCAGTTTCACTAGTACCGGTTTGAGCAGATGAAGATGATGCTGAACTGTTGGAAGATCCACTATTAGAACTGTTGACCTTATTCTCGCCCTGTTCATTTTGGATTAATTGCTGTTGCAAATCCGGAGAAATGCCATCAGAAGAAGAGGTGGTTGAAGATACAGCAGAAGAAGTAGTAGCACTATTTGTAGTATTTTCACTAGTTACTTCGGCAGTATCATCAATACTATTATAAGGTACCTGAGTTCCAATATTTAATTGAATAGAACTAATGTCTAACTTGTGTGATGATAATAGTACTAATTTTCCTTGTAATTTTTTGCCAACCTTTAACTTATATCCATTTACAAGAACGTTATGCGCATAGTGATTAAGTTTTCCCGTTGAAGTAAATTTGCTGCCATCGTCAGTTGTAACAGATAATGGTGTTTTGGCTAAATTAATAGTTTCTTCGCCAACATTAGTAACACTATAAGTGATTGTAGTGCGATAGTAAGTATCTCCAAGAGATGACTTATATTTGAACTTTCTTTCGGCCTCTGTGTAGTTATTACGATCATTTTCAACTTTTCTAGTAGTAACAGTGCCTAAATGATATTTAAGTGATCCTACAGTGTCTAGGGTTTGATTAATAGTATCAGTTGATGCTAGGCTTGAACTCACATGACTACTGCTAGATGAAGTTGTTTCCTGTTTATTATTGGAACATGCTCCTAGAAATAGCAATGATAATAACCCCATTAGAACATATCTTTTTTTCATTCTATTAATTATCCTTTCTGGTAATCTATATTATAATCAATAATTATTTTAACATATTTGAGTTAAAATGTTTCATGTGGAACAAGAATAGATTGAGGTAACGTGATAGTAGAAAATGTGTTAAAATAGTAAGTAGCTTTCATGAGAGGGCTATCAAAAATTTAGACTGTGAGGATGGAAAAGTGAAACGTTTGTTGGAAAAAGAATTTTGGCAGATACCAGAATTTTTAAGAAATAAACATTTGCGAATAATAGCAGTTTTCTTACTTATACTCTCCTTAGTCTGTGCAACGTTGGCATTTATTGTTAATGCCTGGTTAGGTATAATTGTCCTTCTGCTGATTTTATTGACAATAGGATTGTCTTTTATAACATTAAAACAAGTTATGCAAGATACCACACATTATATATCTGATTTATCGTATAAAATTAAGCGAAGTGAGCAAGAGGCATTGTTAAAAATGCCAATAGGAATTCTAATGCTCAATGATTTAGCAGAAGTTGTTTGGGTTAATCCAACTATGCAAAAGTTATTTGGGCAAGAAGAAATATTAGGTAAAAAGTTAACAGAGGCTGATGAAGAATTAGCTAAAGTGATCAATGATAATATGTCGAATAAAGATAGTGTTGAAATCAAATGGCAAGATAAAAGATTTAATATGTTAGTACAAAGTGATATTAACGTTGTTTATCTTTTAGATATTACACACTATGCTGAAATTCAGAAACAATACGATGATTCTCGCTTAGTTATCGGACAAATTTTTATTGATAACTATGATGAAGTTACCCAATCAATGAATGATACTAATATTTCCAATTTAAGTAATTATATAACGAATGAGTTATCATCATGGGCTAGTCAAATGGGAATGTTTCTAAAGATGATTGATGAAGATCATTATTTCGTTTTAGCATATACAAAATCATTAACACAGATGGAAAAAGAAAAATTCAAATTACTAGATCGTATTAGAGAAAGAACATCTAAGCAGAATTTTCCAGTTACTTTGAGTATAGGATTAGCCTATGGTGGTACTGATTTAGCTAAACTTTCTCGATTATCACAAAGTAATTTGGATTTAGCACTAAGACGAGGCGGAGATCAGGTAGTTGTAAGAGGAGTAGATGATTCTCAAGCTCGTTTTTATGGTGGTAAGACGAATCCAATGGAGAAGAGAACTCGTGTAAGAGCAAGAATGATTTCTCAAGCATTACAAGAATTAATGAGTCAATCAGATGATATTTTTGTAATGGGACATGCTAGACCAGATATGGATTCGATAGGAGCATGTTTGGGAATTAGACGGATTGCAAAGATGAATGGTAAGCAATGTTGGCTTGTGTTGGACACAGATAATTTGCATTCAGATATCCAAAGATTGCTAGATGAAATTGATAACTATCCAGATATCAAGGAAAGCATCATTTCTCCTGAAGAAGCTTTACAGAAAGCAACCAAGAAAAGCTTATTATTGATGCTAGACTTGTCTAAACCTTCAATTTCAATGAGTCCTGAATTATATGATCAACTCAAGAATCGAGTTATTATTATTGATCACCATCGTCGAGGTGAAGAATTCCCTGAAAATCCGATGTTGGTATATATTGAACCTTATGCTAGTTCTACATGTGAGTTAATAACAGAAATGTTTGAATATCAATCACGCTATAGTGATGATCCAATAAATAAATTAGAAGCAACAGCTATGCTGACGGGAATTATTATTGATACGAAGTCATTCTCATTAAGAACGGGAACTAGAACATTTGATGCTGCTAGTTATCTTCGTTCAGTAGGTGCTGACTCACAAATGTCGCAACATTTTATGAAAGAAAATGTACAAAGTTTCTTGCAACGAAATCATTTGATTGATAGAGTGGAATTTGTAGGGAATGGAAATGCTGTTGTAGTTGGTGAAAATGATCGTGCCTATGATCCGGTAACTGCTGCACAAGCTGCCGATTCTTTATTAACTGTTAGTGGGGTGCAAGCTTCGTATGTAGTGACTCACCGTTCTGAAGATATTATTGGGATTTCAGCTCGAAGTAATGGAGAGACTAATGTTCAAATTATTATGGAAAAAATGGGAGGCGGAGGACATTTATCTAATGCCGCTACTCAAATTGAAGATAGAGATATTTTGGATGTTAGAAAGCAACTACTTGATTTAATTGCACAAACAGAAGAAAATAATACAGAGGAAACTGATTAGGAGTGATTAGTAAATGAAGATTATTTTTACAGAAGATGTTCGAGGTAAAGGACGTCGTGGAGAAATTAAAGAACTTCCAGATGGCTATGCTAATTTCTTAATTAAGCAAAATAAAGCAAAGCAAGCTAATGCACAAGCAATGAGCCAATTAAAAGGTCAAAAACGTGCCGAAGCTAGAAAAGAAGCAGAAGAACTAGAAGAAGCTAAGAAGTTTAAAGAACTACTTGAATCAGGTGAAAGAGTAGTAGAAATGAAAGCTAAGGCTGGAACTGATGGACGTTTATTTGGTTCAATTACTAGCAAACAAATTTCTCAAGAACTTGAAAAGCAATACGGTATGAAAATTGATAAGCGTAAAATGGAATTACGTGAACCAATTCGTACAATGGGATATGTAAATGTTCCTGTAAAACTTCACAATGAAGTAACAGCTAAAATAAGAGTTCATATTTCTGAAAAGTAAGAATTAAAATGATGAAAACATCCAATGGTAGATAGTATTATCTAGTATTGGATGTTTTTATATATTAGTCAAAAATAAAAAAGTTAACAAAAAGAATTACTTTTATTATGTAATTACATCTTAAAAAAGTTATAATTATAAAATGTAATATTGAACGGAAAGGAGCTTCTAAGTGAATAACGACATAATGACGGATAATTTACCACCACAAAATATAGAAGCTGAACAAGCGGTCTTAGGTGCTATCTTCTTGAATACAGATACTTTAGCAGATGCGATGGAATATGTGGAAGCTGATGATTTTTATCGAAGAGCACATCAAATTTTATTCCAGGCAATGATAGATTTGAACAATGATGGTGAAGCAATCGATGTATTGACAGTACAAAACTATCTGACTACTAATAATCAATTAGATGATGTTGGTGGAGTTGCTTATATTGCAGAATTAGCAACATCAGTGCCAACAGCAGCTAATGCTGGATATTATGCTAAAATCGTTGAAGAAAAGTCTATGTTGCGTCGCTTAATTTCTACTGCAACAAATATTATAACGCAAGCAAATAACGGTGATGATGACGTACCATCTCTATTAGATTCAGCTGAACGGCAAATAATGGACGTTTCAGAGCGAAGAAATCGTAGTGGGTTTAGAGAGATTAAAGATGTTTTAAATGAGACATTGAGTGATATTGATAGATTATCACAGCAAAGTGAAGATATTACAGGTTTACCAACTGGATATAGAGAATTTGATAAGATGACGGCAGGTTTACAGCCAGATAATTTGATTATTCTAGCTGCTCGTCCAGCTGTAGGTAAGACAGCTTTCGCCTTGAATATTGCTCAAAATGTTGCAACGTCTACGGATACAAGTGTTGCTATTTTTTCTCTTGAAATGAGTGCTGAGTCTTTAGTAAATCGAATGTTGTGTGCAGAAGGTTCAATAAATGCTAACCATTTACGTACAGGGCAATTAGATGAAGGAGAATGGCAAAATTTAATCGTTGCAATGGGGGCTTTATCAAACACCTCAATCTTTATTGATGACACTCCAGGCATTAAAATGGCCGAAATCAGAGCAAAATGTCGTCGACTAGCAAAAGAAAAGGGTAATTTAGGTTTGGTAGTTATCGATTATCTGCAATTAATTGAAGGTAGTAATAAAGAAAGTCGCCAACAAGAAGTATCTGAAATTTCACGACAATTAAAGAAATTAGCTAAAGAATTAAGTGTGCCAATTCTAGCCTTATCCCAACTTTCACGTGGAGTAGAGCAAAGACAAGACAAACGTCCTGTATTATCTGATATTCGTGAATCTGGATCTATTGAACAAGATGCGGATATAGTTGCTTTTCTATACCGTGATGATTACTATGAACGTGGTGAATCAAAATCAGAGGAAGATGGCGATGATCAGGATTCATTAAATCAAGATGTTGGTGAGGTTGAATTAATCATTGAAAAGAACCGTGCTGGAGCTAGAGGAACGGTTAAATTATTGTTTATTAAATCCTATAATAAATTTTCAAATATTTCATATGCTCAAGAGCCACCAATGTAGAAAATATTATTCATAAAACTTTTCCTATGATAGAATATAATTATACAAATAATTATAGATAGGATTGATTAGAATGTTAATTTTGGGCATTTTAGTAGTAATAGTGATTATTGCTTTAATATGGCGATATTTTTCACACTTAGTAAACCCAACTGATACTAAGGTAGAAGGTGGGATCAATAAATCTTTAATACTATATTTCTCACCTGCTGGAAAAACTAAGCGTTTAGCTCATTTGGTTCAACAAGAAACTAGTGCAGATATTATTGAAATTGAAGGTGTAAAAGAATATAGTGGCGATGATAAAGCACGTGCTTTTCGTGAATGGATAACAGGTGCTACACCAGAAGTGAAGAACAAGCTTGATAATATTGATAAGTACGATATGGTTTACTTGGCTTATCCTATCTGGTACGATACTGCTCCAATGATTATGAAGCAAGTTATTAAAAAGCATAATTTTAGTAACAAGTATGTAGTCCCTGTAGTATCGCTTAATAAGGCTTCTCAAGGTAGTGGACGTAGTATACGTTTAATTAGACATCACGCACCTCGAGCAAAGGTATTGCCTCGTTTATTGTTACAAGACGACGGTAAAGATTTGCAACGAATTCAAGAATATTTGAAGCAAATTAACATTAAATAATATAGTTAAAAATACTCGGTTTATTGTCGAGTATTTTTTATTTATATACATGAATATATAATTAAAACACGAATTTAATTGATGATAATTTGCTAAAAAGGTTTTATTAAAGTTAAAATATTCGGTTTTTACTTGAATATAATCGTTTTTCTTGTTACAATTATCGAGGTTGCGTTGGTTTGATTGACGCAAAAGTTATGGTTATACATAAAATATAATTACGAGGTGGATTATAATGTCATCAGTAGTAGTCGTTGGTAGTCAATGGGGAGACGAAGGAAAGGGTAAGATCACAGACTTTCTTAGTCAAAATGCTGAAGTTATTGCACGTTACCAAGGTGGCGATAATGCAGGACATACAATTGCATTTGACGGAAAAACATATAAATTACGCTTGATCCCATCAGGTATTTTTTATTCTGATAAGATTAGTGTTATTGGTAATGGGGTAGTTTTAAATCCAAAATCCTTAGTTACAGAATTAAAGTACCTTCATGATAATGGAGTATCAACAGACAATCTTCGTATTTCAAATCGTGCTCATGTTATCTTGCCATATCATATCGTTTTAGATGGCTTACAAGAAGCTGCTAAAAAAGATAATAAGATTGGTACAACAAATAAAGGTATTGGACCAGCTTATATGGATAAAGCAGCTCGTGTAGGTATTCGTGTTGCAGATTTATTAGAAAAAGATACTTTTGAAGAAAAATTACGTACAAACCTTGAAGAAAAGAATCGTTTATTTGAAAAAATGTATGGTCACGAACCATTAAAATTCGAAGATATTTTTGAAGAATACTACGAATATGGACAAGAACTTAAAGATTATGTGACAGATACATCTGTTATTTTAAATGATGCTTTAGACTCTGGTAAACGTGTTTTATTTGAAGGAGCACAAGGTGTAATGTTAGATATTGATCAAGGTACATATCCATTCGTTACATCTTCAAATCCAGTTGCTGGTGGAGTTACTATCGGTAGTGGTGTAGGACCAGCTAAGATTGATAAAGTTGTTGGTGCATGTAAGGCATATACTTCTCGTGTAGGTGATGGTCCATTCCCAACAGAATTACATGATGAAATTGGTGATCATATCCGTGAAGTAGGTCATGAATACGGTACAGTTACTAAACGTCCTCGTCGTATAGGTTGGTTTGACAGTGTTGTTATGCGTCACTCAAAACGTGTTTCAGGCTTAACTAATTTGTGCTTAAACTGTGTTGATGTATTAACAGGTCTTGATGAAATTAAGATTTGTACAGCATACGAATTAAATGGTGAAAAAATTTATCATTATCCAGCAAGTTTGAAGGAATTATCTGCATGTAAACCCGTATATGAAACATTACCAGGTTGGAAAGAAGATATTACTAACTGCAAGACATTAGAAGATTTACCTGAAAATGCTCGTAACTATATTCACAGAATTCAAGATTTAGTAGGTGTAAAGGTATCTACATTCTCTGTAGGTCCAGATCGTGAACAAACAAATGTCTTAGATAACGTATGGGCACATATTTAATTTAGGATAAAGATATTAGAAGAAAAAGATGTAATAGGGGCTAATACAGCTTTTATTTCATCTTTTTATTTTTTATTGAATTATAAGTTGAAAATTATATAAAATTAGAAATAATTCTGTGAATAACACAAAGAAGTTAGAGTATACCTTTATATGAAGAATTCTTCAATATTTAAATGGAAAGTTACATACTATAAAAATATGATTAAATCAAGGTATTTGCTTAAAAATACAGATAATTTTCTAAATCCATATTAAAATAATTTTTTCTAAGGCTAGAAAACTGATTAAATTAACGATAGGGCGGATATATCTAAAATTAGAACAATATTAAGGCTTTATTTTTATCTGAAATAGATATACAATAAAAAAGTGCTAATTAACTAGAACGGATGTTTGTATATAGGAGGAAGAGTTATGGCAATGACAGAAGAGCGTTTGAGTTCAACTCAAAAGATAATCCAGCAGGTAATGAATGAGCGAAAGCTATCTTATAAAGAAGCTATCGCTTTCCTTCTAGAATATACAGAAAAAAGGTAGTGATTTTTAATCACTACCTTTTTTGTAACTCATTAATTTTTATCTTTCAAGCTTTCAATATAAGCAAATGCTTCTTGTCCTGCAATACCTGCATCACCAACAGCTGTTGTAATCTGACGTAGGAACTTAGAACGAACATCACCAATAGCAAAAATACCTGGAACACTTGTTGCCATGTGATCGTCAGTTACAATCCAGCCCTTATCATCAGTAATGCCAAGTTTTTGGAATGGTTCACTCATTGGAACTGAGCCAACGTAGATAAATACACCATTGGCTTCGATTTCACCATCTTCACCAGTCTTTTTATTATGGGTCTTTACACCTGTAACCTTTTTATCATCACCAACAATTTCAGTTACAATTGTATCCCATGTGAAGTGCATTTTATCATTAGCAAAAGCACGATCTTGTAAAATCTTTTGTGCACGTAGCTCATCACGACGATGAATTACATTAACAGAAGATGTTAATTTAGCAAGATACATACCTTCTTCAACGGCAGAATCGCCGCCACCAATAACTACAACGGGTTTATCACGGTAGAAAGCACCATCGCAGACAGCGCAGTAAGATACGCCACGACCACTATATTTTTCTTCACCAGGAACACCTAATTTGCGATATTGAGAACCTGTGGCAATAATAACAACGGGTGCTTCCAACTCGCCATCATCAGTCTTAACATGCTTAATGCCATTATCATCAACGGTAAGATCTTCAACATTACCATAGACAAATTCGGCACCAAATTGTGTAGAACTTTGGAACATCTCTTCAGCTAAATCTGGACCTAAAATAGATTTAAAACCAGGATAATTTTCAACCTCAGCTGTGTTATTCATTTGACCACCATATACGCCACGGTCAAGCATAGCTACTTTTAAATTAGCACGAGAGGCATATAAAGCAGCTGTCATACCACCAGGGCCAGCCCCAATCACAATTACATCGTATTTGTCAGACATTCAGTGAAACCTTCTTTCTTTTTAATTATCTTAACTATCATATCATACTTATTAATAATTGAAGTAAAGTAAGTCTTAGAATGTTAATTTATTATTACTTACTTTTTACAAGTAATAATATAATACAAGATAATATATTTTGCAACATGTTTGTTTGCTAATTCTTATCCCAAGGTAAATGTAAAGATATATGCTGGTTTAATTCTTTTTGACGAGCAAATTTTTTAGATTTTTCTAGTTTACGATCTTTGTATCCAGCACAAATAATTTTTTCTTCTTCAGTTATAGGAGTAATTTGGGGTAGAATAATTTGTTTATCTGGTACAACAAAAGTTAAAAATGCCGTTAATCCTAAAAATCTTTCGCCAGTAGTTAAATGCTCACCGATAATTTTCGCAAAAACCTCAATTGAACGAGAGCCAACGCCACTAACGTATGATTCGATACATAAAGAATCATTAAGGATAAATGGTGCTAAAAAATTAAGTTCATCAACTGATGCTGTAACATTGCTAGCTCTAGCAAGACGAATGGCGGAAATGGAGGCAGTTCCATCTAACATTTCTAAGAGTCTACCACCGTATACGGTTTCATGTTCATTTAAATCACTAGCTAAAACACGATGGCTAGTAATAGCTAGAGTTTGTCTACATGTTAAATCTTCCAAGTATAACAACCCTTTCATAAAAATTACACATATAATTATAACAGTTAATGATTGAAATTAGATTATTAAGAATAAAAATGATAGATTTAAAATAGATAGTGGAAAGGAATGAAACTATGGAAAAGAAGACATTTATAATTCCGGTAGGGTTAGTGGGGCTATATGCAGTATTACTAGTTATTAGTGGAATAATAGTTCAGTTATTAAGTTTAAATTCCAGCAATAGTAAGACATTTGCCTCTGTAATAATTAATTTTGTGATATGTGCGTTATTTTTGTGGCTCAATAAAAAATATATAAGAGTAAAAATCGACTTTAAATTTACTTTTAGCTTTTTTAAGAGACATATAATATTGGCTACAGTTTTAGCAATTATCACAATCTTAATTGTTATAGGTAATGTAAAAAATCTTCCACTGGCATTAATGGTATCTTTACAGGCAGGAATAGTTGAAGAGGTAATATGTCGAGGTATTATTAGTAAATATATTTATAATGATTTAAACAAAGTAGAGGAAAAAAGAAGAATATGGATAAGTGCGATTTCTTCAGGTCTAGCATTTGGAATGTTACATTTTATCAATCTTTTTAGGCAAGGACTACTACCTACTATTAATCAAGTTATAGCGGCTACAGCAATAGGGATGTTTTTTGGGGTAATATATTTAGTATATAAAAATTTATTTGGAACGATTTTTATTCATTTTTTGAATGATTTTTGGATTATTGCAGTAACAGGTACAATTACTGAGCAAGATTCAGGTACTATAGCGATGATTATTTCTTCAGTGCTATATTGGATAATATTAGGATTTATTGCATGGCGAATTATCAAGAAAAAAGTAGCATAGAATAATGTAGAAGGGAAATAACCTAAATGAAAATAATAATTTCTCCAGCTAAGAAAATGGTAGAAGATACGGACAGCTTTGATATTAGTAAATTGCCAATATTTAAAGACAAAGCGGAAGTGTTATTAACATGGTTAAAGAGTAAAAACTATGATGAATTAAAGAATATTTGGAAATGTAATGATAAAATTGCCAAACTTAACTATGATAGAGTTCAAGATATGAATTTAGATGAAAACTTAACACCAGCAGTTATGGCATATTCAGGAATTCAATATCAAGCGATGGGACCACAAGTTTTTACGCAAGAAGCACTACAAAGAGCAGCAAAAGATTTATATATCATATCAGGATTTTATGGAATTTTAGGAGCGATGGATGGTATTACGCCATATAGATTAGAAATGCAGGCAAAAGTAGATATTAATGATCATCATACTTTGTATCAATTTTGGGGTGACAGTATATATCAAGAATTATATAGAGATAATGAATTAGTAGTAAATTTAGCTTCTAAAGAATATTCTAAAGCCATTGAGAGATATCTAAAGCCTCAAGATAAATTCATCACTTGTTCGTTTAAAAAGGAAAAGAATGGTAAATATGTACAACAGGCACCAGCTGCTAAGCAAGCACGTGGTGATATGGTAAGGTATATTTTAGAAAATAATATTAAAGAAATTGATGAAATAAAGAACTTTTCAGTAAATGGATATCAATATGAACCTCAATTTTCAACTGATACTGAATTAGTGTTCATTAAAAACTAAGTGCGTTTCACGTGAAACAAAGTATAAGTGTGTTACACTATACTTATAAATAGTTAGCAAAGGGGTGGGATTTATGATTGAAAATGAAACAATTAAACATCAACTAAATCATCGTGCAATTAGGGCTTTTAAAGATCAAACTTTGTCAGAAGAACAATTAACGACTTTATATGAAGTAGCTAGACATACAGCTACTAGTATGTTTATGCAACAATTTAGCATCTTACATATTACTGATGAGGAGAAACGTAAACAAATTAGAGAAATAACAGGTCAAAAATACGTAGGAGCTAACGGTGATTTATTTATTTTTGTCATTGATTTATATCGAAATAAACAAATTCGCAAACAAATGGGAAATGATGATGGGCGCTTGCATACAATGGATATTTTCTTTCAAGCATTTCAAGATACAATGTTAGCAGTCCAAAATGTAATTAATGCTGCTGAGAGTATGGGACTTGGAATAGTACCTTTAGGGACGGTTAATGATGATCCTAAAGCAATGTTAAAAGTATTAGATTTACCAGAACTCACATACCCAGCTTTGGGCTTACAAGTTGGTGTACCAGATCAAGAACCACAATTAAAGCCAAGACTTCCATTAGAATTTACAACTTTTGAAAATGAATATCCACGTGATTTTGAAGTTAGTGAGCTGAAAGATTACGATGAAATAGTACAAACATACTATGATTTACGTGATGCTAATCGAAGAATTGATTCATTTACTAATCAAATTAACGGAAAAAAATTGAATACACATCAAAATAAACGTGATGACATTGTAGAAGCTATTCATAGTCAGGGGTTAGCACTAGATTTTAATTAATTTATAATTTAGGGTTGACAGCGGGTAACATAAAAGATATTATTATGACATAATAATTAGAAATAGCTAAGAAAAGATGAGTAATTAATGTGAGTATTACTAAAGAGAGTCGTGAATGGTGAGATGCGATGTGTTGAAAGCTTAATGAAGATGGTCTTGGAGCTAGATTATCTGTGAGCCATGGCAAGCAGATAACAGGGGTCGCCTGTTATAGCGAACGAGTATAGCTTGTATAGTGTACTTAGTGAGGATATTACTGTGAGGTAGTATCGAATAACGGGTGGTAACACGTGAATAAGATGATGACACGTCCCTAGAACAACATTTGTTGTTCTAGGGACTTTTTTATTTTTATACGAAAGAAAGTAGGAAAAAATTATGACAAAGACGATTAAAGATTTAGCACATTATGATATTGTAGGAAGTTTTTTAAGACCTGAAGAATTAAAAAAAGCACGCAAAGATTTTTCAGAGAGAAAGATTTCTCAAGATGAATTAAAGGAAATTGAAGATAGACTAATCGATGAGTTGGTGGAAAAAGAAAAAAAAGTGGGGCTAAAGGCTGTGACAGATGGAGAATTTAATCGAGGCTGGTGGCACATTGACTTTCTAGAAAATTTAGATGGAGTAGAAGGATATGTTCCACAAACAGGATATAATCAACAATTTAAAGGGACTGATGCACCTGCTTATAATGTTCGAGTAGTAGGGAAAGTAAAATTTAATCCTGATCATCCATTTTTGAAGAATTTTTCTTATCTTAAAGAAGTTGCAGATAAAAGAAATCTCATAGCTAAAGCTACAATTCCTAGTCCAACAATGTTATATCGTCAGGAAATTTTAGCTAACGATGGTTCTTCAAAATTGAAAGAAATTTATCCCAACGTAGAAGAATTCTATGCGGACTTATCGCAAACTTATGCTGATGCAATTAAAGCTTTTTATGATTTAGGTTGTCGATATCTACAATTTGATGATACAAATTGGGCGTTTTTAGTTGATAAAAATAAACGTGAATCTTTATTAGAAAAAGGTATTGATCCCAAAGAAGCAACAAAAATTAGTAAGGAAATTATCAATAATGCATTAGCGAATAAGCCTGATGATTTAATAATTACAACTCATGTATGTCGTGGGAATCATGCATCTTCTTGGTTATTCTCAGGCGGGTATGAAGCTGTTGCAGAAGATTTATTTGACACAGATTATGATGGATATTTCTTAGAATTTGATGATGCACGTTCAGGTAGTTTTGAGCCATTGAGATTTGTTCCTGCTGGTAAAAGAGTGGTATTAGGACTAGTAACTAGCAAAAAGCCTGAATTAGAAGACAAAGATGAATTGAAACGAAAAATTCAAGAAGCAACTAAATATGTTGATTTAGATGATTTAGCATTAAGTACACAATGTGGATTTGCTTCAACGGAGGAAGGAAATAAACTTACAGAAAAAGATCAAGAAAACAAACTGAAATTAGTAATTGAGACAGCTAAGGAAGTTTGGGGAGATTAAAAGAAGGTGAGAATGATGACAGTACAAGCTGTAAATGGAATAGCTTTAGCACAAAAACAATGGAAGAATAAACTGAACGATAAACAAAATTTAGAAATATTAATTGTAAATTTAATGCCAACCAAGGAAACAACAGAATTACAATTTTTAAAGTTATTGGAAAAAACAAAAATTAATTGTAGAGTGACTTTTGCATATCCTGATAGTCATCATTTTCATCATGGTAATAGTGAAATTATAAAGAAACATTATCTGCCCTTGAGCAAGGTTTTACAACAAAACTTTGATGGGCTAATAGTTACAGGTGCACCAGTAGAACATCTGGATTTCACAGAAGTAGACTATTGGGATGATTTTCAAAAGTTGGTTGAATGGAGTAGACAAACAAAAATTTATACGATTTTTGAATGTTGGGCTAGTCAAGCAGCTTTGAAAGTAAAATTTGATATTGATAAGTTACCTTTAGTTTCTAAATTATTTGGGGTCTATCAAGCAGAAAAAATAGACATGAATAGTTCCTTCTTATTAGGTTTTGGAAGTGGGGGACCAATTCGAATGCCACAGTCTCGACATACTAAATTAATTTTACCGGCAAAATTACCTGATGAGTTACAGGTATTGGCTAAGAGTCAGGAAGTAGAGGCATTTCTATTAGCGACTACTGATCAAAAAAATTTATTTATTACTGGTCATCCAGAATACGATACAAGAACGTTAGATAGAGAATATAAACGAGATTTAGAAAAAGGGAAACCAATTAGTAAACCTAACAATTACTATCAAAATAATCAGATAGTTAATCAGTGGTTTCAAAGTAGTGTCAAGCTATATACGAATTGGTTGAACCTAATTCACACAACTTAGAAAAGAGGATAATTATGACAATTCAAGATCAAACAAAAGCAACAGATAGATTCGAAACTTTACAAGTACACGCTGGACAAACAATTGATGAAACAGGATCAAGAGCAGTGCCTATTTACCAAACAACATCATATGTTTTTAAGAATGCACAAGAAGCAGCAGATAGATTTGCATTGAGAGATGCAGGAAATATTTACACTAGGTTAACAAATCCTACCACTGATGTAGTTGATAAAAGAGTAGCAGCGTTGGAAAAAGGAAGTGCAGGTATAACATTAGCAACTGGATCAGCAGCTATTACATATGCGATATTGAATATTGCAGGACAAGGCGATGAAATTGTTGCTGCTAGCACACTTTATGGTGGTACTTATAACTTATTTAGTATTACTTTAAAACGATTAGGGATTAAAAAAAATTTCGTAAATCCTGATAATCCTGCAAACTTTGAAGCAGCAATTAATGATAAGACTAAGGCAATTTATGTAGAGAGTATTGGAAATCCCGGAATTAATTTAGTCGATTTTGAAGAGATTGGGAAAATTGCTCATAAATACGGTATTCTCTTTATTGTTGATAATACTTTTGGAACACCATACTTAGTACGACCACTTGAACATGGAGCAGATATTGTCGTACATTCTGCTACAAAATTTATCGGCGGTCATGGGACAACCATGGGTGGAGTAATTGTTGAAAAGGGAGATTTTGATTATGAAGCTAGCGGACGTTATCCTGATTTCACAGAACCTAATCAACAATATGAAGGATTGAAATTTGCAGATATTAAAGGTGCAGCTTTCACTACTAAGGTACGAGCTGAAATTGGTCGTGATACTGGTGCTTCAATTAGTCCTTTCAACTCATTTTTACTATTACAAGGTTTAGAAACATTATCCTTGCGAGTAGAACGTCATGTTGAAAATACAAGAAAACTAATTTCATTCTTGAAGTCTCGTCCAGAAGTAGCATGGATTAATTATCCAGAGTTAGAGGATAGCCCTTACTATGATTTGGCACAGAAATATTTCCCTAAGGGTGTAGGTTCAATCTTTACTTTAGGATTAAAAGGTGGCAAAGAAGATGGTAAGAAATTAATTGAAAATTTACGACTATTTTCTCTATTAGCAAATGTTGCGGATGCTAAATCTTTAATTATCCATCCAGCTTCAACAACACATGCACAATTAAGCGACGAAGAATTGAAGGCAGCTGGAGTAACGCCAGAATTGTTAAGAATTTCAGTTGGAATTGAAAATGCAGATGATTTAATTGATGACTTTGCTCAAGCTTTGGATAAATTGAAAGATTAAAAATATAAGTTATAAAAAATGAGGCTAGAAAAAAACTATATTTTCAGATGAATTTTAGAAAATGGTTATATTAAAAACCGCTAGGAATCAACGCTTTTAGTAACGTGATTTCTAACGGTTTTTAAGTTTTGAGACTTTTTTCCCAGCCTCATTTTTTATGATTAATCGATGACTAACAGTGATTTAATAGTCTTACGATCTGCCATGTCTTTATAAGCTTGATTAATTTCATCAAGACTATAACTATGAGTAAAAACTTTTCCAGGATTGATTTGTCCATCAAGTACAGCTTTAAGTAAAACTTTTTTATCATAAGTTGTAACAGAAGCAGGACCACCAGCTAGAGTAACGTTGCGATAGAATGTAGCAGCAGGGTTCATATCTTTTCCGTGAGGTAGACCAACTCTACCAATAAAACCACCAGGACGGACAACACCCATAGCTTGTTCAGTAGATGCTTGAGCGCCTACACATTCGAGAACAGCATCAGCACCTGTTCCACCAGTTAGAGCAATAACTTTAGAAATACCTTCTGCTCCACGTTCAGCAACAATATCAGTAGCACCGAATTCTAAAGCTAAATCTTGGCGATCCTTATGACGACTCATCATAATAATTTGAGAGGCACCTAACATTTTAGCTGCAATAACAGCACATTGACCAACAGCTCCGTCACCGACAACAACTACTTTATCTCCAGGCTTAACATGAGCTGTGCGAGCAGCATGATAACCAGTAGCCATAACGTCAGATAGAGTAAGTAATGACTTCAACATTCCTTCACTATAATCTTCAGGTTTACCAGGAACTTTAACTAAAGCCCATTGAGCATACGCAAAACGAATATATTGAGATTGGAAACCAACGCTAAAATTATCTTCATGATCTTGACATACACCATCGAAACCTGCCAAACAAGCTGCACAATGACCGCATCCATGTGTAAATGGAACAATCACAAAATCGCCAGGTTTTACAGTTGTTACATCAGAGCCTACTTCTTCAATAATACCTAATGCTTCATGACCACTATTAACGGAATGTGTTTCTTTACTGTCCAATCCAGAATAAGCCCATAAATCAGAGCCACAAACACATGCACGAATAACGCGGATAATAGCATCACCACTATCTTGAATTGTAGGTTTACTAATTTCTTCTAGACTGACTTTTCCCTTATTTTCAAAAACTGCACTTTTCATTGAAGATACCTCATTTTTTAAATCTATTCTATAGTTTGAATTCTAAACCTTTGAGTTAACTCCAAGGCAAGAAAAAAGTTATTTTAATTTTGGTAAATGTTGATTAAGAAAGTTGTAGAAAAGTTTATTTTCTTTTGAATAGTGTTTCTTATTTAATCTAGCTAAAAACAAATTAAATGATGCAGGATTTTTAATTCGTTTAATAATAATGTTATCAGTAGAGGAAAATGTTGGGACTAGCGATGGCATTAAAGTAATTACAAAATTGCGTTGAATAGCATCTGTTAGATATTGCCATGAAGATGATGTGTATGCAAAATGAGGCTCTAGTCCACGTATTCTAAATTGTTCCATTACTTTAAAGTAGGTCTGATATTTGTCTGATAAAGAGACAAGCGGATATTCAGCTAGATCTTCCCAAGTTAGTATTGCTTTTGAAGTGAGAGGATGTCCTAGGGGAAGAAAGGCAACAATCTCATCTTCAGCAACTAAATGCACATCAGCTAAATCAGGTGGTAATTCAAAAGGATTAACTAGTAAAGCAAAATCAAATTTTTTTTGTAAGAAATCATGTAAGATATTTACACCACCATCCTCAATAATTTCAATGTGGATGTTAGGATGTGTACTTTCAAAATCAATAAAGAGACCAGGAAATAAAATCTGTGGGGTACTAGCAATGGCTCCAAATTTAATAAGCGAAGGTTCAGTTCCAAGTTGATGCAATTCATTTTCTAATTCTTCGTATTTCTCTAGAATATCTAACATCATGGCATAGAGAATTTTACCTTGTTGACTTAGTCCAACTAATCGATGCTTATCTCTTGTAAAAATATGTACATGATATTCGCTTTCAATTAAATTAATTGATTTACTGAGAGCGGGTTGACTGATATGTATTTTATGAGCCGCTGCAGTAATATTGAAGTCATTTTCAACAATGGCTTGGATATATTTAATATGATTAATTTCAAAACTCATAACAGATTCTCCAATATAACAGTGATAGTTACTAAAATTTTTATGATTAACTAAATTTTTAATCATAACCTAAAGTTATAATAACATGATTAATAGAAATTAGAAAACGATTACTTTTATACCTATAGTATTTTATAATTATATATGTGAAATATGTAACTTGATAAATCCTATGAGGAGGAATTTTAGATGGTTAAAGTAAATAATTGGGATGCTGAGTATGATGTAGTTGTTTTAGGATTTGGTGGAGCTGGAGCCACAGCAGCCAGATTCGCTGCAGATGAAGGGGCAAAAGTTTTATTAGTTGATGCTGCTCCTGAAGGTAATGAAGGTGGTAACACTCGTTATTCTGCTCAAATGATCAGTGCAAGTGATGACTTTGAAGCTGAAAAGAAATACTTCGCAGCTCTAACAGATCCGATGACACTTGACCAAGAAATAGCTGATACTTATGTTGAAGGTATGGCAAATATGGCTAAATATTTAAAGGAACATTTAGGCGTGGAACCTTATCAATATAAGCGCGATTATTGGAATAATCCTAAATTTGCAGCATTGAGAAAAGCTATTATTGATAATACAGTGGAATATCCAGAATTTGAAGGTAGCGAACACCATGATATTTTATCAGTTAGTTTGGGATTCTTTGATGGTGCTTTGTGGAAGATGCTAAGACAAAATGTAGTTGATCGTTCAGATAAGATTGACGTATGGTTTAGTTCACCAGCTCGTCATTTAATTCAAGATCCTGCAACAAAAACTGTAATAGGGGTTCAAATTGAACGTGATCATGTATTGAGAAATATTAAAGCTAATAATGGTGTAGTTATGGCTACTGGTGGTTTCGAAAATAACCCAGAAATGTTAGAAGATTACCTGGGTGCATCTAAGTTAGTACCATTAGGAACCTTATACAATAAAGGCGATGGAATTAAGATGGCAACTGAAGTCGGTGCTAGTTTATGGCACATGAATAACTATGAATCTTTAGGAATGCTTCATGGACTAGCATTTACGGTTCCAACTGGTAAACGTGGTAAATTAATTTTGGGAGATTGGAAAGCTATTTATGACGGCAGTGTCTTCCTTGCAGGAGATGATGGTACACGCTATTATCCTGAAGATATGACTAATAGACATGGCCATGTTTATAGCCATGGTTATTGGAAAGTTCCACAAAATAATCATCATCCACATATTATTTTTGATAAAAAACAATACGAAAAATTTGCAGATAAAGAGACAAGTATCTACCCACAAGCACTAGATATGGTGATTGAAGCTAACACACTAGAAGAATTAGCTAAAAAGATAGGTGCTGTACCAGAAAAATTGCAAGAACAAGTGGCAGAGTTTAACTTCTTTGCAACTGAAGGAAAGGATTATGCATTCCACCGTAATCCAGAAACGATGCAAGCATTTGATGCTGAGGGTCCATACTATGCCTTATCAGTATCACAAACAGTTTTAAACACACAAGGTGGGCCACGCCGTAATGCACGTGCTGAAATTTTGTCCAATGATGGTACACCTATTCCACATCTTTATGGAGCTGGAGAACTCGGTGGAATTTCTGCTGGACGTTATCAAGCTGGAGAAAACATTGCTGAATGCTTAATTTTTGGTAAAATTGCAGGCTTAAATGCAGCTCGTGTTAAAGAAGAAGTTTTTGAACACATGACAGAAGAACCTGACGCTGTATCTTCAGCATCTCAAACTGAAAAAAAGGTCAATTTAGGTAGTGACTTAGATGTTAAAGAAACTTATATGGTGGGTGCTAACCAATATTTAGGAAGAAGTAATGCTGGTGTAGGTAACGAAGTTGTAGTTAGAATTACAGTAGATGATGATAAAAAATTAAAAGATATTGAGATTTTAAAACAAAGTGAAACTGGAATTGGAGCCCAAGCAATTGAGAGTATGCCAAAAGAAATGATCAGTAAGAATACTTACGACGTTGATAGCATTTCGGGAGCATCAGCAACAAGTAGAGCTTTAAAAGAAGCTGTAAAAGATGCGATGAATAAAATTTAATTGAAAAAATTGAAGTCCAAAAAATAGTGAAGTAATACGATTTTTTTGGGCTTTTTATTAGATTAAGATAATAAAAAAATGAATAAACGTAGTTGACAGATTATAAAAAAGTGTTAATATGATGACAACGAATAGAGAGATTAATAGCAATGACAAGGACAGTAGTAAATTTTTACGCTTAAAGAGAGTTTTCGGTTGGTGTAAGAAAACAGTATGGAAGTTTACGAATATCACCTTAGAGCTAAAAATGCGAAGAGTGTTTTTAGGTTGTACCCTTTAACGTACTAGCGTATCGCTTAGAGAAGTCTAGGCCGCACGTGAAAAGAGATGTTGATTAATTTTTGTTGATCAATAAAAATAGGTGGTACCGCGGAAACGCCCTATAGAAGTAATTAAACTTCTATAGGGCGTTTTTAATTGCTTAATAATTTTCTCAATAAAATTATGAGGTGAATTACTAATGAAACAAGGAACAAAACTTTTAGAACTAGATAATGGGTACCATCTATTTACTCGAAAGGAAGGGAAAGGTCCCGTTAAGATGTTATGCGTGCATGGTGGTCCTGGAGGAAATCATGAAGAATTTGAAAATTTTGCTCAAAATTTAAATGATAAGGGTGTAGAAGTTTATACCTACGATCAATTAGGTTCGTTTTATTCAGATCAACCAGACTTTTCTTTGGAAGAAAATAAACATTATTTAACGCTTGATTATTATTTGGAAGAACTAGAAGAAGTTAGAAAAAAATTGGGATTAGATAATTTTTATTTAGTTGGACATTCATGGGGCGGACTTCTAGCACAAGAATATGCTTTAAAATACGGAGAACATTTAAAAGGTTTAGTTGTTTTCAGTATGATTGATAATATTGAAGAATATACAACTCATATCAACAAGTTAAGAGAAGAAATGTTTAACAGTTTAGAAGTTCAATATATGAAAGATGTTGAAGAAACTGAAAATTTTGATGATCCAATGTATCAAGAATTGTTGAAAAAGCTCTATGCTAAATATGTTACTAGACATCCAAAAGTTTCACATATGGTCAATACAATGGCAACAGATGTATACAATTATTTCCAGGGAAATAATGAATTTGTGATGGTAGGAACTTTGAATGGTTGGAGTGTACGAGATAAGTTAGCAAATGTAAAAGTACCTACTTTATTGACATTTGGTGAATTTGACACAATGCCATTAGATGTAGCTAGAAGAATGCAAGATACTTTGCCAAACTCTAGATTGGTATTAACTCCGGACGGTGGACATTGCCACAATGAAGATAATCCAGAAGCATTCTTCAAGAGCTTATACGAGTTTGTATCAGAAGTAGAAGACGGAACATTTGGGAAAGAATAATAACGATTAAGAGAAGAGAGAAGATGAGGATATGAAATTCAAGAAAGTATTACGATTAGTTCCAGTTGTTTTAGCAGGCACATTCTTACTAGCATCATGTTCAGGAAAGAATAGTTCAAAGGACACATTAAAGTTAATGCAAACAGCTGAAATTCAATCGTTGGATAATTCTAATGTAGCAACTTTGCCTCAATGGAATGTGCTAGTTCAATCAATGGAAGGTCTATATAGAATGGACAAAAATGGTAAACCAGTAGCAGCGATGGCTACAAAGGTTGTAAAACCAACTAACAATGGTAAGACTTATACCTTCCATATCAGAAAAGATGCTAAGTGGTCTGATGGTTCTAAAGTTACAGCTCAAGACTTTGTAACTTCATGGAGAAGATCAGCAAGTCCATCAGCTAAATCAGGATATAACTACATATTTACTGGAATTAAAAATGCTACTAAAGTTTCGAGTGGTGAATTGCCAGCTTCTGACTTAGGTGTAAAAGCATTAAATGACACTACACTTCAAGTTCAGTTAGAGTATCCAATGCCTTACTTCAGCCAAATGATGGTAATGCCAGCTTTCTTCCCACAAAGTACAAAATACGTTAACAAAGAAGGAAAAAGATATGGTACTTCAAGTACAAGATTAGTATATAACGGACCATTTAAGGTAACAGGTTGGACCGGTACTAATGAAAGTTGGGATTTAACACGTAATAAGTACTACTATGATAAGAAAGATGTTCATTTGAAGAAGATCTCTATGCAAGTAGTTAAAGATTCAAATACTGCTCACCAATTGTTCCAAGATAATAAGTTAGATGATGCATTAGTTACAGGAACTACAGCTCAAGGTTTGCAAAAAGATAAAGATTTGAAGCACGTATACAGAGCAGGAACATATTATTTAAGACTAAATCTACAAAATAATAAAGCATTCCAAAATCAAAAATTAAGACAAGCTTTGTATCTAGTTTTAAATAGAAAACAATTAGCCAATAAAGTACTAAGTGATGGATCAACAGCAGGAGATACTTATGTTGCTCCTAGATTAGCTAAAGATCCTACTACAAACAAAGACTTTGCAACAGAAATGAAGCCTTCTACAACTTATGATTTGAAAAAAGGTCAAGAATTATGGAATGAAGGTTTGAAGGAACTTAATAAGAAGAAAGTAACATTGACACTTGTTACAGATGATCAAACAATTTCTAAGAATGTAGGTCAATTTGTTCAATCACAAGTTGAAACAAAATTAAAAGGTGCAGAAGTGGATGTAGTATCTGTTCCTGACAAGAGTGCTAATGATAAAGTAAGCAACGGTAATTTTGATATGAATTATACTTTGTGGTTAGCTGATTTTGCAGATCCAATCAGTGATTTCGATGTATTATCTAAAACTAATCCACAAAATTATGGTAAGTATGCTAGTGAGTATTACAACAAGCAATTGGAATTAGCTAAGCAAAATGGTACTGATACTAATAAGTATTGGGAAAATATGAGAAACATGCAAAAACAATTAAATGATGACATGCCAGTAGTACCATTGTACACAATGACAGAAAGTCACTTAGTAAATAGCAACTTAAAAGGTGTTATGTGGCATTCAGTAGGTGAAACAGACTATACAAGAGCATATTTCGGTAAGTAATAGATAAAGATTGAGATTTAGATCTCTAAACTAAAATAATCGCTAAAGATTAACGTTTTAACTACGTAATCTTTAGCGATTATTATTTTGTGTATTATATTTTATTGATATAAAGCAGTAGAAAGATAACGTTCACCATTGTCAGGAGCAACAGTAATAACTTTCTTACCTTTGCCTAATTTTTTAGCCAATTCAATTGCGCCATGAATGTTAGCACCAGCAGAGATACCAGGTAGGAAACCTTCTTTTTTAGCAACTTCACGTGCAGTTTCAAATGCTTCATCGCTTGAAACTTCTACAACATCATCATAAATTTCACGATCTAAAGTATCAGGGATAAAGCCAGCGGAGATACCTTGAATTTTGTGTGCACCTTTTTTGCCTTCTTTGAGTAGTGGGGATTCAGAAGGTTCAAGAGCATATACTTTTACGTCTGAAGAAGCCTTCTTTAAAGCCCGACCGATTCCAGTTAGGGTACCACCAGTACCTACACCAGCGACAAATGCGTCTGGTAAATTATCGCTACCAAAAGCAGCAACAATTTCTTTACCAGTTGTAAGTTCATGAATTTCAGGGTTAGCTAAGTTCTTAAATTGCATAGGCATGAAGTAACCTTTAGTTTGAACTAATTCTTCAGCTTTAGCAATGGAACCTGCCATACCTTCAGAACCTGGTGTAAGAATAAGTTCAGTGCCATAAGCACGCATTAATTTTTTACGTTCGTCACTCATAGTTTCAGGCATAGTAATAATTAAATGATAGCCTTTAGCAGAAGCTACTGCAGATAAACCAACACCGGTATTACCAGAAGTTGGTTCAACAATAGTATCACCTGGTTTTAAAATGCCATCTTTTTCAGCTTTTTCAATCATTGCTAAAGCAATTCGATCTTTAACTGAACCTGCAGGATTAAAGAATTCAAGTTTTACATAAACATCAGCAGCATTTTCAGGTACAACATGATTTAATTTCACGATAGGTGTATTTCCAATAGTATCTAAGATAGAGTTATAAATTTTTGACATAGGGAGTCCTCCTTAATGATTAGTTATTGTAGTAATCCAATTTTTAAAGAATTTTTTTTGTGTATTTTCCCAAGTAAATTGGGGTTGGCTCATATTATTATCATCCTTAAAGTATCCTGTTGGTTTTGCCAAGCCAACAGCATCACCTCCTCGAGCATTTAATTCGCGGTGATATTCCTTTATAAAGGCATTAGGACCGTATTCTAGGTGTGAGAATAAGAAGTGTTGAGGCTTATTTTTTGCAGACACTAAGAATAAGTGTCCGGTTGATGAATAAGCATTAATAATTAAGTCTTTAGATGAAAGAATGTCATCTTTATTCATTTCAGCGTAACGTGCATGCGGTGCTAAGAAACCATTAGTCAAACCCTTAAGCAAATTACTTTGATTAGTAATTTTTTGCGGATAAATACCGAAAAGTTTAGTATCTAGCATTTCTTTATGAATACCATAGAAGTAATTAAGAGCAACCATACCACCCCAGCAAACATAGAGTTGAGAGATATTTTGCTTTTCTAGAGTATCCATTAGTCCCTGTAATTCATCAAGATAGGTAATATCTGAAAATGGTAATTTTTCCAAGGGTGCACCTGTAATGATGAAAGCATCCATCTGATGAACTAATTTTAAATCTAATGGTTGAGATATTTTAGCCACTAATTCTGGAACTTCACGATTCTTATAGTGGTTAACAGGATAGAAATAAGTTATTTCTAAATTTTCACCTGTATCTCTTAAGACTCTAGAAAATCTTTTTTGAGTATCTTCTTTGTCATGCATAAGATTTAAAATTCCGATTTTTAATGGTTGCCGCGACATTCTTTCCACTTCTTTCTACACCAAAATTTTCACTTATTTTATCAGTTTATGTATTTAAAACAATAAAAAAACACAGAACAAAATGAAATTGTCCTGTGCCCTTGATATCTACCAAAAGAATACAAGCATACTAAATGGTGGATGGCGTAGGGCACAATCCACAACAACAAATATCTGTTTTTACTTGATATTCATTAGACATTTAGTATTACCTCCGACAAATAAGTTACTTGAATTATAACTTACGAAAAGTTAGCTGTCAATTGTTACGCTTACAAACAAAAAAATATAATTTATAAAAACGCTTGCAATTAAAAAACGAAGGATTATAATAATAATTGTAACAAAACTTGAAACGTTTAAAGTTTATAAATTGTTAAAATAACAACAAATAAAAAGCATTAATTTAAACGTTATACTAGGAGGAAGAAAAATGACAGTAGTTTTAGCTAGGGTTGATGAAAGGTTAGTACACGGTGTTACAGTAAATCAATGGAACCGAGAATTACATCCTAAAAGATATATGGTAGTAGATAATGAAATTAGTAAAAATGAAATGATAAAGGCAACTATGAGAATGAGCAAGCCTGCAGGAACAGGAATGTCAATCATTGATGAAGAAAAGGCTATAACTAATTTTAATAATGGGAAATATGATTCACATGCTGTTTTCATTCTGGTTAAAGAACCGGAGACATTATTAAATATGATCAGGGGTGGTGTGAAAATACCAGCAGTCAACTTAGGAGCTATGTTTGAAGAAAACGATAGGAAATCTTTTACTTCCAGGATTGCCATGGATGATAAGGAAATTGAAGATTTGAAAAAAATCCAAGAGTTAGGTGTAAAGATATATGCACAGTATACACCTGATGATGAAAAAATTCTGCTAGATGATTTATTGAAGAAAGGGGAATAATAATATGCCACATTTTTTACAAGATATTTTAGTAATATTAATTGCAGCATACATGGCTTGGGATAATGGAACAGGAAACCAAATAACAGGTAACTGGCCAGTAACAATAGGATTACTTGTAGGGTTAGTAATGGGAAATGTAAGTGTTGGTTTAGTGATAGGAGGAACACTTCAATTAATGTCATTGGGTGTAGCAGGTATTGGAGGCTCTTCAGTTCCTGAATATGGAGTCGCTACGATTGTTAGCATTTATTTAGCAATTAGGACTGGGGCAAGTACAGGAACGGCCATTGCAGTAGGATTACCCGTAGGAATGTTAACGCTTCAATTAGATGTAGTTTTAAAGATTATTAATAACTTCTATGCACATTGGGCTCAAAGATTATTACATGAGAAAAAGTTCAAAAAAATTGATGCAGTATTTTATTTAACAGTTGTAACATGGATGCTTAAATATGTAATTCCTGTAACTTTAGTGGTACTCTTTGGAACACCAATTGTAAAACTTATATTAAATGTAATTCCAACTTGGTTTACTAATGGTTTGCAAATAGCTGGTGGTATGTTACCTGTTGTAGGTATTGGAATGTTGTTGAGATACATGCCAGTAAAAAAATATTTAACATATTTAATCATTGGATTTGTTGCTGCTGCATACCTTAAAGTTCCAGTACTAGGAATTGCCTTATTGGGTGGAGCTGCAGCTTATGCTGTATATATGAAAAATATTCAAAAGACAAATAGTACGGTAGCTACAGCAGAGCAAGATATTGTTAATGATGAAGGAGATGATTTTGATGAGTAATAATAAATTAACGGTAAAAGAAAGAAAAAATATGTTTAGAAGATGGATTTTTTCTGCAGGATTAGGGTATAACTATGAATCCCAACAGGCACCATCTGTTGCATTTTCAATGAGAAAGGCTTTAAGAAAGATTTATTCTAATGATGATGAATATATTGATGCAATGGATAATCATTATAAATATTTTAATGTAACTCCACAAATGGGAAATGTAATTTTAGGGGCAACTTTGGCGATGGAAGAGAAGGATGGTATTGAAGCTAAAGATGCTGTTCAATCTCTAAAAACATCATTAATGGGTCCTCTCTCAGGTGTAGGTGATTCTGTATTTTGGATATTAATTCCAACTATTATGGGATCTATTGCAGGGTATATGGCACTTCAAAAAAATGCTGTTGGAGCAGTTTTATGGATGTTAATGTATATAGCTTTTTATTGGCTAAAAATGTGGTTATTCAATTTAGGATATGAGTCAGGAACAAAATTAATTACTACGCTTGGAGAAAAAATTAATGTATTTACAGATGCAATTTCAATCATGGGATTGATGGTGGTTGGATCATTAGTACCAGCAGTTGTAAAAGTTTATACACCATTAAAATTTGCTACGGGTAAAGTTTCTTTGTCCTTGCAAAAAGGAATATTTGATAAAATCATGCCAGGATTACTTCCAGTTTGTTTAGCATTATTAGTGTATTGGCTTTTAGGGAAGAAATCATGGACACCAACTAGAATTATTTTATTAATTATCCTAATTTGTTTGATTGGTGCAGCAACGGGGATTTTAGGTATAGCTGCATAAATGTTAAGAGAAAGAGAGATAAATAGATGAATAGACATATAATTATAGCAAGTCATTCTACACTGGCAGCTGGGATAGCAGAAACACTTAGATTTTTCGAAGGAGAAGGATTGAAGTTAACAGTTATTACGGCCTATGTAGATAATAAACCAATTGAAGATACAATTAGAGATGTTTTTAAAGACTATAATGAAGATGACGAATACATTATTTTGACAGATTTAATGGCAGGGTCTGTAAATCAAAAATTTGTAGAAAATATTTTCAATAAAGAACATGTGCATTTAATTGCAGGAATGAATTTATCCCTTGCAATGGCAATAACGATGGAACCTAAGGATTCATATATATCAGAAAAAAGAATAAATGAAATTATTGAAGAATCTAGAAAACAAATTATTTATGTTAATGAATCTTTAGCGATAGTAGGTGAGGATGAGGAAGATGAATGATTGGAAAAAGAAAGGTGTAGTATATGAAATTTATGTTCAAAGTTTCAATGATACTAATGATGACGGTATAGGAGATATACAGGGAGTAATTCAAAAATTAGATTACTTAAAAGAATTAGGAGTAAATATTTTATGGCTAACTCCAATTTTTGAATCACCACTAGTTGATAATGGATACGATATTTCAAACTATCAAAGTATAAATAATATCTACGGAACAATGGAAGATGTGGAGGAGCTAATAAAAAAATCACATGACTATAATATAAAAATTGTGATGGATTTAGTAGTAAATCATACTTCTGATCAGCACAAGTGGTTTCAAGAATCAAAGAAAAGTAAAGATAATAAATATAGTGAATACTACATTTGGCGTGATCCTAGACCTGATGGGTCAGCACCAACAAATCATGGTTCCGCATTTGGAGGATCAGCATGGGAGTATGTTCCAGAAAGAGATCAGTACTATTTACACTTATTTGCTAAAGAACAACCAGACTTAAATTGGGATAATAAAGAATTAAGAAATGAAATTTATAATATGATGTCTTTTTGGGCAGAAAAGGGTATTGATGGGTTTAGAATGGATTCTATTAGCTTTATATCTAAACCTCAAAAATTTACAAATGCACCAGTGGTAGATAATAAAGAATATGGCGCATATTATTATGGAATAGCCAATGGAAATAATATTCACAGATATTTAAAAGAAATGAATGAAAGAGTATTAAGTAAATATGATCTTATAACAATTGGGGAAACTCCTCATACAAATACGGAAGAAGGATCCAAATTTTTAGATTCAAATGAATTAGATATGATCTTTCAATTTGAGCATATGCATGTAGACTATGGTAAGTATGGTAGATATTCTGATGTATCATTTAAGATGAGTGATTTAAGAGAAAGTATAAACCATTGGCAAGAAAATCTTACATGGAATTCTAATTATTTAGGAAATCATGATCAACCTAGAATAGTTTCAAGATTTGGAAATGACAAAAAGTATAGAGAAAAGTCAGCAAAAATGTTAGCAATGCTAACATTATTTCAACGTGGGACACCATTTATTTATCAAGGTGAAGAGATAGGTATGACTAATGTGGATTTTCAGTCTATAGATGATATGAAAGATTTAGAAGCGCACAATACATATGATTTTTTGACAAGAGTGGGTATATCAAGCGAAAAAGCCTTAGATATGGTTAACAGGAAGACAAGAGACAATAGTAGGACACCTATGCAATGGAATGCTAGCAAAAATGCAGGTTTCACTGACGGACAACCATGGATACGGATTAATAATAATTATAAAAATATTAATGTGGAAAAAGATTTATTAAATAAAGATTCCATTTACAAATTTTACCAAAAGTTAATTTCATTAAGAAAGAGTAATGATATTTTGATAAATGGCGATTGCAAATTGCTAGATTTAACAGATTCTGATATTATAACCTTTACTAGAAATAATAATGGGGAGAAAATCTTGGTGATTTGTTCATTTTCGGATAAAAAAATTAAATTCGATATTCCAAAAGAGTATAAAGCAACGAAATTATTAATAAGTAACTATGATAGCGCTGACTTTGAAGGGGATGTGACAACTTACCTGGAGCCTTATGAAGGGAGAGCTTATATAATTGGTTAATATGAAAGATGTAGCTAAAGATGCTAACGTATCTGTAGCAACAGTTTCAAATTATATTAATGGGAAAAAAGTTAGACCTGAAGTCGAAGAGCAAGTCAGACAATCTATTGAAAAGTTGCATTATGTAAGAAATGCAGCTGCTAGGGCATTGAAAACTAGTGAATCTAAATATGTAGTTTTTGTTTTACCTACAGTTTGGTCTCCGTTTTTTTCAGAACTAACATTTTGGGTACAACAATATTTAAATGATATGGGATATAAATTAATACTCAGTGTTTCTGAAAATAATTATTCTAAAGAGAAATCATATGTAAAAATGGCTGAAGAGCAAAGAGTAGCAGGGATAATATCAATTTCTTACTCTGATTTAAATAGCCATGTTCCAGCTAATATTCCATTGGTATCAATAGAAAAAGATGATACAGGAATGTTTCCATTAGTAACATCTAATAATTATGATGGTGGTAAAATTGCAGCATCTGAATTCCATAAAAGAGGAGTAACTAGTGCAATATATGCTGGTACATTACATGAAGAATTTTCACCAATGATTGCTAGAAAGTCTGGATTTATAGATCAGTGTAATAATTTAGGAATACATTATAGCATTTTAGATGTTCCATCTTCTAAAAATACTGAAGACTTTCATAAATTTTTAAACCAGCTATTAGAATCAGTAAAAGATAAAGAAGCAGATTTTGGAAAACTGGGAATATTTGCTTATTCTGATGAGGTTGCTATTCACATAAAAGAAAAGCTAGATGAAGAGGGAATAGAAGTACCAGAACAAGTTCAAATTATAGGCTTTGATGGTAGTAAAATATATCCTAATACAAGATTAACTGTGTCTTCTATTAGACAGGATGTTCAACAGATAGCAAATAAAGCAACTGAAATACTGGATAAACAAATAAAAGGAAATTCAGAAAGAGAAGCATCACGAATAATGGTTCCTGTAAATTTTCAACAAGGTTTAACAACTACATCAATATAGAAAATTTGTATCAAAAAGAAAGTGTCATATATCAAGTTAACAAAAACTTGATATATGACACTTATTGTTTTTTCGAACTTACGCTTACACACTAGCCTCACTAGTTATTGAATTGCTATAAGGAATAACCGTAATGTAATTGAAAAGCATATCAGCATAAGAAGGATCATGATAAAAATCATTTATTTTACTATCTAAAGCTGACAAATTATCGGTAATAATACCATCAGTATTTAACCACAAAATTCTATCCATTTCACTGTCAGTATTAACTGTCCAAGCATATACTTTTTGTTGATTAAAGAGAGAATCAACAATAAAAGAATCGTTTAATGTTGATTGCTCCATACTATATGCATTGGCAGATGTTTGAGGATAGGTGAAGTTATAAGGCAAGATATAACTTACAAATATTTTAGGAGCTTTAGCTTTAATTTGTTTAACAACATTGTAATCCAAGGAATGAACCTCGTGATGATGTTTCAAAATATCTTTCTTATACTTTTTCAAAAAGATATCAACGACATCTTTTGAATCGTGTGGAGTAGTTTTAACTTCAATTAACAACTTTTGGTGATGCTTATTAGCATAAGCTAAATAATCGTCAAAACTTACAACGTGAGCAGCATGACCATTCTCATGAGCTACTAATTTAGTAATTTGAGATAAAGTCAACTGATAAGGAGCTTTGTTGACGCCAGTAAGATTTTTAAGGTTTTCGTCATGCATAACGACAAATTGGTGATCTTTAGTTTCATGAATATCCATTTCAATAAAATCTGGATGTTCTTTAATAGTAGCAGCCATAGCTGGAATTGTATTTTGTACACCATTACCGTCATCAACACCGCGATGTGAGATGCGAAGGGGTGGGATATTATTACTATGTAAATAAAAGTAATCATTGGTTAGTGATAGTAATGCAATGAAACCAACCAAAATAACAGTAGTAATTCTGATCTTTTTCTTACGTTGATTGATACGATTACTATGGTAAAAAGTAGGATGTCCCTTAAATACTTCAGTTGGTAAAGTCATTTGAAGTAAGAGGAAACTAACAATTGTTGCAATAAAAGTACTAAAAATCTGGATAATTGCGAGCATGATAATAGCCATAATTAAGTCAAAAGGCTTAGGAAGTTTGTCAAATCCCACCTGAAGAAGTAAGACTAGTAAGTATCCAACCGCAGTAATGGCACCGAAATAAATAGAGATAACAGCCATTCTACGAAGATTAGCAAGATTTTGATGTCTAGTTAACTTAAAACTTTTAGATACAGCTTCGCGAGTATGATAATTTTGAATAATCATTAAAGGCAAAGTGTACAGTAATCTGAGTCCTAGGTAAAAGACGACAAGATAAGCAACTGCAAGTAATAAGGCAAATTGCCATTTAGCTAATAAGAAATCAACGATGAATGCCGGAATCTTAGCTTTATTCAGTAAAGGTGTTTTAAAAATTAAATTAGCAAAGGGCATAATAAGGGTAAAATATCCAATGAAGAATAGAATACTTGTTGGTCGGAGTTGAATTAAACGTTCCCAAGAAGTAAACCAAACTTCTTTAAGTGAAAAATTATCCCTAGAAATATTAGTAATACCTGTTAGTAAAAATGTAAATTGGAAGAAAATTACACCAACTATCAGAACTAATTCTAAAATGAGAGCCAATGATCCAACAGGATGATGAGTGATAATTTCTAAGATATTAGTATATGAAACATATGGAATATGACTTAGCTTTAAAATCCAACTAGTTAAAAACGTAAAAATGGGGATAACAATTGCCTCAATAAACAAATTAATCCCTAAAAAGAAAAACAAGTAGCTTCCCCAACTACGTTTGAAAACATTGATATAGTGATCGATAAATTGCAAATCTGAACGAATTTGTTGCAAAATAAACGCCTCCCTTAAATATATTTTCTACGGTCTAATTATAACATAGAGAATTTTCTGACCATAAAAATAAGCAAATGAAGTCTACGGTCATTTGCTTAAAAGAGATAGGATTTAATATTTAGGAGATTTTTTTTACTAAAAGGTCTGCAACAGCGAAGCCAGACATGGGGTTTTGGCCCGTAATAAATTGTCCATCTTGAACAGCAAAACTAGCAAAAGGTCTTTTTTGAACAAATTTAGCTCCGGCTTTCTTAGCTTGGTTTTCGGTTAAAAATGGTACTTTAAGTAATTTGCCACTGAGAATTTCTTCAAAGTTAGTAAAGCCAGTGATCTTCTTGTTATTGATTAAATAATTGCCTTGATCATCTTTAATTGTAACGAGTCCAGCTAATCCGTGGCAGATTGACATGATGAAGCCACCTTGCTTAAAGATGCTATTAGTTATAGAGCTAAGGGCTGGTTGATTAGGAAAATCCCATAATACCCCATGACCTCCAGTATAGTAAATTGCAAAATAGTCTTGAGGATCAAGATCAGAAACTTTTAAACTGTGTTTTAAAGCGCGATTTTGAAAGTCATTAGAATAATAAATTTCATCAACCTCTTTAGAACGATAAGTACTTTTTAAACTACGAGGATCTAGAGGAACTTCTCCACCATTAACACTGGCATAATCAACTTGATAGCCATGTTCTTGCACTTTATAGACAAATTCAGCAGCTTCAGCTAACCATAAACCTGTCTTATCTTTACTATTATTACCATAGTATCTGGTGTTAGTTAGAATAATTAATATTTTTTTCATTAATTTTCTTCCCCCAAATTTATTTCTTGAATCAAAGATATGATATCTTGTGATAATTTGGAAAGGTCATGCCATTGTTGAGTATTAGTTTCCAAATAATAGAAATTCTTAGTACCTTCTTTTCTCATGCCGACAATACCAACTTGTTTCAGCAGTTTTAAATGATGTGAAACAGCAGGTCGAGAAAGATGTGTCTTTTCTGTAATCTCTCCAACGCGGACACCACCTTTGGATTTGCAAGGAAGAGAAAAGAGAGTATAGATGAGATGTTGTCGATTTTGATCGCCCAATACTTCGAACAGTTGAGCTAGATTTTCAAAACTGAGCTTGATTTGTTTCATTTTTTCTTCTTTAGTCATAATAAAATTCCTTTCCACATCTTATTCGTTAATCAAATTAAACCATTCAACAATCATATTTTCAAGGAAAAGAGATATTGAGAAAGAAAATCGAGACGAAAGAATAAGTGTGTTAACTAATGAATCTTAAGTTGAGGATTTTTATGATTCAAATAGGTTAGTAAAGTTAAAAATAATTGGAATAAATCTGTAAATTTATGAGGATTTAGTCCAATTAAATTGTGTATTTTAGACAATCTGTATAGTAGAGTATTACGATGGATATGTAGGTCTGAGGCAGTTTTATTCATATTTCCACTATTTTTTAAATATGTTAATAGTGTGTTTAATAAATCTGTTCCAGATTCAGTATTATCAAGCATAGAAAATTTTTCTACTAATGTTTTATCTGCTAGATCAGAAGTAAGTAACTGTTGAATAAATTTAACCTCTCGATAATAAATATAGTCTTTATCTAGTAATGTAGAAATTTTAATAACTGTTTGAGCTTCATAAAAGGATTTTCCAATGTTTTTAGTTGTAGAACCTACGCCAACTCTATAATTATGATTATGCGCAAAATTTATGCATTTTTTGACTGTAGACAAATCTTTGCAAATTAAGACTTGTGTATTTACAGAACGATTGAGATGAAAATTATCTTGTTCTAGACGTAGGTCAAGTAATTTTTTTGCAGAGCATTTAATAATAACAACAGTTCGTTCGAAATAGAAATCAATATTTAGTTCTAAGGCCTCTTTTTCTAGATTTTGAGTTGTATCGAAATCTATATCTTTTTGTGTCCATCTAAATAGAAATCTAGTCAATTTATTTTGTTTGTTTTCTTCAATTTGTTGGAATGATTGCTGCTCGAGTAAGAGTTCAGTAGAACTTTTTAATAAAAGTGCAAAAGGTGTAACCTCTTGAGGATCACCAGTAATGCCGATGACACCAATTGTTTGATCATGAAAATTAACAGGAATATTCACACCTGGTTGAACATTCTCTTTTGGATCATTGTGTGAGAATTTAAGTATTTTGTTCTTTCTGAGTACTCTGATGGCTTCAGTGTGCAATTTTCCGATACGAGTATGATCACCGCTAGCAATGATAATACCTTCGTCATTCATCATATTTATGTTATAAGGGATAGTCTTCATCATTCTGTCAACGATTACTTGAGCTAGTTTTGTACTAAGTTCCATATGGAAAACACCTTCTAAATTAATTTGTGCAACTGCATAATGAAAATAGCAATTGTAATATGATAAATTATAACCTGTAAGCGTTAACGTTAAAAGAAAATAATTTAACATATGAGGTGTAAGTAATGGGAAGTATTACAATACCGTGGTTTTCTGCTATTTTCGGATTACTATTAGCAATATTTTTAATCTTAAAAAAATTTAATCCTGTATACTCTTTGTTTATCGGTGCAATTGTGGGTTGTTTGTTAGGTGGTATGTCATTTGCACAAACAGTTAATGTGATGATATCAGGCACTCAAAGTATTATTGGAACTGCAATTAGAGTTCTAGCAGCTGGAATGTTAGCCGGTGTTATGATGGAATCAGGAGCAGCTGAATCTATTGCACATGCAATTGTTACTAAAATGGGTAATAAGCAAGCGTTACTGTCGTTAGCACTATCAACAATGATAATCACAGCTGTAGGGGTATTTATTCCAGTGGCGGTTTTGATTGTTGCACCAATTGCATTATCTGTTGGTAAGCAGACTGGTATTAGTAAGTTATCTTTACTAGTAGCATTATCTGGAGGAGGAAAAGCAGGAAATATAATTTCTCCTAATCCTAATACAATTGCTGCAGCTAATGGATTTCACTTAGAATTAAGTCATGTAATGTTAGCAGGTTTCATTCCAGCTCTATTCGGATTAGCAACAGCTGTAATTGTTGCTAGTTTAGTCAAAAATAAGGGTGAATTTGTTAATTCAAAGGATATTGATGAGGAAGTAACAGAAAAGCATATCATTTCTTTAAAGAAAGCTTTAATAGCACCTGTATTATCAATAATTTTACTTTTAATGAATCCAATTGGAAGTATTTTACATATAGAAGTACTAGCTAATTTCAAAGTAGATGCGATGTATATTTTACCCTTTGCTTCCGTTATAGGTGCAATTGCGATGGGGCAAGGAAAGAAAATAGGTTCTTATGCAAAATTAGGATTAGCTAAAGTTACAGATACTGTTCTAATTTTGATTGGAGCTGGAGCAATTGCTGGATTAATATCAAGTTCAGATTTGTCGAAAGAAATTGTAAATCTTATTAATATGGCAGGAATATCTGGTACTTTCTTAGCTCCAATTTCTGGTATTTTAATGGGACTAGCTGTAGGTTCTACTTCAACAGCTGTAATTTTAGCTACTGGTTCATTTGGAAATGCAATTCTAGGTACAGGAACTTCAGCAATAGGTGCAGCTGTGATGGTACATACAGGTGCAACGGTAATAGATTCTGTACCACAAGGGAATTATTTCCATATAACAGCACAAAGTATGCATATGAGTATTAAAGATAGAATGAAAGTTATACCTTATGAAGCATGCGTTGGTGGAGTTATGACGATTGTAGCAACTATTTTATACGGATTTATTTTAAATTAGTGAGGTAATGATTATGAAGAAATTTGTATTAGCACCAGATTCTTTTAAAGAAAGTATGACAGCTAAGGAAGTATGTGTTGCTATGGAAAAAGGTATAAAAAAGGTTTTTAGCGATGCAGAAATTATACATGTACCAATGGCAGATGGTGGAGAAGGTACAGTGGAATCTTTAGTTGATGCTACAAATGGTCATAAAGAGTATCTTGAAGTTCAAGGACCTTTACCTGAACAGAAAGTAAAGGCGTACTATGGAATTTTAGGTGATGAAAAGACAGCTGTAATTGAGATGGCTCAAGCAAGTGGATTAATGTTAGTAGAACCTAGAGATAGAAATCCTCTGACAACTACTACTTATGGTACTGGAGAATTAATAAAAGCAGCACTAGATAAGGGAGTATCAACTGTTATTATAGGAATTGGTGGAAGTGCAACCGTTGATGGCGGTATAGGTATGGCCCAAGCCTTAGGGGTGAAATTTACTGATAAATATGGAAATAATATTGAGCCAACTGGTAGAGGTCTTACTAAGATTGATAAAATTTCAACGGAAAACATGGATAAACGAATCAAAAATGTAAACTTCATTATTGCTAGCGATGTGGAAAATACATTAACTGGTAAAAATGGTGCTGCAGCAGTATTTGGTCCACAAAAAGGTGCAACTCAGGATGAAGTTGAATTATTGGATAAAGGATTATCACATTATGCCGAGATATTAAGAAAGGATCTAGATAAAGATGTAGAAGACATTGCAGGCAGTGGTGCTGCAGGAGGCTTAGGAGCTGGTTTAATAGCATTCTTGGATGCTAAGTTACAATCTGGTGTGGAAGTAGTAGCTAATACAGTTAATTTAGCAGAAAAAATATCTAACGCAGACTACGTATTTACTGGTGAAGGTGGAATGGATTTCCAGACTAAATATGGGAAAACACCATTTGGAGTCGCACAAGTTGCTAAAAAGTATCATAAAGCAGTTTTTGCTGAAGCAGGATATTTAGGAGAAAGAATTGAAGACCTATACGATATAGGAATATCTGCAATTTTTGGAATTGTAGATAAAGCTGAAAGTATAGAAGAATCTTTAGAAAAAGGTCCACAAAACGTAGAAAGAACAACTGAAAATATTGCCCGATTAATATCGAGTATCCTAGATTAGGAAAAATATACTGGTATAGGTAAGAAACTTAGGCCAGTATATTTTTCTTTTATTGACAACTATAATTCTTAAGATTAATATATAGTTGTGATTACAAATGTAAATTAAAAAGGAGTGAGCCTATGATTACAAAAATTATTGCCTTAGTAATAGGGATTGCTTTAATAGGTTTTATTTCATGGTGGTTTTTTGGAAAACATGAAAAAGAGGCTGTTACAGCTGATGTTGCAGATAATGTTCAAGAAGTTACAGTTAAAGTTGACGGTGGTTATTCGCCAGAAACAGTGGTACTTAAAAAAGGAGTTCCAGCGGTAATTAATTTTTATCGTAAAGATCCTTCTAGTTGTTTGGAACAAGTTGTATTCTCTGATTTTGGTATCAGCAAGATGTTGCCAGAGAACGAGAATACTAAAATAGAAATTAATACTGATAAAGCAGGAGAATATGGTTTTGCCTGTGGTATGAATATGTTTCATGGAAAAGTAATTATTAAATAGAAAGTAGGAATCAAATATGAATAAAGTAGAAATAACAGTAGATGGTGGATACAAACCAAGTGAAGTTAAGGTTAAAGTTGGAGAACCAGTTAAATTAGTGTTTAATCGAATTAGCGATAAAGGATGTCTAGATCAATTAAATATTCCAGCATTGAATGTTAAGCAACAAGATTTACCATTAAATGAACCACAAGAATTTGAATTAGATACAAGTAAAGCTGGTGAAGTTGATTTTGCTTGTGGCATGAACATGTTTAAGGGTAAGGTAGTGATTGAGTAATGACGATTAAATCAAGATTTTGGATTTCATTGATATTCTCATTACCAATGTTTTTCGAAATGATATTAAAGCCATTTGGCTGGATGCTGCCAGGACATACCTATACAATGTTTATTTTAACAACAATTGTAATGGCAATTTCAGCAAGACCATTCCTTCATAGTGCATGGGCGGCTTTTAAAAATCATCATGCTAATATGGATACATTGGTAGCAATTGGAACAGCTACAGCTTATGTGTATAGTATTTATGCGATGTTTACAGGCCAAGATGTGTTTTTTGAGAGTGCAGCTTTTGTTATAACATTCATCCTGTTAGGTCAAGTTTTTGAAGAAAAGATGAGAAACAATGCTAATAGTTCAGTTGAAAAATTATTAAACTTACAAGTTAAAGAAGCTGAAGTAATAGTAGATGGTAAATCTCAAATGGTACCATTAGATGATATAAAAGTAGGCGACGTTATCCGTGTGAGACCTGGTCAAAAGATAGCTGTAGATGGAGAAATAATCGAAGGAAGTTCGACAGTAGATGAATCAATGATAACAGGTGAAAGTATGCCAGTAACGAAAAAAGTGGGCGATAAAGTTATTGGTTCAACATTGAATAATACTGGAACTTTCCTTTTCAAAGCTGACAAAGTAGGTAAAGACACAATGTTAGCTCAGATTGTTGAAATGGTTAAAAAAGCTCAGAATAGTCATGCTCCAATTCAAAAAACAGCGGATAAGATTGCAAATATTTTTGTGCCAGTAGTGCTAATTATTGCTATTCTTACTTATTTAGTATGGTATGTATTTTTAGGGAATAGCAATATTTCTTCATTATTATTTGCAGTATCAGTTGTTATTATTGCATGTCCATGTGCTTTGGGAATTGCAACTCCAACAGCCCTAATGGTAGGAACTGGACGTAGTGCAAAGATGGGAATTCTTATTAAAGATGGTGAAGTACTAGAAGCAACCGATAAAATTGATACCGTAGTCTTTGATAAAACAGGTACAATTACTGAAGGTAAGCCTAAAGTTACAGATATTATCGGTAATAAAGATGAAGTATTACAAATTGCTGCTAGCTTAGAGAAAAATTCTGAGCATCCATTAGCTACTGCGATTATGGATAAGGCAATAGAACAGCAACTTGAATTATTTGAAGTAAATGAATTTATGGCAGTTGAGGGAAAAGGAATTACTGGCTCAATTGCTGAGCAACGAGTAGTAGTGGGTAACACTAAGCTTATTGAAGATTGGAATATATTCCAAGAACTACAAGAAAAAATGAAGAACTTGCAATCTGAAGCAAAGACAGTTGTAGTTGTGGGTAAAAATGATGAAGTCATAGGTTTAATTGCAATTCAAGACATTCCAAAGGCAACTTCAGCTAAGGCAATTAGTGATTTGGAAAAACGTGGGCTAAAAACAGTTATGTTAACTGGTGATAATCAACAAGTAGCAGAAGTTATTGCCAACGAAGTAGGAATTGATGAAGTGATAGCGGATGTTTTACCACAAGATAAAGCACATCATATTGAAATGCTGCAAGATCAAGGTAGAAATGTTGCTTTTGTTGGTGATGGAATTAATGATGCACCAGCTTTAACAACTGCTAATGTCGGAATTGCTATGGGAGCAGGAACAGATATTGCAATTGAATCTGGTGGCATTGTTTTAGTGAAAAATGATCTAGAAGATGTAGTTAAAGCTTTAATGATGAGTGAAAAGACTTTTAATCGCATTAAGTTAAATCTATTCTGGGCATTTATCTATAATGGCTTGGGAATTCCAGTGGCAGCAGGGATCTTTTCTGGCATTGGTTTAACTCTAAGTCCGGAATTAGCAGGATTAGCAATGGCATTTAGCTCTATATCCGTAATGATAAGTTCTTTGATGTTGAATAGGGTAAAAATTGCATAAAAATTAATGACTAGGGAATTTCTCTAGTCTTTTATTTTGTAAAATTTTATTAACTAAAGTAACCGCTTTAAAAAGTGATATAATAGAATCAATGAGTTTAAATTTGGGAAGTGATAAAATGGCAATAACAGTCTACATTGTACGCCATGGGCAAACATTATTGAATCGTTATAAGAAGATGCAAGGATGGGTAGATTCACCGTTGACTGAAAAGGGAATTCAAGATGGTAAGCGAGCAGGTAAAATCCTAGAAAATATTAAGTTTGATAAAGCATATAGTTCAGATACAATGCGTGCAATTCGTACTTGTGAGTACATTTTGAGTGAAAATAAAGTATCAGGTGATTTAAAAGAACCGCAAGCAATGATGGAGTTTCGTGAACAAAAGTATGGTTATTTTGAAGGTAGTGATTCACCACAAACATGGATGCTAATTGGTGCAACGCATGGGGCAGGTTCATTTAAAGAACTTGTAAATAAGTATCCTTTAGATGAGATTAAGGATTTTATGCATGAGACTGATCCATTTCATGAAAGTGAAGATAGTAAGACGTACTGGAAGAGAATAAATTCAGGCTTTGACTATCTAAGAAAAAATCATAAAGATGGAGAAGCTGTTTTATTGGTATGTCATGGTAGTACAATTGCCAGTTTGGCTGACAAATATGGAGATAATATTAATGTTGGGGAAAACTATCCTCAGAATGGGTCAATTACTAAGTTAAAAGTAACAGAAAATGATATTGAAATTGAAGAATATAATAAAATAGATTAGAGATGGTGGGATTATTAGATGATACCTTTTAAAGCTGTAGCGATTGATATGGATGGAACCTTTTTAAGAGATGATAAAAGCTATGATAAAAAATTATTTTCTGAGTTATTAAATAAGATGAAAGAAAAGGATATCCATTTTATTGTAGCTAGTGGTAATCAATTTGAAAGGACGAGATTAGATTTTACTGAATATTGGAAAGATATGTCCTTCGTTGCCGAAAATGGAATGTACTTGGTAGATGATGGGAAAGATCTAAGCTATGAGCAATTGGACCGAAGTTTAGTTGAAGAGTTAGTAGAATTTATGGCACAAAGACCTGAATTAACACCAGCTTTATGTGGGAAAGAAAATGCATATCTAGAAAAGAATTCAGATTCAAAATTTGTCAAGATGATGAAATATTATTTACCTAAGCATAAAATTGTTGATAGTTTCAAGCAACTTCCTGATGATGTATTTTTTAAATTTACAGTTGATGTTCCTAAAGAAAAAACTTTATCAACGGTTGATGAAATTAACGAAAAATTTGCGGGAAGAGTTTTTGCTACTTCAAGTGGTTTTGGAAATTTTGATTTAATCTTGCCACATGTCAATAAAGCTGTCGGATTAGAAAAAATGCTAGCAAGTTGGAATTTAACCTTAGATGATTTAGTAGCTTTTGGCGATGGTGGAAATGATTTAGAGATGTTAAAAGCTGCAGGACTTAGCTATGCAATGGAAAATGGTAGCGATGAAGTGAAAAAGGTAGCTGATAAAATCGCCCCTAATAATAATGATTCGGGAGTATTGAAAGTTTTAGCTGACTATTTAATGTAAGTTAATCTAAACTACGGTATAATTAGAAGTATTACAATAGTAAAGCGAGGAAATTTTATGACACTAAGAGGATTCGCTTTACCACAGTCGCCTCCATCATTTTGTGACAATTAAACAATAAAATTATCACAAGAATAGGAGAAATTAGATTATGGTAGAAGCAATTAACTTGAAAAAAGGTATGATTTTTGAAATGAACGGTAAACTTATTAAGGTGTTGGAAGCAAATCACCACAAGCCTGGTAAGGGAAATACTGTTATGCAAATGAAATTAAATGATGTGCGAACAGGAGCAATCGTTCAAACAACCATGCGTCCTTCTGAAAAAGTAGAGTTAGCCATAGTTGATAAGAAAAATGCCCAATACTTATATGGTGAAGGCGACCTTGAAGTATTTATGGATATGGATACTTATGAACAATATGAATTAACTAAAGAACAATTAGCAAATGAAGAAAAGTATTTAATGCCAAATATGGAAGTTCAACTAGACTTTTGTAAAAATGAATTAATTGGGATTGAATTGCCAACAACTGTTGAAATGAAAGTAACTGAAACTGAACCAACAATTAAGGGTGCTACAGCAGCTAGTGGTGGTAAGCCAGCAACAATGGAAACAGGATTAGTCGTTACAGTTCCAGACTTTATTAATGTAGGGGACACATTAGTAATAAATACTACAACAGGTGAATATAAAGCACGTGCATAAAAAATGAAAGCCAATTATATACCGAGATTATGGTATATAGTTGGTTTTTATTTTAAAAATTAAAACTTGCACCCATTTTATTTTAATGGTATTCTAATAGTATACTCAAATGTAATTGGAGGTTGTAATGATGATTAACTTACATATTAATGATAACAACAAATTGAATACAACCACCACCTCAACCACTGTGTAAGCTGGTTGAGTTAATTTGGTATGCTATTATTAAAATGAATGCAAAATACAAAGTCAACTAGATCAGCTAATCACAAACTAAAAATGTATTGTGAGAAAAGTTGGATGGTTGGCTTTTTTATGTATTTAGACGATCCAACTGAGTAGAAATTTAGTTGGCAAGGAAAAGAGGAATCTATATGAGCAAAAATAAGGATAATATAAATGGGGGCCTGAATAGGTCGCTATCATCAGGACAGATGGAGATGATAGCTTTAGGTGGAACAATTGGTGTTGGATTATTCATGGGATCTACATCTACAATTAAATGGACTGGTCCTTCAGTATTATTGGCTTATGCAGTAGTAGGTGTATTATTATATGCTGTTATGCGAGCTTTAGGAGAAATGATCTATATAACACCAGGAACGGGATCATTTGCTGACTATGCGACTGATTACATTCATCCACTGGCTGGGTATTTAACAAAATGGAGCAATATATTCCAATATATTGTTGTAGGAATTAGTGAAGTTATCGCTGTTACTCAATATCTGAATTTCTGGTGGCCACATTTACCAGATTGGATTTCAGGATTAGTGGTTATCATAACATTGACTTTAGCAAATCTTGCATCTGCTAAAGCGTATGGGACATTGGAATTTTATTTTGCGATGATAAAAGTTGTTACGATTATCTTAATGATAATTATTGGATTAATGGTTATCTTCCTTGGATTAGGAAATAACTGGCATGCGATTGGATTATCAAATCTTTGGAAACATGGTGGATTCTTTACAGGTGGATTTAAAGGATTTATGTTTTCTCTATCTATTATTGTTGGTTCTTATCAAGGAATTGAGTTACTAGGAATTACAGCTGGTGAAGCAGAAAATCCTAAACATGCAATTGTAGCATCTGTAAAATCGATTGTATGGAGAATTTTGATTTTCTATATTGGAGCAATCTTTGTAATTGTGACAATTTATCCATGGAATCAATTAGCTTCTGTAGGTTCACCATTTGTTGAAACATTTACTAAAGTAGGTATTGCTGGTGCAGCTGGAATTATTAACTTTGTTGTTCTTACAGCTGCAATGTCTGGGGCTAACTCAGGAATTTATAGTTCTAGTAGAATGTTATTTAAGTTATCAGTAGATAAAGAAGCACCAAGTATTTTTAGTAAGTTATCTAAACATGTGGTACCTAATATCGCTATTTTGACAATATCAAGTGGGATTTTGATTGGATTTATTTTGAACATTGTCCTTTCTATCTTTAGTAAATCTTCAGCTAACTTATTTGTAATTGTCTATAGTTCCAGTGTATTACCTGGATTAGTACCTTGGTTTGTAATTCTATTATCAGAATTACGTTTCCGTCGTCAAAATGCACATATGCTAGAAGAACATCCATTTAAGATGCCGTTCTATCCATTATCTAATTATCTGGCAATCATTGCATTGGTAATAATAGTTCTCTTTATGTTTGTTAACCCTGATACACGAGTTTCAGTATCAGTCGGAGCAGTATTTCTATTATTATTGTCATTGATTTTCTTTATTAGACATGGAAAAGATGGACAAAAAGGAAAGAATTAATATAGAAGAAAATAGTCGCATCAATTGCGACTATTTTTTTATACCAATTTAATATTATTATGAGAAATATTGTAATTTAATAAAAATATGGGTTGCTTTTATAGGGATGATTTATTATTAAAATTCGTAATTTGATAATAAATATAGTTGTTAAAGAATCTAATTTTAGTTTTTACTAGAATGAACAAGAAATTAATTATAGCTTTTTTTAAAGTAGAATAAAAAAATTAATCGTAATAATAAGAGAAAATTTGAATTTTGTTAATCTGAATTATCATTATTTTAGAATTATTACAGCAATAGTTATAGCCTTTATATCAGTATTTATAAGGTGTTTTAAGTTTTAAATAGTATTTGATAGGCATAATTAAAATTTCAATTTAATAGCAAAAAAATATATTTATAAAAGAAAAATTAAAATGTTGTAATTTTTCGGTGAGTATTATATAATCTAACCATGATATAAGATAACTTTTTTAACTGAGGAAAGGGGTAAATGAAATGAAGTTTAAAAAGCTATTAGCAGTTGGCGCTACTTTAGCAGTGTCAGCATTCACATTAGCTGCTTGTGGATCAAAGAGCAGCGATTCTGGCAAAACTCTTCACTGGGAAGACAATGCTGAAATTTCCACATTAGACCCTTCTAAAGTAACAGACGTTGTTGGTTTTAACCAATTAAACAATGTTACTGAAGGTTTATATCGTTTAGGAAAAGACAGTAAGATCACACCAGGTCTTGCTACAAAGACAACCGTAAGTAAAGACGGCCTTACATATACATTTACTTTACGTAAGGATGCAAAATGGTCTAATGGTGATAAAGTAACCGCAAAAGACTTTGTATATTCCTGGCAACGTACAGTAAATCCTAAGACAGGTTCACAATATGCTTACCTATTCAGTGGTATTAAGAACGCTGACGCTATTATGGAAGGCAAGAAGTCAGTTTCTGAATTAGGTGTTAAAGCAGACGGTGACTACAAGTTAGTTGTTACATTAGATAAGAAGATTCCATACTTCAAGTTATTGATGGGATTCCCATTATTCTTCCCACAAAACCAAAAAGTTGTTGAAAAATATGGTAGCAAGTATGGTACAGCTTCTAAGTACTTCGTTTATGACGGGCCATTCAAGCAAGAAGGTTGGACAGGTTCTAACTTAAGCTGGAAATTAGTTAAGAACGATGATTACTGGGATAAGAAAGCTGTTAAATTAGATAAGATTACTTACCAAGTAGTTAAGGATTCTAATACAGGTTACAACTTATTCCAATCTGGTAAGTTAGATGGTGCATTATTAAGTGCTGAACAAACAAAGCAATTAAAGGGACAAAAGAACTACACAGTCTTCCACGAAAGTACAACATTCTACTTACAATACAACCAAACAAAAGAAGAATTTAAGAACGCTAATATCCGTAAAGCAATTTCTCTAGCTATCAATCGTAAGGACTACTTAAAAGTTCTTGGTGGTGAAAATACAGCTGCTACATCTGTAACACCAGTTGGATTGACAAAAGTTAATGGAAAAGACTTCCAAAGCATTGTATCTGACAAGACAGATATGACATACAACAAAGCTAAAGCTAAAGAATTGTTCAACAAAGGTTTACAAGAATTAGGTAAAGACAAATTAGAATTTGCTATCTTGACAGATGATACAGACGCCGCTAAGAAGTCTGTTGAAGCTCTTCAAAGTCAATTGAAAGAAGCATTTGGTGATAAGGTAACAGTTAATACACAAACAGTTCCATTTAAGACACGTCTATCCCGTTCAACAAGCGGTGATTTCGATGTAGTATTATCAGCTTGGGGTGCAGACTTCGCTGATCCTATCTCATTCTTAGACTTGTTTACATCAAACAACGAACAAAATGATGGTAAGTGGAGCAATGCTGAATATGACAAGTTGATCGCTGCTTCTAAGAATGCTAGTTCTGCAAGTGATCGTTGGAGTGATCTAGAAAAAGCTGAAAAGATCTTACTTCAAGATCAAGGTGTAACACCACTTTACTACAGAAACCAAGCATGGATGGTAAATGATAAAGTTAAAGGTATCATCTACAATACAGCAGGTGCTAACTTGAACTTCAAGGATACCTACATCGCAAAATAATTTATAGAAGTTTAGTTCTAAAATTATTTAATAAATCGGGGGCTAGATTTAGATTTAGTCACCGATTTTATTTTACCCCACAGTTATTTATGAGATTTTTTTAATTTAAATAATAGAATGAAGGGACTAATTGATATGCGTAAATACTTATTAAAACGTGTTTTGTATATGCTATTAACATTGTTCCTGGTTGCGACAATCACATTCTTCTTAATGAAATTGATGCCCGGAACACCATATACGAACCAAGCTAAAATGACAGCTTCACAAATTGAAATAATGAACAAACAATATGGTTTGGATAAACCTATTTGGGAACAATATTTGATTTACATCTTTGGTATGTTCCATGGTGATTTTGGAACTTCTTTCCAATATAGTAACCAACCAGTAGCATACTTAATTTCTAGTCGTTTAGGTGCTTCAATGCAACTAGGTTTACAAGCAATGATCTTCGGAGTTTTCTTCGGTGTAATTCTAGGTGCAGCTGCAGCTATCAAGCATAATACATGGGCTGATACAGGAGCAACAGTAATTGCGATTATTGGTAAATCTGTACCAAACTTCGTGTTAGCTATCTTGTTACAATACTATATTGCTTTGAAATTGGGCTGGTTCCCAATTGCAGGTTGGGGTCAATTCTCCAATACAATTTTACCAACAATTGCTTTAGGGGTAGGACCATTAGCTGAAACAGCTCGTTTTATCCGTACAAGTATGGTTGAAGTGTTGAACTCTGATTATATTGAATTGGCTAAAGCAAAAGGCTTAAGTAAATTTGAAGTGGTTTATCACCATGCATTAAGAAACAGTTTGATTCCATTAGTTACATTATTAGGACCTTATACAGTTGCTTTGATGACAGGTTCTATGGTTATCGAAAATGTCTTTAACATTCCAGGAATTGGAGAACAATTTGTTAAGTCAATCATGACTAATGATTACCCAACTATTATGGGGGTAACAATGGTCTTCTCAATCGGATTGGTAGTAGTTATTTTAATTACTGACATCATCTATGGATTGATTGATCCACGTATTAGACTTGAAGGAAATGGAGGGAATAAGTAATGGAAGAAAAATTAAAATTAAGTCCAGATAGTTTCGAACCTTTAGCAAAAGGCGAAGCTCAAGATAATGAAAAAATCGCTGCTCCCTCACTTACCTTTACTCAAGACGTATGGTTAAGATTGAAGAAGAACAAAGGTGCAGTTGTCTCTTTGATTGTTATCTTATTGATGGTGATTGTAGCATTTGGTTCAACACCATTCATTAATAAAAGTACATTAGTTAAGTCTCAGCCACAATATGCAAACTTACCAGCTAAGGTTCCAGGTCTAGATGCAATTAATGGTCTTAACGGTAAGATTAAGCAAGGCGGTGTCTGGGTAGATGCTTATGCTAAAAATGATGTTCCAAAAGATAAGTATTTCTATTTAGGAACTGATTATTTAGGACGTTCATTAGCTCAACGTATTATTTACGGTACAAAAGTTTCATTGATTGTAGCTTTAGTCGCAACATTCTTTGATTTAACAGTTGGGGTCGCCTATGGCATCATCTCAGGGTGGAAAGGGGGTAGAGTAGATAATGTTATGCAACGTATTATCGAAATTATTTCCTCTATCCCTAACCTTGTTATCGTTGTTTTGATGTTGGTAGTATTGAAGCCAGGTATGACTTCTATTATCTTAGCTATCGCAATTTCTTCATGGACAACCATGGCTCGTATGATTCGTGCCGAAACGCTGTCCTTGAAAACACAAGAATATGTATTAGCCGCAAGAACATTAGGTGAGTCACCTACAAAAATTGCATGGAAACACTTGGTACCAAACTTATCAAGTATCATCATTATTCAAACAATGTACACAATTCCATCAGCTATCTTCTTCGAAGCATTTTTGAGTTTTATCGGTATCGGTATTACAGCTCCAGAAACTTCTTTAGGGGTATTGTTGAATGAAGGTCAAAAGAACTTCCAATTCTTACCATATCAAATGTGGTATCCAGCAATTGTATTGTGTGTATTGATGATTGCATTTAACCTTTTAGGTGACGGTTTACGTGATGCATTCGATCCAAAGACAAGAAGGTAGGTTTTAAACAATGGCAGAAAGAATTTTAGATGTTAAAAATTTAAAAGTGGATTTCCACACCTATGCCGGCGAAGTTAAAGCCATCCGCGATGTGAGTTTCCACTTAGATAAAGGTGAAACCCTAGCAATTGTAGGGGAATCAGGTTCAGGTAAGTCTGTTACAACTAAAGCAATAATTGGTCTTTTAGCAAATAATGCTAAGGTTGTTGGTGGTGAAATTAACTTCAACGGACAAGACATTTTGAAAAAATCAGAAAAAGAAATGCAATCCGTTCGAGGAAAAGAGATTTCCATGATTTTCCAAGATCCAATGACTTCTTTAGACCCAACAATGAAAATTGGACAACAAATTGCTGAACCTCTAATGAAACATAAAGGCATGAATAAGAAGGATGCTTGGGCAAAAGCTCTTGATATGTTAAAGGCTGTTGGAATTACAAATGCTGAAAAACGTATCAATGACTATCCACACCAATTTTCAGGTGGTATGCGTCAACGTATCGTAATTGCGATTGCATTGGTATGTGATCCTGAAATTTTGATTGCTGATGAACCAACAACTGCGTTAGACGTTACTGTTCAAGCACAAATCTTGGATTTAATGAAAGAAATGCAAGCTAAAGTAAAAACATCTATTATCTTCATCACTCACGATTTAGGTGTTGTAGCTGGTATGGCTGATAGAGTAGCTGTTATGTATGCTGGAGAACTTTTAGAATATGGTACAGTTGATGAAGTATTTTATAACCCACAACATCCATATACTTGGGGACTTTTGAATTCCATGCCAACTTTAGCAAGTGATAAGTTAGAATCTATTCCAGGAACACCACCAGATTTACTTGATCCACCAAAAGGCGATCCTTTTGCTCCAAGAAATCCATATGCGATGAAGATTGATGCTGAACAAAAGCCACCATTCTTCAAGGTGTCGGATACACATTATGCTGCTACATGGTTGTTACATCCAGACGCTCCTAAAGTAACACCACCTGAAGAAATTGTTAGACGTCAGGAAAAGTATGCAGAATTAATGGCTAAAAAGAAAGATTAACAGAAAGGATGAGAATTAATGCCAGAAAGAAAAAAATTGTTACAAGTTAAGCATTTAAAACAATACTTTACTTCCGGTAAGTCCACTGTTAAGGCTGTTGATGATGTTACTTTTGACATTTACGAAGGTGAAACATTTGGACTTGTAGGAGAATCAGGTTCAGGTAAAACAACAACAGGACGTAGTATTATTCGTTTATACGATCCAACTGATGGGGAAATTATTTTCGATGGAAAAGATGTCAGCAAGTTAAAATCACGTGCTGATAAGCGTGAATTCAATCGTAAAATGCAAATGATCTTCCAAGATCCATATGCTTCCCTAAATCCAAGAATGACAGTTGAAGATATTATCGCTGAAGGTATTGATATTCATGGTTTGGCCAAGAGTAAGAAAGAACGTTCAGAAATGGTTGAAAATCTACTTGAAACAGTTGGTTTGAATCGTGATCATGCTAGTCGTTATCCACATGAATTCTCTGGTGGTCAACGTCAACGTATAGGGATTGCTCGTGCATTAGCCGTACAACCTAAGTTTATCATTGCTGACGAACCTATTTCAGCTTTGGACGTTTCTATTCAAGCTCAGGTAGTTAACTTATTGAAAGATCTTCAAGAAGAAAAGGGATTAACTTATCTCTTTATCGCCCATGACTTATCAATGGTTAAGTTTATCTCCGATAGAATTGGAGTTATGCATTATGGAAGACTATTAGAAGTAGGACCAGCTGATGATGTCTATGATAAGCCTCTACATGACTATACTAAGAGTTTGATTTCTGCAGTTCCAATTCCAGATCCTGAAATTGAACGTCAACGTCATAGAATTGACTATGATCCTTCTATTGAAGGTGATGATGGTGATAAGGTTCGTTCTTTACATGAAATTACACCAGGTCATTTTGTAAGATGTACGGATGATGAAGTGGAAATGTATAAGAAAAAAGCTGCTGAATACGAAAAATAAGTAATTAGAAAATAAAATTAATATCGCACCATTTCCTAGTTATTAAACTTTGAAATGGTGCGATTTTTGTTTATTATGATAAATTATTTCTGTTGTTGATCTTCTTCTTTAATATGAGCGTGTACAAAGTAACGATAAATCGCCATACCGACGATCAATAATAAAATACCGACGACATTTAAGATTAAGTTCTTATAGTCATCATGGATAATCAGTAAGTTTCGTAATAAAGCTGTTAGTCCAAGTCCCATCAATAAAGTAATAGATACATGACCATTATTTTTAAGAGAACTAATTACAATCATGAAAAATTCAAACAGTAAAAAGAAAACTATAATCTTATCTATCATAAGGTAAATGTCACTAGTTGTAGGTTCAAGTGCAATTTGGAAAAGTCGAATAATCTCTTTTGCGATTTGAATTAGTAAAACTATTCCCAATAAAATTATAACCACGAAGCTAAGTACACTGAAAAGTTGGGCAAACTTATCTGCGTATTTTTGAATTAACTTTGAGAATCTCAAAATAGTGGCCCCCAATCTAATAATGCTAAACTGCATACTTTTTATACACATAGTGTACTAAATAACAAGCTAAAACAAAAGGAATTGTGCAGTATAAAGCGACACGTTGATTAGGATCGAACCAAATTAATACACAAGATAAAATGCTGGTAATTAAAGCGAACAGTGGAATAACAGGATACCAAGGTGTCTTATATTTTAACTCAGATAAAGAATGTCCGGATTTTAAAAATTGTTTTCGGAAATTAAGCTCTGCTAAGGCAATAGCTGCCCAAACGATTACAACGGCTAATCCAGAAACAGAAACCAAGACTAGGTAGATAGTATCTGCTGCAAAAATACTTGAAAGCAGTGCTAACAATCCACCAAGCATACTCAAACATAGTGCGATGACAGGGATACCGTTTTTATTAGTTTTTGAGATATTCTTAGGGATTGTTCCTTCATTTCCTAATGACCAGAGCATACGAGTTGATGCATATAATCCAGAATTAGCTGCAGAAATAATGGCAGTTAGAACGACAAAATTCATAATATCAGCAGCATAAGGAATACCCATCATTTTTAAAACATAAACAAATGGACTTTGCGTAACTCCAGCTTTTTGGTAAGGGATAAGAGCGGCCATAACAACAATACTTCCAATGAAAAATATAACCAATCTCCAAAGAGTTGTGTGAATAGCCTTAGGAATAGTTTTATCAGGTTCCTTTGCTTCGCCAGCTGTAATGGCAATTAGTTCAGTACCAGAAAAAGCAAAATTGACAGTTAACATAGTTGTAAAAACGCCACTAAATCCATTAGGAAAAATACCGTTTTTATATAGATTGCTGATGCCAGGAGCGTGGGTGAAACCATTTAAAGGAATAATTCCAACCATTGCTAGGACACCGAGTAAGATAAAGGCTACAATTGCAAAAACCTTAATTGCAGAGAACCAAAATTCACTTTCAGCGAAAACTTTAACTGAATAGGCATTGGAAAGAAATATTAATATAATAAAAATAGCACTCCAAATCCAAACGGGAGTATGAGGAAACCATTCTTGCATGATGAGTCCAGCAGCTGTAAATTCTGAGCCCAGAGCAATCGTCCAGGTTAACCAATATAAAATCGCGACAGTAAAGCCAGTACCTTCGCCGATATACTTTTTAGCATAAACATGGAAAGCACCAGTATAAGGCATTGCTACTGATAGTTCACCAAGACATAACATCACTGAGTAAACAATTAAGGCTCCAATTAAATAGGCAATGATAGTACCAATTGGCCCAGCTTGATGGATTGTGTAACCTGAACTTAAAAATAGTCCAGTTCCAATAACACCACCTAAGGAAATCATCCGGATGTGACGAGTTTCCATTTTACGAGCAAGATGTGTTTTCTTAGACATATTTAATCCTCATTTCTTTAAATTACAGTAATTAAAATGGTTATTATAACTACAAATTAACTTTAGATTAGATTATAATTAGTATATTAACATGAAAAAGTAGGTGAGTAAACGTGGACTTTACAGAGTTTTTAACTAACAATCCAGTTGTTTTAGATGGAGCGATGTCAACTCCTCTTGAAAGATTGGGTGCAGATACAAATAATGATTTATGGACAGCTAAAGCATTGATTGATAATGAAGAATTGGTATATGAAGTTCATAAAATGTATTTCGAAGCTGGAGCGGACTTAATAATTACGGATACTTATCAAGCTAATGTTCAAGCATTTGAAAAAGTTGGATACAGTGAAAAAGAAGCTAGAAATTTAATTAAAAAAGCAGTAAAAATCGCACAAAAGGCACGCGATGATTATGAAAATAGAACAGGAAAGCATAATTATATTGCTGGAACAATTGGTCCATATGGTGCTTACCTAGCTAACGGAAGCGAGTATAGAGGAGATTATGAGTTATCTGTTGAAGAATATCAACAATTCCATTTACCAAGGATTGAAGAATTGGTAAATGCAGGGGTCGATATCTTGGCTATTGAAACTCAACCTAAGTTAGATGAAGTGCTAGCAATTCTAGAATTGTTAAAGAAAAAATATCCGCAACAAAAAGTGTATGTTTCTTATACTTTGAGCGATGATGATACAATCAGCGATGGAACACCATTGCCTAGAGCTATCCATGCACTTGAGGATTATTCGCAAGTAATAGCAGTAGGAATAAATTGTGTAAAGCTAGAGTTAGTAGAACCGGCTTTGAAAAATATGAAAGAAATCACAGATAAGCACTTAATAGTATATCCTAATTCAAGTGCGGTTTATGATCCTAAGAGTAAGACTTGGTCTCAACCTAAAACTAGTGCAACCTTTGAAGAATTGATTCCTAATTGGTATGAAGCAGGAGCTAGAATTATTGGTGGTTGTTGTACAACAGGACCAAAGGAAATCAAAGCAGTGGCGGATTTTATTAAGCGTAATAGATAATATTATAAAGGTCATCTATCATGGGATAGGTGGCTTTTTTGTCGTTTAAGAATGAATTTTAACCGTTTAATAAAGATAGTGAACCGTTCATACAAAGAGACGTAAAATGTACTTTAACTATGCTATATTAAAAGTGGAAAGGGGGAATCAAAGATGAAAGTTAACATTAATATTGATGAAAATTTAGTAGAAGATAGAGCAGAATTTTATCTACAAGAAATGACTGATAAAATTACAAGAATTGCCAAAGAGTTAACTAACGATAATAGCGGATTATGGTGCTATAAAAATAGAGATATTATTCCCGTGAAATATGAAGAAATTATTCTAATTCAAAGTGAAAATAATATACTTATGGTCTATACAGATGAAGATAGCTATGAATACCATGGCAGATTGTATCAGGTAAAAGATGAGTTACCAAATATGTTTATAGAAGCTTCTAGAAGTGCAATTTTTAATTATCAAAAGATTGATCATTTGGAAATTCTAGGAAGTGGCATGATTGACGTAATCTTAGAAAATCAAATGAGAGTAGGGATTTCAAGAAGGAAAATTAAGATTTTGAAAGGGAGGTTAGGGCTATGACCATTAAAAAAATTGCTAGACTTGGAATCAATGGTATCACTTATGGTGTAACAGTAGGGATGATTCTCTCATTAATCTTCTCTTATTTAGCTGGTAGCAGTAGTTACTACCCTTCCACCCCAGCTTTTGTGGCAGAGTTTAATAATAATCTAACAGCAACACTTATTTCAGTATTGTTATGGATGGTAGTTGGATTATTTTCAGCATATTCAAGCATAATTTTTGAATTGGAAAATATATCCTTGCTAATTAAAACTGTGATTCATTTTTGCTTAGTATATGCGATTGTGTTGGCAGTAGGAATATATTTGAAGTGGTTCACGACTAATGGATTTATCTTAGTTACTATCTCGTTTGTAGTTGTTTATACTGCTATCTGGGTAATTACATGGTTAACGATAAAGAATGACATTAAAAGGATAAATAAACAAATAACAAAATTAAAAGAAAAATAAAAATTTATGTAGTAGTAAACCTTATTAAAAAGTGTTAGAATTAATTTGTAATAATTCTAAACTAACTTTGGAAGGGGAAATTATTATGGCAATGAATCCTAGCAAAGCACAAGATGTGTGGAAAGATATTGGAAAGAGCGTACAATTTACAGTTCTTGAATTAAAGCGTGAAAATCAAGCTCATGAACAAGAAGTAATTCAAGAATTTGCAGATCGTTATCAGGCAATTATTCGTTCCTTGAGAATTAGAAATGGTGATGGTTACTTAAAAGCATCTTTCGGTATTAGTAATGATGCTTGGGATTATCTATTCCCTAATGCTCCAAAGCCTAAGGAACTAGAAACATATGAAACAATTAGTGGTCCAGAATACTCAATGCCTGCAAGTAAAGGCGACTTATTCTTCCATATTCGTGCTGATAGCGAAGCATATGTATACGAAGCAATGAGTCAATTCCGCAGATTCCTTGAAGACATTACAACAGTTGTTGATGAAACTAAAGGCTTCCGTTATTTTGAAGGTCGCGCTATTATCGGTTTTATCGATGGAACAGAAGCTCCACAAGTAGAAGATGCTGCTGATTATGCAATCATCGGTGATGAAGATCCTTTCTTTGAAAATGGTTCATATGCATTTGCTCAAAAGTGGAAACATAACATGGACTTCTGGAATCATATGAAGACTGAGGAACAAGAAAAAGCTGTTGGTCGTGAGAAATTTACTGACCTAGAACTTGAAGATGAAGATAAGTTTAAGAATGCTCATAACGTAGCATCTAAGGCTGAAATTGATGGTGAGGAACAAAAGATTGTACGTATGAACGTTCCATATTCTGATCCAGCACAAAATAATACTGGTACTTACTTTATTGGATATGCACGTCATTGGAAAGTAACCAAAATGATGTTACAAAATATGGTAGATAAATCAGACTTCTTGTTGACATTCTCAGATATTTTATCAGGTCAATTATTCTTCATTCCTTCACGTGATATGTTGGATAAGATAGCCGATGGTGAATTGAATAAATAATATAGCCAAAAATAATAACTTAGCTCAAAAGATTACTATAGTCTTTTGGGTTTTTTACATTCTATAAAGATACAAAATTAAATAAATGTCCGATAAATGATTAAAAGTATTGCTTTGATGATATAAGCATATTATTATCAGAATAGATAGTTTATTATTTTATTGAGTGTTTGAGAAAAGGGGGAGTTCGATGCACCAAAATGATTTAAGGGTGAGAAAGACTCGCGCAAAGATAAAAAGGGCATTGATCGAAACTATTAACGAAAAAGGTTTTGGAAATCTAACAGTATCTGATATTACTGAAAGAGCTGGAATTAACCGAGGAACTTTCTATATTCATTACAAGGGTAAACAAGATTTGTTGGAACAATTAGAGGAAGCTATATATTCTGACATTATACAGTTATTCCATGATAATGGAACAATTTCCTCAGCGACTAGTTATGAAGATTTGAACAGACAATTTTTTCAAAAGTTTTCGGCCTACATTTATGGAGAGCGAGACTTTATCTTAGCGATGGTGTTAGGAAATGGTGACCCAATGTTTTACCATAAAATTAAGCAAATCTTGACTCGAGAATTGCTTAAAAGGATGGAGTATTTAGGTATCAAGATGAGTGACGAGATACCACACGAATATATCGAAGAATATGCAATCGGTAGCATGTTAAATTTATCAATTTATTGGTTGGAAAAGGACAATCCTGAACCACCAAATGAATTTGCAAAAATAATGATGCGTACACGAACGAAAGCACCATTAGCATTTGCGGTTAAGGAATAATTGCTAGAGGTGAGGAATAATGTATTCAGAAAATAAACGTAATTTTGATGTGTTTAGTTTGGTCATAGGTATTTTGCTAATATTTTTAGGAGGATATTCCTTATATCGTCCAGATACGACACTGGCTTTTATCTCAATCATGATTGGGATGATAGCCATTATCAAAGGAATTTATGAATTATGGTTCAGACGTGGAATATCATTTTGGCTAGGAGAAAAATCTGGTTGGCTCTTAGTTATGGGTATTTTAGATATTATTTTAGGCCTTATATTCATTTTTAAGATCGCAGTTGGTGCAAGCTTTATAGCGGTAATTTTTGCTGTTTGGTTTATTTTTGATGCAATAACTCAACTTGCAACAGCCAATTTCTTTAAGAGATTAGATAAAGGGTATTATTGGGTAATTGTCATTTTAAGCATTTTGTCCTTAATTATGGGGATAATGCTATTATTTAACCCAATGTTATCATCTCTAACAATTGTATGGATTATTTCTATATATTTGATTACAATTGGAATTTTAAAAATTATTCAAGCATTCTAAAAGAAGAATAGCAGCCTTTGATTTAAAATAATCGAGAGCTGCTATTTTTGTGGTTTAAGCTAGACTATCTAAAAATTGTAGTACACTTTCATAGTCTGGTTCATCTGTTTGTTCAATAACTAATTCACGATATAGAACCTTACCGTCATTATCTAATACCCAAACGCTGCGAGCATCAGTATCGTTATCAGCAACATAAAGACCAGCATTCTTGCCAAAATCGAAAGCTTTGTCAGAAAGAAGTTGCATATTCTTAACGCCTTCAGCTGCACACCAATTTGCTTGTTCTTCAATTGTGTTTGTAGAAACTGTATAGAAAGCGATGTTGGAATATTTGTCTACATCTTGATTAAATTTTTTAGTAGAAATACTACATACTCTAGTGTTGATGTCAGGAACAACACTGATAAATGTCACTTTCTTTAATAAATCAGAACTACTTACATTTTCACCTTTGGCATTTTGAACTGTAAATTCTGGGAAAACTCCATTAACATCTACAGGAGTTCCGTTAGTTGATAGAGGTTCGTCATGACGAGTAATTTTCATAATTAATCGATCCTTTCGTTATGTACTATCCTAATTATAGAACGAGTGAGCTTAATAGTGGTAAATATATGCTTGTAAAAATATTTCGTAAAACCTAACGTTCGCATAATTATTATACACGAACATTAGTATGTTAAGCATTATCATTATTTTTATATTAGAAATGCTAATTTTATGTTGATTAATCACAAAATACCATATATATTTTAAAGTGTAATATATGAACTATTGAAGCAGTTGTTTATTTTATTGTTCGTTTTTAAAAACAGGAGGTACAAAAGTGAGAAGTAATCGATATGTTGTTGCCTTAGCGGGTGTTATCTTTCATTTAATGATTGGTTCAGTGTATGCTTGGAGTGTTTATGCAAAGCCTATTGCAAGTCAAACTTCTTGGTCAGAATCAGCTATTTCATTTGCTTTTAGTTTGGCTATTTTCTTCTTGGGAATGTCTGCAGCTTTTATGGGTCGCTTAGTTGAAAAATTCGGCCCTACAGTGACAGGAACTATTTCAGCTCTCTTATTTGGAACAGGTATTATTTTGACAGGTGTTTCAATTCATTTGAATCAATTATGGATGCTTTACTTGTCATATGGGGTAATCGGAGGATTAGGATTAGGTTCTGGTTATGTAACTCCTGTTTCTACAATTATCAAATGGTTCCCAGATAAGCGAGGCTTGGCAACAGGTTTGGCTATCATGGGATTCGGATTTGCTGCTTTACTTACAAGTCCAATTGCACAAAGATTAATGAGTGTAGTAGGGTTAGAGACAACATTTTACATTTTAGGTGCATTTTACATGATTGTTATGCTTATTGCAGCACAATTTATTAAGCGTCCTAAAGAAGGCGATGTTCCAGAAGTAGCAGTTGCTAAAGGTAATAAAGTTAGTTTAGGTGCTCAACTTACAGCTAACCAAGCTTTAAAAACTAAAGCATTCTACTCTTTATGGTTCATGTTGTTCATCAACATTACTTGTGGAATTGGTTTAGTATCTGCAGCTTCACCTATGGCCCAAGAAATGACTGCTATGAATGCAGGTGCAGCAGCTGTTATGGTAGGTATTATCGGATTATTTAACGGTTTTGGTCGTCTTATCTGGGCAACATTATCTGACTATATCGGTAGACCTTTAACATTTAGTTTGATCTTCATTGTAGATATTATCATGTTAGCAACATTACTAATTTTCCACGTACCAATGGTATTTGTTGTAGCATTATGCTTGTTAATGTCATGCTATGGTGCTGGTTTCTCAGTAATCCCTGCATATCTAGGTGATGTATTTGGTACAAAAGAATTAGGTGCTATCCACGGTTACATCTTAACTGCATGGGCAATGGCAGGTATGGTTGGTCCAGTTTTACTATCTTACACTCACCAAATGTTACATAGTTATGCAACAACAATTATAACTTTCATTATTGTTGATATGGTAGCATTGTTTGTCTCCTTCTGGGTACAACGTGACATTTTGAGAATTAAGAAACAAGTATTTGAAAAATAAACTAGTATTGAATTGAAAATAAGGGTTCAAGGCCGGTAAGCGGCTTTGAACCTTTTTTGTTTGAAAATATATTGTTCAAAGCATAATAATTGTTGTGTAACCGCTTGTATGTTATAATTTTTCTAAATTAAAAAAGAGAGGTATGGGCGATGGCAATACTTAGCTTACAGAATGTAGGATATAAAGTTGATACTAATGAGATATTGAAAAATATAAATCTAGACATCAACGAAAATGAATTTATAACAATCACCGGTCCTTCGGGTGGAGGGAAAAGTACTTTATTAAAGATAATAGCTACTTTACTAACTGCGACAACTGGAGAAATCTTCTTTGATGGGAAAAATCAAGATGAGTATGCGATAACTGAATATAGACAACAAGTGTCATATTGCTTTCAACAACCTAGTTTATTTGGAGAGACAGTATTTGATAATTTGAGTTTTCCTTATGAGATTCGTCAAAAAGAATTTGATGAAAAATCTGCAATTGAAGCTTTGAAATCTGTAAATTTACCAGAAACTTATTTACATAAGGATATTAATAGTTTATCCGGTGGTGAGCGTCAACGAGTAGCTTTGTTGAGAAATACGATGTTCTTACCAAAAGTTTTGTTGTTAGATGAAGTAACGGTAGGGTTGGATGCTCGTTCAATTGAAATTGTGCATGAATTTATTGATAAGATTTGGAAACAAGGAGTAACAATTCTACAAATTACACATCATGAAGGAGAAATTAAGCAAGCTAATAAAATAATTTGGGTAGAGGAAGGGATGATTAAAGATGTCACAACTAAGCGTTAATAATTTATCTTTAGCATTGGCTTTTGCATTAGTATTAGTAGCCGTTTATATTAGTAACCGTGAAAAATTAGGTTTAACAAAGGATATTTTTTATAGTATTTCCCGGGCAATAGTCCAACTTGTAATCGTAGGATATATTCTTAAATATATCTTCAATGTAAATAATGTTATCTTAACAGCAGCAATGAGTTTCTTTATTGTGTTAAATGCTGCCTACAATGCTCATAAGCGAAATCCTAATGACCACAAGAGTTACTTTAATTCATTATTAGCTATTTTTGTTAGTACATATGTAACTATGGGAGTATTAGTAGCTTCCGGTTCAATTAGATTTATTCCATCTCAAATTGTCCCTATCAGTGGGATGATTGCAAGTAACTCTATGGTTGCGATTGGTCTTTGCTACAGAAATTTAAATACACTTTTTAAAAACCAAAGACAACAGGTTTTAGAAAAATTGGCCTTAGGAGCATCTATGAAGCAGGCTTCATTACCTTTATTACATGCAAGTATTAAGACAGCGATGCAACCAACGATAGATTCTGCAAAAACAGTTGGTTTGGTAAGTTTACCAGGAATGATGTCAGGTTTGATTTTTGCTGGAGTAGATCCAGTAAGAGCAATTAAGTATCAGATTATGGTTACGTTCATGCTTTTATCGGCTACGAGTTTAGGATCAATTATTGCAGGATATCGAACATATAAAGATTACTATAACGAAAAATTACAATTGAGAATTAAATAGTAAGGAAGACTGATTATTTAATAAATAGAATTGAAAATAATAAAAAAATCACTAGAGAGCAAGTTTTAAATGACGAGCTCTTTAGTGATTTTTTGGTTTTGACATTGTTTTTCGTTTAGTCATAGTTTACAAGTTCTACATCTTCACCGCGTTTTTTCAGCATATCTACATGCATTTCGCCCCAAGTACAAAGATCACTAAGCACGGTACTTAATGATTGACCATAATCACTTAAAGAATATTCAACTTTAGGTGGAACTTGATTATATACTTTGCGGTTGATAATATCGGCTGCTTCTAATTCGCGTAATTGTTGAGTCAACATCTTTTGGCTGATATTAGGAATTAATCTTTTTAGTTCACTTGTACGTAATGATTGGTGGCGAAAATTACATAAAATAATTGGTTTCCACTTTCCACCAATGACATCCATAGTAGCTTCTACACCAATGTTATAAATTTTTTTGGTCAAAATTATCGCTCCAATCTCAATGTTTATACAAAAGTTACTAAAAGGTATCTATATAACAAAAAAGTACGTACTATGCAAAGTACAGGGTATATTATATTATAATCTCAAGAATTTACAAGGAGGAACAATTATGATTAAGTCGCTATCAGATAGAGTTGAATTAAATAATGGTACTAAAATTCCAGGTCTAGGATTAGGAGTTTTTCAAATTCCCGAAGATCAAACTGCAGAAGTTGTAAAAAATGGAATTATTAATGGGTATCGTCTGATTGATACAGCTGCTATTTACGGGAATGAAAAAGGTACAGGTATTGGGATTAAAGAAGGACTTAAAGCAACAGGTTTAAAGCGCGAAGACTTGTTTATTACCTCTAAAGTCTGGAACAATCATTTGACTTATGATGAAACTATTGCTGCGTTTAATGAAAGTTTGGCTAAACTAGATTTAGATTATCTAGATTTATATTTAATCCATTGGCCAGGACAAGACGCTTTTGAAGAATCATGGAAGGCATTGGAAACTTTATATGCTGAAGGAAAAATTAAAGCAATTGGCGTAAGTAACTTTGAAATTCATCACTTAGAGAAATTGAAAACTTTTGCTAAAGTTGTACCAGTTATCAATCAAATAGAATTACATCCCAAGTTGGCACAAAAGGAATTACGCGAATATGCAGCTAACATGGATATGAAAATTCAAGCTTGGTCACCATTAATGCAAGGACAATTATTAAAGAATGAAGTTATTTTAGATATAGCTAAAAAGCATAATAAATCAGCCGCACAAGTGATTTTACGTTGGGATATCCAACAAGATATTTTATTAAATGTTAAATCAGTACACACTGATCGCATGATAAGCAATGCTAGTGTATTTGACTTTGAATTAGACGATGAAGATATGGATAGAATTAATATGCTCAATGAAGATTTGCGTGTGGGTCCTAATCCAGATGAATTTGATTTTTAAGAGTAATTAGTAAATGGAGGAATTTAAAATGAATAATGGATTTTCGTTAGTAAATCACGTAGGAATTACAGTAAGTAACTTAGAAAAGTCAATTGAATTTTACGAAACATTAACAGGTAAAAAGATTTCTAATAAAGATGAAATAGGTGGCAAGCGTATGGCTCAAACACAAGGATTAGATGATACTTTGATAAGATATGGCAACTTACACCTAGATAATATTAATATGGATATTTTAGTGACAGATGGGGCGTAACCTCCCTTACTTTAGTGAGGGGATATAAGCCCTAGTGAGGCTGGGAAAAAACTATATTTTCAGATGAATTTTAGAAAATAGTTATATTAAAACCCGCTAGGAATCAACGTTTTTAGTAACGTGATTTCTAGCGGGTTTTAAGTCTTGAGACTTTTTTCCCAGCCTCTTATATCTTTATTTTATCCAATATGATATAATATAGACATGGATAAAAGGTGGTGAAATTAAATGAAAACAGTAATTACAGCTAAAG
>NZ_AYYT01000008.1 GCF_001435955.1 Ligilactobacillus salivarius DSM 20555 = ATCC 11741 | reverse complement strand
GAAGGTTGCAGGTTCGACTCCTGCTGGATGCATTATCGGGAAGTAGCTCAGTTTGGTAGAGCACCTGGTTTGGGACCAGGGGGTCGCAGGTTCGAATCCTGTCTTCCCGATTTTTTTAATTTCTGATATAGCTAAAATGAGAGATTCTTCGATCTCTCATTTTTTGTCTTGACATTAACTTTGTTTTAAAGTATCCTTAGTTACAGCAATAAACCTTTAAGAATAGTCCAGAGAGGCTAAGAAGGAAGCGTCTTTTTTAAGAGCTCGGATAAAGTATACTGATTGAAGCATAGTTAATTACTGTGATCTTCTATATTATACCTACGCTTAGTTTGGACAATTCTAAACTAAGTGTTTTTTTATAGGTTATTGCATAATAAACCATTTAATTGTTTCCAGAGAGTGCAAAAAGGTTTTATAAGATGCGATATAACTGTATACAAATGGATGTCGTATAAACTTTTACCCCGGAAATGATTATTTCCGGGGTATTTTTTATTAAGGAGAAAAAAGATGGATAAATTATTAAGTCTAAATAATTTCGTTTCAGTTGAAAATTTAGAAAATGAAGATGTTGAAAAATTAATTAAAAGAGCAGAATATTTTAAGAATGGTGGGGAAGCTCCTCATTTGAACAAAGAAGTATATGTTGCTAATTTATTCTTCGAAAATTCAACTAGAACACATACAAGTTTTGAAATGGCAGAAAGAAAATTAGGATTAACAGTTATTCCTTTTGATCCAGGTCATTCTTCTGTAAATAAAGGAGAAACTTTATATGATACATTATTAACACTTGGGGCTCTTGGAGTAGATTTATCCGTTATTAGACATTCAGAAAATAATTATTACGAAAAATTGATTAATTTAAATCCCGATCAACATTTAAACATGGGAATTATAAATGGTGGTGATGGAAGTGGACAACATCCATCACAATGCATGTTAGATATTATGACTATTCACGAACAGTTTGGAACTTTTAAAGGATTAAAAGTTATGATTGTTGGAGATTTAAAGAATTCAAGAGTAGCAAGAAGTAATATGCAATTACTAACTAGATTAGGTGCAAAAGTATACTTCTCAGGACCTGAATATTGGTATAGTTCAGAATTTGATAAATATGGGGAATATGCACCATTAGACGAACTAATTGAAGATATGGATGTTGTGATGTTATTAAGAGTTCAACACGAACGTCATGACGGTGATAAAAATGAAAAATTATTTTCAGAAACTGAGTACCATAAATTGTATGGACTTGATGAAAAGCGTTACAATAAATTAAAGAAGGATGCAATTATTATGCATCCAGGTCCTGTAAACCGTGGTGTAGAATGGGCAGATGAATTAGTTGAAGCACCTAAGTCAAGATACGTAACACAAATGAAAAATGGTGTATTTATGCGTATGGCAATGATTGAAGCTGTAATGAGAGGTCGAAAGTTAGGGGGACTAGAATAATGGCAACATTAATTAAAAATGGAAATCTTTACCAAGCTGGAAGAATTTATCAAGCTGATGTCTTAATTGAAGATGGGAAAATTAAGGCAATTGGTAAGAATTTATCAGATGTAGTAAAAGAAAATTTAGTAGAAATTGACGCAACTAATAAGCTAGTTGCACCAGGGTTAGTTGATGTTCATGTTCATTACAGAGATCCAGGATTTACATATAAAGAAACTATTCATACTGGAAGTTTAGCAGCCGCACATGGTGGATATACTACAGTTTGCGCAATGCCTAATCTTGATCCAGTACCTGATACACCTGAATTGGTAGAGAAAATGTGTTCCCGTAATCAAGAAGATGGTGTTGTTAAAGTTAAACAATACGGTTCGATAACTCATGGTCTAAAAAGTGAGGAATTAGTTGATTTTGATGGAATGAAAAAAGCTGGTGCATTTGCTTTTAGTAATGATGGATCTGGTGTTCAAACTGCAGGAACAATGTATCAAGCAATGAAATCAGCGGCTGCTTTAAATATGGCGATTGTAGCACATGTGGAAGATAATTCATTATTATTCGGTGGTGTTATGAATGCAGGAAAGAGAGCTGAAGAACTAGGATTACCAGGTATCCTAGGAATTAGCGAATCTTCACAAATTGCTCGTGACTTACTTTTAGCCAAAGAGACTGGAGTTCATTACCATGTATGTCATGTGTCTACTAAAGAAAGTGTTGAATTAGTTAGATTGGCTAAACAACATAAAATTAATGTAACATGTGAAGTATCTCCACATCATTTACTACTAGCAGATGTCGATATTCCTGGAAATGATCCTTATTATAAAATGAATCCACCATTAAGAGGTGTAGAAGATAGACAAGCTTTAATTGATGGTTTGTTAGATGGAACAATTGACATGATTGCTACAGATCATGCTCCACATAGCATTGATGAAAAAACTGGTGATATGCGAGAGGCATCATTTGGTATTACTGGTAGTGAAACGGCATTTGCAATGTTGTATACCAAATTTGTCAAAACAGGAATCTTTACACTGGAACAATTATTACAATGGATGAGTATTAATCCTGCTGAAAAATTTGGAATGGAAGATGCCGGAGAATTATTACCAGGAAAGAGTGCAGATTTAGCAATCTTTGATTTAAATAAAGAATATGTCATAAAAGAGGAAGATTATTTATCTAAGGGAATAAATACACCTTTTACAGGCGAAAAAGTATATGGTCAAACAGTTTTAACTATGGTAGATGGGCAAAAAGTATACCAAAAGGAGGAAAAATAATGAAACGCTATTTGATTTTAGACGATGGCTCTGTTTTTGAAGGTGAAGGATTTGGAGCAAATAGAACTTCTTTTGGTGAAGTGGTTTTTACTACTGGTATGACAGGATATCAAGAAGCTGTTACTGATCAGTCATATGCCAATCAGATTTTAGTTTTCACTAACCCATTAATTGGTAACTATGGGGTGAACTTAGATGATTTTGAATCCTTGGAACCAAATTGTCAGGGTGTTGTTTGTCGCGAAGTTGCTAGAGTTTCAACTAATTGGCGCAAGCAAGAGAGTTTTCCAGAATTTTTAGAAGAAATGAATATTCCAGGAATTAGTGGTGTTGATACACGTGCATTAACTAAGCTCTTACGTTCACATGGAACAATGAAAGGTATGTTAGTTGATGCTGGAGTTGATATAGAAGAAGCAAAACAAAGATTACATAATACAGAAATAACTAGTCAAATGGTAGCTGAAGTATCTACAAGTAAAGCATATCCAAATCCTGGTAATAAGCGAAATATTGTTTTAGTAGACTACGGAGTTAAGCATAGTATTTTACGTGAGTTGGCTGCACGTGATTGTAACACAATTGTTTTACCTTATACGGCTACAGCTAAAGATATTCTAAGACTTAAACCAGATGGTGTACTACTATCTAATGGACCTGGTGATCCAATTATGATGGAAAATGCAGTTGAAATGGTCAAAGAAATTGAACAAAAATTGCCAGTATTTGGTATCTGCTTAGGTCATCAAATCTTATCATTAGCAAATGGAGCCAAAACATTTAAGATGAAATTTGGTCATAGAGGCTTTAACCATCCAGTAAAAGAAATTGCTACAGGTAAGATAATGTTTACCTCACAAAACCATGGGTATGCAGTAGATCCAGATTCCATTGAAGGAACAGATTTAATTGTTACACATACAGAAATTAACGACGGAACCGTAGAAGGTGTTAAGCACAAGTATTATCCAGCATTCTCCGTGCAATTCCATCCAGATGCAGCACCTGGACCACTTGATGCAATAGATATTTTTGATGATTTTATGCAAATTATTGATCAAAGAAAGGAAGAGAGAAACAATGCCTAAAAGAACAGATGTCCACAAAATAATGGTGATTGGTTCAGGTCCAATTATTATCGGTCAAGCAGCAGAATTTGATTATTCTGGAACACAAGCTTGTTTGGCTTTACGTGAAGAAGGATATGAAGTAGTTTTAGTAAACTCCAATCCTGCTACTATCATGACAGATACAGAAATTGCCGACAAGGTATATATTGAGCCATTAACAGTTGAATCAGTTTCTCGAATCATTCGTCAAGAATTTCCAGATGCAATTTTACCTACTTTAGGTGGTCAAATTGGTTTGAATTTAGCAATCGCATTGGCTAAAACTGGAATTTTAGAAGAATTAGGAATAAAGCTTCTAGGAACGCAATTAGATGCAATTGATCAAGCTGAAGACAGACAAAGATTTAAGGACTTAATGCAAGAATTAAATGAACCAGTTCCAGACTCAAAGACTGTTGAAACTGTGCAAGAAGCTTTAGATTTTGCAGCTGAAATTGGATATCCTGTTATTGTTCGTCCTGCATTTACGATGGGAGGAACTGGTGGCGGATTGTGTGATAATCCTGAACAATTAAAGGAAATAGTAGCCAATGGTCTAGAACTTTCACCAGCAACTCAATGTTTGATTGAAAAATCAATTATGGGTTACAAAGAAATTGAATTTGAAGTAATGAGAGACGCTGACAATAATGCGATGGTAGTATGTTCAATGGAAAACTTTGATCCAGTTGGTATACATACAGGTGATTCTATCGTGTTTGCTCCAACTCAAACTTTATCAGATAGAGAATATCAAATGTTGCGTAATTGCTCTTTGAAATTAATAAGAGCATTGAAAATTGAAGGTGGATGTAATGTTCAATTAGCTTTGGATCCTAATAGTTATAGATACTATGTTATTGAGGTAAATCCTCGTGTATCACGTTCATCAGCATTAGCTTCTAAAGCAACAGGTTATCCTATTGCTAAATTAGCAGCTAAGATTGCCGTAGGATTGACACTGGATGAAATTAAAAATCCTGTTACAGGAACAACATTTGCTGAATTTGAACCTGCTCTTGACTATGTTGTTGCTAAGATTCCACGTTGGCCATTTGATAAATTTACTCGTGCAAATCGTCGTTTAGGTACTCAAATGAAAGCAACTGGGGAAGTAATGGCTATTGGACGTAGTGCTCAAGAAGCTTTACAAAAAGCAGTTCGCTCATTAGAAATTGACGAAAAAGATTTAATTTCTGCTAAAGCACAATCTGCAACTGATGATGAAGTAGAAGAAAAATTATTCCACGCACAAGATGACAGACTATTTTATATAGCAGAAGCATTTCGTAGAGGTTACACAATTGAAGAAGTACACGAATTAACCAAGATTAATTTGTATTACTTAGATATTGTAAAGCAAATTGTAGAGTTAGAAAGTAAACTTTCTCAAAATAAAGAAGATTTAGACGTTTTAAAACGTGCAAAACGTTACGGATATAGTGATTACACAATTGCTAAGTTATGGGGTACTACAGAAGATGAAGTAAGAAATTTACGTAAAGAACATAAATTGCTACCTGTTTACAAGATGGTAGATACTTGTGCAGCAGAATTTGATTCAAGTACACCTTATTTCTATAGCTCATATGACTTAGAAAATGAAAGTAAAAAATCTGATAAAAAGTCAGTGCTTGTAATAGGTTCAGGTCCTATTAGAATTGGCCAAGGTGTAGAATTTGACTATGCAACTGTGCACAGTGTTAAGGCTATCCAAAAATTAGGATATGAAGCAATTGTAATGAATTCTAATCCTGAAACAGTATCAACGGATTTCTCGATTTCTGATAAATTGTATTTCGAACCTTTAACACTTGAAGATGTTTTAAATGTGATTGATTTAGAACAACCAATGGGAGTAATTGTACAATTTGGTGGGCAAACAGCGATTAACTTAGCCGCTGGATTAGAAGCACATGGTGTAAAGATTTTAGGTACAACAGTTGAAGATCTAGATAGAGCTGAAGATAGAGAACTATTTGACCAAACAATTAAGAATTTAGGATTGAAACAACCAATTGGTAAAACAGCAACCATTCAAGAACAAGTTATTGCTTGTGCAGAAGAAATTGGCTATCCAGTATTAGTTCGTCCAAGTTATGTTTTAGGTGGTCGTGCTATGGAAATTGTTAATAATGAACAAGAGTTATTAGATTATTTAGCACAAAATGCTCCTGCAGAAATTGATCACCCAATTCTCGTAGATGCTTACTTGTCAGGTCTAGAATGTGAAGTAGATGCGATTTGTGATGGTAAAGACGTATTACTTCCAGGTATTATGGAACATATTGAACATGCTGGCGTTCACAGCGGAGACTCTATGGCTGTTTATCCACCTCAAAGTTTTGATGAAAATATAAAGCAACAAATTGTGGATGCAACTGAAAAGTTAGCTGTCGCATTAAAGTGTGTTGGTATTATGAATATTCAATTTATTATCCATAACAATGAAGCATATGTGTTAGAAGTAAATCCTCGTGCTAGTCGAACTGTACCATTCTTAAGTAAGATTACTGGAATTGAAATGGCACAAGTTGCAACAAGAGTAATTCTAGGAGAATCATTAGTAGAACAAGGATATCAAAGTGGTTTATACCGTGAAAGTGATATGGTACATGTTAAAGCACCAGTATTCTCATTTAGTAAGTTAGCAGATGTTGATAGCTTCTTAGGACCTGAAATGAAGTCTACAGGTGAAGTTATGGGTAGTGACTACACCTTTGAAAAAGCACTGTATAAAGCATTTACAGGTGCTAAGATGGAATTACCAGATAATGGAAACGTGCTATTAACAATTGAAGATAAAGATAAGGATGCTGTATTACCACTTGCTAAGAGATTTAGTAAGATAGGTTATCGTATGTTTGCAACTGAAGGAACAAGTCAATTTTTACGTGAAAATGGTTTGTTTGTACAAACTGTAGATAAGTTAGGTAAAGATACTGGTAATGAAACTTCATTACATGATTTGATCGTTAATGATGGTGTTGATTTAGTAATCAATACTATGAGTCATGATCAAGAAGTAGCATCGGATGGATTTGTAATCCGTCAATTAGCTATCGAGCATAATATTGCATTGCTAACATCATTAAATACAGCAGATGCATTATTAAAAGCACTTGAAAATCGTTCATTTGCTACTAATTCACTTTAATTAATGGAGGAATTTATCATGGAAACAAAAAAATTGGCAGTATCATTGCCTGGACTAGAATTAAAAAATCCTATCATGCCTGCTAGTGGAACTTTTGGCTTCGGCGATGTTCCAAGCGCTAATAAATATTCTTTGGATACATTAGGAGCATTGGTTATAAAAACTACTACTCCAGAAGCTAGAACCGGGAATCCTGATCCTAAAATTTCAGTAATTGAAGATGGAGTCTTAAATGCAGTTGGTCTTACTAATCCTGGTGTAGATGTAGTAGTGTCTGAAAAGTTACCAACTTTAAGAGAAAAATATCCTGAACTACCAATAATTGGAAGTGTTGGTGGAGCAACAGAGGATGATTATGTTGAAGTAGCTACTAAGTTGTCACAATCAGGAATGGTTAATGCATTAGAACTGAATATATCTTGTCCTAATGTTCATGAGGGTGGTATGGCATTTGGAACTGTTCCAGAAGTTGCTGAAAGATTAACAAAGAAAGTTAAGGAAGTTTCAACAGTTCCTGTTTATGTAAAACTCTCACCTAATGTAACAGATATAGTGGCTATTGCCAAAGCTGTAGAGCGTGGTGGAGCAGATGGAATAAGCATGATTAATACAGTTTTAGGAATGCATATAGATGTAGCTTCAGGTAAACCAGTACTTGGTAACATTATGGGTGGTTTATCTGGAAAAGCTGTAAAAGCAATTGCAATTAGAATGATCTATCAAGTTTCTCAAAACACTGATTTGCCAATTATTGGAATGGGCGGAGTAGAAACAGTAGATGATGTCTTAGAGATGTATATGGCTGGTGCTTCAGCTGTTGCTGTTGGAACTGCACATTTCCATGATTCTATGATTTGTCCACATTTAATTGAAGAACTTCCAAAAAGAATGGAAGAATTGGGAATTGAAAGCCTTGAGGAATTACGTTTAAATGTGAAAAAACGTGGAGCGTTCAAGCTTTAATAAGTAAAAATAAAGTAATATAATGGAATCTGTACTCGGAAAATAGCTCAGCTTGGTAGAGCACATCGTTCGGGACGATGGGGTCGCAAGTTCGAATCTTGTTTTTCCGATAGGATTCTAAAAAAACACAATATTGTTAAACTCTCTTTGAGTAGAGTAGGGATTAAAAAAATTCTTGCACTACTTCAAAGAGAGTTTTTTGATTGTTAATAGATACTAAATTTTTGCATTTGTTGCCGAAATTCATTTATAATAGACTAAAAGTCAATGTAGGTCAAACCTACAAGAGAGGATGGAGAATTATGCAGAACCGTAACATTTCAGATATTATTGAACAATATTTGAAAGATATATTGGCTGATTCAAGAAGAATTGAAATAAAGCGGTCTGAGATTGCACAGCAATTTGACTGTGTTCCATCACAAATTAATTATGTAATAAAAACTCGTTTTACTTTGAAAAATGGCTATGTTGTTAAAAGTAAACGTGGCGGTGGCGGCTATATTCGGATTGTAAAAGTAGATTTGGCAGAGAATCAGTCTGTTTTAGATGATTTGATTTCTGCAATTGGCACTGAAATTACAGAAAACCAGGCTTACCAATTAATTAGTAGTTTATACGAGGATGGCGTCTTTTCTAGAAAAGAAGCAAATTATGTCTTAGCTGCTATTAGCCGACAAGCTTTGGATTTGCCGACTGCTGAAATGGAAAATATGATTCGCGCAAGGATTTTGGTAAGTATCTTAAATCAATTGAGATGCGAAGAATAGAAGGGAGTAATGGTTATGGCTATGGAAGAAAGGTATACACCGAGTGCTAAACAAGTATTAGTTCTTGCACAACAACAAGCTAATTACTTCAAGCATCAAGCAATAGGAACAGAGCATTTGCTTTTAGCACTAACAATGGAGAAAAATGGCGTAGCTGCTAAAGTATTACAAAGTTTTGTAGTAACTGAAGTAGATGTGCGAGAAGAAATTGAACATATCGTAGGATACGGTAATTTACAACGTAGAGGCGCTGATACTTATTTACCATATTCCCCAAGGACTCGTTATGTATTAGAGCGTGCTAGAGAACATGCTAAACTTTTTAATGTTGAAAAGGTAGGAACAGAACATATTTTGTTAGCACTATTAGAAGATGATAAAACCATTTCTTCACGTATTCTAGCAGCTCTGAATATTGATTTACGTAAGGTGAAAAATATTACCTATCGTACAATGGGTGTAGATGCAACAACAGCTAATAGAACACGTAAGAAATTAGCGTTATCAGAAAAGAAACAGGATAATGGTACACCTACGTTAGATGAATTAGCACGTGATTTGACAGAAATGGTGCGTAAAGATCAAATTGATCCAGTAGTTGGTAGAGATAATGAAATTAAGCGTGTTGTTCAAATTTTAAGTAGAAGGACAAAGAATAATCCAGTTCTTTTGGGAGAACCAGGTGTAGGTAAAACAGCTGTTGCAGAAGGATTTTCACAAAAGATTGTAAATGGTGAAGTTCCTGATAATTTGAAGAATAAGCGTGTAATGATGCTTGATATGGGATCTTTGGTTGCTGGAACAAAATATCGTGGTGAATTTGAAGATCGATTAAAGAAGATTATTGAAGAAATTCGTGAAGATGGCAATGTTATTTTATTCATTGATGAAATGCATACTCTAATAGGCGCGGGTGGTGCTGAAGGCGCGATAGATGCTTCCAATATTTTAAAACCAGCATTAGCGCGTGGTGAAGTACAAGTAATAGGTGCAACAACTTTAAATGAATATCAAAAATATGTTGAAGCTGATGCAGCTTTGGAAAGACGCTTTGCTAGTGTGACAATCAATGAACCAACCCCAGAAGTAGCGTTGACAATTCTAAAAGGATTACGTCCTAAATATGAAAAACATCATCAACTTCAAATTACAGATGAGGCATTAGAGAGTGCAGTTAAGTTAAGTAAAAGATATATTGCTTCAAGATTTTTACCTGACAAGGCAATTGATTTAATGGATGAGGCTGCTGCTAGAGTAAGAATTAATAATGCACAAAAAGTGGACAAAGTTTCTGCAATAAAGAAGAAATTATCAGAGCTTTCCCAAGAGAAGACAGAAGCGTTGTTAAAAGAAGATTTTGAAAAAGCTGCAGAAATCAGAAATGAAGAATTAAAGATTCAAGAAAAGCTTGAAAAGCAAATCCAACGTGACAAAGATGAAGAGGATAGCAATAACTATCGTGTAAAAGTTACGGCTGAAGATATTGCAGAAGTTGTTTCTGAATGGACTGGTGTTCCAGTAACTCAAATTAATCGTTCTGAAGGAGACCGACTAATTAGATTAGAAAAGATATTGCATAATCGAGTTATAGGACAAGATGAAGCTGTTAAAGCAGTAAGTAAAGCGATAAGAAGAGCAAGAAGTGGTTTGAAGGATCCTACAAGACCAATTGGCTCATTTATGTTCTTAGGTCCTACAGGTGTAGGTAAAACTGAATTAGCTAAAGCTTTAGCAGAAGCTATGTTTGGCTCAGAGGATTCAATGATTAGAATTGATATGAGTGAATATATGGAGAAATACACAACTAGTCGTTTAATTGGATCTCCTCCTGGATACGTAGGATATGATGAAGGCGGACAATTAACTGAAAAGGTTAGAAATAATCCTTATTCAGTAGTATTATTAGATGAAGTTGAAAAAGCTCATAATGATATTTTCAATATCTTGTTACAAGTATTAGATGATGGATTTTTAACTGATTCTAAAGGTAGAAAGGTAGACTTCAGAAATACAATTATCATTATGACATCTAACTTAGGTGCTACAGCCTTACGCGATGAAAAATCAGTAGGTTTTGGTGCAAAAGATGTCAGCGATGATTATGAAGCAATGGCAGCAAAAGTTAGAGAAACATTGAAGAAGACTTTTAGACCAGAGTTCTTGAATCGTCTTGACGAAACTGTTGTATTCCATTCGCTTAATAAAGAAGAAATTCATCAAATTGTTAAATTGATGGCTAAGAATATTATAGATAGGATTAAAGAACAAAATATTAATCTGAAAATTACCCCTGCAGCAATAGATATAGTTGCAGAAGCTGGATTTGATGCTGAATATGGTGCTCGTCCTATTAGATGTGTCCTTCAAGATAAGATAGAGGACTTACTAAGTGAAGAATTATTAGCAGGTAATATCGAAACTGGAGCAACAGTAACAATAGGTGCTAAAAAAGGTGAAATAACGATAAAAGTTAAGAATCCAGTAGCTGCAGAAAAAATAAATAGTTAATAGTTATATTTAGTATTGACAAATACTAAATATCCGTTTAAAATATATAAATGCGAAAAACTGTGAATTGATTGTTTGTTATGATATATTGTCCATAGCAGACTTGATAAAAGCAAAAATAGTATGAAGCAAATTTAATTTGTCTCTGTCTGTTTTTGCTTTTTTTTGCCAAAAAACCGGTAAAAATAAAAATTGTAATAAAATTGTAATAAATTAATCGAGTCACAGCAAATTTTTTGAGAGGTGAACAACTTGGCAGGACACTTAGTAAAATACGGTAAACACCGTGTACGTAGAAGTTACTCGCGAATTAAAGAAGTTCTTGATCTACCTAACTTGATTGAAGTTCAAACTGATTCTTACAAGTGGTTTTTAGATGAAGGTCTTCGTGAAATGTTTGATGACATTATGCCAATTGAAGATTTTCAAGGTAAATTATCACTTGAATTTGTAGATTATCAACTTTTAGAACCAAAGTATACAGTTGAAGAAGCACGTCAACATGATGCTAATTATTCAGCACCATTACATGTTACTTTACGCTTAATCAACCATGAAACTGGTGAAATTAAGTCACAAGATGTATTCTTTGGTGATTTTCCATTGATGACTAAGCAAGGTACATTCATTATTAACGGGGCAGAACGTGTTATTGTTTCACAATTAGTTCGTTCTCCAGGTGTATACTTCAACTCCGAATTAGATAAGAATGGTCGTACTAACTACGGTACAACTGTAATTCCTAATCGTGGGGCTTGGTTAGAATATGAAACAGATGCAAAGAATGTAGCATATGTACGTATTGATCGTACTCGTAAAATTCCATTAACAGAACTTATCCGTGCTTTGGGATACGGTTCTGATAATGAAATTGTAGAAATTTTAGGATCTAATAGCGATAGCTTGATGCTTACTTTGGAAAAAGATGTACATAAGAATATGGATGATTCTCGTGTAGAAGAATCTTTGAAAGATATTTATGAACGTCTACGTCCAGGTGAACCAAAGACTGCTGATTCATCACGTAGTTTGTTAACAGCTCGTTTCTTTGATCCAAAGCGCTATGATTTAGCACCTGTTGGTCGTTATAAGATTAACAAGAAGTTAGATTTAAAGACACGCTTATTGAATTTAACTGTTGCAGAAACATTAGCTGATCCTGATACAGGCGAAATTATTGTAAATAAGGATGAAGTTATTGATAAGCAAGTTATGGATAAATTAGCTCCATACTTAGCAAGAGATGACTTCAAGACATTTACTTTCCATCCATCTGAAGAAGGTGTTGTTCAAGAACCAATGACTCTTCAAATTGTGAAAGTATATTCACCAAAGGATCCAGAAAAGGTAGTAAATGTTATTGGTAATGCAAATGTTGATATCCAATTCAAGCACATTACACCAGCTGATATAGTAGCTTCCATGAACTACTTCTTCAATTTACAAGAAGGCATGGGTTCAACAGATGATATTGACCACTTGGGTAACCGTCGTACTCGCTCTGTAGGTGAATTATTACAAAACCAATTTAGAATTGGTTTATCACGTATGGAACGTGTTGTACGTGAACGTATGTCAATTCAAGATACATCAACTGTTACACCACAACAATTGATTAATATTCGTCCAGTTGTTGCTTCAATTAAAGAATTCTTCGGAAGTTCTCAATTGTCCCAATTCATGGACCAAACTAATCCATTGGGTGAATTGTCTCATAAGCGTCGTTTCTCTGCTTTGGGACCTGGTGGTTTGACTCGTGATCGTGCTGGATACGAAGTTCGTGACGTTCACTATACACACTATGGTCGTATGTGTCCTATCGAAACTCCTGAAGGTCCTAACATCGGTTTGATCAACAGTTTATCTTCTTATGCTCGTATTAATAAGTATGGTTTTGTTGAAACACCATATCGTCGTGTATCTTGGGAAACACATAAAGTTACAGACAAAATTGACTACTTAACAGCCGATGAAGAAGATAATTACGTTATCGCACAAGCTAACTCACCATTAAATGATGATGGTTCCTTTGTTGATGATGTAGTTATGGCTCGTAAGAAAGATGATGACGTTGAAATTTCAACTGAAAAAGTTGACTACATGGACGTTTCACCTAAACAAGTAGTTGCTGTTGCTACAGCATGTATTCCTTTCTTGGAAAACGATGACTCTAACCGTGCTTTGATGGGTGCTAACATGCAACGTCAGGCTGTTCCTTTGATTAAGCCACATGCACCATTAGTTGGTACAGGTATTGAATACAAAGCTGCACATGACTCTGGGGTAGCATTGATTTCTGAACATGAAGGTACAGTTGAATATGTAGATGCTCGTGAAATTAGAGTTCGCCGTGACGATGGTTCTTTGGACAAGTATAAATTGATGAAATTCCATCGTTCTAATGGTGGTAAGAATTATAACCAAACACCAATTGTACGTGTTGGAGACAGAGTAGATGCTGATGAAGTATTAGCTGACGGACCAGCTATGGAAAATGGAGAATTGGCTTTAGGTCAAAATCCATTGATTGCATTTATGACATGGGATGGTTATAACTTCGAAGATGCTATCGCAATTAACGAACGTTTAGTTAAAGAAGATGTTTATACATCTATTCATATTGAAGAACATGAATCTGAAGCTCGTGATACTAAATTAGGACCTGAAGAAATCACACGTGAAATTCCTAATGTTGGTGAAGATGCTCTTAAGAACCTTGATGAATTTGGTATTATCCGTATTGGTGCTGAAGTAAAAGATGGAGATATTTTAGTTGGTAAAGTAACTCCTAAAGGTGTAACAGAATTATCTGCAGAAGAAAGATTGTTACATGCTATCTTCGGTGAAAAAGCGCGTGAAGTTCGTGATACATCATTACGTGTTCCTCACGGTGCAGGTGGTATTGTTCAAGACGTTAAAATCTTTACTCGTGAAGGTGGAGATGAATTATCCCCAGGTGTAAATATGATGGTTCGTGTTTACATTGCTCAAAAACGTAAGTTACAAGTTGGGGATAAGATGGCTGGACGTCACGGTAATAAAGGTACTGTTTCTGTTGTTATTCCAGAAGAAGATATGCCATTTATGCCTGATGGTACTCCAATCGATATCATGCTTTCTCCAATGGGTGTGCCTTCCCGTATGAACATCGGACAAGTTTTGGATCTTCACTTAGGTATGGCTGCTCGTAAATTAGGTATTCACGTAGCTTCACCAGTTTTCGATGGTGCTCGTGATGAAGATATTTGGAGTGCATTACAAGAAGCTGGATTACCTGGCGATGGTAAGACTGTTTTATATGATGGACGTACAGGTGAAGCATTCGATAACCGTATAGCAGTTGGTGTTATGTACTACCTTAAACTTGCACATATGGTTGACGATAAGATTCATGCTCGTTCAATTGGACCTTACTCATTAGTTACACAACAACCACTTGGTGGTAAGGCACAATTTGGTGGACAACGTTTTGGTGAAATGGAAGTTTGGGCATTAGAAGCTTATGGTGCTGCTTACACATTGCAAGAAATTTTGACTTACAAATCTGACGATGTTGTTGGACGTGTTAAGACTTATGAAGCTATCGTTAAGGGCGAACCAATTCCAAAACCAGGTGTTCCTGAATCATTCCGTGTTCTTGTTAAAGAATTACAAGCATTAGGTATGGATATGAAAGTTCTTGATGCTGATAAGAATGAAATTGAATTACGTGATATGGATGACGAAGACGATGATATTGTTAACGTTGATGCATTGAAGAAATTCGCAAAGGAACAAGAAGAAAAGAAAGCTAAAGAAGCAGAACAAGAAACTGCTGAAAAAGAAGAAACTAAGACAGAATAGACAATTATAAGAAAGGGAGGTCGGTCCTTTGATCGATGTCAATAAATTCGATAGTATGCAGATCGGTCTTGCTTCTTCCGATAAGATCCGTAGCTGGTCTTATGGTGAAGTAAAGAAACCTGAAACTATTAACTACCGTACATTGAAACCAGAAAAAGATGGCTTGTTTGATGAACGTATTTTTGGACCTACTAAGGACTGGGAATGTGCCTGTGGTAAGTACAAACGTATCCGTTATAAAGGTGTTGTTTGTGATCGCTGTGGGGTTGAAGTTACTCGTTCAAAAGTACGTCGTGAACGTATGGGTCATATCGAATTAGCAGCTCCTGTTACACATATTTGGTACTTTAAGGGTATTCCAAGTCGTATGGGTCTTGTCTTAGATATGAGTCCACGTGCATTGGAAGAAATTATCTACTTTGCATCTTATGTAGTTACAGATGCAGGTGATACAGCACTTGAAAAGAAACAACTCTTAACTGAAGGCGAATATCGTGAAAAACGTGAAGAATATGGTGATGGCTTTAAGGCAGCAATGGGTGCTGAAGCTATTAGAACTTTACTAAGAGATGTAGATCTTGAAAAAGAATGTGCTGAATTAAAAGAAGAATTACGCGAAGCTACAGGTCAAAAACGTACTCGTGCAGTTCGTCGCTTAGATATTTTAGAAGCATTTTTGAACTCTGGAAATCGTCCTGATTGGATGGTTATGGATGCAATCCCAGTTATTCCACCTGATCTTCGTCCAATGGTTCAATTAGAAGGTGGACGCTTTGCAACTTCTGACTTGAATGATTTATATCGTCGAGTTATCAACCGTAACAATCGTTTGAAGCGTTTATTAGATTTGAATGCTCCTGGAATTATTGTTCAAAACGAAAAGCGTATGTTGCAAGAAGCTGTTGATGCTTTAATTGATAACGGTCGTCGTGGTCGCCCAGTTACTGGTCCTGGTAACCGTCCACTTAAGTCATTGTCACACATGCTGAAAGGTAAGCAAGGTCGTTTCCGTCAAAACTTACTTGGTAAGCGTGTTGACTATTCTGGTCGTTCAGTTATTGATGTAGGTCCTAAGTTGAAGTTAAACCAAATGGGTATTCCTCATGAAATGGCTTTGGAATTGTTCAAACCATTCATGATGAGAGAATTGGTTAAGCGTGAAATGGCATCTAACATTAAGAATGCTAAGCGTAAGATTGAACGCCGCGATGAAGATATTTGGGATGTTTTAGATGATGTTATCAAGGAACACCCAGTTCTACTAAACCGTGCCCCTACGCTTCACCGTTTAGGTATCCAAGCTTTCGAACCAGTATTGGTTAACGGTAAAGCTATGCGTCTCCATCCATTGGCTTGTGAAGCTTACAACGCCGACTTTGACGGGGACCAAATGGCTATTCACGTTCCTTTATCAGATGAAGCTCAAGCTGAAGCTCGTTTATTGATGTTAGCTGCTCATCATATCTTGGCTCCAAAAGATGGTAAACCAATCATTTCACCATCTCAAGATATGACAATCGGTAATTACTACATCACACTTGAAGAAGCTGGTCGTGAAGGCGAAGGTATGGTATTTAAGGATGTTAACGAAGTAAGAACAGCTTACCAAAACGGGTATGTACATTTGCATACAAGAATTGGTTTGCAAGCCTCTTCATTAGCTAAGTTAGGTACACCATTTACTGATTGGCAAAAAGAACGTATTTTAATAACTACAGCTGGTAAAGCAATCTTTAATGAAATTCTACCTGCTGATTTCCCATTCTTAAACGAGCCTACACAAGAAAACTTAACAGGAATGACTCCTGATAAGTACTTTGTAGAACCAGGAACAGATATTAAGGAATTCATTAAGAATCAACCTTTAGTAGGACCATTTAAATCTGGATTCTTATCAGATATTATCGCTCAAGTTTATAAAGAGTATAAAGTAACTGCAACTGCAGAATTACTTGACCGCATGAAAGATTTAGGTTATTACGAATCTACTAAATCAGGTTTAACTGTTGGTATCGCTGACGTTACTGTTTTGAAAGAAAAGCCAGAAATTATTGAACAAGCACACAAGAATGTTGCAACTGTTGCTAAGCAATTCCGTCGTGGTTTGATTACAGATGAAGAACGCTACAATCGTGTTATCTCTATCTGGAACAAAGCAAAAGATGATATTCAAGCTAAATTGGTTGAAAATATGGATCCATCTAACCCAATTCAAATGATGAGTGATTCAGGTGCTCGTGGTAATATTTCTAACTTTACACAGTTATCTGGTATGCGTGGTTTGATGGCTGCTCCTAACGGTAAGACAATGGAATTACCTGTTATTTCAAACTTCCGTGAAGGACTTTCTGTTTTGGAAATGTTCTTGTCCTCTCACGGTGCTCGTAAAGGTATGACGGATACAGCTTTGAAGACTGCTAACTCTGGTTACTTGACTCGTCGTTTAGTAGACGTTGCTCAAGATGTTATCATTCGTGAAGAAGACTGTCATACAGATAGAGGTTTGGATGTTACTGCTATTACTGAAGGTAATGAAATGATTGAACCATTATATGATCGTATTTTGGGTCGTTATACTATGAAAGAAGTTAAAGATCCTAATACTGGTGAAATTATTGTTCCTGCTAATGTATTAGTAGAAGAATCCGAAGCTCGTAAGATTGTTGATGCTGGTGTACAAAAAGTTACTATTCGTTCTGCATTCACATGTAACACACGTCACGGTGTTTGTGAACGTTGTTATGGACGTAACTTAGCTACTGGTGATGAAGTTGAAGTTGGTGAAGCGGTAGGTACCGTTGCAGCTCAATCAATTGGTGAACCAGGTACACAGTTAACAATGAGAAACTTCCACCAAGGTGGGGTTGCTGGTGGCGACGATATTACTCAAGGTCTTCCTCGTGTTCAAGAATTATTTGAAGCACGTAATCCTAAAGGCCGTGCAGTAATTACAGAAGTTACTGGTGTTGTTGATACAGTTGAAGAAAATCCTGCTGAACGTACAAAAGAAGTTACTGTTAAAGGTGAAACAGATACTAGAACATATAGCTTGCCATTTACTTCCGTTCTTAAAGTTAAGGAAGGCGATCAAGTTCATCGTGGTGATGCATTGACTGTAGGTTCTATTGATCCTAAGGAACTTATCAAGGTTCGTGATGTTTTATCTACAGAAAACTACATTTTACGTGAAGTTCAAAAAGTATACCGTATGCAAGGTGTAGATATTTCAGATAAGCATATTGAAATCATGACTCGTCAAATGTTACGTAAAGTACGTATTATGGATCCAGGTGATACAGATATGCTTCCAGGAACTCTATTGGATATTAGCCAATTCAAAGATCGCAATACAAGTGCAATCATTGAAGGTAGAATTCCTGCTACTGCACGTCCAGTTCTTCTTGGTATTACTAAAGCTGCTCTTGAAACAAACAGTTTCTTATCTGCTGCTTCATTCCAAGAAACAACACGTGTATTGACAGATGCTGCAATTCGCGGTAAGAACGATCCACTTGTTGGTTTGAAAGAAAATGTTATTATTGGTAAGACAATTCCTGCAGGTACAGGTATGAAGAAGTATCATGATATCGAACCAGAAGTTGTTAATAGCGATGTAACAGATGGTGTTTATTCAATCTCTGAATTAGAAGAAAAGATTAATGAACAACAAAATAATGTTGAATCTTCAAACTAGAATATAGAAGTAAAAAAATCAGGTAGTTTTTCTACCTGATTTTTTTTATATTATTGGAATTTTAAATATATTTGTTGCATAAAAAATAATTAAAATACTCAAACTTAAATATGGAATAAAGGGGTGAGAAGCAGAAAAATCCCTTTTGATTAAATATGAAATAATTCCTAAAATACATGATAAAAGAATTACTACTAGAGTATTGTAAAATCCTAGTAATAAAAAACTAAAAACAATCAAGATAGTATCTGCAGTACCAAATTTATTTAGAAGATTACAACTGATTAAAATAATTGTGAAAAGAATGATTATGAGGAAATTAGCTTTTAGATTAGTAATTACGGTATGAAATCTAAAAATGAGCAATATTAATCCTCCATATTCAAGAGTAATTGAATCAACGCTCAATGTGTAATAATCTTCTAAAGAGATTAAAGTAAGCCAGACTACTAGTAATGATGTAAAAATTAAATTAGTATTCGCTATTATGATCGTATTAAAAATAAATATGACACCAATAGCTAATTCAATAACAGTACTACTTAAAGGAATTTTTTGCTTACAGAAATGACATTTTCCTTTTTGAAGTATAAAACCAATAATAGGTATCAATTGCCAATGCTGCAAAGTTTGTGAGCAGTTATCGCAGAAAGACCTAGGATATATAATGCTTATTCCTAATTTATATCGGTAAGCAACGCACGAAATAAATGAACCTAAGCAAGTTCCTAATATAAATAATAGAAAAAATATGTAAAGCATAATAATTTCACCTCTTAATTATAAATTACGCTGAAAATAAATAAAATTAGCACAAAAAATATAAAAATTAAATTGACATCAGTGTATTAAGCGTGATATTCTATTAAAGGTGCTTTATGTGAACAGTTCTCTTGAGTTATCTCAAGATCGTGCTGGCTGTGAGCAGGTTAGCACATTTATTCTGACGTACATTGAGGCGTTATTTTTTTAAACTCAAAAAAGAAACTCCTGGATGTGTGTACTTAATTAATATTCTTAAAATAAGGAAGGAGGAAGCTTTAGAGATGCCTACAATTAACCAATTAATTCGTAAAGGTCGTAAATCTAAAGGTTCAAAATCTAATTCCCCAGCTTTAAACTTTGGGTACAATAGTTATAAGAAAGTACAAACAAACAACTCAGCTCCACAAAAACGTGGTGTTGCAACTCGTGTTGGTACAATGACACCTAAGAAGCCTAACTCAGCTTTACGTAAGTATGCTCGTGTTCGTTTATCTAACTTAATTGAAGTTACAGCTTATATTCCGGGTATCGGACACAACTTACAAGAACATAGTGTTGTTCTTATTCGTGGTGGTCGTGTAAAAGACTTACCTGGTGTTCGTTACCATATCGTTCGTGGTGCTTTAGATACAGCAGGTGTTGAAGGCCGTATGCAAAGCCGTTCTAAGTACGGTGCTAAGAAGCCTAAGAAATAATTTTAGTAACTAGTATTTGAGGAGGTTATTTTAAATGCCAAGAAAAGGTGCCGTTGCAAAACGCGAAGTGCTCCCAGATCCAATTTATAACTCAAAATTGGTTACTCGCTTAATCAACCGTTTGATGTTAGATGGTAAGCGTGGGACTGCATCAAAGATTTTATACCAAGCATTTGATATTATTAAGGAACAAACAGGAAATGAACCATTGGATGTTTTTGAAGAAGCAATGAAGAACATCATGCCTGTACTTGAAGTTAAGGCACGTCGTGTTGGTGGTTCTAACTACCAAGTTCCTATTGAAGTTCGTCCAGATCGTCGTACAACTTTAGGTTTACGTTGGTTAGTTCAATACTCACGTCTTCGTGGTGAACACACAATGTCCGAACGTTTAGCTAAAGAAATCATGGACGCAGCAAACAATACAGGTGCAGCTGTTAAGAAACGTGAAGATACACATAAGATGGCTGACGCTAACCGTGCATTCGCACATTATCGCTGGTAATTTTCACAAATGGCTGTTATATGGTTTGTTTAGTAAAGCCTATAATAGTCATTTTTTTGAAGGTTTACTTATTAATTCGATTAGTTATAATTTTTAATTTTGGAAGGAGAGAAATTCTCAATGGCAAACAAACGTGAATTCCCATTGGAAAAAACACGTAATATCGGTATTGTTGCTCATATCGACGCTGGTAAGACAACAACAACTGAACGTATCTTGTACTACACAGGTAAGATTCACAAAATTGGTGAAACACACGATGGTGCTTCCCAAATGGACTGGATGGAACAAGAACAAGAACGTGGTATTACAATCACATCTGCTGCTACAACAGCTCAATGGAAAGAAAACCGTATTAACATTATCGATACCCCAGGACACGTTGACTTTACAGTTGAAGTAGAACGTTCATTACGTGTTCTTGATGGTGCGGTAGTTGTTTTAGATGCTCAATCTGGTGTAGAACCACAAACAGAAAACGTTTGGCGTCAAGCTACAACATACGGTGTTCCTCGTATTGTTTTTGTTAACAAGATGGATAAGATTGGTGCTAACTTTGATTACTCTGTAAGCACAATTAAAGATCGTTTACAAGCAAATCCATTGCCTGTACAAATGCCTATCGGTGCAGAAGATAGCTTTGAAGGTGTTATCGACTTAATCGAAATGAAGGCTGATTTGTATGATGAAGACGAATTAGGTTCAAAATGGGATACAGTTGATGTTCCAGATGAATACAAAGAAGATGCACAAGCTCGTCGTGATGAAATGATCGAAGCTTTAGCTGACGTTAATGAAGATATCATGGACAAGTATCTTGAAGGTGAAGAAATCAGCAACGATGAAATTCGTGCTGCAATTCGTCAAGCTACATTGAACTTAGACGTATTCCCTGTATTTGCAGGTTCTGCTTTCAAGAACAAAGGTGTTCAAATGATGTTAGATGGTGTTAATGATTACTTACCATCTCCATTAGATGTTAAGCCATACAAGGCAACAGATCCTGAAACAGGTGAAGAAATTGAATTGAAAGCTGACGACTCTGCTCCATTCGCAGGTTTAGCATTTAAGATTGCTACAGACCCATTCGTAGGTCGTTTAACATTCTTCCGTGTTTACCGTGGTACTCTTGAAGCTGGTTCATACGTATTGAACGCTACAAAGGGTAAACGTGAACGTGTAGGTCGTTTACTACAAATGCACTCTAACCACCGTAACGAAATTCCAGAAGTATTCTCTGGTGATATCGCTGCTGCTATTGGTTTGAAGAACACAACAACAGGTGACTCCTTAACAGATCCTAAGACACCATTGATTCTTGAATCTATGGAATTCCCAGATCCAGTTATCCAAGTTTCTGTTGAACCTAAATCAAAAGCAGACCAAGATAAGATGGACGTTGCTTTACAAAAACTTGCTGAAGAAGATCCTACATTCAAGGCTGAAACAAACCCTGAAACAGGTGAAACATTGATCGCCGGAATGGGTGAATTGCACTTGGATATCATCGTTGATCGTATGAAGCGTGAATTTAACGTTGAAGCTACTGTTGGTGAACCTCAAGTTGCTTACCGTGAAACATTTACAAAACAAGTATCTGCACAAGGTAAGTTTGTTCGTCAATCTGGTGGTAAAGGTCAATACGGTGACGTTTGGATTGAATTTACACCAAACGAAGAAGGTAAAGGTTTCGAATTCGAAGATGCTATCGTTGGTGGTGTAGTTCCTCGTGAATACATCCCTTCAGTAGAACAAGGTTTGAAGGAAGCTATGCAAAACGGTGTATTAGCTGGTTACCCATTAATCGATGTTAAGGCTAAGTTATATGATGGTAGTTACCACGATGTTGACTCCAGTGAAGCTGCATTTAAGGTTGCTGCATCCTTAGCATTACGTAACGCTGCTCCTAAGGGTGGTGCTGTAATTCTTGAACCAATTATGAAGGTTGAAGTAATTGCACCAGAAGATAACTTGGGTGATGTTATGGGTCATGTTACGGCTCGTCGTGGACGTGTTGAAGGTATGGAAGCACGTGGTAACGCACAAGTTGTTAACGCATTTGTTCCATTAGCTGAAATGTTCGGTTACGCAACTGTATTACGTTCCGCAACACAAGGTCGTGGTACATTTACAATGACAATGGATCACTACGAACCAGTTCCAAAGAGCATCCAAGATGAAATTATTAAGAAAAATGGCGGTAACGCTGAATAATTCTTAGTAAATTAAGATAAAGAACTCAGACGAAGTCTGGGTTCTTTTTTTTTACATATAGGGTAAAATAAGATGTAGATATATTATAGAATGGAGGGATTTTCATGGATGAAAATATACTTAAATTAAAAAAATTAGTTTCAGAGAGTAGTAATATTGTCTTTTTTGGTGGAGCAGGAGTATCTACTGAAAGTGGAATTCCAGATTTTAGAAGTGAACAAGGAATTTATAATACAGTAAAGAATTTTGGTTATCCTCCAGAGCAAATTTTATCGCATTCATTTTTTATGAAAAATCCAGAAAAATTTTATGATTTTTATCGTTCTACTATGATATATGAAAGTGCTAAGCCTAATTTAGCACATTTAGGATTAGCTAAATTAGAGAAACAAGGTAAGTTAAAAGCCATCGTTACTCAAAACATAGATGGACTACATCAATTAGCAGGGAGTAAGACTGTTTACGAATTGCATGGATCAATTCATAGAAATTATTGCATGAAATGTGGCAAATTTTACCCATTAAGTACAATTACAGAAAGTAAGGGTGTACCACAATGTAAAGAGTGTGGTGGGATAATCAAACCAGATGTTGTTTTATATGAAGAAGGATTAGATGAAGAAATTATCAATAATAGTATTAAAGCAATAAAAAAAGCTGATATGTTAATTGTAGGTGGAACTTCTCTAAATGTTTATCCAGCTGCAAGTTTTGTTAATTATTATGATGGGAATAAACTAATTTTAATAAATAAAAGTAAGACACCTTATGATAAATATGCAGATTTATTAATCCATGATAGTATAGGAAAAGTTTTTAATGAAATAATAGAGTAAAGTTGAGAGGTAGTAGAATGTACAATTTTGATAAGGTGGCAAAGTTTCAAAATTCACTTAAGTGGCATGTTAATAATAGCGAATTACCAATGACACTTGGTGATATGGATTTTGAAGTAGCACCTGAAATAATTACTGAATTACACAAAAGAATAGAAAATAAGAATTTTGGATACGAATATATTCCGTACGAATATTATGTAAGTGTAGCTAAATGGTATAAAGAAATGCATAATTGTACCCTTGATATTTCCTGGATGTCTTTTTCTCAAGGAGTAGTAGCTACTTTATCAGCTATCATTACTAATTTAATGAATGAAGATAGTGTAATAACAGTTTTAACTCCAGGATTTGATAAATTTAAGAAAGTTGGAGAAGGAAAACAAAAAGTATTAGTAAGTGAACTTATTTATGATAAAGAAAAGCGCAATTATGGCATTAATTGGCTAGATTTAGAAGATAAATTAAAAAAGACTAATCTCTTTGTTCTTTGTAATCCGCATAGTCCAGTTGGGAAAATATGGTCTCAAAAAGATTTGGAAAAGATACTAAAACTAAGTTTAAAGTATGATTTTAAAATTTTTAGTGATGAGATTCATGGAGAAATAACATTTGATAAGAAATATACTCCATTATTTAGTTTAGACGAAAAGTTATTAAAGAATACGATTATAGCAGTTTCACCAAGTAAAGCATTTAATATTGCTGGAATTCAAACTGCAACAATAATAACGCCAAATAAAGAGTTGAAAGAGCAAGTAGATAACGCAATAAAAAGTTTCCATCTTAATGAAGCTAATAGTTTAGCAGTTCCGGCAACAATTGCAGCATATACAGAAGGAAAAGATTGGCTTGAAGAATTGAAAGATTATCTAAGAGAAAATCGAAATTTCATTGAACGTTTTTTAGAGCATAATGTTCCAGATGTGAAACCAAGTTTAAATGAAGCATCATACTTTCTTTGGTTGGATATATCATCATTAAATGTTGATGCACAAGAATTAACGGAATTTATTCGTAAAAAGACAGGTTTAATTTTAACTGCTGGAGATAAATTTGATGGAAATGGTAAACAATTCTTACGCATGAATATAGCAACTTCAACGGATTTAATTGAAGATGCATTGAGGAGATTGCAGCGAGCTATTGTACTATTTAAGCGGAAAGATGACGATTTAATGAACTTGATACTAAATAAATAATTAGGTTGTTACTTTAATAATTATTTAAGACATACTTCAAAAAAATATCAAGAATATTTATAGAAAACTTCAGTTGCGATAGCGCTTAACTTTGATACAATAGTATTATAAATCGTACACTATAATCTAAGTAGTGTACCTAAGGAGATAGAAAATGAAAATTTTAATTGTTGATGATGATAAAGATATTGTTGAATTATTAAGTATATATGTTGAAAATGAAGGATATGAAGTAGAAAAAGCATATAATGGTAAAGAAGCTTTGTCTAAGTTGAACATGAATCCTGACATTGCATTGATGATCTTAGATGTGATGATGCCACAAATGGATGGGATGGAAGTAATTCGTGAGGTAAGAAAAGAATCACAAATTCCAGTATTAATTTTATCTGCTAAAACGGATGACTTGGATAAAATTCAAGGTTTAGTACAAGGTGCGGATGATTATGTTACAAAGCCATTTAATCCTTTGGAAGTTATGGCACGTGTAAAATCATTATTGCGTAGAGCTGAACATAATGTTAAAAATAATGAACCAGATCAAATCGAAATTGGGCCACTCATTATAAAGAAAGATTCTCATGAGGTAAAAACTTTAGAAGGTAAGGAAATCAAATTAACTGCACTAGAATTTGGAATTTTACACTTACTTGCTAGTCATCCTAATCGAGTTTTCTCAGCTGATGAAATCTTTGAAAGAGTTTGGCAACAAGAATCTGTTGTATCAGCTAAGACCGTAATGGTTCATGTTAGTCATTTGCGTGATAAGATTGAAGATGCAACTAATGGAGAACAAGTTATCCAAACTGTTTGGGGTGTTGGATATAAGATAGAGTCACACTAATTTAGTAAGCTAAAGGGGAAAAGAACTGTGAAATTTCACATAACTGGTCGAGAAAAGAGTGAGCTATTAGGCGAAGGTATTTTAACAATTATATTGTTAATTCTGTTAAATATGTCGCTTTATGTGATTTTGAATCAATTGTTAGTATCTAATCCTGATTTAGCTTCAGGAATATTCCTAATCAAAACTTCCTTAGATTTTAAGTATGCACATATTCAATTATGGAGTTGGGGTTGGATATTCATTATACTTATGGCGGTAGTTGATGTTATCGTAGTTTATTGGAGATTAGTTCGACGACATCATCAAATGCAATTGAGACATATTATTAATGAGCTCCACTATATTGCAGATGGTCACTTTAATCACCGTATTCCTTTTCAATTAAAGGGACAAATGCAAAGAGTAGTAGCAAGTGTCAATGCACTTGTCGATAGTACGATTAAAGCAATGGAAGATGAAAGAGAGATTGAACGCTCTAAAGATGAATTAATAACGAATGTTAGTCACGATATACGTACACCCTTGACATCTATTATTGGATATTTGGGGCTTATTGAAGATAAACAATATCGATCTGAAGAAGATATTTTAAAATATACGCATACAGCATACCTAAAATCTAAGCAGATGAAATCATTGGTGGATGACTTATTTGAATATACGAAAGTACGTCAAACTGATGCACCATTACAAGTACAATCTCTAGAATTGAATGCGATGCTAGAACAAATAGGAGCTAGTTTTGAATTGGAAGCAAATAAAAAGGGTATGGAAATTAATACAATTTTACCCGATAGTCCAGTGAAAATTGAAGCTGATCCAGAAAAACTTGCTCGAGTATTTAATAATTTAATCACGAATGCCTTGAAGTATGGTAGTGATGGTAAAAACATTTACTTGCAATTAACAAAAGTAGATGAAAAAGAAATAGAAATAAGAATTTCTAATGATGGAGAACCTATTCCAGAAAAATCATTGCGACAGGTATTTGATCGATTTTATCGAGTAGAAAGTTCACGTTCTAAAGAAACAGGTGGGACAGGACTGGGATTGGCAATAGCTCAAAGTATTATAGAATTGCATCATGGATATATTTATGTAGAATCTAATAAAAATTTGACTAGTTTTATTATGAGATTACCTATTAAACATGATAATGTAGTAAAAAAATCTTAGCTTTAAATGGAAGTTAAGATTTTTTATTTTAATCATAAGTATAAATAAATTTGATATAATAAATTTGAATTTTAAAGTAGGGGGAATAAAGATGGCTGTAAAAATTGAAAATGAAAAATTATTTGTTACGATTAATGAACATGGTGCTGAATTAGCTAGTTTAATTAATAAAAGTAATGGTATGAACTATCTTTGGAGTGGCGATAGTAAATATTGGGGAAGAAAGTCTCCGGTACTATTTCCAATTGAAGGTGCACTAAAAGATGGAAAAATGTTTGTTGATGGGAAAGAATATCGTATGGGACAACATGGATTCGCTAGGGACATGGATTTTGAAGTTAAAAAACTTACTAAGGAATCTGTATGTTTTGAATTAAAATCCAATACAGAGACACTAGAAAAATATCCTTATGAATTTATTTTCCGTTTAGTCTACGAACTAAAAGAAGAAACTTTAGTTGTAAGGTATGAAGTAGAAAATCCTAGTGATAGTGAAATGTTTTTTGGACTAGGAGCTCATCCAGCATTTAGTGTTCCTTTAGGTGAAGCTGCTTATGATGACTATTATCTTGAAATTACACCGGAAAAAACGCGAAAAGTTTTGCCTTTAAAAGGTGGATTAGTTGATAACATTAATACTATTGATGGAGAATCCAGATTAGAAATTAGTCATGACGTATTTGCTAAGGATGCAATTATTTATGACTTGGGTGAAGAACCTACAAAATTTAGTTTGAAAAATACTAAAAATAATTACGGAGTAGAAGTTTTCACTCCAAATTCTAAGTTTGCAGGAATTTGGTCGTCTTATCCAGCTAAAGGACAATTTGTATGTATTGAACCTTGGTGGAGTTTAGCAGATACTGTATATACAGATGGTAATTTTAAAGAGAAATTTGCAACTAATAAATTAAATGGAAAAGAAAGTTTCGATGCGTATTTTGAAATTACAGTATTTTAAAATACTAATCATTCGATTTATAAGAATATAATTATTCATTTTATTATTAATAGCAATGAGCTATAATGTTTATTGGTTAATTTCAATAAATTATTTTATAAGTGAGAGGAAATGAATTTAATGAAAAAATCAATAAAACCAATAGTCTCATTAATCTTACTATATATAGGTTACATGCTTCTATTTGCTGATAGAACTGTAATGAATATCTCTATGGCATACATAGGAAAGGAATTTCAAATTAGTCCAGTCGCATTGGGTGCGACAGCTAGTGCCTTCTTTCTAGGATATACCTTAATGCAAATTCCAGGAGGTATAGTCACTGATATATTAGGTAGTAAAAAAACGGTTATAATATCTTTGATACTATGGTCTTTATTAACTGCTTTTACAGGCTTAGCTACATCATTAATGACATTAGTTGTGATCAGATTTTTATTTGGTTTAGCTGAAGGTCCTTATCCATCAGCAGCTCTAAAGCAAATTTCTGAAGAGTATGATAAGAGTGATCGTTCACAAGCTACATCAGTTACAATTTCATCAAACTATGCTGGTGCAGCTATTGCTCCATTAATTATTGTTCCAATTATTGCTAGTCATGGTTGGAGAGTATCATTTTATTTCTTGGGAATTCTAGGCTTGATATTAGTTGGTCTATATTATTTAATTGAGCGACCAATTAAATCTAAGAAGAAAATAACAACTGCTAAAAAAATTAATTGGCGTGAAATCGATAAGAGAATATGGATCTTTGTAATAATAGGTTTAGTATTGAATGTTATTACAAAAGGTTTAGAGACCTGGATGCCAATATATTTCTTACAAGCTCAACATATTAATTTAAAGAACTTAGCATGGTTGGTTCCATTGCCAGTAATAGCTGGTGGTATTGCAGCATTTATTAGTGGCTTTGTAATGGTTCATATTTTCCGTAAACGTGAACGTTGGATGATCTTTATTTCTTCATTGCTAACACTAATATTTATGTTTGGAATGTATAAATCAACTACACTAGTATGGATTGTCATTTTTGAAATTTTAGTATATTTCACAAAATCTCTAGCATTTACAGGAATTTTTAGTTTTGTCGCTCAGATCTTAGATGAAAAGACTTATGGATCTTCAATTGGAGTTGTAAACTTCGGTGGTCAATTAGGTGGATTTATAGGGCCTTTATTGATCGGATGGTTAGTTCAATTGTCAGGCTCATATAGCGTTGCCTTTGTAGGTTTAGTAGTATGTGCTCTAATCGCAGCAATAACAAGTACATTTATAAAAAATATTAAATAACAAAAAAATCATTGACTATCGGAGACGAGGTCAATGATTTTTTTATAATGCTTATTCCTTGACTTAAAGTTAACTTTAAGGTGTATGATATTTTTATCATTATTGAGAGGTGAAATTTTAAATGAATCAACATCCAGATTATATTTTAAATCAAATTAATAGTCCTAAAGATGTAAAGAATTTAACAATTGATGATTTAAAAAAAGTAGCTACTGAAATTAGACAATTAGTTGTAGAAAAAGATGCCGCTATTGGTGGACATGTTGGCCCTAATTTGGGCATCGTTGAAACAACTATTGCTTTTCATTATGTATTTGACTCTCCTAAGGATAAGGTAGTGTGGGATATTTCACATCAATCATATCCTCATAAAATGTTAACTGGACGTAAAGAGGCATTTTTAGATCCAGATCATTATCGCGATGTTACAGGATATAGTAATCAAGATGAAAGTGAACATGATTACTTTAAAGTTGGTCACACTTCTACATCTATTGCATTGGCTACAGGAATGGCTAAAGCAAGAGACATGAAGAATGAAAATGGAAATATTGTAGCTGTTATTGGTGATGGCTCTATGAGTGGAGGTTTAGCTTTAGAAGGGCTAAATAATGCTGCTAAGCTTAAATCTAACTTAATAATTATCTTCAATGATAATCAAATGTCCATTGATGATGTAAATGGTGGTATGTATAAGATGTTCGCCGAATTACGTGAAACAAATGGACAAAGTTCTAATAACCTCTTTAAGGCTATGGGCTTGGATTATCGTTATGTTGATAATGGAAATGATTTAGAAACAATGATTTCTGTTTTAGAAGAAGTAAAAGATATTGACCATCCTATTGTTGTTCATATCAACACTTTGAAGGGTGAAGGATATCAACCAGCAATAGAAAGAAAACGTGAATTCCATTGGCATGTACCATTTAATGTTGAAGATGGTTCAACTAAAAATGTGGCAACAGGGGAATCATATAATAAATTAATTCTTGATGAGTTAGGTAGACAAATTGATGATGGTAAACCAATTATGGCTATTAATGCTGCAATACCAGGTGCATTTGACTTAGTACCATTTAAGGAAAAATATCCTGATAATTATGATGATGTTGATATTGCTGAACAATATTCTATCACATATGCAACAGGATTAGCTGCTAATGGCGCAAGACCAGTAGTCTTCCATAATAGTACATTCCTTCAAAGAGCATACGATCAATTAGAACATGACATGGCATTAAATGGTTATCCAGTTGTTGTGCTCGTAAAAGGTGGGCACATTACTGAAAACTCCAATACACACCAAGGAATTTTTGATATAGGTATGATTTCTAGCATTCCTAATTTGGAATATTTAGCTCCAACTAATGCAGAAGAATTAATTTCGATGTTGCGTTGGGCATTAACACAAACTGATAAACCGGTTGTTATTCGTGAACCAATTACTGAAGTACGACATGGAGAAGCAGATGATGATTATACAGAGATAAATTATCGTGTAGCAAACCAAGGAGAAAAAGTAGCAATCTTAGGATTAGGTGCGTTCTATAAATTAGGTGAAGATGTTCAAAGAAAGTTGAAAGAAGATTTGAATGTTGATGCTACATTGATTAATCCGATTTCTGCTACAACATTAGATGTTGAAACTTTAAATAATTTAAAGAAGGATCATGAATTAGTTGTAACACTTGAAGATGCAAGCATGGTTGGTGGCTTTGGAGAAAAGGTAGATCACTTCTATGCTAATTCTGAAATGAAAGTTTTAAACTTTGGTGCTCAAAAAGAATTAACTGATATGGTTCCAGTTGAAGAATTGTATGATCGATATCATTTAAACCCTGAACAAATTGTAGATGATATAAAAAGAGTTATAGATTAATTGTGAAAATAGATCTCTATATAGAGGTCTATTTTTATTGCAATTATAATTTCAAAATGATATTATGACAATGTGTCATATGACAACTTGTCATAATAAATCTGAAGGGATTGAAAAAAATGCCAGTAATGGAATTAAAAAATGTTACTAAGACATATAAGATGGCTGGTGGAGGAACCTTTGAAGCCTTGCGAGGAATTAGTGCAAGTTTTGAAGCTGGAGAACTGGTAGCGATCGTTGGTGAATCAGGGTCAGGTAAATCTACCTTAATGAATGCAATTGGTGGATTAGATTCTGATTTTGGCGGAGAAATTATTTATGAAGGAAAGAATTTACGTAATTTTTCAACTCAAGAATTAGTTGACTATCATAAAAAGAGTATAGGATTTATTTTTCAGAACTTTAATTTGATCTCACATTTAAATCTAATAGATAATGTTTCAATGGCGATGACATTATCAAATGTAAGTGAAGATTTCAGAAAAAAACGTGCAAAAGAATTATTACGTAAAGTAGGATTAGAAAAACATATGTATAAAAAACCAGATCAGATTTCTGGTGGACAAAAACAGCGTGTAGCTATTGCGCGTGCATTGGTTAATGATCCTGATGTAATTATTGCTGATGAACCTACAGGAGCTTTGGATGCGGAAACGACAGATACCATTCTCGATATGATTAGGGGAATTGCAGAAGAAGGTAAATTAGTTTTAATGGTAACACATTCTGACAAGGTAGCCTCTCATTGTAGTCGAGTTTTGAGAATAGATAATGGTGAGTTAATCTCAGATGAGCACCAATTAGATTTGGAATACACAGAAAATACTCGTGAAGATATTAAAGTAAAGAATATGAGTATGTGGAAAGCAATTAAGCTAGCATTTCTAAATATGAAAGCCAAGTTAGGAAGAAATTTACTAGTAGCACTTGGGTCTAGTATAGGGATCATGTCAGTAGTATTGATGTTAGCCTTAGGTAAAGGTGTAACAAGCTATGTAAGTAGTACTATGAAGTCATATACTAACCCTAATATTACTGAAGTTCATAAGAAGAGTAGTACTCAACAAACGACAAAAAATCCACAAAATATGAGTCGTGAAGAGATAGCTAAGCAACAGCAAGAGAATATGGCTGCCTTAACGGGGTCAGGAACTAATACAGGTTTTACAAAAAAGGATATAGAAAAGTTAAGTAAGATAAAACATGTAGATAGATATCAAAAAGGTTATAGTTCATTTTCACTAGGAACTAATACAGTTAAATATAATAATAAGCAAGCTAGTTTAATGATGTTGCAGACAATGTCTGATAGTATTTCTAAATCAAGCATTGTGGAAGGAAAAGCTCCTAAGAATAATCATGAAATAATGTTAGATAGAGCTACTGCAGATTTACTAGGAAAGAATATTTTAGATAAAGAGGTTACTTTGACTTTGAAGATAGGTGAAAAGACAATTACACAAAACTTTAAAGTAATAGGTTTATATGAATCACAAAGTCAAAGTTCAAGTACAGTTTTCTTTACTTATGCAGGTTTACAAGACCTATATAAGACAAACCAAGAAAAATTATTGCCAAATGTAGTATATCTACATACAGCTAACAAAGACAACACTAAGATGATTAAGGACAAAGTAAAAGATCTTGGTTATACAGGTTCAATGCAAGAACAAATGACGGAAATGTTTACGAAAATGTTGAATATTATTACTTGGGTATTAACTGCTATCGCTGCTGTTTCATTAGTGGTTTCAGCAATTATGATATTGGTAGTTTTAAATATTTCTGTAGTTGAACGTACAAAAGAAATAGGTGTACTTAAAGCTCTAGGTGCTAGAAGAAAAGATATTAGAAGAATATTTGCTTCTGAGGCATTTTTAATTGGAATTACATCAGGAGCAATTGGCGTAGTTGTAACTTATGTTCTAGGTTTCTTCATTAATAACTTTACGAAAGCGGCTTTCGAAGTAAATGTTGTTTCCATGACTACTAAATATGCAATAGCTGGAATAGTTATTAGTGTTGTTATCAGTATGATTGCCGGAATTTTACCATCCAATAGAGCATCTAAGCTAGATCCAGTAGAAGCTTTACGCAAGGAATAGGGGAGATTTTATGCCAAAAGAAACATTTTTTGGAATTGATAAAGAAAAGCAGAATCGCATAATTCAAGCGGCAATTAAGGTATTCTCGAGTCATAACTATAACGATTCTTCAATTAATGAAGTTATAAAATTAGCCAAAATCCCTCGGGGAAGTTTTTATCAATATTTTGAAGATAAAAGAGATCTATATCTCTATATTACTCAAAAAATTATGCAAAACTTTAGAGATGACTTTTTTAAAGAATTAGATGAACAAAATGGAGATATTTTTGCGACTGTAAAAATAGTCTTTCCAAAACAGATTCATGAAGTACTAGGAGGAGAATATTCTAATTTTTATTACTATCTATTACAAGCAAGTTTTATGAAGGATTTTAGACAAAAGGAAGTTAAATCTAAGGATAATAGTAAGCATGGTTGGAATGTGAAACAAGATTTTGATGTTATATATAAAATGATAGATAAAGAAAAATTAAAAATAAAAAGTCGAAGTGACTTTGATATGTTTATCAGAATTTTAATTACCCCATTTATCATAGTAATAACCGATACATTCTTGCAAATGAAGCATGAATCAGACATTCCTAAAATAGATATTGAAGAAAAAAAGCAAGAATATTTACACAAATTAGAATTTATTGAGTATGGTTTTTCTAAATAATAAATAGAAAAGAGGAACAAAATGGTAAAGTTGATGCGACGAAATTTAGATTGGTGGGCAGTTATTACTGCTACTATCTTTTTAGGATTTCAAGTGGTTTGTGATTTAAGCTTACCTAATTTGACATCTAACTTAATAAATAACGGAGTAGCTAAAGGAAATGTAGGATATATTTGGCAAATAGGTCTTCAAATGCTGGGGCTGACTTTAGTTGGTATTTTTGCAGCAGCAGGAAATGTATATTTTGCTTCTACTCAAGCACAAAAAATGGGTGCCAGATTGAGAGGAAAGATATTTAAAAAAGTTTTATCCTTTGGAAATTATGAAATGGATAAATTTGGTTCTTCATCATTAATTACCAGAACGACGAATGATGTTATGCAAATTCAAAACGTTACAATAATGATGTTAAGAATGATGATTATGGCTCCTTTAATGCTAATTGGTGCAAGTGTAATGGCATATTTTAATGAAAAACGTCTAACTAGCATATTCTTAGTATCTATTCCAATATTACTAATCGCTATTGGATGTGCTATGTATTTTGCAGTGCCATTATTTCAAAAATTACAAAAACAAATCGATAGAATTAATTTAATCTTTCGTGAAGGATTAACTGGTGTAAGAGTAATTAGAGCTTTTAGACAAGATAAGTTTGAACAGGAAAGATTTGATAGAGCTAATAAAGATTATACAGAAACAGGGATTAAAGTTTTCAGCATTGTTTCCTTAATGTTTCCTATTATGACCTTAGTTTTGAATGTAACAAATATGGGAATTATTTGGTTTGGAGCTAAGTTAATAGCTAACCATGAAATGCAAGTAGGTAATTTAGTAGCTTTCATGACTTATGCCTCAATGATTTTATTTAGCTTTATGATGCTATCAATGATTTTTGTATTGGTACCAAGAGCGGAAGCAGCTGCTAAACGTATTAATGCTGTTTTAGAGATAGAAAATTCAATTAATGACGTAGAATCAGAAATAGGTAGTGACAGTGATAAACTACAAGCAAGTCTAGAATTTAAGAATGTATCATTTAGATATCGTGGTGCAGAAGATTTAGCATTGGATAATTTATCTGTAGATGTAAAGGCTGGAGAAACATTGGCTATTATTGGTGGGACAGGATCTGGTAAATCTACATTAATTAATCTTATTCCTCGACTATACGATGTAAATTCAGGAGAAGTATTGGTTGATGGAAATGATGTCCGAAAATATAGCTTACATGATTTGCATGATAAGGTAGCGTTCGTTCAACAAAAAGCAGTACTTTTTAAGGGAACTATTCGTTCAAACTTACTAATTGGAAATCCTGAAGCAACTGAAGAAGACATGTGGAAAGCTCTAGAAATAGCTCAAGCTAAAGATTTCATTTCAGACTTACCAGATGGATTAGATGCTGTTGTTGAACAAGGTGGGGATAATTTTTCTGGTGGTCAAAAGCAGAGATTAGCAATTGCACGTGCAATTATCAAACCTGCTTCAATTTATGTATTTGATGATTCTTTTTCTGCATTAGACTTTAAAACAGATGCTAAATTACGTTTAGCACTACGTCAAGATGAGAGAATTAGCAAAGCAATTATAGTTATTGTAGCTCAAAGAATTTCAACAGTTACTGGTGCAGATCATATTGTTGTTTTAGATGAAGGCAAGGTAGTAGGACAAGGCACACATAAGGAATTATTAGCTGATAATACTACTTACCAAGAAATTGTTGAATCACAGATGAAAGGAGCTGCAATCTAATGCAAGGACATGGCGGTAGAATGAAAGGACCAAAAGCGGAAGGTGCAAAGGATTTTTGGGGAACCGTAAAACGCTTAGTAGGATTTATGGGGCCTTGGAAATGGGCTTTTGTATTAGTATTTATATTTGCGATTGGGTCTGTAATTTTTCAAATTATAACTCCTAAGATCTTAGGTGGAGCGACGACTGAAATCTATATTGGAATAAAAAAAGGCTTAGCAAGTGGACAAAGTATCGGAAAATATCCAATTGATTTTGCAGCCATTAAACGAATTTTAATGACGGTAGCAGTTTTATACCTAGCTTCAGCAGCTTTATCTTTTATACAGCAGCTAATGATGGCTAATATTTCTCAGAAGGTAGTTTATCGACTTAGAAAGGCAATGAAATCTAAGATGCAGTATCTGCCAGTTTCATACTACGATACTCATTCTAATGGAGATATCATGTCTAGAGCTGTTAATGATATGGATAACATAGCGGGAACTTTGCAACAAAATTTGGCCCAACTTGTAACAAGTACAGTAACATTTGTAGGTGTCTTCTTCATGATGCTATCTATTAGTTGGAAACTAACTTTAATTGCTTGTATTACAATTCCACTAGGCTTAATCGTTGTTTCATTGGTAGCTCCCCGTTCACAAAAATATTTTGTTGCACAACAAAAGAGTTTAGGATTGTTAAATAATTATGTAGAAGAAAATTATGCTGGACACACAGTTGTTAAAACTTTTAATAAAGAAAAAAGTACAATTGAAGAATTTGAAGCTGAAAATGAAAGATATTATAAAAGTTCATGGAAGGCTCAATTTATCTCTGGTTTAATAATGCCATTGATGAATATGGTAAAAAATATTGGATATGTTTTTGTTGCAATAGTAGGTGGAATACAAGTCGCTAATGGAACTGTTACATTAGGAAATGTTCAAGCATTTTTGCAATATGTAAACCAATTTACTCAACCAATTACACAAATTGCCAATATAGCCAACACAATTCAGGCAACAGTAGCTTCTGCAGAAAGAATCTTTGAAATTTTAGATGAAGCTGAAATGGACACTAATCTAAAAGATAACAATGATAATAGTCAAAATAAGTATAAAATTAGTTTTAATCATGTGAACTTTGGATATACTTCTGATAAACAATTGATGAAAGATTTTAACTTGAATGTTAGTCCAGGTGAAAAAGTAGCAATTGTTGGTCCTACAGGTGCAGGGAAGACAACGTTAATTAATTTGTTGGAACGTTTCTATGATATCAATAGTGGTAGCATTAAACTTGACGGACGTGATACTAGGAGCATGTCGAGAGAAGAAATTAGATCTCATTTTTCGATGGTATTACAAGATACTTGGTTATTTACAGGTACAATTTATGACAATATAAAATATGGAAATGAGCAGGCTACGGAAGAAGAAATTATTGCGGCAGCTAAAGCAGCTCATGTTGATACATTTGTTAGACAATTACCAGATGGATACCAAACTATACTAAATGAAGAAGCTTCTAATATATCACAAGGACAAAGACAATTGATAACAATAGCTAGAGCGTTTTTAGCTAATCCAGAAATTTTGATTTTAGATGAAGCAACTAGTTCTGTTGATACGCGTACAGAAATTCTAATTCAACAAGCAATGGAAAAATTGTTAGCTGGAAGAACAAGTTTTGTAGTTGCACATAGACTTTCAACAATTAGAGATGCAGATAATATTATTGTAATGAATCATGGGTCTATTGTAGAAACAGGAAATCATGATACCTTAATGGACAAAGATGGATTTTATGCAGATCTATATAATAGTCAATTTGCGAGATAATAAAAAAGATGGGCGAATCGCTCATCTTTTTTGTTTGCAATCGTAATAAGATTAATTAATCGCGCAAGCTTTTAGCATCAGCGTCGATCTTAGCAAAGCCAGAACCATGTGATGACTTGTTAGGATTCTTAGCACGGGCTTCCATAGCCTTACGAGCCATAGCTTTACGTTCTTCCTTACTCAACTTTTGAGCCATACTTGTCGCCTCTTTTCACGATAGCTAAGTTAGTGTAATATATTATATATCTAACTACACGTTTATTATAGTTTTTATAATAAGTAAATTCAAGAATAATCAGAGGTAAATTATGTTTGAAGTAAAAAATTCTAATAAGTTAGATTCACAAGTTTATCGAGATAGTTTAATTATTAGAGAAGATGTTTTTGTTAAGGAACAAGGTGTTCCTATCGAAATAGAAATTGAAGGTGAAGAAGGTCCAAAGTATTATTGTGGATATGTAGATGGTAATTTTGTGACTTGCGCGAGAGTGAAAATAGAAGATGGTGGAGTTTGGCATATTCAAAGAGTAGCAACCTTAAAAGATAGTCGTGGAAAAGGATATAGTTCAAGTTTACTTCGTAGTATTGAGGAAGATGCGAGAAAAGCAAAGGTGCCATATTTAACATTAGGTGCTCAGGATACAGCGCAGGATTTTTATAAAAAGCTTGGATATGAGGTTGTAGGTGAAGGATTTCTAGATGCAGAAATGCCACATCATCGAATGGATAAGAAGCTAGTTTAAATTTGATTTTTAGTCTAATATAGGTTAATATAAAGTAGATGCGATGAGTCGAGAAGAATCAGACAACATTTTGTTGTTTCGCTGCGGCGACTAGTGATTATTTTCATTAAGGCAGAGTACAGATGTTACCGGATTGTAACGTACTTGCTTGATGTAGATGTGAACTGCATCAACTTATTCATATGAATACTGCCGCATAAGTCAGAGAAAGTAATTCTCTGGCTTTTTTTGTATAATCGAGGGTTTGGGGTGATTATTGTGAGTGAAACAATAGAAAATTGTATTTATTGTCGTTTCGTTTTTGAAGAAAATGGAAAAAGCTATTACTATCTAACAGATGATGAAGAAATAAAGCCTTTAGATTTAGTAGTTGTGCCTGTTGGTATTGATGGGCATGAAAAAATAGCACAGGTGATAAAAGTAGAAAAATATACCATACATACTGTTCCGTATCCTTTAGATAGAATAAAAAAGATTATTCGTAAATGTAAATTAACAGATTTTAGAAAATTAGAAAATAAATTAGCTGAAGATAAGTTAAAGCGTGAATCGGTAGATGATGAAGAGTTATCAATTAATTTATTGAACTTAGGAGTACAAGCTTATCGTCGTGGAGATTATGAAATAGCTAAAGAATATTATGAGGATGCGGCACAACTAGGAAATAGTCAGGCAGCCTGTAATTTAGGTTATATTTATGCTTATGGAAGAACTGGTGTAAAAGATAGTGAAAGAGCATTTTATTATTTTGTCCAAGCATCATTAGATGGAAATAGTAATGGTAGTTATAAAGTAGGCGATGCATATTTTTATGGTGATTTTGTAGAAAAAAATAAATTACTAGCATTTAAATATTATCAAATATCAGAAGAACAATTAGGGCCAGAAGATCTTGATATTCGTTCGGATATTTATTATAGATTGGCACTCTGTTACCACCAAGGCGCAGGGGTTGTTCCTGATGATATGGGTGCCTTAACTTATATTAATTTGGCTCAAACAAGTGCTTATTATGATAGGTTAATTGGAAAGTATAATTATGAAGAGTTAAAAAGAAAAATTGAAAATTTGCGTGAAAAAATTCTATTAAATTTAAATCATGTAGATAATAAAACAAAGATTAGATTATTGAAAGCAGACATAACAAAAGTTGATAATGTTGATGCAATTGTTAATGCTGCTAATACTAGTTTATTAGGTGGTGGAGGTGTTGACGGCGCTATTCATCGCGTAGCCGGGCCATTATTATTAAAAGAATGTCGCCAACTAAATGGCTGTGAAGTTGGACAAGCTAAAATTACATCAGGATATAATTTACCTGTGGAATATGTTATTCATACCGTTGGGCCTATTTGGAAAGGTGGCAATGCTGATGAATCCCAACTCCTAGCTGCTTGTTATAGAAATAGTCTACATTTAGCCCAAAAATGCAATATTAGAAAAATTGCATTTCCAGCTATTTCAACAGGAATTTATGGATATCCAGTTGTTGAGGCTACTAAAATTGCATTTCAAATTGTTAAAGAATATGTCCAAGATAATCCTGGAGACTTTGATTTAGTGGAATTTGTTTTATTTGATGATAGTACTTATAATGTCTATCTCAAAGAAACAGGAAGTAATTTGATAGAATTGTAATATTTTTGTAAAAAAGTACTAAGCTTAGTTAAAATTATTTGATGGGAATATATTTTTTGTTAAAATAATAGTTAAATAATATGATATGGAGGAATTTAAATGGGCTTAATAATCGTAATAGCATTGATTGTAATTGTTGTTGCTGTATATATATCAATGTACAACGGATTACAACGTGCAAAAGTAAATACTGATGAATCGTGGAGTCAAATTGATGTTCAATTGAAGAGAAGAAATGATTTGATTCCTAATCTTGTAGAAACTACAAAAGGATATGCAAAACATGAAAGAGAAACATTGTCCAAAGTTGTGGAATTGAGAAATCAAATGGTGGCACTGCCAGCAGATGTTGATCCACAAAAGAAAATGGAATTATCTAATCAGTTGACAGACTCTTTAAAATCTATTTTTGCTTTAGCTGAAAATTATCCAGATTTAAAAGCTAGTCAAAACTTCACTCAATTACAAGAAGAGTTAACAAATACTGAAAATAAAATTGCTTATTCACGACAATTATTTAATAGTAGTGCAGCTGTATACAATCAAAAGTTACTAACTTTCCCTTCTAATGTAGTTGCGAAGATGCATCATTTTACAAAGGTAAATTACTTGGAAATTCCTGCTGAAGAAAAGGAAGCACCAAAGGTATCTTTTTAAGAGGTAGTTAAATGTTATATCAACAGATAGCAAAAAATAAACGCAAAACTGTTCTAGTAATGGCGGGCTTTGTATTTTTAGCCGGACTAATAGGAGCAGCGATTGGATACGCCTTTATGGGCAGTGCTCAAACGGGAATTATTATTGCAGTTGTTGTCGGCATAGTTTATATGTTCGTGATTTTAGGTCAATCAACAGATGTAGTAATGAGTATGAATAATGCTCAGGAAATAACCGAGCAGCAAGCTCCTGAATTATGGCATATTGTAGAAGATATGGCGATGGTTGGCAAAGTACCGATGCCTAGGGTATTTATCATTGACGACCCTAGTCCTAATGCTTTTGCTACCGGGCCTGATCCTGAACATGCGGCAGTGGCGGCAACAACCGGGATTCTACAAAGACTTAATCGTGAGGAACTAGAGGGTGTAATGGCACATGAAGTTTCTCATATTAGAAATTATGATATTAGATTACAAACATATGCTTTGGCCCTTGCCTCTGTAATTTCATTCTTAGCAAATATGGGAATGAATGCGATGTGGTGGGGTGGAGGTAGACGTGATGACAGAGATAACGGTAATGCTGGTCAAGTTATAATGCTATTATTATCAGTTTTAGCAATTATCTTAGGACCGTTAGCGGCATCTATGGCTCAAATGGCACTATCAAGAAATAGAGAATATTTAGCTGATGCATCGGCTGTTGAACTTACTAGAAATCCTCAAGGTTTGATAAATGCTTTAAGAAAAATTTCTATGAGTGAACCAATGCAAAATGCAGATCCAAGTAGTGCTTCGATGTATATCGCTAATCCGTTTAAAGATGGCTCATGGACACATCTTTTTGACACACATCCACCAATTGAAAAGCGAATTGATAGACTAGAACATATGTAAAAATAGTTAAGTGCAGTAGTTCAATTGTGAGCTACTGTATTTTTTTGTAAAAAAATACCAGTCAATAAAAGACTGGTACATTATCATATTCAATTAATCATAAGAGCCACTTACCGGGCTTGAACCGGTGACCCCCACCTTACCATGGTGATGCTCTACCTACTGAGCTAAAGTGGCATCAGACTTACCAAAATAGTATATTATATTATACTATTTTTGGCAAGCATAATTTGTTACAGTAAAGATTATAAAGTAACGGTTGACTTAGTAGTGTATAAATCAGATGGAATACTCATAATTAAAGATGATGGCTTTCCACATGAAATTAAAGTTAGTCTGTGCATCGCACGAGAACAAATTGTGTATAAAATTCCAGTATCATTTATTCCAGAATAATTATCATGTGAAATATCATAAGCTATAACATCATCAAATTCCAATCCTTTAGCAAGATAAATTGGTAAAATAACGATACCCTTAGGCAATGAACGATCTTTATCTTCTAGTAAAGTGACAGAATCGAAACTTTTACGAAGTTTTTGATATAAGAAGTCACTTTCAGCTTGGTTTTTAGTTATTAAAGCAACTGGAGAACTTAAATCACGTTGCTTTAATTCAAGTTTCAATGCATGTAATCCATTTTCTTTAGAAGCGATAATTAATTCAGGCTTTTTACCTTGGCGTGTAAAAGCTTGAATTTCATTGCCATCTGGTAATAAAGCTTTCATAAAATTAGTTATTTGTTGTGTTGAACGATAACTTTTATTTAACTTGATGATGCGTGATTTTTTGACATTGAGATGTTTGTTAAAGTAATCTAGTAATTCTTGTGGTGTTCTAAATTCGTTGAACAATGCTTGTTCACTATCACCTAAAAGAGTGAGTTTAGCATTAGGGAAAATATACTTTAAATACATTAATTGTGGTAATGTGTAATCTTGCATCTCATCAATAAATAGATGTGCAATGGCTTGGTTACGCCCACTACCTGTTAGTAAATCACGTAAATATAAAAGAGGAGCAGCATCAACCAAATCTATTTTATGGAACTCCAAATTTTGATTAAAAAGGTCAACAGCTTCTGGTAATTTATTGGCTAAAAAATCAGAATATTGAGCATAGTAGTCAATAAAATAATTGTTATATAAAGCGTCATATACGGGAGCAAAGCGTTTTTTTACGATTTTTCTACCAATGTAAAATTCTTCATCATCAATTGCTTGAAAGGCATGACGTCTTTTAGTACCAAGTAAATCATAGTATTCTTCATCTGATAAGTTTTCAATTTCACTACGAACCCAATCAGTTTGAGCATTTTCTTTAATTTTTCTATTTAATTGTTTAATGAGTAAGTTTTTAGTTTCAGCAAATTTTTGACTAGGTTTCATAGCCTGTGGAAGTTGAGAATAGATATCATGAATTTCATTATGACTAAAGAAAATCTCTGAATCTAGCATAATGTCAGTAAATCTTAGTTGGGATGAGCTAACATTTTGGACATATTCTTCAACTGTATGCATAAATTTTGGATCTTCTTTAATACTTTCAATTGAATTCGTTTTTTTAGAAGAAGTGATCTTCTTTTCATATTTATCAAAGAGACTTTCAACTTGTAACCCTTCAAAACGATTATTAAGAAATTCTGCTAAAGTAATTTGGCGCATGTTTTTTTCACCTAAACTAGGCAACACTTCAGAAATATAGTGACTAAATAAAAGATTAGGTGAAAAAAGCACAATTTGTTCAGCGTTAAGTTTGTCACGACTGTGATATAAGAGAAAAGCAATTCTTTGTAAGATAGCAGAAGTTTTTCCAGAACCAGCTACTCCTTGAACTAGAAGCAAGTCATGTTTAACATCGCGGATAATATCATTTTGTTCAGCTTGAATAGTAGCAACGATATTACGCATGTATTCGTCAGAATGTTCTCCCAAAACACTCTGTAAAATTTCATCACCAATTGTTTCATTAGTATCAAACATATTAGTAATGACACCTTTTTTTATAGTAAATTGACGTTTCTTTTTTAATTCAGCAAATTGTTCTCCCATAGGTGTTTCATAAGATACAGGACCAAGTGTACCATTATAGTAAATAGAAGAAATAGGGGCACGCCAATCATAGATGAGGAAATCTTGATCTTCATCTACTAATGAAGATGTTCCGATATAAAGAGTTTCGGAATCTTCTTCTCCATTTTCATGGATATCGATTCTACCAAAGTAAGCAGAATCTTGTAGGATTTTTAGAGTGGATAATTGTTTCTTTAAAATTGTTTCGTTTTCAATCGTTTTTGCAACTAAGTTCTTTTGTTGTTGAATTTCGGCGTTTGTTTCCATTTGATCATCAACTTCATATGTATTGACTCTAGCGTTTTGAACATAATTTCTTTCAACCGAAGTAGTTTCCTTGTGAGCTTTATCATATTCAATTTGAGTAGCATCTAATTGCTTTTGAATTTCATTCATTACATCATCTACTCTTTTTTGTTCCAGAGCTTTTTCATTATCCAATTTTAATCACACCTTTTACTAAAGAATAATGCACATTATCTTAACATGTAGATAAGATTAGTAGCAAGTATTTGCCACCTAAAGAAAAAAAGTTCAAATTGAATTAATCAATTTAAACTCTTTTTAAAATTTATCCTTAATTTCATCGTCATCAATTGAACTCGGATCAGGAATAAAAGCAACATCAGTATCCATAATCCCAAATCTATGATGCATAATTCTTTCAATATTTTCTGCAATACGATAACTATCTAAAACGGACATTTTAGCATCAACCATAACAACAATATCCAAACTAACAATATTACCATTATAGTGCGCCTTCAGTTCAGAAAGATGAGCTACACCTGGAACACTTAAAACAACATTTCGATATTCTTCTTCAACTTCCGGATCAAAATAATCTACTAAATTAAGACTGCTATCCATAAAGATTTTAAACCCAGAATATAAAATGAATAAACCAACTAAAATACTAGTAGCACCATCAAGCCAGGTGATCTTAAATATTAAAGCACCGGAAATAGAGATTAGAGTACCAATACTAGTAAAAGCATCGCTTAAACTATCTTGAGCAGAAGCACTTAAAGCTGCATTTTGCAATTTTCTACCAGCTCTGCGATTAAGATACCAAACAATTAACATGATTACAGTAGCGATACCAGCCCCAACAAGAGCAATTGGTTCAGGAATGACACGTTTATCAGGTTTCCAAAGATTAATGATACCAGTGGAGATAACACTAATGGCAATCCCAATCATGACAACTCCAGTTACAAGGGTAAAGACTGTTTCATATCGAAAACGTGTAAATTGAACTCTTTGATCATTTCCTCTTTGCGACATATTCAATTTAGGCAAAGGAGCCATTCCAGCAATATCATCGTCATCAATGTCTCTAGCAATATGAATACCTATCATTAATAACATTGTAGATACGATTCCAGAAATATTATTAAAAGCATCAGCGCGTAAAGTTTGAGAGTTACTAATTTCAGCTAAAAAATATTCAATGATAGAAATTGAAAGATATGCTAAAACATTCAGAATTAAATGGCGCCAAGCAGCATTTAAACTGTGTAGTTGTTTTAGTTGTTCTCTTTCCCAATCTTCAAATTCTTCTTGTAAATGTTTCTTAATTTTACTCATGTATATCTTCCCTCGATTAAGAAAAGTAAATATATTTCTATTATAAAGCATTTTCATTTTACTGTTAATAATCCTTTACTTTAGTTGAATAGTAAATTAGAATGGAAGAGTAATCTTCGTTGAACAAGTAAAGTAGATGAGCAATGACAGAGAGCTTAGGTAGCTGAAAATAAGCAAGTAAATCGAAGTGGGACTTGGGAGAAGAAAGTAAATTTGATATTTAATTAAGTGGCATTTTATGCAAATTAGGTGGTACCACGGCTTTGTTCGTCCTATTCATATTTATGAATAGGACTTTTTTATTAAGGAGGATTTTTATGGCAAAAGAAATTATTTTAACAGGTGATAGACCTACTGGAAAATTACATGTGGGACATTATATTGGTTCGTTGAAAAAACGTGTTTCTATGCAAAATTCAGGAAAGTATGATTCATACATTATGATTGCTGATCAACAAGCTTTGACTGATAATGCACGTGATCCTGAAAAAATAAAAAATTCATTAATACAAGTAGCATTAGACTATTTAGCAGTGGGACTAGATCCTAAAAAATCAACAATCTTTGTACAATCACAAATTCCAGCATTAGCAGAATTGAATTTGTATTACTTAAACTTAGTAACTGTTTCACGTCTTGAACGTAATCCAACTGTAAAAGCTGAAATTCAACAAAAGCATTTTGAACGTTCAATTCCAGCTGGATTTTTCACTTACCCTGTTAGCCAAGCTGCTGATATTACAGCTTTTAAAGCTAATTTAGTTCCAGTTGGTGACGATCAAGAACCTATGTTGGAACAAACTCGTGAAATTGTAAGAACCTTCAATTCAATTTATGGCGAAGTATTAGTTGAACCTCAAGGTGTATTTGCACCTAAGGGATCTGGACGTTTACCAGGTTTAGATGGAAATGCAAAGATGAGTAAATCTTTAAATAATGCTATCTACTTATCTGATGATGCTGATACATTACGTAAAAAAGTAATGTCAATGTACACAGATCCTAACCATATTCACGTAGAAGATCCAGGAAAAGTAGAAGGTAATATGGTCTTCACATATCTTGATATTTTTGATAAAGACAAAGACAAGGTGGCAGAATTAAAAGAACAATATCGTGCTGGTGGATTAGGTGACGTTAAAATTAAGCGTTACTTGAATGAAGTCTTAGAAGCTGAATTAGGACCTATCCGTGCTAGACGTGAAGAATTTGCAAAAGATATTCCAGCTGTATATGCAATGCTTAAGGAAGGTAGCGAAAAAGCAAACGAAGTCGCTAATAAAACTTTAGAAGAAGTACGTAGAGCGATTGGTGTAAACTACTTCGATAATATTTAAGTAGAATTATCATATTTATTAAATTAAAATGAAATTACTATTATAAAATGTGTTACAATATGTGTATCTTAAATATGGGGTGGCAGAGATGCAGAATTTAGTAATTTTGGACTTTGGTTCTAATTCTACAAGGTTGTCGATTAATGAAGTTAGTGATGAAGGTAAGTACCAAGAAGTTTTCCGCGCTAAGGAAATGACGCGTATGGCAGAAGGTATGGGAAATTCTGAAAAGAAAGTGTTGCAAGCTGACGCAATTGAAAGAACGCTGGATGCTGTTAGAAAATTTCAGAAGCATTATGAGAATTTACCTAATTTAAAGATTAAAGGAATTGCAACAGCGGCAGTTAGAGTAGCTGAGAATAAAGAAGAATTTTTAGAGAAAATAAAGTCTTTGACAGGTGTAGAAGTAGAAATTTTATCTGGTTCTGCTGAGGCTTACTATGATTATGTAGGAGTAGCTAATTGTTTAGATGTTAAGGATGCTGTCATCTGTGATATGGGTGGGGGTAGCTTTGAGGTTATTTTAATGAAAAATAAAAAGGCCTTGAACCTAATCAGTATTCAGTATGGAGCAGTTAGTTTAACTGAAAAATTCCAAACACAAGATAAAATAAATGCTGGAAATTTATTTGAATTTGAAGTCTTTCTCCGAGAATTATTTACTAAAAAACTACCTTGGCTATCTGAAGCTAAAGATTTACCATTGGTGCTTTTAGGTGGTGCTAATCGTACTGTTGCGCGTAAAAAATTGGGCAAGTTAGATGAAAAAGATACTGCTAACATTCATAACTTCCGTGTATATAAAGAAGAATTTCAAAGAATATATCGTAAGTGGTTAGATATGGACAAAACTGAGAGAGCTACAGATTTAGGGGATGAAAGTAGCCGTGCAGATATCATAATAGGTGGACTTACTCCTGTTATGCAGTTAATGTTACAATGCGAAAGTCCATATGTGATGTTTTCTGAGAGTGGAGTCCGCGAAGGTATCATCTTTGAATTGTTAGCTGAAAAATAGTTACTTGAAGAGCTTTAAAAGAGTTTTTACTCTTTTAAAGTTCTTTTTTTATTGACAAGTGAGTAAACACTCACTATAATCTGGAGTGAATCAGTGAGTAAATACTTACTTTTGGAGGCGAAAAAATGAAAATAAATAACCAGAGAATACAATTACAAAATATAAAGAAGAAATTTGGAAATGATAATGTCTTAAATTCTGTTAATTTAACAGTAAATTCAGGAGAAATAGTAGGTTTGATTGGTCCGTCTGGCTCAGGGAAATCAACAACTATCAAAATTCTATTGGGTATGGAAAAAGCTGACAAAGGTGAGGCTTTAATTTTAGAAAAGAGAATGCCCAATCGAAAATTATTAGCAGATATTGGTTATATGGCTCAATCAGATGCGCTTTATGAATCAATGACAGCTAGGGAGAATTTAAGTTTTTTTGGTTATATGAAAGACGTTGCGAAGAAAGAATTGCCAAAAGAAATAGAATATGTTGCTGAAGTTGTTGATTTAACTAATTATTTGGATAAGAAGGTTTCAGGATATTCTGGTGGGATGAAACGAAGATTATCACTAGCAATAGCTTTAATAGCAAAACCTAAAATAATTATTTTAGATGAACCAACAGTTGGAATTGATCCTGCTCTGAGACTTAAAATATGGAAAGAATTAGCTAAATTAAGGGATGAGGGAAGAAGTATTCTTGTAACAACACATGTTATGTCTGAAGCTGAGCTGACAGATAGGGTAGCACTTCTTTTTGAGGGGAAAATCCTAGCCTTTGATAAACCTAAGAAATTAGAAGATGAATATAAAGTTAATAATATTGAAGAAGTATTTTTGAAAGTCGAGGGTGAGTAGCGATGAAGACTTTAGTGATTGCTAAAAAAGTTGTTATAGAATTGATTAGAGATAAGCGTACAGTATTGCTGATGTTTGTTGCACCATTGTTGATCTTGTGTTTGTTAAATTTGATGTTTTCTGCAAGTACAAAAACTAAAGTAACAATAGGGACAGTAGATGTTAACAATCAAATTAATCGAAAAATGGATCAAGTAGATGGGATTACCATAAAAAAATATGAAAGTGAAAAACATGCTAAAAAAGATTTAGATGCTAATAGCTTAGACGGAGTAATCAGTTATAAAAGTAAGCAGTATGATGTAACTTACGCCAATCTAGATGTTTCTAAAACTGTGATGACAAAGAAAGTATTAGAAAATGCCCTTATGAAGGATAATGTTTCCAAATTACAATCAATGGTGGTTAAACAAGAACAAGTAATAGCGAGATTAACTGGGCAACAAGAGTCTGTTAAAATGAATAAATCGAAAATAAGTATAAAAAATCATTATAATTATGGAAATAGTGAAACTAATTTTTTTGATAAGATGGCCCCAATACTAATAGGATTTTTTGTGTTTTTCTTTGTATTTTTAATTTCAGGAATGGCGCTATTAAAAGAACGAATAAGTGGTACTCTAGAAAGATTATTAGCTACACCTGTAAAGAGAAGCGAAATAGTTTATGGATATATGCTAGGTTATGGCTTAATGGCATTGGCGCAAGCAAGTCTGATAACAGTTGTAGGAATTAAATTATTAGACATTGAGATAATAGGCTCAATATTTAGTGTAATAATTATTGCAGTTTTATTGGGATTTGTCGCGCTAGCCTTTGGTATTTTGCTATCAACATTTGCTTCATCAGAATTTCAAATGATGCAATTCATTCCATTAGTAGTTGTTCCTCAGATTTTCTTTTCAGGTATCATTCCATTGGATTCAATGGCTGATTGGGCACAAAGAATTGGGAAAATTTTACCATTAACTTATGCTGGTGAAGCCTTATCTGCAATCATAATGCAAGGAGCTGGCCTAATAGATGTAGGAAAAGATATACTAGTATTGATAATCTTTTTAGTAGTTCTATTAATTTTGAATATTTTAGGCCTAAAAAGATACAGAAAAGTTTAATGGGTGAGAGTTATGGAAAACAAGACTATTTTAGAAGATTATGAAGAAATTTTAGGTAACAAGAAATTAACGAATGGACAGGAAAAAGCCTTATTATCGGCGATTAATTTGTTTGCTAAGCAGGGGTATGATGCAACATCAACAGCACAAATTGCAAAAAATGCAGGTATCAGTGAAGCAACCATTTTTAAATATTATTCAACTAAGGAAAAGTTACTGTTAGAAATCATAAACCTAATTACGACTGAACTTTTTCCAAAATTCCAACGTAAATTTTTTAGTGAAGTAAATGAGGTAAGTGATAAATCATTAAAAGAAATTGTAACTTTTATCGTGATTAATCGATTTGAATTCATGAAGAAAAATCATCAGATACTAAGAATCTTTATCCAAGAAAGTCTAACAAAAATTAAAATTAGACAAATGGTATCAGAAGGATTTGTTGAAGCTATAAAAAGTAATCAGGAAATATTTACGGAATTTAGGAAACTAGTAGGTAGCAAACATCCAGATTATGATGCAATAGTATTGGTTAGAATAATAATGGGGCCAATGATAGCATACTTTTTACAACGATTTATTTTTGCCCCTAATGCCCCTTGTGATGAAAAAAGAGATCTAGATCTGATTATAACTCAAATATTAAGTGGTTTAGAATAAAAAAAGATTGAAGTAATGAGGCTTCAATCTTTTTTATCATGGTTTGGTTAAATCCTGTGAAAAGTATTTTTGCGATAAGTCTATAATGTCATTACCATCTTTTAACTTATCTAAAGCTTGGTTTAGTTTAGTATTCCTCTTATCAGTAATTCCCACTAATTGTTGCGAGGTGATTTGAGGATCTTTTATGCGTGTTAAAGTCAGCTTAGGTAAATCAGATTTTTTGGTAGAATTAAGTGCTTGTAAATAAGCAGAAGTTAATTCAGGATGTTTATTAAGATAAGCTGTATATTCATAATCTGTGAGGATACCAGCTTTTATTTTTTTATTTTCCAATGCTTTCATTAATGAAGATATGCTGTTATAAACTTTAGGTTTCATTTGTAGGCTTGTTAAAAGCTGATGTTGATTACCATTAACTAGAATACCTACTTTTTTATTTTGTAAATCTTCAATAGATGAGATATGGCGATGTGTGCCAGTAAACAAGACATTTTGTGGATATAAATAAGTGTCAGTTGTGATCAATTTAGATGAAAGTGTAGTCTTATCAAATTGTCCCAAAGCAAGATCAATTTGATGCTCACTAACTAATTTTTGCAATTTTTTGCGATCTGAAACCTTAACAAATTTAATGTTAGCGTCCATTTCTTGAGCAATTTTTTTACTTAACTCTACTTCAAAACCAGTTACTTTTTTATTAGTCAGATAGCTATAAGGTTTATTATCAGCTAAAATGCCAACTTTTAAAGTATCAGCAGAAATATGTGTAGGTGCTGAAATTAATATAACCAAGGAGAGAATGATCCCTGATAATATAGAAATAAGAACTTTTTTCAAATTAATTCCCCTTAATCGAATATTTTATTTATCTATTATATAATAGATAATGTCTAATGTTTAGAAAGGTGCGAAAAAGATGGAAGGTTTTAAAAAATATTATAAAAAAAGTTGGTCTGAACGACTTGAGATACTTGAAAAACAAGAAATTTTGTTACAGGAAGATATTGATAGATTAAAGTCACAAGCGATAGATGTTAGTCTAGGAGAGACTCAAATTGAGAATTTTATAACACAGTATTTATTGCCAGAAGGATTGGCTTTAAATTATGTGATTAATGGTAAAGAATATTTGATTCCTATGGTAACTGAAGAACCTTCCGTGATAGCAGCAAGTAGCCATGGGGCAGGTATTGTAAAAAAGTCGGGAGGATTTAAAGCATCTGTAAAGCAAAGATTGATGCTAGGACAAGTCATTGTTGAAAAAATTGAAGATGTTGATAAATTCGAAGATGATATTTTAGAAAATGAAGCTGAATTGTTAGAAATCGCCAACCAGGCTCATCCCTCTATTGTTAGACGTGGCGGAGGAGCAAAATGGATAAGAGTGCGTAAATTAGATAAGAATATTGTCTCGATAGATTTAGCAGTAGATGTTCAAGAAGCTATGGGTGCTAATATGTTAAATACAATGCTTGAAGCAATTGCAGCTACGATTAGAGAGAAGTATGAACAAGATGTAGTTATGAGTATCCTATCTAATTATGCAACTGAATGTCTAGCAACGGCTATATGTGATATGCCAGTTGCTTCATTGGCTAAAAATGGAATGTCAGGAGAAAAGATTGCTGAGAAAATTGCTCAAGCAAGCTATATTGCACAAATCGATCCGTATCGTGCTACAACACATAATAAGGGGATCATGAATGGAATTGATGGAGTAGTTATCGCGAGTGGTAATGATTGGCGTGCAATTGAAGCTGGAGCTCATGCATATGCTGCCAAAGATGGTAGCTATCGTGGCTTAAGCACTTGGAAAGTTATTGGAGACACATTGCATGGTGAAATTACTTTACCACTACCACTTGGATCTGTTGGGGGATCAATAGGGATTGTTCCTTTAGTAAAGGTTAACCATAAATTGTTAGAAATAGAGAATGCAATTGAATTAGAAAAAGTTGTTGCATCAGTAGGGTTAGGTCAAAATTTGGCTGCATTATATGCTTTGGTAACAGAAGGAATTCAAAAGGGACATATGCGTCTACAGTTGAAATCATTGGTAAGTTCAATTGGGGCAACTGAAAAAGAAATACCATTAGTTGTATCTAAATTAGAAAAGTTAAATAAGCGAGATATGAGTACAGCTAAAGAAATTTTGGATAATTTAAGAAATGAGGGGAAATAATGACAGAAGAAATTAACTTCAGTAAAGCTACTAAAAGTTTAATGAAGAAAGTTGAGGCAATTTTTCCTGAAGGTGTAGGAATTAATGTAAAAAAAGATTCTAAATTAGGATATGTTCGCCATGACCAGGCTCAACAATATTTACGTGGTGGACAGTTGATGATTGATATATATGATATGACACGTCCTGACTATACTGTAGCCCATGAATTACTTCACTTTTTACACATGTTTAATGGAGCACCACAAATTTCATTTAATTTAACAACTAAAAAGAAAGACTTAGATACTAAGTTCATGGCAACAGGATTGGAATTGTACGATATTGTAATGCATGACTATGTCTATCGTGAACAAGCAGAACTTGGAATGATGACAGATGAAATTAAAGAATTATATTTTAAAGGTGTTCTTTCAGTTTTAAAACCAGAACAAGGAGAACGTGATCAGTGGATGGTTTTAAGAATTTTAACCTTACTTGATACCTTATTATTCTTTAAAGATGAGCAAGACTCTGTTAAGGATAAATTAATGGAACTTTATCCAATTTCATTCGAAGCTGCGCAAAGATTATACGAAATTTTAATTGAAAGAAGTTTGGATTCTGCTTTTGCAATTCGAAGAACAGTTGTTAAGTTATTTAAAGCTTTTGATGATGAATTGAGTAAATTGGGAATGGTACCAATGAATATGACAGAATTTGCCACTTTATCAGTTGTTTTAAGTGAAAGACAAATGAGATTGCAAGTTCGCCAATTATTTAATATTGTTCATTCTCCATTAGATGATAATTTAACATTTAAGTCAGCTTACGTTGGTCAATGGAAAAATGATGGGCAAAATTCATTTGTCTTGGCTGATCCAGGCAAAGATTCCGCTAAGAAATTTGTTGAATATTATAATATGAAAGTAACAGACTTCTTAGATTCAATTGGGATTGAATATTTAAAGCGTTAATTAAGATTAACTAACTAAAATCAAGGGTTTATATGCTATACTAAATCTAGCAAATATTTTTAGATCTAATTGAGATAAATTAATAAGGAGAGTTGATTCGTCTATGGGTGAAAAACCAACATTTTATATTACAACTCCAATTTACTATCCATCTGGTAAATTGCACATCGGAAATTCATATACAACAATCGCTTGTGATGTGTTAGCACGTTACAAACGACTTCAAGGTTACGACGTATTCTTTTTAACAGGTACAGATGAACATGGATTAAAAATTGAGCAAAAGGCTCAAGCATTAGGAATGCAACCACAAGAATACGTAGATAAGATGGCTGCTGATATTAAAGAACTTTGGAAAAAGCTAGAAATAACAAATGATAAGTTTATCCGTACAACTGATGATTATCATGAAAAAGCTGTTCAAAATATCTTTGAAAAATTATTGGCAAAAGGCGATATCTACTTAGGTAAATATCGTGGATGGTATTCAGTATCTGATGAAGAATATTTCACAGAATCACAATTAGCAGAAGTTTACCGTGATGAAGATGGAAACATGATTGGTGGTAAGGCTCCATCTGGACATGAAGTGCAACTTGTTGAAGAAGATTGCTACTTCTTTAAGATGAGTAAATATGCTGATAGATTAGTAAAATACTATGAAGAACATCCAGATTTTATAATTCCTGATACTAGAAAGAATGAAATGTTAAACAACTTCATTAAACCAGGACTTGAAGACTTGGCTCTAACTCGTACAAGTTTCAATTGGGGTGTTAAAGTTCCTTCTAATCCAGAGCACGTAGTTTATGTATGGATTGATGCTTTATGTAACTATATTACTGCTTTAGGATATGAAACTGGTGACGATGATAGTCTATTTAAGAAATACTGGCCTGCAGATGTCCACATGGTAGGTAAAGAAATCGTTCGTTTCCACACTATTTACTGGCCAATCATTTTAATGGCTTTAGATTTACCTTTACCAAAACATATTATTGGTCATGGTTGGTTATTAATGCGTGACGGCAAAATGTCAAAATCTAAGGGAAATGTTGTCTATCCAGAAATGATAGTTGAACGTTATGGTTTAGATGCATTGCGCTACTACTTAATGAGAGCCGTTCCTTTTGGAAACGATGGTGTATTTACACCTGAAGACTTTATCGGTAAGATTAATTTTGATTTAGCTAATGACTTAGGTAACTTATTAAATCGTACAGTTGCGATGATTAACAAGTACCGTGGTGGTCAAATCCCTGAATTGAAATCTGGAGTAACTGCTTTTGATAAAGATTTAGAAGACGTGGCTGCTAATACTATCAAGAATTTTGAAGAACAAATGGATAGTGTTCATTTCTCCAATGCTTTAGACGAGGTTTGGAAATTAGTTGCTCGTTCTAATAAATATATTGATGAAACAGAACCTTGGATTTTAGCTAAGGATGAAACTAAGAAGGATGAATTAGATAGTGTGTTAGCTCACTTAGCAGCTTCATTACGTTTAGTTGCAATCTTGATTCAACCTGTCATGACTCACACACCTAAGGAAATTTTTGCACAATTAGGCTTAAATAGTGATGATATGGCAATTCAAGGTGTTTCATACTTTGACCTACCTGCAGGTGCACAAGTAGTAGCTAAAGGGACTCCTATCTTCCCACGTTTAGATGTAGAAGAAGAACAGGAATATATTAAGTCTAAGATGACTAAGAATGAAAAGGCTAAGGGTCGTAAAGCTATGGCTGAAAAAGCTAAAGAAAACTGGGATCCTGAAAATACAACTTTAGTTTTGACTAAAGACGAAATCAAATTTGATAAGTTTGATAAAGTTGAATTGAAAGTTGCTGAAATTAAAGAAGTGTCTAAAGTTGAAGGTGCTGATAAGCTTTTGAAATTCAGATTGGATGCAGGCGATGAAGGTGACCGACAAATTCTTTCTGGAATTGCTCAATGGTATCCAAATCCAGAAGAACTAGTTGGAAAGAAAGTTATTGCTGTAACTAACTTGAAGCCTCGTAAGATGAGATGCGAAGTTAGCCAAGGAATGTTGTTGTCAGCAGAATTTGGTGAAACAGTTCAATTAATTACAGTTTCAGAAAATATTCCAAATGGTTCATTAGTAGGATAATGATTCAAGAAACACTAATTTGTAATTTAATTTACAAGTTAGTGTTTTTTTGTCTGCTGAAAATAATGCTAGTAAATAAAAAAGTGTGTTAAGATTGTAGAAGTAAAATAGAAGACTATGAGAGGAATTTAAAGTGGAAATATTTGATTCGCATACACATATTAATTCACATGAATTTGATAATGATATTCCTGACGTAATAGAAAGAGCCAAGGCACTTGATGTCACTAAAATGTTGGTTATTGGATATGATGACGATAGTAGAAAAAAATTACAAGAAATTATTCAAGAATATCCTCATATTTATGGTGCAGTAGGATGTCATCCTGAAGATGCATTAAATTACAATGCAGAGTATGAACAAGAATTAAGAAAATATTTGGAATTAGAAAAGTTTGTTGCTGTGGGAGAAATAGGTTTGGATTATTACCATGATTCCCCTAAAAAAGTACAACATGAAGTATTTGAAAAGCAAATAGCTTTGGCCCAAGAGCTTAAATTACCAATAAGTGTGCATAATCGCGATGCATTTGAAGATTGTTATGCAATTTTAAAGAATATGAATATTCAAAAAAATGGCGGAATTATGCACAGTTTTAATGGTGATACCACTTGGGCTGAGAAATTCTTGGACTTAGGTATGGAATTGTCATATAGTGGAGTAGTAACTTTCAAGAGTGCTAAGGGAGTTCAAGAATCAATGATGATGACACCATTGGAGCATATGTTAGTTGAAACTGATGCACCTTACTTAACTCCAATGCCATATAGAAATAGAATGAATGAACCAGCGATGACAAGATATACACTTGAATTTATTGCAGAAAAAAGAGAAATTTCAAGTGAAGAATTAGCTGAAATAACAAGAAAAAATACAGAAAGAGTTTTAAAGATTAATGAATGAGAACGACAAAATGAAGATAAAAGAAGTAATTGTTGTTGAAGGAAAAGATGATACAAAACGAATTCAAATGGCAGTTAATGCTGATACTTTAGAAACAAGAGGATCGGCAATAAGTGACGAAACTTTAGATCAAATTGAAGATTTATATGATAAACGTGGAGTAATTGTTTTTACAGATCCTGATTTTTCTGGAGAAAAGATACGTAAGATAATTACAGAAGCTGTACCAGGAGTAAAACATGCATTTTTGACAAAGCATGATGCAGCTCCTAGTCATAAAGGTAGTTTAGGTGTAGAACATGCTAGTCCTGAAGCGATAAGAGAGGCGCTTGCCCATCTATATACAGAAGTACCTGATGGAGAACCACTAATCTCAAGGGAAGATTTAGCAGTAGCGGGATTAACATCTGGACCACAAGCTAAAGAATATCGCAGAAGATTAGGTGAATATTTAAGAATAGGCTATACAAATGGGAAACAATTGTATAAGCGCTTGAAATTATTCCAAATAACACCAGATGAGTTTAAAAAAGCACTAGAATATATAAAGAATGAAGATAACTATTAAGAGGTGAAATAATGGCAAACGAATTACCTGAAATTGCTAATCCAACACGTACAAGAGCAATTATGGAAACATATGGATTGACGTTTAAAAAGAGTTTAGGTCAGAACTTTCTAACAGATATTAATATTTTAAAAAATATTGTAGCTGCAGCAGAAGTCAGTGAGGAAGATAATGTAATTGAAATTGGACCAGGAATTGGGGCTTTAACAGAGCAATTAGCAAAAAGAGCTAACAAAGTTATGGCATTGGAAATTGATGATAGATTACTACCAGTTTTGGCAGATACTTTATCGCCATATGAAAATGTTGAAGTAATCCATCAAGATATTTTAAAAGCAGACTTGGAGGCTTTGATAGCTGAACATTTTGAACCTGGTCATAAGTTGAAATTAGTCGCTAATTTGCCATATTACATTACTACACCTATTTTGATGCACTTATTAGATTCAGGAATTGAATTTGAAACAATTGTAGTAATGATGCAAAAAGAAGTAGCTGAAAGATTAGCTGCAAATCCTGGGACAAAGGCATATGGTTCTTTATCTGTTGCGGTTCAATATGAAATGGATTCAGAAATTGCATTTATTGTTCCTAAGACAGTCTTTGTACCACAACCCAATGTGGATTCTGCAATTATTGTTTTGAATAAAAAGAAAGTTAAGCCTAAAGAACCACAGGATGAAAAACATTTTAAGAAATTAGTTAAGGGTAGCTTTATGCATAGAAGAAAGAGCTTATGGAATAATCTTCAAAGCCTTTACGGAAAAGATTCTGAAACTAAAGAAAAAATGTTACAAGCTTTGGAAGTTGCAGATATTAAGCAATCTATAAGAGCTGAAAAATTAACAGTAGCTGACTTTATAAATTTATCAGATGCTCTAGAAAAAATGGGGATTAATTAAAATAATAGCTTGAGTCTAAAACTAAAATGTGATAAAATTGATTATTTTGATTGGCTATGGTATACTATCTTTCAAAGAGGTGGACATATGCCAATTACAATAACAAGCATTAAGGCTAAGTTGGATGGCAAAATTGGTGAACCACTAACTATAACCTCACGACTTGGACGTAAGAAGTCAAAAACTAAACATGGTGTCTTGCGTGAAACTTTTCCTTCGGTTTTTATAATCGAGTTAAATCATGATGAAAATGCAGTTGAAAGAGTATCTTATAGTTATACCGATATTTTGACTAAGAACATTGAGTTGAATTTTGGTTAAGATGACATCCAAAAAAGAGATAGAGAATATTGATAAATAATAGGGTTGGGATTTTATCCCAGCCTTTTTTACAGAACAAATGCGGGTGATGGGGTGTGAAAAAAATAATTTTAAAGATAGTATTGATTATTTTACTTGTATTAGTAGGATTTCAAATTACAAGTCTATTACCTAGTAAAAACAAACCATTGAGAGAAGATAAGTTACTCAATGATATAAATTATAGTGATACACCAACTTTATTGATTCCAGGTTGGGCAGGAAATAAGTGGACATATAATCGTATGATAGATACATATCAAGATGAAAATGTTGCACAAAAAACAATGACAATTCATGTTAGCCCAACAGGAAAAGTAAAAGTACATGGAACTGTAAAAAATAAGAAAAATACGATGATACAAGTTTTGTTTGATTGGAATTATACTGCTAGTTACCGACCACAAACAAAATGGTTAACTAATGTAATGCTAATTTTACATGATAAATATCATATAAATAAAATGAATGTAATAGCCCATTCTTGGGGTGGTAGTGCTTGGTTGCATGCCTTAGCTGGATCTAGTAAACTTCAAAAAGAAATAAAGTTTTCTCGAGTAATATTATTAGGTGTTCCAGTAGAGGAGAGCTTTGATGATATTAGTTATAAAAAAGCTAAGAAAATTCACTCAACTGATGGAAATTATCAAAAATTAGTAGCGCAAACTAAGTATTTGAGACTTAGAGCGAAGATAAAGTTCTATAATTTCCTAGGTGAGATAAAAAATGAGAATACTGATGGTTCGGTACCACATGTACAATCAGAATTTCTTCAGAAAATAGTAAATCCTAAATGGGCCTATTATAGCCAGATGACTTTTGAAGATACAAGTCATTCAGGTTTGCATAGCGATGAGAAAGTTTTAAAGGAAATAGAACAAATATTGTGGGAAAAAGAAAAATAAGGGGGATGTAAGATGAACCTTCCTGAATTTGGTGTAGAAGCCTGGTTAAATAAGTGGGAAAAAAGTGCTAAATATGATATATCTCAAAGTTCAATTGATTCTTTAACATTAGAAGAATTAATTGGTTTAGATGGTACAAAGGTGGAGGATTTTTTTGCTCAACATAGTACTGATAAATTAAATTATGGTTGGATTGAAGGATCACCTGAATTTAAAGAATTAGTAGCAGAACTATATCAAAATATGCCCGCCGATAATATTTTGCAGACTAATGGTGCAACTGGTGCTAACATGTTAGCAATATATGCTTTAGTTGAAGCTGGGGATGAAGTGATTTCGATGATTCCTTCATATCAACAATTATATGATATTCCTCGCTCTTTAGGAGCTAAGGTGAAATTGTTGAACTTGGATGAGAAACAAGACTGGAGTTTTAAAATAGATGAATTGAAGGAATTGGTAACTCCTAAAACTAAATTAATCTGCTTAAACAATGCCAATAATCCGACTGGAACAGTGTTTGACACTGATTTTATGGAAGAAGTTGTAAAAATTGCTAAAGAAGTAGATGCGTATATATTAGTTGATGAAGTATACATGCCTTTAGACAAAGATAGAAAATTTACTTCGATAGTTGATATGTATGATAAGGGGATTGCTACAAACTCTTTATCAAAGACATTTTCTTTACCTGGATTAAGAATAGGTTGGACAGCATCAAATAAAGAAGTAGCGGATATATTTAGAAAGTTCCGTGATTACATAGTTATTTGTGGTGGTGTATTAAATGATGTTTTGGCAGTCCATGCACTGAGAAATAGGGATAAAATTCTGCAAAGGAATGAAGAAATCGTCAAGAATAACTTAGAAATAGTAGAAAATTGGTTAAAAACAGAGCCTCGAGTAAGTTGGTGCACACCACATTCAGTTTCTACATCATTTATAAAGCTAGATATTCCCCAAGATGATTATTCATTTTGTGAAGATTTGTTGAGAGAAAAAGGTGTTTTGTTAGTTCCGGGAACTGCATTTGATAGACCACAACATGCAAGATTAGGATACTGTTGTAATCCTAAGATTCTACAACAAGGTTTAGAGAAGTTATCAGAATATTTGAGAAAATTTGACTAATAATTACTAACACTTAATTTGCAGGAAGGAAAGTGGTGTCAAAGTGAATAGAATAGCTAGAAGAGAATTAATGGAGCAACTTTTTGCTGATAATAAGATAACAACTCAAGAGCAATTGCAACAATTATTGCGTGCTGAAGGAGTTGAGGTTACACAAGCTACAATTTCAAGAGATATGAGAATTTTGAATATTGTAAAAGTAAGTGACCAAAATGGAAATACATATTATAAGCAAATGAAGGTAGAGGGAGAAAAAAATTACGAACGTCTATTTCAAGAAATTAATGATAATGTATTAGGAATCCAACGAATAAACTTTATTAATTTAATTAGAACAACTGTAAATTCAAGTTACGCAAATATTTTAGCTGCGAAGTTAGATGACCTAGAGTTAGCTGAGATTGCAGGAACCTTGGCGGGAAATGATACAGTAGTTGTATTCAGTAAAAATGAAGAAGATGCAGAAATTGTTTATAAAATGATCTATGAACATATGGATGATGACTTGAAATAATAGCAAATAAATAGGTTTGGCGAAGATGCCAAACCTATTTATTTTGTCGTTAACGAGTCTAATGCTCTGACAAGATAAACTTCCTTACAAAAACCACGTAAACTATTATAAATGTGAGTAGCACGGGATTTTTTTTGAGAAATACCAAAGACAGTTGGACCAGAACCACTCATCTGAGCAGCATCAGCTCCAAATTGTAACATTTTGTCTTTGATTTTAATAATGTCAGGGCACTTTTTCATGGTAATGGGTTCCAATGCATTCCCCATATGGCGACACATTTTATCAAAATTTTGTTGCTTAATTGCGGACACAACATTTTGAACTTCTTGATGATTTAAGTGTTGTTCATGAATTTGTCGCAATATTGTAGGAGTTGAAACACTAGCTTGAGGTTTAGCAATGACTAACCACATTGGTGGAAGTGGACCTATTGGAGTGATTTTTTCACCACGTCCAGTTACTAAGGCAGGTTCGCTATATACACAAAATGGAACATCAGAGTCGATTGTAAGAGCTAATTTTGCTAACTCCTCACGTGACATATTTAAATTCCAAATTTTATTTAAACCTCTTAAAACTGCAGCCGCATCGGCAGATCCACCACCCATACCTGCAGAAACAGGGATATGTTTATCAATCTCTATTTCCACGCCTTCTGGTTTGTCCAATTTAGATTGCAGAAGCTTTGCTGCTTGGTAAGCTAAATTTCGTTGATCACAAGGTAAAAAGCCGGTATTAGTTTGTACAGTTATCTCTTTGCTGTTAGGAATAGTTTTAATGTGAACATAATCAGATAAGTCGATTGCTGTCATAACCATACGCCATTCGGGCTCACCATCTTGATGACGGAAAGGGGTATCAAGACTTAGATTAAGTTTGGCAGGGGCTTTTTCCGAAATTTCCATAGTCTCACCTAATTTCTAATCAGTAATTATTACTTTATATTATACTTAGGAAAAATGAATTTTAAAAGTTAAATTACTTAAATAGAAAATAAGGAAAAGAATAGAATAATTTTAATGTTTTATGTCATAAAAAGTTACATATATCTAAAAATAAAGTTGATTTTACTTATTTTGATGTTATAATTTTTGACATCAAAGGTATAGGAGGGCTTTTTATGATTAATCAGGCAAACACTGCTTTTGTTCTCATTTCGACAATATTGGTATTTTTTATGACTCCTGGTTTAGCATTTTTTTATGGAGGATTGGTTTCTAAAAAGAATGTCGTTAATACTATGTTTTCGGTTTTTGTTATTAGTGGTTTAGCGATTCTTCTCTTTGTTTCTATAGGTTATGTAATTTGCTTTGGAAAAGATGTATTTGGAATATTTGGTTGGGGACATAGTTTTTTTCTAAATAGATATGAATTAACGAAAATGTATTCTAAAAGTTTAGGTATTGATAATGGTACATATCTAGTATTTCAAATGATGTTTTCGATTATTACCCCAGCACTTTTTGTTGGAGCTGTTGTTGGGAGGATGAGATTTAACTTTTTGATCTTATTTGTATCATTATGGTCAATTTTTGTATATTATCCAATGGTACATATGGTTTGGAGTCCTGATGGTTTATTAGGGAAAATTGGAATGCTGGATTTTGCTGGTGGAACAGTTGTACATATTAATGCAGGTATAACTGCATTGGTGCTATCTATATTTCTAGGACCTAGAATTAAATATAATATTGAAAACAGCGAACACTATAATTTACCTTGGGTATTACTTGGAACAAGTATACTTTGGATAGGGTGGTATGGTTTTAATGTTGGTTCAGCTTTAGGAATAGATAAAGTGGCCATTCAAGCTTTCTTAACAACTACGGTTTCCACTGGTGCTTCCTTAATAGCGTGGATGATATTGGATCTTAAATTTCATTCCAAACCATCGTTAGTAGGGATTTGTACAGGAGCATTATGTGGTTTAGTTGGGATAACTCCTGCAGCAGCATATATTTCAACTTTAGGAGCAATCATAATAGGAGTTTTGTGCAGTATTGTAAGTTTTATTTTTGTAGAAAAAATAAAGCCAAAACTTAAATATGATGATCCGCTAGATGCCTTTGGATGTCATGGAATTTCAGGAATTTTAGGTTCGATTTTAACAGGCGTGTTTGCGAATAAAGCAATAAACTCAAACATTTCTGAGAGTGGATTATTATATGGTGGGGTGCACTTGTTTTTAATTCAAGTTTTAGGAACTATTTGTACAATTGTTTTTGTAATTATTTTATCTACGATTTTAGTAGTTTGTTGCAAAAAATTAGTTAAGATGAGAGTTACAAGTGAAGAAGAATTGATTGGCTTAGATAAAGTTGAACATAATGAAAAGGTAGATTCTTATGTGAAGAGCGATGCCTCTGACGTTAGGAGATATCGTGCCGAATTTAGAGGGCAATTATCTAAGTTTGAAAAAAGAAGATAACTATAATAAAAAGCAGCAAGTTCGTCTTGCTGCTTTTTTCATGAAAAAAGATTATAAATTAAGTTGTTTTTTAGCGTTTTTAATTTGTAGTTTTACTTGATCAAAACCAGTACCACCAAGTGAATGGCGACGTTGAACTGCAACTTTAGATTGTAGGAATTGGTAAATATCCTCACCAATTTCGCTGTTAATTTCTTTGTATTTTTCAAGAGGAATATCTGATAAAGTTGTATTATTTTCAATTCCTTCAAATACTAATTGACCTACGATAGCATGAGCTTTTCTGAATGGAATACCCTTAGTTGCAAGATAATCAGCTAATTCAGTAGCGTTAGAAAAATCATGTTCAGTTGCATGTAGCATCTTATCTTTATTAACAGTTAGTGTATCTAACATACCAGCAAAAATCTTTAGACTAGGAATAACAGTTTTAACTGCATCAAAGACTCCTTCTTTATCTTCTTGCAAGTCTTTATTGTAGGCTAAAGGTAAACTCTTCATAGTTGCGAGTAGAGCAGTTAGATGCCCATAAATGCGTCCAGATTTTCCACGAATAAGTTCTGCCATATCAGGATTTTTCTTTTGAGGCATGATTGAAGAACCAGTAGAATATTTATCTGATAATTCAATATAGCCGAATTCGTATGAGCACCAGAGAATAATTTCTTCACAAAAACGTGATAAGTGCATCATGAGAATTGAGGCGTTACTTAGAAATTCTAGGACAAAATCACGATCGGAAACAGCATCTAAAGAATTAGCGTAAATATTATCGAAGTCTAATTCTTTGGCGGTAAATTCTCTATCAATAGGGAAAGTTGTACCAGCTAATGCTGCGGCTCCTAACGGTGAAATGTTAGTATGCTTTTTATTGAATTCGAAACGTTCAATATCTCTTTGGAACATTTGATAATATGCCATGAGATAATGACCATAAGAAATAGGTTGAGCATGTTGCAAATGTGTATAACCAGGCATAACAGTTTCAACATTTTCTTCGGCTTTCTTTACAATAACTTTTTGGAGATTTTTAATTTCGTCGATCACGATTTCTAAACGATTTTTCAAATATAAATGTAGGTCAGTAGCTACCTGATCATTACGGCTTCTAGCAGTATGAAGCTTTCCAGCAACATCGCCAATTTCTTGAGTTAGAAGAGACTCCATATTCATATGAATATCTTCTAGTTCAGTAGAAAAAGTTAATTCTCCATTAGCTAATTTGTCTTGTAAAATATGCAAACCAGCGATGATTTTATCAGCATCATCAGCAGATAAAATATTAGTATGTTTCAACATTTTTACGTGTGCTAATGAGCCTTCTAAATCTTCATAAGCCATGTGCTTATCAAATGAGATTGAAGCACCGAATTCATCAACTAACTTACTGGAACCTTCTTGGAAACGTCCACCCCACATTTTTTTAATCGCCATAAATCAATTATCTCCTTTACTAATTACTTATTGTTTTTCTCATTTTGTTGCATAACTTCAGCATAAACTTGTGTTGGTAATCCCCATAATTTGATAAAACCAGCTGCAGCTTCTTGGTCGAATTGATCAGCAGAAGTATAAGTAGCCAATTCTTCAGAATATAGAGAGTTAGGGGATTTTCTACCTTCGCAAATAACATTGCCTTTGAATAATTTAACTCTAACTACACCATTAACAACTTTTTGAGTTTCTGCTAAGAATGCTTGAATAGCGTCCATTAAAGGTGAGAACCAAAGACCGTTGTAAATTAATTCGCTTAATTTTTGTTCGATAATTGGTTTGAAATGAGCTAAATCTCTTTCGTGAGTTAAATCTTCCATATCCTTATGTGCAGCTAAAAGTACAGTTGCTGCTGGACATTCATAAACTTCTCTTGATTTAATACCAACAAGTCTATTTTCAACATGGTCAATTCTACCAATGCCATGTTTACCAGCTAATTTATCAAGTTTCATGATAAGTTCTTCAAGTGGTAATTCTTCCCCATCTAGCTTAGTTGGAACACCTTTGTCAAAAGTAATTTCAATAACATCAGGTGTGTCAGGAGTATCTTCTAGAGCGACTGTTCTGTCATAAGCATCAGCAGGTGCGGATTGCCATGGATCTTCTAAGATACCACATTCATTTGCTCTGCCCCAAAGGTTTTCGTCGATAGAGTATGGACTCTTCTTAGAAATAGGAACAGGAATGCCATTTTCTTTAGCGTATTCAATTTCTTCTTCTCTAGACCAATGTAAATCTCTGATAGGATCTTCAATTTTCATTTCAGGCACTAATGCATGGATTCCAACTTCAAAACGAACTTGATCATTTCCTTTACCAGTACATCCATGTGCAATAGCTGTTGCACCATGTTCTTTAGCAACTTCAACAAGTTTCTTTACAATTAAAGGACGAGATAAAGCAGATACTAAAGGATATTTATTTTCATAGTAAGCATGACCTTGTAATGCTGGAAGAACGTATTCTTCTGCAAATTCATGCTTAGCATCAATAACGATTGATTCAACTGCACCGACTTTTAAGCCTTTTTCTTTAATAGCCTCTAAGTCTTTACCTTCGCCTACATCAATACAACATGCGATAACGTCATATCCCTTATTTTTTAACCAAGCAATTTCAACTGATGTATCTAAACCGCCAGAATATGCTAAAACAACTTTTTCTTTTTCCATGTAAATTCCTCTTTTCATAAAATTAAAATATTCATAATCTATTCATTGACTACACTATACATGTATTTTTAATAAAAATCAATAAAAAGTGTAAAAATAATCAAAAATATTCATTTTTAATCACTTTTATGTATTAAATATACATATAAGTGTATGGCGGATGATGTGATTTATAAAATTAAATGTGAAAATAATTAATTTTAATGTTGACTTTTTAATCTTACATGAGTATATTATAGGTATTCAATTTGCTAAGGAGATTTTATTATGAGATCAGAAATTAAAAATCAACTAAAATTGAATAATTCTTATTTTTACTTTCGCTTTTGGAAGCAGTGATTGTATTCACAGAAATGCGGGTACAAGCACTGGACAGGAATTAAATGTTTGTACCTGTGAGTTCTAAGCGAAAGCTATTTTGTAGCACAGATAATTAGATCTCGCAGATTAATCTGAGGGATAGCTAATTATCTTAATTAACCTAAGATAACTAAATTTAGAGAATAGTAGCCCTCGAGGATTAAACATCTTCGGGGGCTTTTTTTGAAAGGAAGATTTAATATGGTAGATTTAACAAAATATATGAAGAAAGAATTAGAATTAGTTAAGCCATCTGAAATTTTGGCATTTGCTCAATATAGTAGTAAAATTCCGGATATTACAAAATTTACAGTAGGGGAACCGGATTTTAATACACCAGAGCATATTAAAGAAGCTGCTATTGCAGGGGTTAAAGCCAACCATTCTCACTATGCTCCTTCAAATGGAACACTTGGTTTAAGAAAAGCTGCAGCTAATTTCTTAAAAGAAAGATATGGATTGGAATATAATCCGGAAAATGAAGTGATTGTAACAAATGGTGCAACTGAAGCTATTTATACAGCTTTAACTTCAGTATTGAATCCTGGGGACAAAGTTGTAGTACCAACTCCAATTTTCCCATTATATATTGCAGATGCTTTATTAGTAGGTGCAGAACCAATTCTTGTTGATACATCTAAGAATGGATTTAAATTATCAGCTGACATGTTAAAAGAAGTGTTAGATGAACATGGCGATGATGTCAGAGTAGTAGTCTTAAATTATCCTTCTAATCCAACTGGTGTTACATATAGTCAAGAAGAATTGGATGAACTAGCTGATGTTATATGTGATAAACCAATTTTTGCTTTGTGCGATGAAATATATAGCGAATTATGTTATGACCAAGAACATGCTTCACTAGCTAAAAGTTTACGTGAACAAGCAATTGTATTGAATGGTGTATCAAAGTCACATGCAATGACAGGGTATCGAATTGGTATTATGACAGCACCTGCAGAGATAACAAAAGAATTATCTAAGATTCATCAATTTACAATTACTACAACAACTGCGATTGCTCAAGATGCAGCCCAAGAAGCCTTTGAAAATGGCTTGAATGATAGTCAAGAAATGAAGAAAGAATATCAAGCAAGACGTGATTATCTATATTCAAACTTAACTAAATTAGGATTTGAATGTGCTAAGCCTCAAGGAGCATTCTATATTTTCGCAAAAATTCCAGCTGGTTTAGAACAAGATGATAAGAAGTTTATTTATGACTTAGCCGAAAAAGCAAAAGTAGCAGTAACTGCTGGCTCTTTCTTCGGTAAAGGTGGAGAACACTATATCCGTTTAAGCTATGCAACAAGTATGGAAGAAATAAAAAAAGGTGTGGCTCGAATTGCCAAGTATGTTGAAGATGAAAGCAAATAAAACGAGGTAAGTATAGATGAAAAAAATTTTGATGATGTCAGTACGTGAAGATGAAAAAGAAGCCATTGAAAATTGGAGTGAGCGACATTCTGATGTAGAAGTTGGAATTGATGAAGGTGAGCTACATGCTGATACAGTAGCTAAACTTAAAGGTTTTGATGGTGTTGTTATTCAACAAAGAAGTTTAGTTGAAAATGAAGTATATGCTGAATTGAAGAACCTAGGATTAAAGCAAATTTCCACAAGAACTGCTGGCTATGATGTAATTAATGTTAAATTAGCTCATGAAAATGGTTTGAAAGTAACGAATGTACCTGCATATTCACCAAGATCAGTTGCAGAATTAGCCTTAGCACATACCATGCGATTAATTCGTAATTTAGAATTGTTTGATGAAAGAGCTGAGGAACAAGATTTTAGATGGATTGGACTTAAAGGAAAAGAAATCCATACTTTGACAATTGGGATAATCGGTGCTGGTAGAATTGGTGGTACTGCAGCTAAATTGTTTAATGCTTTAGGTGCTAAAGTGATTGCTTATGATATCAAGCAAAATCCAGAATTAAATGAGGTTTTGACTTATAAGTCATTGAACGAAGTGTTACAAGAATCAGATGTTATTAGTTTACATGTCGACTTGAATGAAACAACCAAAGGATTAATTGGAAGTGAAGAATTGGCATTAATGAAACCAACTGCATTTCTAATTAATGAATGTCGTGGCCCAGTTGTAGATACAGATGCTCTAATCGCTGCTTTAAAAAATAAGAAGTTAGCAGGAGCAGCTTTAGATACACTTACAGGCGAAGAGAATTTCTTTAATTTTGATTTACGTGGTAAAGAATTACCAAGTGAGCAATTAAAAGAATTAAGAGCGATGAATAATGTTATTTTGACACCGCATGTTGGCTTCTATACTAATGTTGCCGTTCAAAATATGGTTGATATTAGTTTAAATGATGTATTAGCTATTATTTCAGAGAAAAGAAGTGACCATGAAATTTAATAAAATGAGGTAAAGGATATGAATAAAAAGATTAGCTTAAAAACAGGGACAATGAATATTTTAAATGGTATTAGTATGGGCGTTGTGGTAGCTTTAATTCCTTCTGCATTAGTTGGTCAATTAATGAAAGCTTTGATGGGAGTGATGCCACATATTGCAAGTCAGGTGATTGATATTACTAACTTTGCTGCAAGCCTATTGCCGGCAATGGCTGGATTCTGTGTGGGATATCTCTTTAAAATGAATATGATTCAAATGAGTTCAATTGCAGCAGCTACAACAATTGGATCAGGTGTAGTGAAGAAAGCTGGGACAACTTATGTTCTTGCTGGAACAGGCGATGTAATTAATGTCGCCGTAACAATTACATTTGCAGTAATCATTGCTAGTGTTATTGGAAATAAATTGAAGAATTATACAGTTCTGTTGATGCCGGTTCTTGTCTTAGTACTGGGTGGTGGACTAGGATTAATGACTCTCCCTTATGTCAAGTTAGTAACAGGATTTGTAGGAGCGATGATAAAGACTTTTACAATTCTTCAACCAGTTTTGATGGGAACATTGATGGGAATATCATTTGCAGTTCTGATTGTATCTCCGATTAGTTCAGTGGGAATAGCTACTGCCATTGGAATAAGTGGGATTGCCTCTGGTTCAGCTAATCTAGGAATTACAGCTGGTGCTTTCACATTAGCGATTATGGGAAGTTCGGTTAATAGTTTAGGAACAATCCTTGCTCATTTTATTGGAACTCCTAAAATTCAAATGGGGAATATGTTAGAAAGACCGAAATTATTCATTCCAGTGATAATTAGTTCAGGAATTATGGGTGCTTTAGGAGCTATCTTCAAAATCCAAGGAACACCTATGAGTGCAGGATTTGGTTTCGCTGGATTGATTGGACCAATGACAGCATATGAACAAATGGATCCTGGAGTAGATAGTATGATTTTACTAACAACATTGTTTGTGGTATTGCCAATTATTTTAGGTTTGGCGATGAAATATATTTTTGTTGGTGAAAGTAAATTTGTTAAAGCTAATGATTTATTAATTGAAACTGAATAGTATTTTATCTAAAACTCGTATCTGTGAAGTTTTATTAACTAAACAGGTACGAGTTTTTATTCGGTAAAAAATAGATATTAATTAATTTAATTTAATTATTTGGTTTTATACTAAAAAATATATTATTTTTTTATATATAAAAGTTATATCCAATTGATTTAAATCTTGTTTTAATAAGGTTTTTATTTGTGTTAAACCAAAAAAATTAAGGGGGAGGGGGGAGGGTAATAATTTATATAATCTAATAAAGATTTTTGAAAATGTATCTTGAAATTTTATTTTATATTTCATAAAATGTACATAGTTAATTAAACAAAGGAAGTTGATAACTAGATTTTAAATTTGCTTTATTTTTAGAAAAATAGAAATAGAGAAAAAAGAGAATTAGATTAGAAGAATAAAATTGGTTGTTGTTTTTAATTAAAGGTCATATGTTAGAGAAAGGAATGGGAGAAGTCATGTCAAGAAATAATCTAAACAGAAAGTTAAAGTATTCTATTAGAAAAAAGAAAAATGGTGGCGGTGCTGCTTCATTTATCGTTGGTAGTGTCGTTTTAGGTGGATTGATGTTAGGCGGAGCAACAACAGTTAATGCTGATGGACTTACACAAACTGGTACAGGAACAGATACAAGTGCAAAACCTGGCGGTAGTACAGATATTTCTGGTACGGAAGTAACTTTATCTAAATCAAATACTGTAGGAACTCCTGCAAATCAGAAGGAAGATGTTCCTGCGGTAAGAGGTGATAATGCGGTAAGAAGTGATAATGTAGTAAGTACACCAACGATGAATCAAAATGAAAGTGGCTCTACAGAAAATAGCGAAAATCCAGTAGATCCTACAAATGAGAAACAAACAGCGAACGAAACTACTGGTACAAAATCAAGTGATACAGATGTTAAAAATGATAATTTAACTCAATCTCCTACAAATGCAAGAAAGCTTGTTGCGACAGCTGCTACAGTTCCTGAAAGTCAATTAGCTAACAATAAGATAACAATTAGTAATTTTAAAGTTAATAAACATGTTATTAGAGAGTCTGAAGGCTTAGATATAAACTTTTCTTTTGATTGGTCCGGTCAAGGATTAGTTAAAGGTGATACTTTAGTAGTACCATTATCAGATGCATTTACTTCTGTTACTAGACAAGTACCAACTTATTTTGGATCAAATGGACAACAATTAGGAACTATGGTGTTAGACTATGATGCTAAAAAAATTTATACAACATTTACAGCTGATATGGATCCAAATAAAATTTATAATGGAACCATCAATGTAGGTACATTTGTTAATCGTAACTATTTTAAAAACAAAGATAATAGAAATATTGTTGAATTAGATTTGCCAAACGGTCAAAAAGAAGCTGTTGATCTACAAGTTATTTTTGACGCTAAAGATAAAGCTCCTGAATTAGGTACTATTACAGTTCAAGCTAATAAAACTACAGATAATCCAGATGGTTCAACTAATATAACGTGGGATGCAATCGTGAACTCTGATAAGGTAAAAATGTCTGAGGCGGCAATTTATGTAACACCAGATGTAATAAAGGATATTAATCCTCAATTTGAAGTCCCTGGTGATAATTATTCAATTTGGACAGATATGAATTTTAAATATGATTCTAATAGTACATACTCATTGAACGAAGATAGTTTTAGAGTATATCAAGCTAATGTATATGCAAGTATGTATGGGATATGCTAAAGAAAAAGAATTAGTTAAAGATAAGGATTATAAAATTGTTAAATCTGGTGTGATGCCACATGCCTATGTAGTAGACTTAATTGGAGACTATGCAACAACATCTTCACCAATAGTAGTGGAATATTCAGGAACAGTACCAGCAAAAAATGGTGAAAGAGCAGTTGCTGACCAGGCTACTACAGATGTTTTCGTAGCATATTACGAAGGAGATATTGTAAGAAGTAATGAACGTTACACAGGTCCATTTTCAGCTAATTGGGCAGAGGGCGTAATTAATGTAAATAACTCTTCTGTTACAAGTAGTTCCCAAAATGTTTTAGGTTCTGTATCTGTAGTTCATATTGATGCAACCACCGGAAAATTGTTAAAACCAGAAGCATATGTGTTGGAAAAAGATGGCACACCATTACACAATGTGGAACAAGGAACTAAATATAAAACTACTTCAGAAACATTTTCAGGGTATAAGTTTACAACTATGGGATATGATTCAGCACCGGCTGAAGGAACTGTTAAAGAAGGGCATCAACGAGTAATTTATCTCTATGTTCCAGAGGTTAAACAGAAGGGTAATGTAGATGTAACTTACGTTACAGAAGATGGTAAAGTTCTAGAACCAACA
>NZ_AYYT01000007.1 GCF_001435955.1 Ligilactobacillus salivarius DSM 20555 = ATCC 11741 | reverse complement strand
ATCTTGATACTGGATTGTTCTAGTTACTGTCTTATTTCTAGTTATCTTTTTATGTTTATGTTTCAAATGAACAGTTATAGCTGGATAACCCTTCGTTCCAAATACAATCTCATTTGGAATTTGGTCCTCATTTACTATCTCATACTTATCTTTATCTGGATTAGTAATATTAGTTTCTACACTTTCAAAAGTCTTACCTGTAATTTCTTGTACAGTTCCAACTGTTTTTCCATCTAAATCATCATCTACATAAGTGACTGTTGTCTTTTGGTCAGCTGCATCATAATACATCTCGTATGATACAAAATAAGTTGCAGTCGAACCATCGCTTGAAACTCTACTAATTTTTCCACCCAACTTATCATCTTTAATTGTAATAGTTCCATCTTCAGATATCGAAACCGTCTGTGCAGGAACTTCTTCCATACCCTGACGAATTACATAGCCTTGGATATTTGGACTAGCAACAGTATCAAACTTATTGTTCTCAATTTTCCAGTCATGATTCCAAGTATATTCACCTGTTACCAAGTCCAACATACCAGTTTGAGTAAATACCACTCTACTTCCAACATCAGTTATATAATCATCTGCGATTGGATGTTTATTACCCTCACTATCAACATAGAAGTAAGAGATCTTTTCTCTGACGGCCACGCCACCTCCGACTATAATTTTCTTGTGGGATAAATAAATAATAAATTCATTATTTGTATCGTCTGCTTGATATTTCGTTTCTTTATTAAAGTTATTTTCAACTTGATAATTCTTAGACTTCAAGTCATTTAATTCATTATCTAAATCAGCAAAATTAATAATCGTACCATATTTACCAGTGGCAGATGTTGTAAATATTTCCTTTGGTTTACCATTAACAGTAACATCCTTATCCACAATTCTTAATACTGCATGTTGATCATTAGGAGTATATACAATATCAAAAGTTGAATCTTCACTTTCCTCAGTTATTCCTTCTACCATTGGAGCTCCTTGTCCAGGAGTATAACCACTTGGTGTTGCAACAATATCTTCTGCTTGTACAGCTTCAAAAGTTGCATTCTTAGGTGACCATGGATCATAAGTAACATTCCCATTTAATTCGTCAACAGTTGCCCCACGTTGGAAAAGCAATTTTTGTTCCTTTTCTCTAGTTGTACCGTCTGGCATATGAACAATTATTGTTCTAGTAACTGTATGGTTCAAATCATCCTTATCAACACCAGCTGGATATGGTCTAATTGGATTATCAGGATTCTTTCCTGTATTTGCTTCATGTGGATCATTTGGATCAACTTTAACCGTTGTATGTTCTATTGGAATTTTAAGCTCTGGCGCTCCATCTGGGGTTAAAGTAATTGTTCCAGGAACCACTTTATCTGGATCATTTGGATGCTTATATTTCCAACCCATTGGAGGTTTGATTGGATTGCCATCTCCATCAGTTACTGGAACAGTCTCGCCTGTTTTACCAGTAATTGGATATTGTGGTTCAACAACATTTCCATCTCCATCTACAAAGACAATTTCAATAGTTCGATCTTCAGCATCATATAATACAGTCAAGTTCTTTGCATTTTGTGGCTTTCCTTGAATATCCTTTATTGGAGTCACTTCAGGTACTATTGGCATTGAAGCGTGATATCCCTTAATCTCAGGCACCGTAAATGAAGCAAAATCACCACTGCCTCCATCTTTAGCTACCCAATTACTATAAGTAACTGCAGTATTAGCTTGATTATTATCAGCTAATTTTACTAAATCTATTGTTGCAGTTCTTACATAAGGAACCTTCTGCACAACATTCTCAATCAAGTTTCCATTATCATCAACTGCTTGCTGTCCACTGACATCTGTACCATTACGGTAAACACCTTGATTGTATTTAAAGTCAATTTCACGACTAACCGTAGTATTTAAATCTTGCTCACTTATACCACTTGGATAATTATGTTGATAGCCATCTGGAATAGTAAGATTTTCATCACTACTATGTGGATCATCAGCTGTAATTACTACTTTTTTATGTTTCAATAAAACTGTCCAAATTTGTGATTTAGATGAATCATAGTATTTATCACCAGTTTGATCGGTGAAACCATCATCAACTAACTCATAGCCTTTTTGTTCTAAAGTCTTAATCTCATCAGTAGTAGTGTAATCAATTTTATCACCATGAGATCCATTCAAAGTTTTAGCAAAAATTACACCATTTGCATTGTCTTGATCCAGATAATTTACCACGACTGAAGTTGTATTTGCCACATAGATTACATATACATCTAAAGTTTTGTCCTGTCTATTTGGTGTCAACGCATCTATGGTAGATTGGACCGGTTTATAATTATCAATTTTTGGAGAAGTTACCGCTGTAAATTGATTGTAATTTGGAATTATTGTTGTGACTCCATTCTGCGTAATTTCTGATTTCACAGCTTTCCAAGTTCCCAGATAGTTAATATTACCTGTTACTAAATCAATTTGTGCATCTTGATAATAAGTTATCATCTGAATTGTATCACTAAGTCCATTGACTGGCTTTCTGCTAACGTCTACTCCATCAATTTTAGTTCCTATTGCATATACGTAATGAATAATTCGATTAACAGTGCTAATACTATCTTCTGAATCATACGAATTCTTAGGATAGACTGGACTATTAGGATCAGTACTATCTACTTTTTGCCCTTCTTGTGGCTTAGTATTAGGGTTAATATTAGCCCATTGATGTTTATAGAAGACATGTTCTTCAAAATTACTTGTAGTTACTTGCACTGTTCTACCAGTGATTATGGTTAGAGTATTACCATTCATATCAACTGCTGGCTGATATCCATATTTAGTTAAATCATAAGGTGTAACATCTCCAAATTTCGCACTTGTAGTATAAGCACCATTAACCAAAATTTCGAAAGCAGAACTTGCATTAGCTGTATCGCTGGTATATGGAATATAGTCTTCCCCAGCTTTAGGGACTAACTTACCATTGACTGATTCCATCTGACTAGGCTTGTAATAGCCTAGAAAATTTTCCGTAACTTGATCAATTACTTTATAACGTGTAAACGTAATTGTATCGGTAGTAGTATCTGGATAAGTATCCTTATTAATATTCGCATTAGCAGTATTAATTAACGCGTTATTCTCATCTTTATCATGATAAGTGATTGTACGTGTAACTACTTTATTTTCTGCACTGTATGATATTGGGTCGCTTACATACAAAGTAATTATATTTTTACTGTTATCACTATTAAAGTTTGCTGGTACTTTCAAAACATAATTTCCTTCAGTTCCAGGTTCATCTGTAAAATCAACAAAGCTACCAGTTGTTGCATCATAATAGTTAACTCTATTAAGAATATAAGCGTTAGGGACTAGGAAATCATGAACTTTTTTAGTTAAAGCTTCAATCCCACCATCAACCACGTCATCTGTTTTACCGTTCATAAATGGAATTGGATTATCAGCAATCCATTTCTTTTGCGTCATATTATACATTCTATATGACAAATTTTGACTATTTGGTGTGTACGCAATCGTCTTATTTAGATCTATTTCACTTCCAGTATTAGCTAGGAATTGATTATCAATATTAAAATTAGTATTGCTTTGCGCATTAGTTACATCAAGTCCATTTGCTGTATAACCTGGTAAACTAGGAATTGCTGTAACTCCTGGAATTACAAAGTTACCGTTACTATCAACCGTTAATGCTTCACCAGTTTTATCGTTTACTACGATGTATTCTTTCTTTCCAGAAGCTTGATGAGTTTTACGTGTAACAGTATATGTTACTGTTGTTGGAGAAACTTTCTGCCCATTAACAACAATGGCATTATCAAGGTTAGTACCTCCAGCTTGATATTTAGCAGAACTAGAATCATAGATATAGTAAACATTTTGTGTTACTTTCTTAGTTTCTGTAGTTACAATTTCTGATAATTCAAATTGCACAATATCCCCGTCAAAATAGTACTTAACTAAACTATTAAATTTTGCTGCATTATTTACATCATCTTTATTTATGATAATTAATTGTGGCGAGCCTGATACCTCGTATCCTTTTGGAATCATATCTGCTGGGACACTACTTGCACTAAAGTCACTACTTTTAAGGGTATCAACATTATCTGAATAAGTTTTTGTCATCGCTGGAATATCAATGTACTTGTCAACCCCATTCTCATCTTGATAATGTAGTCGTGCTGTAACAGTCGATGTTCCTTGAATCTTAATTCCACTATTATTGACAGTAAATGGTGAGAAATTATCTCCAGTAAGAGCAGCTTTAATATACCCTATCTTTCCAGCATCTTCTTTGAAAGTTGGATCTGTCCCTTTAACAATGAAACGTCCTACATAATCTTGGCTAGGAATTGACTCATTAAATACAACTATAATTGATTTAATTTGCGACCAATCTGTTACTTGATCAGCAGGTACATATCCCTCTAAACTTGTCTGCGTACCCTTAACTGAAGAACTTGGCAAATTTTGTATATTAGTCGAGTATAAGATAGTATACGCATCATCTGATAAATTACCATAACTCTTATCGTAAGTAATTGGTCCTGACAAATGTACGTCATAGCTACTTGCCCCATCACTCTTTTGTGGTAAATCTATTAACAATCTAGCTGCACTAAGATCATTACTATCATAGTTGGCAATATTAAGGTAGTAACTTAAAGTGTTATCTCCCTTATCATCACTTGTACCTACTAGAACTGACTTAGGATTTTGATTCCCTTGTGATGTTACCGGTACATAAGTGATAATTTGCTTATCAACCACAAAGTAATTTTCATAAACCGTATTTAGTTTATATAAACTTCCTGGAATACTACTTGTCATCACATTTCCAGTATATTGATTTACCAAATCTGTAACATTCGAACTTGTATATTTTGTATTGTAATTAATTAATCCTGTTCGAGTATACATATATACATCATAAGGATATTTGCCTGCAACTGCATCTGGATCCATCATAATAAATATCTGATTAGTGGATTCATTTCGAGTATACAAACTATATCCAGTACCTGTGTAGTCAAACTTTATAACCTGTCGTCCATCAACTACGTAGGTTGAATATTTAGGAACTACTACTTTTCCATTATCATCTTTTGTTTTTAACTGCACGCCATCCCAACCACGAGAGTAGGAAAAATACTTAGGCAAAACATAATAAATGATAGGCTCATAGATTCTATCAGTTGTATATCCCGTTCCATACCAGTGAGTATCAAACTTTCCATAATAGTTAGGATCTGTATTTTGGGGATTATACATTGTTTTAGTTTGATATCTCCATGCACCAATTGATGCCTTCAACTGATCCAATCCCTGAACTTTTTGATCAATACTACGCGTATAGTAGGTATTGTTATTAAAGTCTGGTGAAAATACCGCTAACTTAGTCGTTAATACTGTATCAGGCGGAATTACTGCCATGGTATTCATTGCATCTGATAATGTCCCTAATGCTTCAAAAATATCTGGATCATCTGCTTGTCTGTTTCCGATATTATCTTTAATAATATTACCTACAGCATCGCCATATTTTGTAGAGGCACCTACTTCTACATAATTAGGTATTATATCTACTTTAAGAATGTATTCACCTGTTGGTACAAGAATTGTCTCTCCTGCATTAACTACACCTGATAAAAGTTTGCCACTCTTAGTTTGAATAGTATATGCATATGATGTGGTTCCTGGACGCATAGTATTATTGATTCCAGGAGTCTTTACCCCAGTTACATCTAATCCATCTGGGAATGCTGCCTCGATGTGCAAACTATTTGTGTAACTAATAGCTGTAGAATTTTGAAATCCAAAGTAATTTACGACTCTAGTTGGCTGACTTTGAGTAAATTGCTTAGCTATATTGTTTCCAGCTATTACTACTTCAAATTGACCGTCTTGAGGAGTAAATTTAGGACCAACTAAAGTTACTGTCCACGGATTATTAACTTGTGCGGTTAAATCTTTTTCTCCATTAGTAGTTCTTATTTTTTGATCAACAGTAATTAATCCATTTGCACTGTAGTCCCCTTTACCAAATGGCTCTATTGTTTGTGTAAACTTACCTACTAAATGATAACCTGTATCGTACTGGTAAAATTGACTTCCTGAACCAGCCGGAATTGTAATAATTACATCACCGCCAGCTTTATCTTGAGTGAAAGTTACCCCACTGTTAGATCCTAGCTTACTAGCATCCATACTTGCTTGAGGATCAAGGAGAAAATTGCCAGGTACTGGAACTTTAATTGTTGTTCCTAAGTTTTGAGCATTATTAACTTTATTTGAAGTATAACCATTTTCTCCTACCCCTGTAGGTTGATTGATGTCAATTTCAAAATCATATCTTGTATCTACTCGTAAATTCTTTACATATTTGGGATCTGGCTTAACTTGACGAATAGTTGGGGTCATAGAAGTCTGAACAACCGAAGTAAATTCCAGTGGATAATTATTAATTACCTTACTTGGATCATCACTATTTTGATAACTCCAAAATATTTGTCTCTTAATTGGACCATTTGGATCCAAATGATTTGAAGAATTTACATTAGGCTGTCCAGCATAATTATTGCCATCTGGAACTATTATCCTAAGTCCGTCTGTAACTGTATATGATCCAATAGATATTACTTTATATACCTTGTATTTTTCTCCGTCAATGATTTCATCAGACATAACAACTTTAGCTTGACCACCCAATTTTTCAGGCGTAAAGGCACTATCATTAATCCCCAAGCTAGTTACTGGGACCTTAATAGTATAGATATCCCCTGGTTGAAATTTACCCGTTAATATTATATTTAAATCCTTTCCAGCATCACCATCATTACCGACAGTTGTACGATTGATTGACAAAATAAAACCGTTAACATCTGTTGAAGAGGTTGTAGTATGTGTTGGTATAGTAACTGGTCGTGTTCCTTTTTGCATGCTTGGTGCAACTTCATTTTTCTCAAGATTATCTGTACTATTCATAGTTGCATTATTTGTTGGTTCTACAGTTGTAGAATTAACAACTTGATTATTTTGACTACTTGTACTTTCTTCACTAGTAGAAGTAGCAGCAGTACTTATAGCAGTTGAAGTTGTATTTGTTTCATTACTTGTTGCGTTGTTGGTAGTACTTGAACTGGTAGATGTTGTATCTGCTGTACTTACATCTGATGTTGAAGTCGCACTTGTTTTTAATGTTAACGTTTTCTTTTGGATTGATGTAGCACTACTATTTGTACTTTCAGACTCTTGGACGGCATCTGTTGTATTCGCAGAAACTGTGTGATTATCAAAAGCAATAAATGTCATTCCCAAAAGAACAGAGACTGTCCCTATTGATAACTTTTTCAAGCCATAAACTTGCTTCTTATCATAAAATTTTTCTCTTCTTAATTTTATATTTTTCCTTCCTAACATAGACTCGCCCTCTAATGAATTCTAATAATTCACCTTTCACTATTGTTCACTTACATTTTAACATATTTATTCGAATTTTAACCTTTTTTGTTCATTAAGTTGTATGCCACCTATTATAGCACCACTCTGTAAATTTGGTATAATATATCTCATATCAAGTTTGTAAAGGATGATATTTTTTATTATGGATAACTTAAAAAAGAAAGCTACTATCGCTTTTAGCATTCTTCTAATATTAACTCTTATTTGTATTGGCATTTCTGCATGGTTAGTTATTAGTGGAGCTAGTGCCGTAGTTACTTTAGTGATGTTTTTCATTGACTTTGTCGTATTATGTGCATTATTAACAATAGTATTTACTGCGTACTTCTACAAGAAACGTATGAAACAAATGAAAGAACAAAAACAAAAACATAGGTAAAATATTATGGAAAAACATGTTGATAACTTAATTTCAAAAGATGAATTACTTAAAATTCTAGAAGATCGCTTTAATCAAAATATTTCTCGTCATCCTAATATAAAATGGGTTGAAATTGTACCCTTGTTAGAAAATAATCCTGAAAGAATTACTAGTCTATCTTATCTTGAAGCAAGTAATGGTGAACCTGATGTTACTGTGATTAATGGGCAACTTGTTTATGTTGATTTTAGTAAGGAATCACCTAAAGGTCGACGCAGCCTTTGTTATGATAAAGATGCTCGAGTAAATCGGAAAAAGTTTCCACCTGCGTCTAGTGTCTGCGAAGTTTGTGATCAATGGCAAGTAGAACTCTTAACTGAAAATGACTATCATGTACTGCAAGAAATCCAAGCTGTCGATCTTAAAACTTCTAGTTGGTTATTTACACCTGATAACATTCGCCAACTTGGTGGTGCAATTTTTGGTGATCGACGTTATGATACAACTTTCATTTATCACAATGGTGCAGATTCCTACTATGCTAGTCGCGGCTTTAGGGCTAAATTAATTTTAAAATAATTCCATTTTCCATATTTGNTTAGGGCTAAATTAATTTTAAAATAATTCCATTTTCCATATTTGGACACAGGACCAATTTTCTAATTTATGCAAGTAAACGCTTGATTTGCATAAATTAGAAAATTGGTCCTGTGTCTAGATTCGACTTTTTCCAAAAAAAGCAAAAAAATTACTGGGCCCCGATTAATTGGGATCCAGTAATTTTTAATAGTTCTTAATATTATTTAGCTGGAAGTACTCCACCTTTGAATTCTTTCTTAATCCAGTTTTGTGTATCTTTGGATTCTAATGCTTTCACTAACTTCTTGATAGCTGGTTTGTTCTTATCAGCCTTACGTACAGCAATGATGTTAGCATATGGAGAACTCTTCTTTTCTAGAGCAATTGCATCTTTAGAAGGATTTAAACCTGCTTGTACAGCGTAGTTAGCATTGATTACATAAGCAGCGTCTTTACCTTCTTTGTATAAACGAGGCATTAACTTAGCTTCAAAGGAGTGCTTGAATTTCAAATGTTTCTTGTTTGTAGCAATATCATTGAAGTTAGCTGTTTCAATATTTGTGCCCTTCTTTAATGTGATTAATCCTGCATCTTTAAAGATTGTCAAAATACGACCATAGTCAGATACGTTAGAGGAAACATTAACTGTTGCTCCCTTAGGTAAATCTTTCAAACTCTTGTACTTCTTGGAGTATACACCGATTGGTTCCAAGTGAATATTACCAGCTGAAACTAATGTACCATTGTTCTTCTTGTTCCAGTTATTTAAAAATGGTGTGTGTTGGAAGTAGTTAGCATCAATTTCCTTGTTAGCCAAAGCCTTGTTAGGAATAATGTAGTCGTCATACTTCTTAATCTTTAAGTCAATGCCTTCCTTCTTTAATTCAGGCTTTACATGTTCCAAGATTTTAGCATGGGGAGTTGGAGATGCCCCAACTGTTAAAGTTGTATCGGCATTTGCCTTAGAAACGCCTGTAAATAAGAAAGCAGCTGCTGCAACTGATGTAATTAAACCAAAAACTGTTTTTTTCTTCATAATCCATTCACCTCATAATTTTATTTTCTATAAACTACCTTTTTGATGTAGAGTTTAACATCCATTAATTAACGTTTATCAATCTTCTTAACTGTTGAGTCGCCTAACCATTGGAAAACAAATACGATTAAAACGATAATTACAGTTGCGACTAATGTTATCGCATTGTTGTAGGATTGGAACCCATCGGTATAGGCAAGTTGTCCTAACCCACCTGCACCGATTGCCCCAGCCATGGCAATATAGCCAATCAATGCAATTGTTGAAACTGTTATCCCTGAAACCAATGCAGGTAGTGATTCAGGAATTAACACTTTGTATAAGATTTGCCATTTGTTAGCCCCCATCGCTACTGCTGCTTCAATAACACCTTTGTCTACTTCGTGAAATGCAATTTCAACTAAACGAGCATACATTGGAGAAGCACCGATAACTAAAGCTGGAATTCCGGCCTTAGCTCCTGTAATAGAGCCAACCAAAACTTGTGTTAATGGTAACAGTAATACGATTAAAATGATAAATGGGATGGAGCGGAAAATGTTAACAAATACTCCAACAATAACATTCAAGATTTTAACCGATAATTTATCACTACCTGAAGTTTCAAATAATAGCAGACCTAATAATAATCCTAAAATTGCGACGATAGCGATTGATACGACTGTCATCCAAATCGTTTCCCAAGTTGCACTCCACATATCTGGCCAGTTAACATTCTTAAACTGGAAATATGACTGTATACCTTGATTATTCATTACTTATCACCCTCACTTCCACTCTTAAAGTTTCAAGGAACTTCAAAGCTTCTTGAATATCTTCATCGCTACCAACTAACTGAACAAATAACGTTCCAATTGTTCGAGCTTTGTCGGCCAACTGATGAATTGATCCTTCCAAGATACTTAACTGCACTTCCGGAAATTGTCTAACTAATTCCGAAACTACCGGTAATTGAACCTGATCTCCATGGAATCTTAACTCTACCAATTGACCATGTGGGTATTTTTCTAAAAGTTGATTTACAACTTCCTTGACATCAGGTGTATTATTTGTATCAACTTCGGCATTAACGAAACGTTTCGTTAAGTCTTGTTGAGGATGAGTAAATACTTCTGAAACAGGTCCTTCTTCAATAACTTTACCTGTTTCCATTACTGCCACCTTATCAGCCAAACGTCTAATAACGTGCATTTCGTGAGTAATAATTACAATTGTTAGATTTAACTTTCGATTAATATCTTCAAGTAAATCCAATACTTCTTCAGTAGTTTGTGGATCCAAAGCACTTGTAGCTTCATCTGAAATTAAAATTTCAGGATCATTAGCTAATGCTCTTGCGATACCAACTCTTTGCTTTTGTCCCCCAGATAATTGGTTAGGATAAGCATGTAATCTATCGCCTAATCCTACTAATTCTGCTAATTTCTTAGCTTTCTCAATTCTTTCGTTCTTAGGAACATGTGCAATTTCTAACGGAAAAGTAATATTTTCCAAAACTGTTCGTGACCAAAGTAAATTGAAATGTTGGAAAATGATTCCGATTTTCTTTCTTTGTTCACGCAAGTCTCTTCCGGCAAGATTATCTACTCGCTTACCATGAATAAGAATTTTACCTTCCGTTGGTTTTTCTAATCCATTTAACATTCTAACTAATGTACTTTTCCCTGCTCCAGAAAAGCCGACAATTCCAAATACTTCACCGGATTTGATTTCAAGATTTACATTCTGTACAGCCTTGACTTCATTATCAGCCGTTTGGAATGTCTTTGAGATGTTTTCAAACTTAATTGCTGGTGTATCAACCATCTCCTATCAACCCCTTCTCTAAAAATAAAAAAGCGGTTCTCACCCAAATATAAGGGCGAAAACCGCGGTACCACCTTAGTTCGTTGTTAATTAAAACAACCTCACTAGCTTAATAGCTTAAATTATATCGTATTCTAACGGAGTAATGGCTTGCACCATTTACTCTAACTCCGAGCCCATTCTCACTGACTCCGTATACTTCCTTTCACCTTACGAAGCTCTCTTATAATACTTCTGTCAGATCTCTTCTCATCATCGTTTATTATATCTTATTCAATTTGTACTTAGATATTAACGTGCTTTTTCTCATTTGTCAACAAATATATGAGAAAAATCTAAGAAAAAATTTAATTTAATGTAAATGTTTAAATTAGCCCAACTAATTAATAAATTTATTTTTGCTTGGAAAATTCCAGCAAAGTGATAATATTAAGTTGCTTAATTTTGAAGTAAGAAAGGAGTAGTTACAATGGAAACAAGCCATATAGATTTGGCAATTTTAAATTATGCTGCAAATAATATATGCTTAGATGCCGATAGAGGTGAGGCCTCAACCTTTATTTATTGCTTTGATTCAATAGCTACACAAATTGCAGTATTACTAGAAAAACTAGGTTTTACTACTGAAATAAAGGAACACAATGGTTATGTAATAAAATCTATCGAAGGCACTATGGTAAAACTAAATATCGACTTTACCACACCTAAGCAAAATAAAATTACCTCTTCTTTACCAATAGAGATATTAACAGCAACAGAAGCTAAAAAGTTATCTGATGACAATAAAGTTAACGCTGAAGCTATCAAAAGCATAGAAAAAGAGAGAAACAAGGGTTTTGAAACACATGATGTTAGATTTCTAACTTTGGATAGAGATAAAGTCCATCTTAATTCTGGATTTTTAGACTACCTTCTTAACACAGAGGTAGGACCATATGCAGATGATAAAACCGTTACTTTCAAAATTAAAAATCGTTCTGCTTATGATTACTAATAGGTTTAAGAACAATTCGATAAAATAAAAAGCGACACAAAAATGTCGCTTTTTATTCACTATAACACAAATCCTTGAGCCTTTGTTACCCCAGTATCTTTATTCAAGTACACGCCTTGAATTTCTGGATCAAATCCAGGGAATTTATCAATAGCACCCATTAAGATCTTAAAGTAATCCACATCAATCTTTTGCCATTTTTCACCTGGGGCTACAATAAATACTCCTGGTGGATATGGTAGCGCACCTTCAAGAGCTACTCTTCCTTCAATTTCATCTAAATCTACTAACTCTCCTTCATTCTTCATAAATAACTTATCTGCTTCAGCTGGTGTCATTTCATAATCTTGGAAAGTCTTCTTTAAGAACAAATCTTGTTGAAGTTTGTAGATTTCATTTTTAGCATAATATTCATGCATTTCTTGGCAAAGTTGTCTAATTGTATAATTACGATAACGTTCAGGATTTTGTTTAACCAATCGTGGTAATACTTGTTCCAATGGTGCATCTCGCAAGTAATATTCTTCAAATTCTAAAAATGAGGTTAACAGTGCTTCTAAATCAGCATCTCTTTCTCCAGGAGTCAACAAGAATAATGTTGAATACAAATCAGACTTGCATGTAATTACTCTTTTTTCTGTTAAATACTCTCCAATAACTTTTCCAGGTATCCCTGTTTCTTCGTATTTACCAGTTGCTAAGTTAATTCCAGGACAAACTACAGTTAATTTTAATGGACTGATAATTGCTTCATCTTTAGCTATTCCCTTAAATCCATGCCAATCATCTGTTTCTTCCATCTTCCAGTAAGATAGGTTATCCATTAATTCTTGTTCTGACTTTTCATTTATTTCTTGGGCATTTAAGGTCTTGAATAATTTAGACTTTTGATTCAAAGCTTTTCTAAATCTTATTCCCTTCTTCATAGCTTCTTCCCACCATTTTTTAGGTGCTTCACCCTTAGCCAAAGCTGTATTCACTGTCAATGATGCATAAATTGGATAGGAATAAGAAGTTGTTACATATTTCAAATAAGCATTATTGAAATGTTTATGGTCTACATAACGCTTTTGCCCCTTAATATGTGCATCTTTCTTCAAAATTTGCGAAGTTTGAGCTAAGCCTGCTTGTTGTTTATGAATAGATTGTGTAACTAAAATTCCGGGATCATCAGCTGTATATTTATATTGTAGTGGTGATAGTTGCTTCATGATATTTACAAATTGTTCGTAACCACCCCAAGCACAGTCAAAGAGAACATAGTCACAAAGTTTGCCAATCTTATCTAATAGCCACTTCGCATTATAGAAAACACCGTCAAATGTTTCGAGCTGTAAAACTGCCATTCTAAACGGTCTTTTAGCTTTAGCCCTTTCTGGATCAACTTTAGCAATCTCAGCCCTAATTTTTTCTTCATCCAAGTCATCGCTAATTACCGGACCAATTAGTCCCAAAGGATTACGACTTGTTGGAAGATATACAGGTTTAGCTCCAGTCATAATAAGCGCACTATTGTATAAAGACTTGTGATTATTTCTATCAAATAAGACCAAGTCTCCTTCTGATAAAACAGCATTTGCGCAAATTGTATTTGAACTAGTTGTTCCGTTTGTTACATAGTAAACTTTATCAGCATTGAATGCTTGTGCTGCCTCTTGTTCAGAATCAAGTGGAGTACCACCATGAGTTAAGGTGTCGCCTAATTCTGCCACTGTGTCACTCACATCAGCTCGTAACATATTATCTCCAAAGAACTTTTTGAATACTACACCAGCTGGATGTTTTTCATAAAATTGTCCATTGTGATGCCCTGGAGTTGTATAACTAACTGGTTTTTCATCAGCAAAATTGATTAAATCACGCAAAAATCCAGGTACATTTTCTGCTTCATATTGTTGTGCTGCTTGTGCTACCTTATCTTGAAGTTCTTCTTTCGACAAACTTTCACCAGCATCCACTAAAATTACTGGAACCCGCAAACCGTCTTTTACCATTAATTCTTGGGCTTTTTGATAAGCAACTTCATCTGCTTTAGGCAACACAAAAGCTGCTAATTCTGATGCTGTAATTCCACTATAAACATTGCTAGCAAGCCATGGTAATGGTACGTATTCTTCAGTTGTTGAAGTAGTACCAATTTTTAGTATTTTATTTGCCATCTCTACTCTACCTCATTGTATTTGATCTATTTCTACTCTTTTATTGTAAAACCAAAATTTAGAAATTACCAAAAGAATTAGATGGAGAATTTGCAACGATTTACCAAATCGAGTCATATTTTATGATTTGATTTCTGGAATCGAGTCATATTTTGTGATTCGATTATGGAATCGTAACAAATTGATTTGATTCAAAAAAAATAATACTTTGTGCAAAATTTAACTTGAAATATTGTGAAAACGTTCTATAATTAAATAGTGTAAAATATATTTTGAAGGAAGATGATTTCATGAAAGTTATTGTTGTTGGTTCATCACACGGTGGTTATGAAGCGGTTGAAGGTTTATTAAAAGATTATCCTGACGCAGAAATCCAATGGTATGAACAAGGTGACTTCCTTTCATTCCTATCTTGTGGCATGCAGCTATTTTTGGAAGGCAAAGTTGATAGTGCTGATAAAGTACGTTATATGACTCCTGAAGCCATTCGAAGTCGTGGTGTAAGTTTGTTCGAACAAACACAAGTAATTGCCTTACATAGTGCAGACCACGAAATCGAAGTTAAGGATTTACAAACAGGTGAAGTTAGAACTGAAAATTATGATAAATTAATTCTCAGTCCTGGTGCTGTTCCAATGGAATTAGACGTTCCTGGCAAAAATCTTGAAAATGTCTACTACATGCGTGGACATGATTGGGCAGTTAAACTTAAAGAAAAAGTTCTTGATAACAATGTTAAAAATGTTGTTGTTATCGGAAGTGGATATATTGGTATCGAAGCTGCCGAAGTATTTGCCAAAGCAGGTAAATCGGTTGAAGTCCTAGATATGTTACCACGACCATTAGCTACATATCTTGATAAAGAATTGACTGACGTAATTGAACCTGAACTTACTCAAAACAATGTACACGTTCATGGCAATCAACTCGTTCAAGAATATTTAGGCGAAGATACCGTTACAGGTGTAAAAACTGATAAGGGTGAATATCCTGCAGATTTAGTTATTGTTGCGGCTGGTGTTAAACCAAATACAGCTTGGCTGAAAGGCGAACTTGCAATGTATCCAAATGGAATCGTTAAGACTGATAACTTTATGCGTTCAAGCGCGGATGATGTATTTGTAGTTGGCGATGCAACATTACTTAAATACAATCCAGGAAATACTTTATTGAACATCGCTTTAGCAACTAATGCTCGTAAGCAAGGTAGATTTGCGGTTAAGAATTTAGAAGCTCCTCTCCATCCTTTCCCTGGAGTACAAGGAACTTCTGCATTATCAGTATTTGATTATAAATTTGCTTCAAGTGGATTGAATGCCACAAATGCTCAAAAATTAGGTAAACAAGTACGTTCAGTAGTAGTCGAAGATGATTTCAGAATGGACTTTGTTCCTGAAGAAGAAAATGCTCACGTTTGGTTCAAATTGACTTATGATCCAGATACAAAAGCTATTTTAGGTGGTCAAATTCTTTCCAAGCATGACTTAACAGCTTATATCAATGTTATCTCACTTGCAATTAAAACTAAGCAAACAATTTATGATTTAGCTTATGAAGATTTCTTCTTCCAACCTGGTTTCGACAAACCTTGGAACATTTTGAACTTAGCTGGTTTAGCTGCTGAAAAACAAGAAGATGAAGATTAAAAAATAGTATCAGAAGAAGTGATAATATATCCTTCTCTGATACTATTTTTATGCTTTTATACCTTCAAAAAATCTGCTGATTCATAGGCTGGATGTGGATACTTATAAAATCCTTCGCCAGCTTCAATGCCGTAATGACCTTCATCAATCATTTGCTTCAATTTATCAGCAATTGCTTTAGCTGCTGCATCTTCAGCATGTGCATTAAAGATCGCATATGTTGTTCTTAATCCAATTGCATCCAGTGACATGAATGGTCCCATCGGCGAACCTGTAGCTTTCATCCAATCTTTATCAATTGTCATTGGATCTGCAACTCCTTTAGCCCACAATCCTAGAGCAGCATTTAGGTATGGTACCGATAGAGAATTCATTATATATCCAGATTGTTCTTTCTTTAAAACAATTGGTAACATATTGATTTCTTTAGCGAATTCTACCACTTTATCAATAACTTCTTTATCCGTTTTTTCATTACCCACAATTTCAGAAGTATTGAATTTCCAGATATGGTTTGCAAAATGCATATGCAAAAATTTTTCTGGTCTATCAACAAATTTCACTAACTGACTAGGTACTAAAGTTGAACTATTACTTGCTAAAATTACATCTTTAGGCAGTACCTGACACATTTTTTGATAGAAAATCCCTTTTATTTCTAGATTTTCTGGTACTGATTCAATCACATATTCTGTATTTTTAGTAGCGATTTCCATATCATTAGTAATCTCAACAATATTCTTCATCGCTCTTTTTACATCACTATCCGTAATCCCCATCTCTTGTTTATACATCTTCTGAACTTTATTCAATCTTCTAATTGCACGATCTGGATGCGGATTCCAGACAGATACTGTAAATCCATAGAATGCGGCTTGAAATGCAATTTGACTACCTAATGTACCTGCTCCGGCAATTGTAATTTTCTTAAAACTCATAATCTACACCTTCTCGTTAATCTTGCTTAGTTACGAAAGTTCTATCGTAGTGTCCAGTAATCAAGTATGGAGCAATTTCTTCTGGATTAAGAGAGTCTAGCTTCAGAGTCTTATGCATAACGGAATAGTCCATCTTGTAATGTGCGCCACCAACTGGCTTAAGTACTTCTAATTCAGCTAAAGGATCATCTTCGCTGGAAGTAAGTTTCATATCTATTTTTCCAATTTCCATATCAGTAGTTAAGCCTGTACTTTGAGTTGCAATTAACTCAGTATTTACAAACTTATTAGATCCATCATCTTGTTGTTCAATATCGTAATTAATGAAGAAACTTGCCATTTCTGATGGTTCACCTAATTTCACTTGGCTACCAAACATTTTCTTAACTGTTTCAATATCATTAGGCACTCCAGCTTCCCACTTTAAGTTCAAAATTTCTGTACCATGTCTGATTATTTTAGCTTGTACTTTATTTTCTGATTTTTCTATTTTAATATCATCTGCCAATTTCTTAGGCATACATGCACCTTCGCGACCAGCAATCATCGCCTCCTCTGCACCTTCACCACTTAGATATAAGACAAATGGGTAGGCTCCCATTATCTTATCTTGATAACTAACAAACGCATACAATACAGCTTCATCATATGGAGCAGCAAAAGTTGGATCTCCCATATGGGTGACGTAGCCCATGATGACAGGTGCTACAACTTTCAAAGGTTTAGGCACCACTTCAGCTAACTTCTCAGCTGAAGTTACATAGGCAAACATTATTCCATCTTGCTTCTTCATATTAGGACGACAAAGAAAGTTTCTTATCTCTTCCTCATTAGCAACAAAACTACTCATGAAAATCACTCCATTCTTTTAAAACGTTTTCATTTGTATTATAGTTCTTTTATTTTGCAATAAAAAGAAACAGTTTTATCATTTTGAATTTTTTTCTATAACTATTTTAGTGATATAATATTATGTGAAAACGATTACTATTATAGAACCAAAGGAAGCGAATTATCATGACTAATTTCAAAAACAATGATTTCGAAAGTGTAATGTTAGGTCGTCATTCAGTACGTAAATTCGATACTTCTGTAAAAATTCCTCGTGAAGAATTGAAAGAAATGGTTGCCAATGCTATTACGGCTCCTTCTGCATGTAACTTACAAGCATGGCATTTCATCGTAGTTGATACTCCAGAAGGAAAAGATAAATTACGTTCATTCTTCATGAAGTTCAATTTACCACAGTTAGAAACATCTTCTGCTATTGTAATGCTTTTCGGTGATACTCTAGCTTTTAAGAAATATCGTGCTTTATGGGAAAACATCTACGAACAAAAACAAATTAGTAAGGAAGAATTAGATCGTATCCTTAATACTTTCTTACCATTGTATGAAAATGCCGATAAACAATTATTAACTGCTGATGCTATGGTTGATAGTTCTTTAGCTGCTATGCAATTCATGCTAGCTGCTCGTGCTCATGGCTACGATACTAATCCAATTGCTGGATATGATGCTAAAAAAGCTGCTACTGCTTTAGGGCTAGATCCAAAACGTTATGTCCCAGTTATGGCAATTGCTGTTGGTAAAGCAGATAGTGAGTCCACTGACATTAAATCTACTCGTTACAGTGTTGACGATGTTATTGAATTTCAATAAATAATAATTAAGGGTTGGAAAAGGCGACAATTATCTTTTCCAACCCTTATTTTATTCAAAATATCTCAATATTATTTGTTTGTAAATTTCTACCAATGCTAAATAACTAGAAATCGTTGTATATTCATCGATCTGATGGCTTACATTACTTTCACCAGGTCCTAAAATTATAACAGGTAAATTAGTGTTATCTTTTACAAAAACAGATGCATCAGTAGCCCCATTCATTGTTATCAATTCTGGTTGCTTGCCTTCAACATAATTAGAGAATACTTCTTGACTAACAGTTAATGCTGTCTGTACAAAATCATCTTCTGGATTTGAAACAACAGGATACCAGTCATGAATTAATTCAAAAGTGAGTTTAGCCCCATTTTTATCATTCACTTCATCTACCGCTGATTTTAAACGTTCAACTATTTGTTTATTATTAAAAGCACTAGTTGGACGAATATTTCCATAAAGTTCCCCTTCATCAGGAATTGTGTTAACTTGTTCACCCACATTTAAAATAGTTACACTATGTTTTAGTTCACCTAAATATGGGTCGCGAGGAACATCATCAAAAAGTGTACGTTCTATAGCAGCAAAATCAACTAAAGCATCTAATGCATTATTTCCCAATTCTGGTGTTGATGAATGAACGGATTTCCCATGACTTACGATGCGATAATTAAAACTTCCAGAGTGTGCATATATTATATCTCCATTAGTTGCTTCACCTACAACTAATGCATCTAAATCTTTAGCTACTCCTAAATCTCTTAGCCTGTTAGCTCCTGGTGTACCATACTCTTCGCCAGCAGTTGCAATAAATCTAATATGTCCTGGTATTTTTCCAAAATCTGATAATTCAATAATTGCTATTGCTAAAGCTGCCAAGCCACTCTTCATATCAGCCGCTCCACGTCCATATAATCTGTCACCATCAATTTTAGCTTCTAATGGGGGATAGCTCCATTTATCTTCATTTCCTAATGCAACAGTATCCATATGTCCTGTAAGTCCTAGTACTTTTTCGCCTTGTCCAACATCTAGTACTAAATTAGCTCTTCTATCACCAAATTCATCAACCTTTGATTCTAAATTTGATTTTGCAAAAAGCTTGTGTAAATATTCTGCTACTTCTAATTCATTTCCATTAACTGAATTAATTTGGATTAAATCCTGCAAAATTTTAATCTTTTCTTTTTCTTCCATAATTTTAGCCTCGATTCTTAGATTTTATCTAATTTTGAAAACTATCTCTTTTGATGATTTAATATGTTTGCTAAAAAATCTCCTACTAATTGGATTACTATAACTATCAATAGAACTAATAATGTCGCTACAATAGTTATGTCGTTATTGAAACGATTATATCCATAAGAAATAGCTGTATTACCTAAACCTCCAGCACCAATCGCACCAGCCATCGCTGTTAAACCAACTAAACTGATAAGAGTTACTGTTGAAATTCTAACGAGTTCTGATCGCGCTTCTCGCAGGTATACATCTAGGATAATGTCTGTATTAGTTGCTCCTAAGGCCTGTGCTGCTTCAACTTTACCGTTATTTACACTTTCTAATGCTACTTGAACTTGTCGAGCATAGAATGGAAAAACTCCCAGTGATAAAGGAACAATTGCTGCCGTTGTTCCAATTTGTGTACCAACAATTAGTTTAGTCACTGGGGCAATAACAGCTAGTAAAATAATGAATGGAACAGCTCGAAATAGTGAAACTAATTTATCACAGATACTAAACCAGAGCTTGCTTTCTAAAATTCCTTTGGGCTTAGTTACTACTAAGATAATTCCAAAAATCAATCCTAAAATCCCACCAAAAATTGCAGGCCATAAAGTCATATAAAGTGTTTGAATAATTGAAGTCCACCAACCACTATCACCAGTCCAGCCCAAATTTGCTACATTGGGTAAATATTTTTCAATAATACTAGTCATTCCAAATCCCCCGTTCATCAATTCTTGTTACTTCAACATTTTCTTTTTTCAAATAATCTGCAACTTTATCGAGTTTATCCGGTTCTCCCTTAGCTAAAATAAACATAGTTCCTACAGGTTCACTCTCTAAAACTTCAATATTTCCATACAACATTGACACGTCTAATCCTAACTCTTTATATAATTCAAGAATTATTGACTTTGTAACATTTGCTGCAGAAAAGACAAGTTGAAATAATTTTTGATCAGGTGATAGGTTACCTAAATTGAATGCTTTCAAGGTTTCGATAGCTGCGAGTGATCCTCCCACAAATTGTCGACTCAATTCTTCTTTAGGACGAAGATATACATCGCGCAATTTCCCTTTTTCAATTATCACTCCATGTTCCATAATGGCTATTTTATTAGCTATTCTTTTTACAGCATCCATTTCGTGGGTAATCAAAACTATGGTCAAACCTAATTTTGCATTGAGTTCTTTTAAAAGATCTAAAATCTGATTTGTCGTTCGTGGATCTAACGCAGAAGTTGATTCATCAGAAATCAATATTTCAGGATCATTTGCCAAAGCTCTTGCAATTGCTACTCTTTGCTGTTCCCCACCAGATAATTGAATCGGATAAAATTTTGCTTTATCTTCTAATCCTACTAGTTTCAATAAGTTTAAAGCTTTTTCTTCAATTTCTTTATCGGATAAAAAACTATGACGTAAGGCAAAAGCTACGTTATCTACTACTGTTGTTTCATTTAGAAGATTAAAATGTTGAAATATCATTCCTATGCTTCGTCTTTGCTTTTGAAGTTCTTTGTTACTAATTTGTTGCTTATTATCCGCAAATAACAATGTTCCATTCACTTTTACAGTTCCTGAAGTTGGCTTTTGAAGTAGATTAATTGTACGTACTAATGTGGATTTACCAGCACCTGAATAACCTACTACTCCAAAAACATCTCCCTTTTCAACATTTAAATTGACATTCTTAACAGCATTAACGACTTGCTTCCCTTGTTTAAATGTGACATCTATATTTTCTAATGTAATAATATCCGCCATACATCATAGTCCCCTTTACTTCTATTTTAGTTTTAAATTCCAAGCTGTAACTTCACTGTTACCATAAGCTTTGTGGATTAATTTCTTTACAGCATCTGTTTGATAAGATTTAACCACTGCTTTATATGCTTCGTTATCCTTGTCTTTCTTATTAGCTACGATGACATTAATCCATTGTTCTGAATCTTTATTTAATGGTTCAGTATAAATTGTTTGTTTATCACCTAATTTTGCTGGAATAGCGTAAGTATTATTTACTACAGCGGCATCTACGTCATTTAGAGAACGAGCTGTTTGTTCAGCTCCCAATTCTTTGATCTTTAAATCTTTTGGATTCTTATCAATATCGGCAATTGTTGCTAATTTTCCAGTTCCTTTCTTGAAACTAATTAATCCCGCATTCTTTAATACGTACAATGCTCTACTTTCATTTGATGCATCGTTAGGAACAGCAATTGTTGCATTCTTTGGTAACTCATTAATATTTTTGTATTTGTAGGAATATAATCTGATTGGTGCAATAACTGTATTTCCAATTGGAACTAAGGTACCTTTATTGGCTTTATTCCACGCATTTAGGAAAGCTTTGTGTTGAAAACTATTCAAATCTATTTCGCCATTTTGTAGAGCTTTATTTGGCTGATTATAATCTGTAAAGTTTTTAATTTTAACTGTTACTCCATACTTTTCTTTAGCTGTTTTCTTTACTTGATTCCAAATTTTTTCATCTTGATTAGTTTGTCCAACTACACCTACTGTCACTGTTTTCTTAGCTTCAGTCTTTTTATGACCAAAAGTGAAAAATGCTGCAACTGCAATCACAATAATTACTGCAATAAATCCTAATAAACCTTTTCTTCTCATAATATCAGTCTCCTTATATGTAAAATACTTAGCAATCTTTAAATTTCTAGATTATTTCCAAACTTCTTTAGCCGTTTCTATTACTAACTTGATTTTCGCTTCTTGATCTTCTTCTGTTAGCTTGTTTCCTTCTTCTGTTGAAGCAAATCCACATTGTGTACTTAAAGCTAGATTTTCTAAATCAACATACTTAGCAGCTTCTTTGATTCTTTGCTTCAATTCTTCTTTATCTTCTAATTCTGGTTTCTTACTTGTAATAATTCCTAAGACCACCTCTTTACCTTTTGGAACAAATCTCAATGGCTCGAAGCCTCCAGATCGTTCATCATCAAACTCTAAATAAAATGCGTCAACATTTTCTTTAGCAAAAACATGTGCTGCAACTGGTTCATAACCTCCCTTAGATGCCCAAGTCGAATGATAGTTTCCACGACAAATGTGTGTCGTTATTCTTAAATCTTCTGGCAGATCTACTAAAGCACCATTATTTAATTCAAGATATAAATCTTGTAAACCATCTCTTGTATACTTTCCGTCTTCTGAGAAAACATTCCAAAAATCGTCATCAACGATAACTCCCCAAGTACAATCATCGAGTTTAATATCACGACAACCATGGTTATACAAATCAAGAATTAACTCACGATAAGCTTTAGAGATGTCTGCCACTAATTCTTTGTGATCTGGGTAAAACTCATTTGTAATTTTCTTATTATGCTCATCTCTGAAAAGTTCTACGTATAATTGCGCTGGAGCTGGGATACTTTGACGTGCAGTTACGTCATCATCATCCTTAATTAATTCTTTTAGATATGAAAATGCTTGTACATCAGGATGATTTTCTACATAATGAATTTTTCCTGAAACTGTTGCTGAATCTGCTCTTGTTTCTTCACCATGGAAAAAGTATCCATGTTCTGGAATAGTATGTTCAATTCCACCAAATCCCCAAAAAGTATCTAGATGCCAATAACTTCTTCTAAACTCACCATCAGTTACTACTTTTAATCCAAGTTGCTTTTCCTTCTCAACTAAATCAGCAATTGCCTCGTTCTCAACAAGTTTTAATTTTTCTCTTGAAATTTTATTTTCTAAAAATTCTTGTCGAGCTTGCTTTAATTTTTCTGGTCTTAAAAAACTTCCTACAGTATCGTAATGTAATACATCTTTTGTCATAAAAATCTCTCCTATCTTCTTTTTTGGCATAAAAAAACGCCCCTAGAACAACTTTTGTCATTCTAGGGACGTGTTATCATCTAATTCACGTGTTACCACCCATTATTCGATACTACCTCACAGTAATATCCTCACTAAGTACACTGTACAAGCTATACTCGTTCGCTATAACAGGCGACCCCTGTTATCTGCTTGCCATGGCTCACAGATAATCTAGCTCCAAGACCATCTTCATTAAGCTTTCAACACATCGCATCTCACCATTCACGACTCTCTTTAGTGATACTCACATTAATTACTCATCTTTTCTTAGCTATTTCTAATTATTATGTCATAATAATATGTGATATGGAATATAATGTCAACACTAAATTTGAAATTAATAAAAAAATACCACTATATATTTTTGATATAGTGATATTTTCCAAAATCATTTAGTCTTTTATTTCCAAATTTCCTTAGCAATTCCAAATGCTGACCAAACTTTAGGCCAACCTACATAAAATGCTAACTGAGTAATCATTTCAGAAATTTCTTCCTTTGTGATGCCATTTTCTTTTGCTTTAGTCATATGATATTTTAATTGTTCAAAAGCACCTTGAGAAATTAGAGCTGTTACTGTTAAGAAACTTCTATCCCTTGGACTCAACTTATCTTCACGTGACCACACTTGTCCAAACAATACATCATCATTTAATTCCGCAAATTTAGGTGCAAAATCTCCTAAATTATCACGTCCAGCAGTTTGTTTTTCAACCATTTTATTTCCTCCTATCCTAATTTGTCATATTCTTCATCGCTAACAGGTTCAAGCCATTCACTGTTACCTTTAGTAATTGCAACGTGATTAACCCAACTATCTTTAGTTGCACCGTGCCAATGCTTCACACCTCCACGAATTACAACTACATCGCCAGCTTTCAACAATTGAGCTGTTTTTCCCTCCTCTTGATACCAACCTTTTCCATCAGTTACCAACAAAATTTGATAACCATTATGATGAATATGCCAGTTATTACGACATCCTGGTTCAAAGCTGACATTCCCAACATGCACATCAATGTCATCTTCTCCAACTAGGGATTTTAAATAGCTTTCACCTATAAAATACTTCGCATAATCAACATTCTTACCACCAAAGCCAAATATATTATTCTTTACTTCTTTTTCAAAATTTGCCATTTTTTTACCCCATCTTACTTAAAATCAATATCTCGTAACCAATTTTCAACATCTTTTTTAGAACTCAAAACACAGCCAGGCTTAACATCGGATCCGATTAACTCATTCATTACTTTTTGTGCTTGGTCATAAGTCGACCCACCTGATGTAGAAAAGGTTGCGACTTCTTTTTCACCCAAATCAAGCTTTTCAATTACAGTATTAATTATACGTGGAGGAATTCCCCACCATGTAGGATGTCCAATAAGGATTCTATCGTATTTTGTAAGATCTGGAAGTTGTCCTGCAAACTCTGGACGACTATTATTATCTTCTTGCTCGCGATTAGCACGACTATTATTGTTATGCCAATTCAAATCTTCAGAAGTATATGGTTGCTTAGCTTGAATGCGATATGTATCAGCACCTAGTTCTTGGGCTATCATCTCTGCTACTTTTTTAGTATTATTTGTCATTGAAAAATATATCACTAAACTTTTAGTCATATGCCATCCTTCCCTTCATCATTAACATACACCTTTGAGTTAACTCCAAGTCAATTCTTTTTTATTAATCGAATTTTGTTTATCGTTAATAATTAATGTATACTTGTAATAACTTTAAAGGAAAGGGTTGCTTTTATGAAAAAAACATTATTTGTCATTAAGACATTAATACTTGCTTTCTTACTTTTGAGTTTAGCAAGTATTCCAGGAGGCTTTGCCATGGGATTCAGTTCCGCATCAAATCCTGGTGCCTCCACTGATACTCCTGTATTTCTAACTATCACTTTAATAGGCGAGATTATCGTTCCTATATATCTCCTTATTTATTATCGTGCTAAAAATAATTTAGATGCACTTGATATTGTTATGCCATTTAAAAAAGATAAAATTGCTCAAAAATTTGGTATAGGATACCTCATAGGTTTTCTAACTTTTGCTATAATTTTTGCCGTTGCTGTTTTTGGTGGAGGTTTTACTACTAAGATTGTATGGTCGAGTAAAAATGTTGTTTTATTTGTACTAATGCTTATTGGATTTCTCATCCAAGGAACTACTGAGGAAATTGTTTGTCGTGGTTATGTTCAAGGAAGAATTACTGAAAAATTAGGTGTATTTTGGGCAATTGCTCTCAGTGCTCTCTTCTTTGCGAGTGGTCACTTAGGAAATGCTGGTGTTTCTCTCGAAGGTTTCGTCGGTCTACTTGCATTCGGTATTCTAACAGCCTTGCTTCGTTTTTATACAGGTGATCTTTGGCTATGTGGTGCTCTCCATGGTGCTTGGAATTTTGCTGAAGGTCCATTCTTTGGTACTCCAGTTTCTGGAATTAGTGGGACAGAACTATTATTTAAGTCCACTTCTGTGCCTCACCATCCTTGGTTAAATGGTAGTGCTTTTGGTATTGAAGCTAGTCTTACTTGCATCATCGTATTAATCTTATTATCAGTTTTAACTGTTTACCTAGGTCAAAAATATTCAGTCAATAAATTAGACCTAAACTAGTTTTTGTATGTTAAAATTTATAATAGATTAAATTTAGAGAAAGGTTTTGTATTCAATGGCATTTACAATTTACATGGTTCGTCATGGACAAACATTTTTAAATAAGTATAACCGTCTCCAAGGTTGGTGCGATTCCCCACTAACTCCTAAAGGAATGGAAGATGCTCATAGTGCTGGACGTCATTTAGCTCATATTAACTTTGATCACGCATATCATTCAGATACAACTCGTGCTATGAGAACATGTCGCTATATTCTTGAAGAAAACATTGCATCTAATGATATTACACCTAAAGAAATTCGCAATTTCCGTGAACAAAGCTTCGGTTATTTTGAAGGCAATGACTCTTCACAAGTTTGGACAATGTTAGGTGCTCAACATGGTGGCTATCGTTCATATAACGAACTTATTGCAAACTATAGCTTAGGTAAAACTCGCGACTTTTTAAATGAAATTGATCCATTTAAAGATGCAGAAACAGATGAACAATACTGGGCTAGAATCAATGCTGGTTTTGATCATCTTCGTCGTCATCGCCAAGATGGTGAAAACATTCTTCTTGTTAGTCACAGTATTACAATCAGAAGTATTGTGGATCGTTTTGCCCCAGAATTGGGAGCAGCTGAACTTGGACCTAGAAATGGTTCAGTTACTAAATTAATTGTTTCAAAAGATGATATTAAGGTTGAGTATTACAACCATCATTTAGATAACGAAACTTACTAATATTAAATAAAAAAAGTTTTATACCGACGTATTGGTATAAAACTTTTTTGTTATTTTTAGGTAAATTTATCTAGCTCATTTTCAATAAAAAATAAATTCTTATATATAAAAAACTCCATGGTCAACAATAAAAAAACCATGGAGAAAAAGGAGTTATATGTTATATCACCTTATAGTTTTATTTAATTAGGGGAGAAAACTATAAGGTATGAGAAAAAATGAAAAAGTCTAATAATAAATGGGGTTAATTTATCATTAGCTTATGTTTATATAATACCTTTTAATTGTGAAGAAAATATGAATTTTCCCGACATATTTTTCCAAAATGTATAAGAAAAGGTAAATTTATGCTAATCGTCAACTCTAGCAATCTTTCCTTGTTCAATATAAACAGCTAAAATGGACAAGTCAGCTGGATTTACACCTGAGATACGTCCAGCTTGTGCTAATGTTTCAGGTTGAATCTTAGCTAATTTTTGTTGAGCTTCAGTAGCAATTCCTTCAATACGAGAGTAATCAATTCTTGCTGGAATCTTCTTAGCTTCCATACGCTTTAGTTTTTCAACTTTAGCATATTCTTTCTTGATATATCCTTCGTACTTGAATTGTATTTCAATTTGTTCAATTACACGTCTATCTAATGGTTCAGCAGGTGCTGGGATGAATTTCAATAGATCTTGGTAAGTTACATAAGGTCTTCTTAAGAATTCAGTTGCTAGCACACCATCTTTTAATTCACGATCACCATGAGCTTCCACAAAGGCGTTAACTTCAGCATTTGGCTTAATTCTAATCTTTGATAGTCTTTGCTTTTCAGCTTCAATTTGTGCTTTCTTTTCTTCAAAAGCAGCATAGCGTTCATCCGAAATCAAACCAATTTCATGACCTAATTCTGTTAAACGTAAATCTGCATTATCATGACGCAAAATTAAACGATATTCTGCGCGTGAAGTTAGAAGACGATAAGGTTCATTTGTTCCCTTTGTTACCAAATCATCAATCATAACACCGATGTAAGCATCGCTACGTTTCAAAGTGATTTCTTCTAGTCCTTTAGCACGACGACCAGCATTTACACCAGCAATAAAGCCTTGACCTGCAGCTTCTTCATAACCAGAAGTACCGTTAGTTTGTCCAGCTGTGTATAGTCCCTTGATCAACTTAGTTTCCAATGTTGGTCTTAGTTGATATGGTGAAACAACATCATATTCAATTGCATAACCTGGACGCATCATTTCAGCATGTTCTAAGCCATCAATAGAGCGTACCATTTCTTGTTGAACTTCTTCTGGTAGAGATGTTGACAAACCTTGAACATAATATTCATCGGTATTACGTCCTTCAGGTTCCAAGAACAATTGGTGGCGTGGCTTATCAGAAAAACGTACAATCTTGTCTTCGATTGATGGGCAGTAACGAGGTCCAACCCCTTCAATAACACCAGTAAACATTGGTGCCCTGTCTAAATTATCTTGAATGATTTTATGTGTGTATTCGTTAGTATATGTTAACCAACATGATAATTGGTCCTTAACTTTTAAGTAATCTTCATCCTTAGATTCATAACTAAAGTGGTTAGGTTCCACGTCACCTGGTTGTTCTTCAGTCTTGTCGTAATCAATAGTATTTCCATCGACACGAGGTGGAGTACCTGTCTTAAATCTCTTCAATTCAAAACCTAATTTAGCTAAGTTCTTAGATAGTTCTAAAGCTGGTTGAGTATTGTTTGGACCAGAAGAATACATTAATTCACCAATAATAATCTTTCCACGAGCAGCTGTACCAGTTGTTAAAACTACTGATTTCGCACCATAGCAAGCACCAGTATTGGTTACTACACCTTTAACTTCACCATCTTCAATAATCAAGTCATCAACAATTCCTTGACGTAAAGTTAAATGTGGTGTTTGTTCAATTGTATGTTTCATTTCAATAGAATATTGACGCTTGTCAGCTTGGGCTCTTAAAGCACGTACAGCAGGTCCCTTACCTGTATTCAACATTCTCATTTGAACGTAAGTCTTATCAATATTACGTCCCATTTCGCCACCCATGGCATCAATTTCTCTAACTACAATACCTTTAGCTGGTCCACCAATAGATGGATTACATGGCATAAATGCAACCATTTCAAGGTTAATCGTAATTAATAAAGTTTCATTACCCATTCTAGCTGAAGCTAAGGCTGCCTCACATCCAGCATGTCCTGCCCCAACAACAATTACATCATAGTCTTTAGCTTTATATCTTTTTCCGAATTCCATGATTTCCCTCTTTGTTCTTTTTCTTATTTTCCTAGACAGAATTGACTAAACAACTGTGTTAATAATTCATCTTGGTAAGAATCGCCTGTAATTTCGCCTAGTTCATCCCAGGCATTTGTCATGTCAATTTGGCATAAGTCAACTGGCATTCCTGAATCTAATCCTTGTAAAACTGCATCTAAAGAATCTTCTGCTTGATTTAATAAAGCAATATGACGAGCATTGGTTACCATAATTGTAGATTGTGAATTCTCTATTCCACCGAAGAATAATTCTGCAATCTTTTCTTCCAACTTATCTACTCCTGTTTTCTTTAAGACAGATGTTGTAATAAGTTCATCTTCTGGTACTAATTCACGTACTTCATCCATATTAAGTTTTTGTGGTAAATCAGTTTTATTTAGGATAACAATTCTCTTCTTACCACTTGTAGCTTGAATTAATTCCTTATCTTCATCAGTTAATTCTTCACTAGCATTTAAAACTAACATAACCAAGTCAGCTTGTTCGATTGCTTTTCTAGAACGTTCAACCCCTATCCTTTCAACCTTATCTTCAGTTTCTCGGATTCCGGCTGTATCGATCAATTTTAAAGGAACGCCTCTTACATTAACATATTCCTCAATTACATCACGTGTTGTTCCAGCAATATCTGTTACGATTGCTTTGTCTTCATGAAGTAAGTGATTCAATAGACTAGATTTCCCAACATTTGGTCGCCCTACAATTGCAGTTGCCAAACCTTCACGTAGAACTTTTCCTTGCTTAGCAGTTGTTAACAATTGTTGAATACTCTTCTTAACTTCAATTGCTTTTTCACGTAACATCTTAGTAGTTAGTGTTTCAACATCGTCATATTCTGGATAGTCAATATTAACTTCAACTTGAGCCAAAACATCTAAAATATCTTGACGTAAGTTTCTAATTAAATGTGACAAATTACCATCTAATTGATTTAAAGCCACTTTCATTGAACGATCTGTCTTAGCTCTAATTAAATCCATTACAGATTCTGCTTGAGTTAAGTCAATTCTTCCATGTAAGAAAGCACGCTTGGTGAATTCACCAGGTTCTGCTAATCTTGCTCCATTTGATAATAATAACTGTAGAATTTGGTTAGTTGGAACAATTCCTCCGTGACAATTTATTTCAATAACATCTTCACGAGTAAATGTTCTAGGTGCTAACATTACTGACACCATTACTTCATCAAGTTCTTCATTAGTTTTAGGATTAACAATATGTCCGTAATTAATGGTATGTGTTGGAACTTTTTCTAAATTTTTTCCTTTAAACACCTTATTTGCAATCTTAACAGCATCTTCCCCACTTAAACGAACAATCGAGATCGCTCCTTCTCCAGGTGGAGTTGAAATTGCAGCAATTGTATCGAATTCTGTTGGTACCATCGTAGCCATCGTTTTACCTCCTTACTTCTTTCCGTATATAAATTTAAACAAATAAAAAAGTGCCTACACCACGCCCCTATAAACTAAAATAAGGAACGCGGACAAAGCACTTTGACTACTTCATCTAAGTTCAGATAAGAATGATTACTTATAATATATATTCTTGTATAAAAAATGTCAATATTGACTATTTTACGATAAACATAGTAGAAAATTTATTTATATCTACGCTTTTCACGCTTTGTTAAACTACTTTGAACTAACAATAAAATACCAATTAAAGCTGTTAGCCCTAAAATATCTGCAGTAATTATTTCACTCACTTCTCTCTTACTAACATTTTATAAGTAAATACTATACAGTGACTACTTCCTAGTGTCAATTATTTCCTATTGGAATTTAAAATTTTTCTTATTATAATTATCCCTATAAATTACAGAGAGGTGATAACATGCCCAAAATATATTTCCAAAAGATGACACCAAATGGTTATAAACAAATTGAAGATGAAATTGAACAGTTAAAACTTGATCGCCCTGCCAAAATAAAACAACTTCAAGAAGCCAGAGCTCTAGGCGATTTATCAGAAAATGCTGAATATAGTGCTGCTAAACGTGATCTACGTCATTTAGAAAGTAGATTACGCTATTTAAATAAGCAACTTCAATATGCAGAAATTATAACTCCTAAAAATGCTGATAGCGTAGATATTGGAACTACTGTAACTATCCAATTTGATGATGATGAAAACGACCTAGAAACATATCAAATCGTTGGAAAGCAAGAAGTCAACGTAGATGATAACAAGATTTCTTTCGTTTCCCCTATTGGCAAAGCCATTATGCATAAAAAGGTTGGTCACACAGCTACTATTGTTGCTCCAGCTGGTTCTTACACTGTTAAAATCATTTCAATTTCTATATGAAAAAAGCTAGGACCTTCTCCTAGCTAAACCGTATAATATAGAAACTATAGTATAACATGTATTTTCTAAAAGTACAATACTTTCACCAAATTATTAAGTTTTGTCAACTTTATCTGCTTATTTTTGACTATTAATCTGCTATACGTTAAATTAGTATAGAGAGAAAGGGGTGCTAGTTTTGCCTTCTAGATCTGAAAAATTTAGCAAAAGAAAACATCAACAGAATTTTTTCAAATTTCTACTGATACTTGTCGTAATTGCCGTTGGTGGTTACAAGTTACTTTTTAATTATGCTAAAAATACAGCTAGTCAAAATGTTAATTCGAGCAGTTCCAGTGTTGAAACTGTTGTTACTCACCAAGCTTCTAAAGTAGATTGGCAAAGTCCATCTGAAAAAAAGCCATATCCAGATGTTAATGCCTATCCTGATATGTGGATTAAAGTTTCAACTAGCAAGCATCGCGTCTACCTTATGAATGGTAATAAAGTTTTATATACTATGTTATGTTCTACTGGCTCCAAGGGTCAAGAAACACCTAAGGGAACTTTCGAAATTCAAGCTGAGCGTGGCGATCATTTCTACAATGCTCAGTCTGGTGAAGGTGCAAACTACTGGGTATCTTTTAAAGATCACGGAATTTATCTTTTCCATACAGTTCCAGTTGATGCTAACGGTAATTATGTCGTTTCCGAAGCTGAACAATTGGGAAAATCAAGTAATTCTCATGGTTGTGTACGTTTATCTGTCGCAGATGCTAAATGGTTTTATGAAAATATTAAAACAGGAACAAAAGTTGTTGTTGAATAATAAAAAGCTACCGGTCCAAAAACCAGTAGCTTTTTGCTTAGTTTGCGAAATATTTTAATACATCTTCTTCAGTTAACTTTTCTCTTTCTGCACCCTTAGCATCTAGCACAACCTTACCATCATTTAAAATCACAGTTCTATTACCATACTTTAGTGCATCTTTCATTTGGTGAGTAATCATGATACATGTTAAATTTTCTTTTTCTACAACTTCATTTGTTAATTCTAACAATTGGTGACTCGTATTAGGATCTAAAGCTGCAGTATGTTCATCCAATAATAACAATTCTGGCTTTTGAATTGTTGCCATTAAGAAGCTTAACGTCTGTCTTTGACCACCAGAAAGGCTACCAGCAAAAGTATTCAGTCTATCTGACAAACCATTGGGTAGTTGTGCCGTTTCTTCCTTGAACTCTGCTAAATGTTTCTTCAACCCTCTGAGCCTTAGACCTCTTTTTTGGCCACGTTTAGTAGCTAATAATAAATTTTCAGCAACCGTCATTCTTGGAGCTGTTCCCATCTTAGGATCTTGAAATACCTGAGCGATATATTTAGCGCGTTTAACTTCTGATAACTTGGTCAAATCATGATTATTTAGAACTACTTGACCAGAAGTAGTATTCAATGATCCATTGATTACATTCAATAAAGTTGACTTACCAGCACCATTTGTTCCTAGTAATGTTACGAAATCACCTTTCTCTAAAGTTAAGTTCAAATCCTTTAAAATTCTTTTTTCTTCAGGTGTTCCAATATTCACAGTAGTATTAATGTTCTTTAATTCTAGCGCTACTTGGCTCATGGACGTTCAACCCCTTTCTTCAAAACTTTATTAACGTGAAATTTCTTTTGTAATAGTGGTAGCATTAAGCAGAATGCCAAAATTATTGCTGAAAGTAATTTGTAGTCATTAGTGCTGAAGCCTAGTTTCAAGACAATTAATAGCACGAAACGATATAAAATACTTCCGACTACTACGGCCACCAAACGTGCAGTCAAACTCAATTCTCCATATGCTACTTCACCAATAATAATAGCAGCTAAACCAATAACGATTGTTCCCACACCCATGTTTACGTCAGCATAACCGTTATTTTGTGAAATCAATCCACCTGCTAAACCAATTAAACCGTTAGAAATCATGAGCCCCAATATTTTTGTATTGTCAGTATGGATTCCTAATGAACGTGCCATTTTTTCATTATCACCAGTAGCGATAAATGCTTGTCCAATATCAGTATTTAGAAAAACTGCCAATAAAATTACGATAACTATTGTAAAAATAATTCCCACACAGACACTGTCAAAACCGTCTGGTAAATTCTTTAAAAATTCTGGTGAGAATAATGTCTTTTGATGCATCAAACCAACATTGGCTCTTCCAAGTATGCGTAAGTTAATAGAGTAAATACCTGTCATTACTAAAATACCTGCTAGTAAAATAGGAATTCTACCTTTTGTATAAAGTAAACCTGTCATTAATCCTGTTAATAATCCTGCGCCAAAAGATAATGCAGTTGCGACAATTGGATTAACTCCATGAACCAAAGCTGATACACATACAGCTGCACCAAATGGGAATGTCCCTTCAACTGTCATATCAGGGAAATTTAAAATTCTAAATGTTAAGAATAAACCTAACGCTAATATTCCCCATAATAAGCCTTGACCTATTGCTGATGTTACTAAACTCATTTTATAATTTCCCCTTTCTCATTTGCTTGCTTTATAGCACTTGCTGGTACTTTCAAACCAAGCTTATCTGCTTGTTTTTGATTAATAACTGTAGAACCTTTTTTCACTGTTTCGACTGGCATTGTTGCTGGATTCTTACCTCTAAGTTCCTGAGCTGCCATCTTACCTGTTAATTTTCCTAATTCATATTGACTAACACTAACAGTTGCTACACCGCCACCTTTAATCATTGAGTCAACACCTGGGAAAATTGGAATATTCTTCGCATTAGTATTCTTTACTAAAGTAGAGAAGCCAGAAGCAACGGTGTTATCAGAAGGTACATAAACAGCTTGTACTTCACTTGCCATAGTTGCAGATACTTGATCAATATCATTAGTAGAAGTTATTGTATAAGTTTTAACTGTAATTCCTGCTTTTTCAGCTAACTTCTTAAATTCCTTATATTCGGCAGTTGATGAATCATCGCTGGATGTGTAAATTACTCCAATGTTTTTCAAGTCTGGCATGAATTCTCTAATCAACTTCACTTGAGCAGCGACAGGTTCTTTGTGCATTACCCCAGAAACTGTACCACCTGGCTTTTCTAAAGTTTTTACCAAACCAGTTCCAACTGGATCACTTACAGCTCCCATTGTAATAGGAATCTTACTGTTTTCATTTGCCAGTGATTGAACTGCAGGTGTAGCAATTCCAATAAGTACTGATGCTTTTTCCTGTACAAATCTATCACTCATTGTCTTTAAGTTACTTTGATCACCTTGAGCATTTTGGTAATCAATCTTCATAGTCTTACCATTTACAAAACCTTCTTCTTTCAATCCATCCACTATTCCTTGATGGATTTGATCTAAAGCTGGATGACTTAATGTTTGTAAAATAGCGACTGTAGGCATTTTATTTTTGCTTTCTTCTTGCTTTTTTTCTACGTTAAAAGCTACTCCTAAAAATACTGCTAATGCAATAATTGTTGCTATTAATCTTTTCATTTTTCTTAAAATCCTTTCTTTGAAATTTATCTTCAATTATTTGTTCAAATTGTCGTACCAACAAAAAAGGCACCTCCCACATTTTGCAGGAGATGCCTAAAAAAACAAAACCCGCACGAAGTACTTAATCCGTGCGGGCAATTGAAGAAATATAATATATAGCCAGCACAGATACGACAATCTGACAAGGTCGTATCTGCACTCACAGAAACAACCCTAATACTGGCTTTGCCAACGAATATTCAATTCATTAATCTTAGAGTTATTCATAATACTTCTTCCTTTCCGTCATTTGTTGTAATCGATTATACAAAAGGCTTTATATTATTGTCAATATATTTCTTAAAAATAAGTTAATTTTATTTAACCAAGGAAAACGCTTGCAATAAAGAGAAATATATGTTATAAAATAAGTGTAAGGAGTCAAAGGATTCCCACAATTAGTACGAATCATACAACTGAATAGTCGTTGTTGCAATAAGTCCTTAGAGGGTGATAGAACCAACAACTTGAGTTTAGACATTTTAATATGTCAGAAAATCTTGATTTTGAATTGCGTTACTAATTGGATTAATTAGGAGATCTTGTTAGGTTATGAACCAACAGATAGAAAATATTTTTAAAGGTGTGGGAACAATTGAGTAGAACTCCTTATTATAAGATTAACAACTCTTAGCTTCATTGAAGACAGGGAACATCAGATTCCAAGTGATATTAAAGTTAAATGAAGAAGCTAAGGGTTGTTTTATTGCGTTTATAATTGGATTTAAAAAGCAGTACTGGCAAAAATACCAATACTGCTTATTTTTATTGTCGATACATTTTTAATTCTAAAAAGTCATCGTTATATTTTTCTAGATATGTTTGACCTAGATCAGCATATACTTCCATTTTACTCATCTGCTTCTTAGTAGGATAGAATTGTTTATCAGAAGTTATAGACTTAGGAAGTAATTTAGCTGCTTTATCATTTGGTGTAGCATAACCAATATATTCTGCATTTTGTGCAGCATTCTTTGGTTCTAACATGAAGTTAATGAATTCATACGCACCTTTAACATTCTTAGCTGTCTTAGGAATAACAATATTATCAAACCACAAGTTAGTTCCATCATCTGGGATTACATAGTGAAGATGAGAATTGTTATCTAACATTTCTGATGCTTCCCCTGAATATGTTACTGCCAAAGGTGCTTCATCGTTTTGCATATACGTTTTAATTTCATCTGCTACAAAAGCTTTAGCATTAGGTGTTAGATTCTTTAACTTATCGTATGCCTGATTAATCTGAGAATCATTCTTAGAGTTTAAAGAATATCCTAAACTATTTAGCCCAATTCCTATAAACTCTCTAGCACCATCAATAAACAAAATTTGCTTACGGTACTTAGAATTCCACAAGTCATTCCAATTAGTTATTTCACCTGGTTTTATATACTTATCGTTATATACAATTCCCAGTGTTCCCCAGAAATAAGGTACAGAATATTTATTATGCTTATCAAAACTTAAATCTAAGAATTGTGGATCATTGTTATCCATCCCTTTTATCTTGTGTTTATCTAATGGCAATAGCAACTTTTCTTTTGCCATTTTTTGGATCATATAATCACTTGGAACAGCAATATCATATGGTGTTCCACCTTGCTTAATCTTAGTAAACATTGCTTCATTAGAATCGAAAGTTTCGTAATTAACTTTATATCCTGTTTGTTTTTCAAACTTCTTTATCAATTGTGGATCAATGTAATCTCCCCAATTGTAGATATTTAACACTTTCTTACTACTGCTATTCGTTTGTGTGTTTTCTGTACGATTAAGTCTCATAACACCTAAGGATAAACATACAATAATTACAATAATTCCTGATATTAGTGCTAGTAACTTTTTCATCAGCGTAGCACCCCTTTTCTAACTTGCTTGCCTTGGCGGCGATGATTGGCGCTATTATCACGACTAATAAAGTAATAACCTATTACTAAAACTAAAGAGAACAAGAATACTAATGCACTCAAAGCATTAATCTCCAAACTAACTCCTCGTCTAGCACGTGAGTAAATTTCAACTGACAAAGTTGTAAAGCCATTCCCTGTAACAAAGAATGTAACTGCAAAATCATCCAATGAATATGTGAATGCCATAAAGTATCCTGCAATTATTCCTGGTGTTAGGTAAGGAAGTACAACATTTGTTAAAACTTGCCAGTGATTTGCACCTAGATCATAAGCTGCCATCGTCAAAGAATCTTGCATTTCTTGTAATTTGGGTAATACCATCAAAACTACAATTGGAATACTGAAAGCTATGTGAGATAACAGTACACTAGCAAATCCTAATGATAAACTATGTATCCAGGAACCTAATAATGTAAATAGAATTAAGAAACTAGCACCTATAATAACATCTGGCGATACAATCAAAATATTATTTAACGATAATAAAGCCAGCCTTGTTCTGCGTTTTTGGTAACGATAAATTGAAATTGCACCAAAAGTTCCTATCATAGTCGCAATCAATGCCGATAAGAAAGCTAAAATGAAAGTTTCTAACAAAATTATCAATAATCGCGTATCAGCAAATAATTCTTGAAAATGAACCCAACTAAAACCTTCAAATCTATTCATCGTTTCACCACTATTAAAGGCATAAAATATCAAGTAAAAGATTGGTGCATATAAGAAGATAAACATTACCCATAGATACACATTTTTCCAATTAATCTTCTTCATCTATTTATGCCCCCTTTTCTCACCGGTAATTACCATAACAATGAACATTATAACAATCAAAACAACACCAATTGTTGAACCCATTCCCCAGTTTTGTGTTACTAAGAAATGTTCTTCGATAGCAGTACCTAGAGTGATTACCCTATTTCCTCCTATCAAACGTGTCAACATAAATAGTGAGAGCGATGGAATAAATACTGCTTGAATTCCACTCTTTACCCCATTCATAGATAATGGCATTACAACTTTAAAGAATGTCTGCCATTCATTAGCACCTAAATCTCGACTAGCACGTAAGACTGATGGATTAATTTCTTCAAGGGCATTAAATATTGGCATTATCATGAAAGGTATTTGAATATAAGTCGCAACAACAATAAAACTAAAATCAGTAAATAATATCTGTTTAGGTCCTATTCCAAAAAAACTAAGGAAATGATTTACACTTCCGTCAATTCCAAAAATACCAATAAAGGCATAAGCTTTTAACAACAAATTAACCCAGGTTGGTAAGATGACTAACAATAGCCAAAGTTCTTTATGCTTTAACTTCGTCAAAAAATATGCCATAGGATAACTTACTAAAACCGTAAAGAAGGTAATAATAAAAGCATATAGGAATGAGTTAAAAGTCATCATTAAATACTTGCCTGAACCGAAATAATTTCCATAGTTACTTAAAGTGAAGTTTCCATGGATGTCTATAAAAGAATAATAAACAATTAATAGCACTGGAGCAATTACAAATAAACCTATCCATAGATAATAAGGGATTGTTAATAAAGGATTTATCTTTTTCATTTACTATTCCCCCTATTAATCATTATAGCTATCCAAACGAGCGTCAAAATCTTCTTCTGATTCATTGAATCTCATAACATGGATATCTTCAGGTCCAAATGAAAGTCCAATATTTTCACCTGGTATAGCTCGCTTAGTAGAATGTACTAACCATTTATTACCTAAGGCATCTGTACAACGAATTTCATAATGAACCCCTCTGAATAATTGCGTATCTACTTTAACCTTTAATTGTCCCTTTTCTGGACTTGTTAGAACTAAGTCTTCAGGTCTGATCACAACTTCAACTGGTTCGTTAGGCTTCATTCCCCCATCAACACAAGGAAATTGTTGACCAGCAAACTCTACCAACTCATCTTTAATCATTATTCCATTTACAATGTTAGATTCTCCAATAAAATCTGCCACATAATGATTAATTGGTTCATCGTAAATGTCTACTGGTGTTCCACTTTGAACAATATTACCATTATTTAAAACAAAGATTTCATCACTCATCGCCAAAGCTTCTTCTTGATCATGAGTAATAAAAATAAATGTTATTCCTAGTTTCTTTTGTAATGAACGTAATTCATATTGCATTTCTGCTCTTAACTTTTGATCCAAAGCTGAAAGCGGCTCATCTAACAAGAGAACCTTAGGATCCAACACGATTGCCCTTGCAATTGCAACACGTTGTCTTTGCCCACCTGACATTTCAGATATAGCTCGATCTTCATAACCATCTAAACGTACCATGCGCAAGGCCTCAGTAACCTTTTCCTTAATTTTATCAGCTGGAACTTTCTTTATTTTCAATCCAAATGCGATGTTATCATATACGTTCAAATGTTGGAATAATGCATAGTCTTGGAATACTGTATTAACTTGTCGCTTGTTAGCTGGTACATCATTTATTCGTTTACCATCAAAATAAACATCCCCTGATGTAGCATCAGACAAACCTGCAATAATATTCAAAATTGTAGTTTTCCCACAACCTGAAGGACCCAGCAACGTATAGAATTTACCCTCTTCTATATCAAAACTTACATCTTTCAGTACCTGAACATCGTCATCATAACTTTTAACAACATGTTTAAATGAAATTAATGGCTGCTTCAACTTTTTCACCTCGTTATCTTTTATTGTCTTCAAAAGATAAATTGTAGCACACTTTTATATATAAAAAAAGAGAAGTGCAAACCCTTTACACTTCTCCTCTGAAATATATATTTACTTATTACATTAAGAAATATTGAACACAAGCTGCGATTAAACCACCAGCTAATGGTCCAAACATTGGAACCCAAGCATAACCCCAGTTTGAGTCACCTTTATTAGGTACTGGTAATACTGAGTAAGCAAATCTTGGAGCCCAGTCACGAGCTGGATTCAAGGCAAATCCTGTTGTTCCACCTAAAGCTTGACCAACTACCATGATTAGTAAACCAACAATCAATGGCTTCAATCCTTTTGTAAAGTCCCCTAAGTTTAATAATGTTAGGATGAATACAAAAGTTGCAATTGTTTCACTTAAGAAATTATATAAACCATTGTTGATCGCAGGACCTGTTGCAAAAATTCCTACCACATTACCGTCATTTGCGTCTTTTGCGTTCTTAAATTGTGCTCCATATTGGATGATGACTAAAACAGCACCAACAAAAGCTCCTAAGAATTGACCTAATAAGTATGGCAATACTTGATCCCATGGGAAGAATCCAAAGATTGCGAATGGGATTGTAACTGCAGGATTTAAATGTCCTTGAGAACCAAAGCTACCAGCTACATAAACACCAAATGTTACAGCCATACCCCAAGCAATTGTGATGAATAGCCAACCTGAATTACGTGCATATGATGTTTTAAGGTTAACACCAGCACCCGTGCCCACACCTAGTACGATTAGGACCATTGTCCCTAAAAATTCTCCTAAAAACCCGTTCACACAAATCACCTCTATAATTTAGTTTTATCAGCTGTTTACTTCAAGTATGCTAAGCTTGATTCTGCAATAGTTTCATCTAATTGCTTAGCTGCAGCTGCTTTTTCTTCTTCATTCCATTCCATGATGCGTGCCATTTCATCAACAAAGGCATCCTTCTTCATCATTAATTCATCTTTATGGAAGAGAACATAGTTTGTACGACGTAATAAGAAGTCTACTAAATTCAAGGTCATTTCTTCATTTACAGAGTAGTGTAAGCTCAATGTGTCAGCTAAAGTTAAACCTGGAGCTGCTTCTACATCATCTGCGTAAGAAATTACACGACTTGTGTTTGAACCGAAGCGATTTGCTAAGTCAGCAGCATCTGCAGCTGGCATACCTTTGTCCATCGCAATCTTTTGGTAGAATTTCATTGTTTCATCAACGTTTGTAGGATCGAAGTGTCCACCTGAAACTTGTAATTTCTTGGAATCAACTTCGCGTACATCTTTATTAAATAGTTCTTTGAATAACTTACGGATTAATTCCATTGCTCCAGCTGCCATCTTACGATAGTCAGTAATCTTACCACCAGAAAGTGTGATTAAACCATCATCACCTACTTTAAGTGAAGAACCACGAGATACTTGTGATGGGCTTAGAGTCTTTTCTGCTGAAGCTGTCTTCAAGCTACTGATTGATTTTTCAACTTCACCACGACTTGCTTCATCTTTACTGTATGCTACAGCTATCTTAATTAAGTTTTCGAAACTTTCATCTGATACTTTACCAGTGTTAGATCCACCACCATTGTAGTCTGAACTTCCATTACCAGATAGAAGTGGTCTTAAACCTGCCCAGCTTGCTTCGATATCGTTAATTGTAATTTCAGCTTCTGGGTATCTGTTGTTGATAGCTTTCAATAAGTAATCTACATCAGCTTGTTCAACTCTTGGATGCTTGTAGTCACCAGTGTAGTCTGTATCTGTTGTACCAAAGTATGTCTTGTTTTCACGTGGAACAACGAAAATCATACGACCGTCACCAATTCCGGAATCAAAGTATGTTGGTTGAGGAACTCTTAGACGTGAGCTATCTACAACTAAATGCACACCTTTAGTTGGACGAATTACTTCACCTTCGCCATTCTTGTCATCTAAGCCTAATGTCTTAGTTACCCATGGACCTGTAGTATTAATTACCATCTTAGCTTTGATTTCAAATTCTTCGTCTGTTAATAAATCTTTAGCTTTTACGCCATTGATGCGACCATTATCATCATGAAGAACACCTACAACCTTAACGTGACTAGCCATTAAGCCACCTAATTCATCAGCTTCTTTAATGTTTTCAATAACTAGACGAGCATCATTATTTACATAATCAAGGTAAACACCTGCACCTAATAACTTATCGCTCTTCAAGTTTGGTTCACGTTGTAATACTTCTTCACGAGAAATTGTGTAGTTAGCATATTGTGTGCCTGTTACTCCAGCTAAGCGGTCATATAAGTCCATCGCAATCTTAACACTGAACATGTCGAATGTTGAACTTGGATCATCATAAATAGGTAATAACATTGGGAAAGGTCTTGGAATATGTGGAGCAATTCCTTGAACAACTGCACGTTCTTGTACAGTATCTGCAACAACACCTACATCAAATGTCTTTAGATATCTGATACCACCATGAACTAATTTTGTAGAACGAGAACTTGTTCCTTCAGCAAAGTCTTGCATTTCAACTAAACCAGTCTTCAAACCGGAAGCTGTAGCTTGGAGGGCAACACCTGCACCTGTAATTCCCCCACCAATTACTAACAAATCTAATTCTTCATTCTTTAATTTATCAACTGTGTTTTTACGTGTTTTAATTGAAAATGTCATTGTATCTTCCTCCTAAAGATTTTCGTTTATTTTATGTTTGAATATACGTGTTGCTTCTACTGCGTTCTTCCATCCAGCATATAGATATTCTCTAGCATCATCGGACATTTCTGGTTCAAATCTACGACCAACTGTAAATAATTCTTTCAATTCATCTGTGTCTTTCCAGAAACCAACTGCCAATCCAGCTAAGAAAGCTACACCTAGAGCTGTTGTTTCTAAGTTTCCAGCTCTTTCAACTGACTTATTAAGCAAATCAGATTGGAATTGTAACAAGTAGTTATTCATAGCAGCTCCACCGTCAACACGAAGGACTGGAATCTTAATACCTGTATCTTTTTCCATCGTATCTAATACATCTCTTGTTTGGTAAGCAAGTGATTGTAAAGTAGCTTTAATAAAGTCATTCTTAGTTGTACCACGTGTTAATCCGAACACTGCCCCACGAGCATCACTATCCCAGTAAGGAGCACCTAAACCTGTAAAGGCTGGAACAACGTAAACTTCATTATGGTTAGTTGATTCATTAGCTGCTCTTTCTGATTCAGGAGCTGATTCAATAATTTCCATACTATCTCTTAACCATTGAAGTGCTGAACCAGATACAAATACTGAACCTTCTAAAGCAAAATTAATCTTGCCATCGATAGAATATCCAATAGTTGTTAACAAGTTATTCTTAGAAAGAACTGGTTTATTACCTGTATTCATTACGATAAATGAACCTGTACCATAAGTATTCTTAACTGTTCCATCTTCTAAAGCTAATTGACCGAATAAAGCAGATTGTTGGTCACCAGCCATACCAGAAATAGGAACTTGACTACCAAAGAAGTGGTATGCTGCAGTTTGACCATAGATTTCAGAATTTCCTTTAACTTCTGGTAATAGAGCTTCAGGAATATTCAATAATTCTAAAATTTCTTTATCCCATTTCAAATCATGAATGTTGAACAACATTGTACGACTAGCATTAGAATAATCTGTTACGTGAACTTTACCACCTGTTAATTTCCATGTAAGCCATGTATCAATCGTACCGAATAATAATTCGCCTTTTTCAGCACGTTCTTGAGCACCTTCTACATGATCTAAGATCCAACGAATCTTTGTTGCTGAGAAGTAGGCATCAATGATTAAACCTGTCTTTTCATGAATAGTATCAGAATAACCTTCATCAATTAATTTTTGTGCAATGTCACTTGTTTGTCTTGATTGCCAAACAATAGCGTTATAAATTGGTAATCCTGTTTCTTTGTCCCAAATAATAGTTGTTTCACGTTGGTTAGTAATACCAATACCTGCAATTTGTTTTGGTTGTATCCCTGAGCTAATAAAAGAATTAGCTATTGTTGATAATACTGCGTTCCAAATTTCATTAGCGTCATGTTCTACCCAACCTGGTTGAGGGAAATATTGACGAAATTCTTTTTGTCCTTCAGCAACTTTATTTCCTTTTTTGTCGAAGATAATCGCACGTGTACTTGTAGTACCTTCGTCGATAGCCATAATATATTTATCTGACATCATTGGACCTCCTTATGTACCTCTTTCAAGAAAACGTTTTCTTTAATTTACGAGATAATAATATCATGCAAAATATTGTTTTTCAACATATAAAATAATTATTCCAAAATTCACAAAGATCTTTATGCTGTTTATGAAAACGCTTATTTAACAATGCGTTTAATTGTGAATAAGATATTTTTTCATAATCTAATCATTTTTACTCAATATGTGCATGTCGTGAAAAACCAATTCTACCAATACTTCCAAGATGCTGTTGCACACGTTGAGAAAATTAAGTTAAGAATGTTACATTTATGTTACAAAATATAATTTCGTATATTTAATCCATAAAAAAATCAGCGAACCAAATTTAATCAAAAATTTGATTCGCTGACTTCAAACTATTATTAATTATTTAACTAAACAAATTGTTTAGCATCATCCACTGGACTAAGATAAACATAATTCAAATTTGTTCTTTTACCAATTCTAGCCAATTCCTTGATAATATCCTTTTGTTCTGGTGTCAAATATAAGTCTTTTTTCACAGCATTCACTTGTAGATAAAGTACCAATCTTCCTGTCCAAGCCAATGGATGACTACTCGTTTTATACTTTTCATTTACATTTGCTAGAACTTGACGAATTTCTTCTACACCTTTACGATTATCATTTTCAAAACTGTCATATAACTCTACAACTAATCTTTGTAATTCTTGTACTTTTTCCATATTTTATCACTCCATACTTAAATCTAGCTCTAACTTCACTACTATTTTCAAGTAGGACAATGATAATTACTGATAGTTTTGTACACTTTTCTATCTTTTTTCTCGAGAAATCATTATCTTTCTTCCTACAAGTCTACTGTATCATACGTCAAAGTAATATTTAACCCTTTTAGCCTCATGCTTTCTAAACATATCAGTATTTGAAAGTATATCATGATTATAATACTGACTAAGGTGTTGCTCTTTTGCTATCACTCAGTAATTACTTTATTTAAAATCCGAAATACCTGCTAATAAAAAAGTATGCTCAGTTTCCTAAACATATTTTTTGATACTCATTATTTCTCGTGAAATTCGCCTTCAATTACGTCGTCATTATCTTTGTCTGTTTTTTCTGGCATTATTACTGCTGCAATAATATAAAGGAATACTCCTGCCTGGGAAGAATCCAGTTACCATCATCAATGCAGCACCAATAATTCTAACTAGAGCCTTATCTGCTCCAAAATATTCTGCAAAACCACCTAATACACCAGTCAAAACTTTATCATTTGATTTAGTCAATTTTTTCATATTTGTCTCCTCCTTAATTAATTTACAGTAATATCGCCATCATTACTTATAATATCTAATACATTATCTGAGTTAGAATTCTTCTCTAAAACATTACCATTACTTGTTGTTTGTTCAAATAATCTTACGTCGCCATCATTACTTTGAACTCGATAGCCATCAACTGTTACACGAGAAACTAGTACGTCTCCGTCAGTATCATCTATCTTGTATCCACCTTGAATTTGTGTATTACTCATCTTAATGTCACCATCATTATTACGTAAGTTACCACCTTGAATAGACAAATTATTGTAATCCACATCTCCGTCAGTAATATTCATTGCAACTTGCATCAATGATCCACCATTTAAGCGTACATCTGTGTCATTTAAGTCTAACTTACCATTGCTTAACACCGTATTGGTCATACTAATATCTGAATCACCTGCAGATAATTCTACATTTCCAAAATTAGCATCTCTTAAATCTAGTTTAGTATCATGAATAGATGCCTTAACTTGATCTGCTTCAATTCCTGTCATATTAACCTGTGATAATAAAGAATCAGATAATTTAAGATTTAGTTCATCTAATTTACTATCCTTTGGTAAAGTAATTATCATCTTATTTCGATCAGAATTTCGATAATAATCATTATACATGCTCATTCCATTAAATCTTATACTATGACTACTTAAACGTCCTTTGATTTGGAGTTGATTGCCAGACTTCTTTACCGTTGGGGAGCTAGATTTTGCACCTTCGTACCTTACAGAATAGTTCTTTCCTTCTCTAAATTCCACATTAACATCCTTAACATCTATATCAAGTTTATTAATGTCTTTATAGGTATGAGCTTGAGTAACTTTAGTACTATCTGCAATAACAGGTTTTAAATCTTCAAAAACAATACTTTTATTTCCTTTAAGCCCAAAGCCAATTGCTAATAAAATAGCGCCAATAATGGAAATTATAAAACCACTTATTATTGTCTTTTTCATAGCTATCTAACCCCCTTTTTGTTGAAACGTCTGTAAATATATCGAATGAAGTTCGCTACCATTTTTACAACTGTTACTATTATCAAGTAAATTATTGGTAGAATAACCATTAATGCTCCGATACCAATAATTCCTATTCCAAGATAAAATAGTCCCACTCCTAATTTTATAAATAATAGGAATATTCCCACATATAAGCTAGTTAGAGTTATAAAGATAGCTGCTCCAGCTAAGGCAATAATTGTTACTGCTACTGCAAAAGCTACACCAATTGCTGCTACTAAAACTCCTAGTAAGGCTACCCCTATAATTAAAGTTGCTGGTGTTGCAAGTAATGCCAAAATGATTAGCCAAGCAGTCTTGATATTTGTCTTAGGTAAAATGCCACCACTTTCCTTACCATCATCCTTCAATGAATAATCTGCTAGTATTCGTAGACTTAATTGTCTAGGTGTCCCAACTTTTTCTTCAATTTCTGCACGTGTTTGTACCCCTGCATCTTCTAAATATTCTGTGTAGAAATCCTCAATATCTTTGATCTCACTATCATCTAAACGTCTTAAATATTTTTTTAATTCTTGTAGATACTTTGTTATTTCTGAGTTCATTATTATTCCCCCTCTCTATTTTTTTCGAAAATTGAATCCAAACTAACTTTGTAGTCGCTCCACATTTTTTTAACTCTTCCTAAATGTTCTTCACCACTATTTGTTATGCGATAATATCTACGATTTCTCCCTTGATATGATTGATCATATGTTTCTAATAAACCATTATTCTTTAACCTGCGTAATACTGGATAGAGTGTTGATTCTGAAATTGAAATTGCTCTTTGCATATCCTGTGTCAATGAGTATCCATAATAATCTTGCTTATCTAAAAGCGCTAATACTAAACCATCTAGTAAATCAGAACTAACTTGAATTTTCATCATCATCCCTCACTTTCTTTTATATCTTATCTTCAACTATATTATATATCATATAATATTACATTATCAACCATAATATATCTTAAACTCAAAAATTTTTACACTAAAAAAAATCTACCAGAAAATTTCTGATAGATTTATAAGTACTATAAAATATTTTTTGTATTTTAGGTCTTAACCCTATTAATTTAACATTCTTATGAAACCTAGTAAATTCAATAGATATAAGGGCACTTCAATATCAACATACCCTTTAAACTATTCTTTATTTTTTACCAATTTATATTGTGCAACTAATGCTTTAGCATTTCCGCCATGGCCGAATTCTCTGAACTCATTGTCACTTTCATTTTCCCATTCGACATAATCTTCTTGATCTTCCCAGATATTAATCATCAAGAATTCATAGTCTTTTCTCTCATCATGGCCAACAAGTGTAGATTTTAAACCAACTGGACGATTGAATGAATCATCCCATTTATCTAAATGAGCATTAAAAATTTTTTGTTGCTCTGTATCCAAAGTTATATATCTAAATTCAAAATATCCATCCCATTCTTTAAGATTTATCGTGTGATAGATTCGATAATCTAATTGACTATGAAAAATACTTTCTTCGTTTGAAACATCTAATAGTGCAAACTTTTCTGAATCAGTTACAGATTCTAATAGTACCATTTGACGATCTTTATTGTTTTCAATAATTTCTTGTAGTTGTTTTTCAGGTCCAAAAGTTAAATTTAGATTTTTTAGCATAGTATTACTTCCTTCCAACCTTCTATCAAACTCTTTCAATCTAAGTATAACACCAAATTTGATCAAAAAAATAGCCTGACATTTTTGCCAGACTATTATTTATTCTTAATCTCAGATACTAATTTCTGTAAGTCTTTTACTACTTGTTCCTCAAACCATGGATTTTTCTTTAACCAAATTAAATTCCTAGGTGAAGGATGTACCAAAGGAAAGTACTCTGGCAGATACGTTTGATAATCTTTTACAATATCAGTTAATTTAGCACTACTTTTTAGATTCAAATATTTCTTAACAGCGTAGCTACCTACCAAAATAGTTAATTCAATATTTGGCATTAACTTTCTTAACTTTGGATGCCACTTTGCTGCAAAATTCTTTCGTGGTGGCAGATCTCCCCCCTTACCTTTGCCTGGAAAATAAAAATCCATTGGCATAATCGCAAATAAATCTGAATTATAAAATTCATCGCGAGACACATCTAACCATGTCCTCAACCTATCTCCACTCAAATCATTCCAGACCATATGCGTATCTTGAGCTTTTTGTCCAGGTGCTTGACCCACTATTAATATTTTAGCCTTAGGATTAGCGTAATATAGAGGTTCAATCCCCTTTTCAGTGTATTCTTGATTTTGAGGATCTAGCTTTATCTCTTCAAAAACCTTTTGAAATTCATCAGCCGTTTTAATCATCTCATTTCACAATTTTAGGATTATGCAATGCTCGAACTCGAATAACTTCAGGAATTTCTAGTAACTCTTTCTTTAGTTCTTTGAGCTTTTCTTCTGAAATATCCGCAGCATCAATCATTGTATAAGCAATTTTACCACGTGAACGGTTAATCATGTTATCAATATTTATTTCTTCTTTAGCCAAAATAGTAGTAATTCTACCCACCATATTAGGAACATTTTGGTGAATAAGAGTTAGACGCAATGGAGCATCGAATGCCATTTCTACATTTGGCAAGTTAACGGAATTAACAATATCTCCAGTTTCAAGATACTTTCTCAAAGTATTAGCAGCCATCTTAGCTCCATTAACTTCTGCTTCTTCTGTTGTTCCACCTAAATGAGGAGTTACAATTATTTGTTTGTTATTTAAAATTTTCTCAGAACTGAAGTCTGTGATAAATAAACGTAATTTTTTAGCATTAAGTGCCTTGATTACTGCATCTTCATCCACAATTCCCCAGCGTGAATAATTGAGTAATACTGCCGTATCTTTCATCACATTAATCTCATCTTCACCAATGATATTTCTATTTTTATCAGTGTAAGGAATGTGAATAGTAATAAAATCACTTTGTTCTAGCAATTCTTCCAAACTTTCAGCTCTAGGAATATCATTGGAAAGTTGCCATGCTTTTTCAACAGAAATATATGGGTCATATCCAATTACTTTCATCCCCAAATCCATACATGCCTTAGCCACACGTGAACCAATATTACCTAAACCGATTATCCCTATTTTCTTTCCATATAACTCAGTTCCAGCAAAATGATTTTTACCTTTTTCTGTTTGTAAAGAAACATCTGCCCCAGCTAATTTTTGGGCCCATTTTACAGATGCAAAAACTGGTCTAACAGATAGTAATAGCATTGTTATAATAAGTTCCTTAACCGCATTTGCGTTTGAACCTGGAGTATTAAAAACTACAGTTCCCTGTGAAGTTGCTTTCTCTAAAGGAATATTATTTACTCCTGCTCCAGCTCGAGCAATCGCTAAAACACTAGTTCCAAAAGGTGTTTTATGCATATCTTGGCTTCTAATCAACAAAGCATCAGGTTTAGTACTTTTATTCACCGTGTACATATCTGCTGGTAATTCATCTAGTCCTTCTTGTGCAATTACGTTATAAGTTTTTATATCTTTCATAATTATATTATTCCCCTTTATTTTTTAACTCAAATTCCTTCATAAAATCTACCAATACTTTTACACCTTCTAGTTCAAAAGCATTGTATAAACTAGCTCTCATTCCACCTACTAAACGGTGTCCTTTTAAATTCAATAGTCCTGCTGATGTGGCTTCTGCTATAAATTTTTCATCTAACTGCTTATTGCCAGTCACAAAAGGAATATTTGTTAATGAACGATCTTCTCTTTTTACTGGAGAACTAAATAATGTAGAATTATCTAAATATTCATATAGTAATTGTGATTTTTCTTCATTTAGAGCTTGCATCGCTGCTACTCCACCCTGTTCTTTTAACCATTCAAATACTAATCCTGCCATATAAATCGCAAAAACTGGTGGTGTATTCAAAGCTGATTGCTTATCAGCTTGCTTCTTGTAATCTAACATTGAAGGTAAATTGTTTACTTTCCCAATTAAATCACGTTTTACAATCACCACTGTTAGTCCTGCAATACCAATATTCTTTTGAGCACCAGCGTAAATTAATCCAAAATCATCTATATTATATTTTTGTCCTAAAATATTAGACGACATGTCTGCTACAACAGTTTGTCCGGCAAGTCCAGAAGGTAATTTTCGATACATTGTTCCTTCAATTGTATTATTAGTAGTTAAATGAACATAATCATAATTTTTGTTCTCCAATTCAACTTGATGCACTAACTCAGTGTAGTTACTATCTTTAGAACTTGCAACAACATCTACATCAAATTTATGTAATAATTCTGCTTCTTGATACGCTCTTTGAGACCAATGTCCTGTATCTATATATCCGATTCTTCGATAATTATTAGCTAAATTTAGTGGAACTGCCGTAAATTGTAAAGTTGCTCCACCTTGTTGAAATAAAATATCATAATCATCTGGAATTTCCATTAAATATCTCAAATCTTCTTCTGCTTTTTGAAACATTTCTGTGTAAAGCGAAGATCGATGACTTATCTCCATTACACTCATTTGACTACCTTTAAAAGAAGTTAGTTCATCTTGTGCCTTTTTTATAACTTCTTTTGGTAACACAGCTGGACCAGCTGAAAAGTTGTATACTTTCGTCATTTCCTTCACCTTCCAAAATAAAAATTCAGTAACAATATGATATTCATTATTATATAATATAAAAATATTTCTAATAATAATCTAATATTACTACTTTAAAAATTATCGTAATTTCAAATAATTGTCAATTATTTTCTTAATAATATTCGCTACTTCCTGTAATACTTAACTCCTCACTATCATAATTTAACTTTTATGTAACATTTATGTAATTTAAAACTTCAAAAATGAGTTATTTAGAATTAGGGTTCATTGTCCTATCTAGCTATATTCTTATTATTTTATTTAGCACACAATTATTACAAGATTTTACATAAATGTAATATATTTATATAGTTACTTGCAATAAAAAAGGGGTACAATGTAGATGTTAAAATAATTTACTATAATCTTCAGAGATTATATTAAGGAGTGACTTACTTGAAAAAAACAGCACAGAAGTTATTAGTAGGTACAGTCGGTGCTGCAGGAGTACTTCTGGCATCAAGTACTGCCGCTAATGCCGATTCAACTACTACACATAAAGTTAAGCAAAATGAAACAGTTTGGGCCTTATCCAAGAAGTATGGTGTTTCTATTCAATCTATTGAAAAGTTAAACCGTATTAACAGCAATCATTTAATTATTACAGGTCAAACTTTACAAATTCCTTCAAAGGATGGCTCTCAAACTGTAAATAAAAATGATAATAAATCTACTTATACCATCAAGAGTGGTGATACATTATGGAGAATTGCCCAAAATAATCACATTTCTCTTGATGAGTTGTTATCTTTGAACAACTTGAATGCTAGTGACATTATCTATCCTGGACAAGTTATTAAGTTAACTTCAGCTGCTGCTACAAGCACATCAAGTACTCAACAACAAGTACAAGATAAAGCAGCTGTTACTACTCCAGCAACTGATAATCAAAGCAGTCAAGCACAAGCTACTTCTGCTTCCAGCAGTTCACAAGCCGTTTCAACAGCTCAAAGTAGCTCTGCTGCAACAACAGCTACTAGTTCTTCTGTAACTACTCCAGCTGCTTCACAAGCTGCTACTACAAGTTCAAGCAGTTCTGTTGCTCAACAACCTGCTGCTAGCTCTAGTTCTGCAGTTCAACAAAGTTCTTCACAGGTAACTACTCAAAGTAGTTCTGAAGTAAAAGATGACAATGCACAAAAAGTACAATACACAGCTAAAGCTGGTGACTCATTGTACTCTATTGCTCAAAGTTTTGGAGTTTCAATTGATTCTCTTCGTTCAAATAATAATCTTGGTGCCACATTATTACCAGGACAAACATTAACAATTGTTAACCCTACAAAGACACCTAGCCAAGAAGAAAGTTCTTCTTCTAATAGTGTTGCTACAAATAATACTGCAACTACTAGTTCAGCTGCTCAAAGTAGTTCACAACAATCTGTTGCCCAAACAAGTAGCAGTCAACAACAAACTGTAACTACTCCAGCAGCATCAAGTAGTTCTGCTGCTAGCTCCAGTTCTGTTGCTCAAACAAACAATACTCAACAAGCAACTACAACTAATACTGCAGCTACAAACAACAACGCTACAACAGTTAATACTTCTAACGTAACTACAACAACTAATACTGGTTCTGCTTCAGCTAGTGCAATCATTAGTTACGCACAATCATTCATTGGTGTTCCTTACGTTTGGGGTGGATCTACACCATCTGGTTTTGACTGCTCTGGCTTAGTACAATACGTATACGCACACTATGGTGTTAACTTACCTCGTGTAACAACAGCTCAAGAAAATGCTGGTACAGTTATCCCTGTATCTGCTGCTCAACCAGGAGATCTATACTTCTGGGGTGCTAAAGGTTCTTCCTACCACGTTGCAATCGCAACTGGTGGTGGTAGCTTTATCCATGCTCCAGAACCTGGTGAAAGTGTAAAAGTTGGTAGCACTCAATACTTCCAACCATCTTTCGCAGTTCGTGTGCTTCAATAAAATATAATACTTACCAAAAGACTTAGGATTTAAACTCTTAAGTCTTTTTATATAGCAAAGTGGACCGATATGCACTATACATATCAGTCCATTTTTAATTCTAATCTAAATCTGTACCATTTGATTCAATAACTTTTTTGTACCAATAAAATGAGTCTTTCTTTAAACGTTCCAAACTTCCATTTCCTTTGTCATCACGATCTACATAGATAAAACCATATCGCTTTGACATTTGACCTGTTCCAGCCGAAATACAGTCAATGCATCCCCATGTTGTATATCCTCGTAAATCAACTCCATTTTCAACAGCTTTTGCCATTGCTTGAATATGTTGACGTAAGTAGTCAATTCGATAGCTATCGTGAACTTTGCCATCTTCTAACTTATCAACAGCACCCAATCCATTTTCAACTACCATAATTGGCAATTCATAACGATCATACATTAATTCAAGATAGTATTGTAAGCCTGTTGGATCAGCTGCCCAGCCCCATTCTGAGTATTCTAGATATGGATTCTTAGCCCCTGCTGCAAAATTGCCACCAACTTTATCTTTCACTTCATGAGTCGTTACTAAATTAGACATGTTCCCCTGGCTTTTTTAATTGCTTCAACTGCACTTTCTGGAACTTTTCCTTCATAATCTACTAAGGTTCCATCTATATCCAAAAAAATAATTTTTCTCACTTTAATCACTTCCATTCCTCTGATTATCAGTTTAACTTTATCAGATTTAATCTACTTTTCCAACAACCTCATAAAAAAAGAGGATGGAAAAAACTATATTTTCAGATAAATTTTAGAAAATAGTTATATTAAAAACCGCTAGGAATCAACGTTTTTATTAACGTGATTTCTAACAGTTTTTGAATTTTGAGACTTTTTTCCAGCCTCTTAAAATACATCTGTCAGCACTTTAACATACTAAAATAAGGTGCTAACCCACTTTGAGCTAGCACCTTATTGCTCTATTTCTTTAATTCGTCTGAATTTTCTAATTTTGCAAATCTATTGCTTCTGCTTGAATTGCAGGAATACTTTGCCCACTGTAAGGATCCGTTACATGCTTACCTAAAATAAGTCCCGTACTTGATACAGATAACTTGGAGCCGTTAGATAATTTATCTAATGTTGTTAATGACATTGCTGAAGCTGGTACCCCAACTAATAAAAGTTTATTTGTATCACCATCAACAGCAACTGTAATTATGCTGGTATTATTGCCACTATCTTCAACGTTAACAACTACGTCATTAGTTAATGAAATTCTTTTGTAGAAATATTTAGTTATGTTTTGTGAAAATGCATCATAATTGTTTATAATTTTTATTTTAGAGCCTTTTAGCCCATATAAGGCTTGATCAGGACTAATATTAGGCTTAGCTGATACTGGTTTATTTAAAATATCTTGTGTAACTTTTATTTTATGTATTTTAGTATGCTTCATACTTTTAAGTACATTATCATCTACGAATTCGCCAGGTGTACTATCAGTATTTTTATTTGTAGCAACAATATAGTACTTATATTGTTTATTTGCATGAATTTTATCACCTATAGGACTTTTCTCAATTTCAGCGCTAAATTCTCCATTTTTTACTCTGGAATACTTGTATGTCTCAGCGTTAGGTATACTAGCATCATTTAAACTTCCACCTGTAGCAACTGCTATAATTTTAGAATTATTAGGCGCTTTAGTAGTCCCTTGTATAACGAAGTTATTATCATCATTAGCTTTTATATCTTTTATTTTTACTGTGTAGAACCCTTTGACACCTATCTTTTTCTCATCGTTGTTCTTATTGGTTTCATGCTTTGAACTAGCACTATGTTTACTTACAGCAGAAGAGTTGGTACTCTGTTGTTTGTTATCATTAGTACCTGTTGCACCAATAATACCAAATAACAAAGCAAATGCTAATAAAGACCCAACAAACAGCTTGTTCGATTGTGTAAGAAACTTGCCAAAGTTAGATTGCACATCGTTTGCATACTTATTGTTTTCTTTCTTAGTAGGTTTTAATGTAAAAAACAAAAGTATTACTAGCCCTACGCAATAAGGAATAAAAGATAGGAAAGTAAACCATCCACTATATCCAACATCCCTAAGTCTTCTCGCTGTTGCTGACAAATATGCAAGCAATAAAATTAAAAGCACACCCAAAATAATAACATTTATAAACCAAATGTCTGGGAGAATAGCCAATGCCAAAAAGTCAAGAACTAATATTATAGCTAGTCCCAACATTCCCCACCAATAGTTAGGTCTACTCATTCTTTTCCCATATCTATAGATATCTTTGAACATTATAATGGTAGAGTCACCTAAATTAGCCTTTCTCATATACTCTCCTCCATTTTTGAAATATACCACAGAATTATATCTTAATTTTTTAGCGGGGGGGAGCAGTATGTTAGATAATTAATTAGAGTTTTAAGTATATTTAATATTTTCTTAATAAAAAATTAAAAGAGGATGGGAAAAAACTCTGTCCTAAATCATAACCACCCGTAAAACGGGTGGTTTGCTCCACGGCTATAAGCCGTTAAGAACAGCCAGCGTCTCAAGGCGCTGGCTTTCTCTTCTTTCAAGCCAAATTGCTATGATTTCTTTGCCACCACTTTAAGTGGTATTAGTATCACTTTAACTTATTACCCTTAAAAGTGTCTGAATATTCTTTAGTTGTCAATTTATCTATCGATAAATCATGTTTTTTTTGATCTCTTATATATTTTCGAATTGTTTGTTCATTCAATCCTACTGTACTAACATAATACCCTTCAGACCAAAAATGTCTATTTCCAAATTTGTACTTTAAATTCGCATGTCTATCAAACATCATCAATGCACTTTTCCCCTTTAAGTATCCCATAAAACTTGATACACTCTGCTTTGGGGGAATACTTACTAAAAGATGTACATGATCTGGCATCATATGTCTTTCTATAATTTTTACTCCTTTATATTGACATAATAACTTTATAATCTCTATTAAATCTTTTCGGTATTGATAATATATTATTTTACGTCTATACTTTGGAGTGAATACGATATGGTATTTACATAACCATTTTGTATGGGCTAAACTATTTAGTTTATTAGCCATTTCAAATTATCTCTTTTCTTTTTTATTTTTTGGCCTGAACAACTTAATCTTAAAACCAAAAGAGTAATTTATATATAATACTTCATTTTCCACTCGCATAGCGAGCGGTTTTTTGTTTCGTACGTTTTAGCGTACTCAACCAGGTCTAAAGACATAATAAAAATTCGACTCCAAATTTTGAATAATTCAAAATTTTGGAGTCGAATTATTTTTAGAAGCTGAAAATCATTAGTTTTTCCCAACCTCACATTATTAAGCTTTTTTCTTTAAAATCATTTTACCCAAATTCTTAAATCTATTCTTGAGAATGAATCCCATACTTGGTGCCTTACGTAAACTTTCACGTGGAATTCTAGCCTTAATAGCTCTCAAAGTTTGACGGCTATTTCTAGCTGAGAATCTAAACTTACCGTTTCTTTTTGTTCGAATTTCAAAACGTGGAATGTACTTTCCACCGAAATATACATCTGCGACTACATAGGTTATTTCATCCCATGGAATTTGGATATAATCTTGTAACTTTGTTTCGTTGTAGAATTCAAAGGCATTGTCACCAACCATGATATTCCCGTAAAAAGGACCATTACGATACCATGTACCTTTGCAAGACATATCCATTTTTGTGTTTAGTGACTTAACCATTTAAATCTCAACCTTTCTTTTTTATAGTAAACCAATTACGTGGAATACAATAGCTAATACGAAGATTCCAAGAATAATAACGATTGGTGAAACTTTATGCTTCAAAAGATACATACATAAGAATGTTAGACCTAGAGCAGCCAAACCTGGAACTAATTGATCTAAGTTATCTTGTAAAGTTGTAACTTTTGTTTCACTCAATGAACGACCAGCTGCATATTGTGTAAATGCTTCTTTCAAACCTTTTGCGCCTGCTGGAAGTTTTTCCCAGTCAATGTAAGCACCTTTTTGTTGTTTAACAGTAGAAACAACTGGAGTAAATGTGATAGATACCCAACGTTGAATCAAGGAACCGATAACGAACATACCCATCATGGAAGCTCCACGAGTTACCTTTTGTAATAAACCACCAGATAAGTCATCAGTGATAGCAGTACCAGCACGATAACCAAATTCTTGTGTATACCACTTAACAGCAGCTGCCATGATATTCCATAGAATGAAGAATACAAATGGACCAGCAACGTTACCAGATACAGCAAGACTTGCACCTAATGATAACATAATTGGACGTAATGTGAACCAAAATAGTGGGTCACCAGCACCAGCTAAAGGTCCCATCATACCAATTTTAACACCAGAGATAGCAGCATCATCAACGTTTGCGCCGTTAGCACGTTCTTCTTCTAAGGCAAGTGTTACACCAAAAATAGGATTTGCCATAAAAGGATGTGTGTTAAAGAATTCTAAGTGACGCTTCAAAGCAGCTGCACGATCAGCTTTACTTGAATAAAGTTTCTTAATTGCAGGGATTAAAGTATAAGCAACCCCACCATTTTGCATACGTTCATAGTTAAAGGAACTTAATAGAAAGTAAGAACGCAAGAACATTTTAAAACGATCAGCTTTTGTTAATTTAATTTTCTTTTCTTCCATTGTTTTTCCCCTCCTAAGTTAGATGTCTTCCAAAATATCTCCAAGTGGATCATCTGAATCGCCAGAGCCATTTGATGAGCCATTTGAGCTACCACCACTACCTTCAAGAGCAAGGAATAATATGGCTAAACATACACCGATGATACCTAAACTGATCAAAGTTAGTTGCTTAATAGCAGCAAGAGCAAAACCTAGGAAGAAGAATGGCCATACTTCACGACTGGACATCATATTGATAACCATGGCATAACCTACGGCAACAACCATACCACCACCGATTGTCATACCAGCTGTTAACCATTCTGGCATTGCTTCCAATCCTTGGCGTACAAGACTTACAGGGATTAACATCAAAAGTAAAGCAGGAATAGCAACACGTAGACCTTGTAAAGTCATACCGATAAAATGCCATGCTTGAATACCATTGATATCAGCTTTTTCAGCACGTTTATCCATAATGTGTGCGATAAATACTGTTGCTGTTCTAACAATCATAGTCAAACCTAAACCAGCTACAGCCAAAGGAACAGCCAAAGCGATAGCAGGTCCAATACCTTGTGCACCTTGGTTACCTTCAATAAGAATAATTGCAGAAGCTACACCGGCCAAAGCTGCGTCAGGAGCCATAGCAGCACCAACGTTAGCCCAACCCATTGTGATTAATTGCAAACTACCACCTAGCATAACGCCAAGTTCTAGTTGACCTGTAACAAGTCCGATTAAAGAACAAGCTACAACTGGTTGATAAGTTTCGATTTGGTCGTTAACAGAACTACATCCTACGATAAAGGCTACGATAACGACTAAAATAATTTGAATCGTACTCATTTCATTAAACCTCCAAAATTAATTTTTCTCAGCTAATTTCTTTTCAGCTAATTTAATTAAATCATCGATATTTGCAGGACTATCAGCTGGAACCCCACGAACATCAAATTTTACACCCATACTTTGTAATTCTTTAATTGAATCAACGTCTGTTTGATCAAATGATAAAGCCTTTGTTACGTTAACTTTACCTTCTTTATAAGCAGAAGAACCAAGGTTAATCTCTTTTACTTCTACCCCTGCCTTAACAGCTGCTAAAGCATCTTCAACTGATTCAAACAAGAGCATCGCACGAGTATCACCGAATCTAGGATCATTATTAGCCTTTGCCATATTCTTGATAGGTGCTACACTTACGCGAACCCCATTAGGTGCAGCTTGTTTAATCATGCTAGTTCTCAACTTGTCATGACAAACTGTATCTGAAACAACAATAATTCGATTTGGTTGAGTAGTATGTGTCCAACCTGTAGCAACTTGTCCGTGAAGTAAACGTGTATCTACACGAGCAAGAACATACTTGATATGTCCATCGCCTAAAACAGTACCTTCAGGGATTGTCTTCTTTTTACCACTTGTCTTAACTGCTTTAGTATCAGCTTCTTTTTTAACTGGCATTGCATCTTCTGGGAATGTCTTAATACCGTCATTACCAGTTGGAACAATTGCTCTAGCGATTTCTCTAGCAGATTCTACTGAGAAACGTTGTGTTAATGCTTCAATTACCATTGGAAGATTCATTCCCGCAACAATTGTCCACTTATCTTCATGTTCTTTAACTAAACTTGAAGCTTGGTTAAAAGGTGTTCCACCCCATAAATCTACTAAAAACAAAACTTCATCTTGATTATCAAGACTTGCAACAGCTTCTTGCATCTTCTTTTTAACGTCTTCTGGGCCTTCATCAGGTTTTAAGATACAACTCTTAAAATTTTCTTGAGGTCCAAAGATCATTTCAGCAGATTGATGAATACCATCTGCAAAACCACCATGACTAGCAAGAATAACTCCTACCATAAGTACTCCTCCTTACAGATATGTTATCAGTTCTAATAATATGTAAATAATAATTTCTATGCGTAATACTGATAAATAATTATTACTTCGTAAGTGTAAACGATTTCTAAAATCTCAACAAGTGACCTCAATCACAATATCATTTCTCTTAAATATGATAAAAGACACAAAAATTTATGATTTAACGTACTCTCCTATGACATTTATCACATTCATAGCTATGTTAAAAATGATATAATCAAGATATAAAACGCTTTTAGGAGAATTATTGTGAAGTATAAATTAACAAAGTTCATAAAAAAGAAAGCTTTCGTTCGCTTAATCTCAATCGCTATTTTTTTATTAGGTATCATACTTGTTGTTTGGATTAGCTCGTTTTACATGCCTTTTGTGAAACAGCCAGTAAAGATTGGCTCAACCTACATGACCCTCAACAATAGCTTTTATAAAACTATTAATGAGGAAGTCAAAAAACAAGTTAGTCAAAATGGTGACATCTTATATACTCGTGATCCAGGATTAAGCGTTTCTAAACAATGCCAACAAATTTATGACTTTATTGACAAAAAAGTAGACGTCATCTTAATCAACCCTGTGAATGGTGAAAGCAAACAAATCCAACATGCTTTAAAAATTGCCCATGATAAAGGTATAAAAATTGTCGTTGTAGACAGTCAGTTGAGTAATTCTTCTTTTGTTAATGCCAATGTTGTTTCTGATAATTTTAAAGCTGGCGTATTAGATGCGAAATATATGATGAAAAGTTCTCCTCAAGCTAAAATCTTAGTTCTTCGTCATTGGAATGCTTTGTCTGTGAAAGAACGATATCGAGGCTTTGTTAGCGAAATTAAAGATAATCCTAACTATCAGATTACAGAAAATCTTGAAACTCTAGGTCAGACTGACGTGGCTTTAAAAAATGTACAAGAACTGCTAAAAGTCAATCCTGATAAATTTGATATTATTATGGCAATGGATGATCAAAGTGCCGTTGGGGCATTAGCTGCTATGGACGCCCTAAATCTTCACAATAAAATTATGGTATATGGAATCGATGGCTCAACTAATATGAAGCATCTACTACTAAGTAATCCTAATGCACAGGCAACAGTAGCCCAATCTCCTATTAAATTAGGCCAAAAATCGATCCAAGTCTGCTATAAGCTCGTCAAAGGAAAAAAAGTTCCCAAAGATGTTGTTGTACCAGTCTTCTTGCTGACAAAGAAAAATATCAATGATTATGATGTATCGGGGTGGCAATGATGAATAGATTAACCAAAGCGACCTATGTGTATTGGTTGTTAGTAATGATTAATTTTGTTTCGGTAATGTTTAATGTGTCCTTATATTTACTAATTACTAGTTACATTTCAAAAAAGAATCTTAGCTTGTATCTCTTACAACAATTACAGGTCATACCTGGTAATTTTAGATTACTTTTTTGGGTAGTATTTGTACTTTTTGGATGCTTAGTTACTGTCATCTATTTACGCCGAACCTCAACCAATAAAAAGACGAATAAATTACTCTGGCTAGAATTATTACTAATAGTATTAATTTTTTGGCTAACTAAGGCAACTTATGGTGGTTTAGTCTTCTTAGCCTTTGCTGATATCTTTTTTTCAACTGATGATTTCCACACCATTAGTAATAAATTTTATTGGCTGATTTTCATTATCGTTGCTTCGGTATGCTTACTAGTATCAAATAGTAATTTTTTGGCAACTTTAATTTCCTTACCATCATTAGAAATTTACATTAGCTTTTTACCGAGTCATGTGGCAACTCTGTTATCTCTAATGCGTCTATTTCTTTTTATTATTAGTATCGTTATTTTTACTTTAGCCTTATTTACACATGTCGTTTATATAACAAATGAGAAACGCAATATCGAAGAAGAGCTTAGAATGGCCGATCACGCTAATGTCGAACTTCAGCACTATATTAGTGTTGCCGAAGAGAATGCCGAATTGCGTGAACGTAAACGTATTTCCCGGGAAATACACGACACTCTAGGCCATGCTTTAACCGGAATTTCAGCTGGTATTGATGCTGTCTTAGTGCTAATTGATATGGATAAAGATAGTGCCAAGGAGCAATTAAGGAATTTATCTGAGGTAGTACGTCAAGGTATTGTAGATGTACGTAAGTCATTAAATAAAATGCGTCCCGGAGCTTTAGAAAAATTATCCTTATACGATTCGATCGTTGATATGATTAGTCGTTATGATAATATTCCAACTTTAACAATTGATCTGGATTTTCAATGGCAAGGCGTTGATTTGGAAAAGACTACTGAGAATGTCGTCTTTAGAATTATCGAAGAATCCATTACTAATTCTATTAGACATGGTCATGCTGAAAAGATTTGGATAAGAATGACTAAAGATGATAAATACTACTATATTGAAATTCACGATAACGGTAAAGGTAGTCCAACTATCAAGCCTGGATTTGGTCTAACTCAGATGCAAGAAAGACTTGCTATTATTGGTGGCACTGTAACCTACCAAGGGGATCACGGATTTACTACAAAAATAAAATTCATTATTAAAAACTAGGGGGAAATATGTTTATGATAAAAGTACTAATAGCTGATGATCAAAAGTTAATCAGGGAATCACTGAAAATTGTTTTAGATACCTATCAAGATATTCAAGTAATTGATACAGTTGGCGATGGTAAACAAGTCTTAGAAAGTATTGAAGAACAAGAACCAGATGTTATCTTAATGGATATTCGTATGCCTAATATGGATGGGACTGTAAGTACAAAATTGGTTAAACAATCCTATCCTCACATAAAAATTATTATTCTAACAACTTTTGATGATGATGATTTCATTTTTAGCGCACTCAAATATGGAGCATCTGGCTACATCCTAAAAGGTGTCTCTCCTACTGAATTACATGATGCTATCACCACAGTTTACAATGGTGGCTCCATGATTAATCCTAATATTGCTGCTAAAGTTGTAAAGCTGTTCTCTAAAATGGCTCAAAGTGATTTTGAAATTGATGTAGATAAAGAAGGAGCTGCTTTAATTACCGATGCTGAATGGCGTGTAATTTATCAAGTTGGACGTGGTTTATCTAATAAAGAAATCTCCCAAGAACTCTTTTTATCTGAAGGTACTGTCCGTAATCACTTATCACACATTCTCTCCAAGTTAAATTTACGCGATCGTACTCAATTGGCAATTTGGGCTGTTCAAAATGCTCCACGTAAGTAGGTAAATGTCATGAAAAGAAGATATATTATTCTATCGGTAGTATTAATCGTTCTAGTAACAATAAGTGGGATTTTTATTTATCAGAAGAAACAAAAAGTCATTACTATCGGCATTTACAGTGATAGTAGTTGGGATGTTCCTAATGATAATGAATACAAATTCATTGATTATGTCGTGAAAAAATTCGAGAAAGAAAACCCAAATGTTAAAGTTAGGTATGAAAGTGGAATTAATAAGAATGATTACTTAGAATGGTTGTCGCAAAAGATTGTTGATAATAAAGCACCAGATGTTTTTATCGTTCCTTCTGAGCAATTTGGCTTTTTATCTTCTCTAGGAACTATGCGAAATTTAAATTATTTCATGGATTTATCTGGATTAAACACCGACGACTATTACCCTACTAATTTAAAAGCTGGAATGTCCGCAGGTAAACAATACGCACTCCCACTTGAAAGTAATCCGATGATGATGTGCGTTAATACTGATTTACTCAAAAAAGAACACATTACTATTCCAAAATCAGGATGGACACTAAATGACTTCTATCGAATTTGTCGTCAAGTTACAAAAGATACTAATCATGATGGTGTAGTGGATCAATTTGGTTATGCAGATTATTCTTGGAAAGATGCAGCCCAAGCCTATAATGCCAAATTATTCAATAGTCAAGGTACAGCTAGCTATTTTAATTCAGATAAAGTACGCCAAGCTTTAACCATGATGGAAAAATTATATAATTTACAAAAAGATTATAAGGTAACCGCAGATGACTTTGATAAGGGAAAAGTTGCTTTTCTTCCTATGACGCTAGCTCAATATCGCACTTATGAATCATACCCTTATCGCGTTTCGCGCTACTCATCATTTTCTTGGACGTGCATTAGAATGCCTGGAGCTACTCCAGATATTAACTCAACCTATGTGAATACTTCCATGGTGGCAATGTCTTCTCAAAGTACACATCCACTTTTATCATGGAAACTTGTTAAATTTTTGTCTAATAATAGCGATGTTCAACAGAAACTCTTTACCTACTCTCAAGGAGCTTCGGTTCTTAAAAGTGTTATGAAAAGTAAAGATATTACCGAGAATTTACAGAAGGAAAATAATGCTGACAATGCTTTAACCGAAGAAAAATTCGCAAGTATTATGGCAAAGTCACAAAAATATCCTGAATTCAAAAATTATAATAATGTCATGCAGACAGCTGATTATTTAATTAATAATGCCCTTGAAAATGGTAACGTTGAAGTACAACTATCAAATATTCAAAATCAGATCCAAGAAGAATTAGCGAAATAACTAAAAATGCTATTTTTAAGATAGGACCAATTTTCTAATTTATACAAATAACCGTTTACATTGCATAAATTAGAAAATTGGTCCTATATCTATATCGTTCTTTTTTACTTTTTATGATATTTTAGTCTTATACACTAAAATTAAGGAGGCATTTTTTATGATTGGAACATTCTTCAACGTCAGTACAATTCTAATTGGAAGTTTACTTGGAAATTACTTCAAGAAAAGCTTTGCTGATAAATATCAAGAAATTCTGATGCAAGCGATGGGATTAGCCGCTACTTGCTTAGGAATGCAGGCTGTCTTGCAAAATCTCCCTAAAAGTAAACTTCCTATCTTGTTTATTTTAAGTTTGGCAATTGGTGGCGTATTAGGTGTTAAATTTGACCTAGCTACTCGTTTTTCTAATTCCGTTAAAAAATTCAGTAATTCTAAATCATCTGAAGGATTGTCAACTGCTATCTTACTATATTGTATGGGTACTTTATCCATTTTAGGCTCTGTTGAAGCTGCTTTACACCACAATTATACTTATCTTTTTACAAATGGTATTCTTGATGGCATTACTTCTATCATTCTAGCTTCAACTTTTGGATTAATCATTATGTTGGCTGCACTTGTCTTATTCTTCTGGCAAGGTAGCTTTTATCTAATAGCATTCTTGTTACAAAGTAACGTCAATCCTGACTTTTTACATGAATTGTCAATTGTTGGCGGTGTTCTAATTCTAGCCTCTGGTCTTAGTATTCTTGGAATTAAGAAGTTTGAAACTATGAATTTATTACCATCGCTACTTGTCTCTGGTATTCTCTTCTTTATTCTTCATTACATCGGCATAATTTAAAAAAGTTAAATCTGACCCTTGAAATCAAATGATCAGATTTAACTTTTTTTATTCGTGTATTTCCAATGGTGTTCCTGCTGGATCATAGAAAAATGTCATCGCCTTACCATTAAAGGTATCATTACGAATTGGTTCACATTCTACCCCTTTGGCCGTTAATTCTTTGACAGTTTCTTCTACACTATCAACCCTAAAAGCTAGATGACGTAATCCTTTAGCTTCTGGATAGGTTGGACGAACTGGAGCATCTTCTTTAATGAAGATTTCCAATACCATTTCTCCAAATCCAACATTAAATAAGATGTCATTTTTTTCTGGTCTAACATGTTTATCTAACAACGTGAAACCCAATTTATCTACATAAAATTCTTTCATCTCTTCAAAATCTGTTCCAATAATCGCAATGTGATGAACCTTACTAAAATCCATTATTCTTCGCCTTCTTTTTCAATTTCTATTGAACAACCATCCTCAGTTACTATTCCATAAGCATGTTTATTTTTATCATTACATACTTTTCCTAAGTCAATTTTACCATAATGTTTATCTTTATCCGTTACCTCAACGTCTTTGATAATTTCAACACCAAATCTTCGTAAAACTAATAATTGTTGTCTACGCTCCTCAGCTTTTTCAATTGAAGCGTTCAAGGTATAGCCTTCATCTAAGAAATGTTTGATTAATCTAATATGATAATATTCATTAATTGTAAATTTTCTTTTGTTTCCATCGCCTTCATTGATCGATTTAATATATCCTTTTTCTTCCCAATATCTTAATTGACGCGAAGAAACCCCGGTGGACTTACTCATATCTCCGATTCCAATTTGGATATCATCCATCGCTCTTTTACCATCTGTATTTTGAAAAAACACGTCATTACTCCTTTCTTTGTCCATATATCATACACTAATTGTAACTTTTTTAACTTATTTGTCAACTTTCTTGACAAACATAAAATTAGGGTGTAATATTTTCAAAGTTAAATTGTAAGTTATGAAAATATATTATTTAAGGAGGAAATAAAAATTGGCTGAAACACAAGCTACTGATATTTACGGAAAACCATATAACCGATCTTTATTAGTTCTCGTTTTAATGATTGGTTCTTTTTGTACTATTTTAAATGCTACTTTACTCGCAACTGCATTTCCAGCAATTATGAAGTCATTTGACATCAGCACCGCAACGGTTGAATGGCTAACAACTGGTTTTATGTTAGTTAACGGGGTTATGATTCCTATCTCTGCATGGATGATTAATAAATTTAATACCCGTACAATGTATATTGGTGCTATGTCAACATTCTTTGTTGGTACTTTATTATCATTTATCGCCCCTAACTTTGCTACATTGTTGGCTGGACGTTTAATCCAAGGTTTGGGTGTTGGGGTATCTATGCCTCTTCTTCAAACAATCATGCTATCCATCTTCCCACCTGAAAAACGTGGTGCCGCAATGGGTACTGTAGGGATTGCGATCGGTGTAGCTCCTGCGATTGGACCTACTCTTTCTGGATGGATCGTTGATAACTTCTCATGGCGTGATTTATTCGGTATGATGCTTCCAATTGTTTTAGGTGTTATCATTCTTTCAATCTTCTTGATGAAAAATGTTATCCCTAACCGTGATCAAGATATCGATGTTATTTCTGCTATTACATCCATTATCGGTTTTGGTTCCATGCTTTATGGATTCTCCAAAGCTGGTAACGACGGTTGGACTGATCCACTTGTACTAGCATTTATTTTTGTTGGTATTATCTTCGTTATTTTATTTGGTTGGCGTCAGCTTAAGATGGAAGTACCATTCCTTGATATTTCTGTTTTCAAATATGGGGAATTTAGTCTTGCTGCCATCTTATCAAGTGTATCCAACCTTGCTATGATGGGAATTGAAATGATTTTGCCATTATACATTCAAAACATTCGTGGAGAATCAGCTTTCCACTCTGGTTTAATTTTACTTCCAGGTGCGATGGCAATGGCTATTATGTCTCCGATTACTGGTCGTTTATTTGACCGCTACGGTGCTAGATACATGGCAATCACTGGTTTGACAATGTTGTCTCTAGGAACATTACCATTCCTTTTCCTAACTAGTCACACTTCTATTTTATACATCACTGTTTTCTATGCTGTGCGTATGTTCGGAATTGCAATGGTTATGATGCCTGTTACAACTTCTGGTATGAATGTCCTACCATTCAAACAAATTTCTGACGGTACTGCTGTAAACAATACTTTCCGTCAAGTTGTTAGCTCAATCGGTACTGCTATTTTAGTATCTGTATTAAGTACAACTACTAAAGACAACATGCCTGCTAAGTCCTTACTTCACGCAACACCTTTAGCTTATCGTGATAAGGCTATTGACGCTGTTTTAAGTGGTTATACAGCCGCATTCTTAGTAGCTGCAATCTTCGCAATCGTTGCTTTAGCTCTAGCATTCTTCCTTAAGAAAGGAAATCGTGCTCGTGAAGCTGCTATGTTAGGGGGTAAAAAATAATGAGTATTATTTTACTAATTATTGCTTTAATATTCTTCTTTATTTGTTCCGTAATTCCATTTAATAAATATCACGGAATCATTGCCTTCTTTTTCTTAGTAATTGCTACTTTGAGTGGTGTCTCAATTGTTGCTAATGATACTTACCACTATGGTATGAAAGTGAAAACTACTACTACTCGTTACCAATTAGTTTCAGCTTCAGATAAGATGAATGTACTTCTATATCAACCACTTGGAAATGGCTCTGAAAAAGTTTATCTTTACAAGACTTCTTCCAAGCAAAAGATCAAGCCTATGAAAACTAAAGACTCTAGTGCTAAGTACGTTATTACAAGTGATAAGCCAAATGTAACAATTACTGAAAAACGCTATGTTTACAAAGATGGTGTATCTAAATTCTTCTTTGGCATTCTTCACAATAATAATGAATTGAAGCATCGCTACTACACTTTCAATATCAATCGTGATTGGAATGTATTAACAGCTAAGCAAGCCAAGGAATTAGATAAGTTGGTTAAAAAGAATCAAGCTACATTGAAGTCTCAAGTAGAAACTGCGGTTAAGGCTAAAGTTGCTGCTGCAATGCAAGCCAACCCACAAATGTCAGCTGAACAACAAAAAGAATTAATCCAACAAGCTCAAAATGAAGCTACTCAAGCTGCGATGCAAAAATTAATTCAATCTGTAAAAGAAAAATAATCAAGCATATAAATTGACGTCCATGTTTATCTCATGATAGATTTACATGGACGTTTTTATTTAAAAAGGAAATAGAAAGGAATTATATGCTATGCTAAATAATTTAGAAAAAACGCCGTTAAGACCTTATTGGTATCTTTCAGTACTTTTCATCGCTCTAGGAGTTTATGGTTCATTATCTGGAGTTCTTCCTCTAACTTGGGATCTGGTTCATTGTTGGAGGGGCTCTAGCAATTGTTACTCAATTCAACTTTGAGACTTTAAAAGTATCCATGGGCAAAATGGAAAAAGGTAGTTGGAAGATTATTTTTTGGTCGATTATTTTGACTTTTATTACTTCATTTGCCACTATGGCACTGGGAAATTTACTTTTCCATACTGGTTTTGTTGAAAACTCTAATGCTGTTCATACAGGACCTATTCTTGCTCGTATACAACACTTAGTTCTTCTTTCCATCTCTTTGATAGGCGAAGAATTAATCACAGCTTCAGTTGCATTTCCGCTATATCATTTACTTGCTGAAAAGATGTCTTCTAAGCAAGCCTGGATCATAGCTGGATTAATTAGTGCCATTTTATTTGGTTTAATGCACTTGAAAATTTATCATGGAAACTTATACCAATGTATCGTAGTAATTGGTTTAACTCGTTTACCATTTAACTACGCTTGGAGAAAAACAAACAGTTTATGGGGTGGAATTATCGGTCATATTATCTATGACTTGGTAATTTTTATTCCTGCAATGTTTATCGTTTAAGCATATAAATAACCCACGACAGATCTAATTTCTACTTAGATTTATCGTGGGTTTTATTTTATAGTAAATGCTTAACGACATTTTCTAAACCATGAACAATTCCATCTTCTTCATTTGATAAAGTGGTATATGTCGCAATTGATTTAACTTTATCGTTAGCATTCCCCATCGCTACTGAAGTACCAACTGTTTCGAACATCTTAATGTCATTTTCTCCATCGCCAAATGCTAATAACTCTTCTTTCTTTAAGTTATCTCTTTGTCTAATGTACTCAATTCCAAAACTCTTAACCGCAACTTCATTAGTAATTTCAAAGTAATTATAATTAGAATGATTTGCGCTAACGCCATCTAATTTCATTCCTCTAATTATATCTACAACTTTATCGAAATTTTCCATATTTGTTCCAACAATCATAATTTTATAAATAGGTTCGGTATAGTCGATTTCACTATACTTCTTCAAAGTTGGCTTAATATTGGTAATACTTGTTTCATATCTTGTACCATCATCTTCTTGTTGAGCATACCACTCGTCCTTGGTATACCAACTTACTGATACACCTTCATATTTATCTTGAATTTCTTCAATTACTCGCTTGGCAGCTTCTGCTTGTAATGGATTGGAAGAAATTACTTCATTTCCATCTTTATGTGGGAAGAATATCAATCCACCATTAAAAGCAATTTGTTCACCTTTTAAATTTAAATCATCAATCGCAAACTGCATTTCTTTAGGAGCGCGTGCAGTCACTAAAGTTAATGGCAAATCTATCTTTTGTAGATATTCTGCTGTTTTAGGATTAATTTGTCCCTTATCATTCAACAATGTTTTATCCATATCTGTAAATATATGCTTTATCATTTTGTCTCATCCTCTTTCACGTACTTTATCTTTATATCTGGTTTAAAATACTTACGATATTTTTCTTCTAATGGCACATCTGTAATTAATACGTCAATATCCTTTAAGTTAGCGGACTTATATGGTGAGGAATTATTAGTTACAAACTTATACTTCTGAGCAATTAAAATAACTTTTCTTGATCGTTCAACAACTTTTTTAGCAATCGCTGCATCATAAGAATCCACTACCATAACTCCATCTGGTTGAATCTTGGAAGTTCCGATAAATGCAGCATCAAAAGTAATATTATCTAATTGGGACAATGTTTCCATTGAATATGTATAACGATTCCCCTTATCAATTTTTCCACCTAATAATTCTACCTCTGGCAGCTTATTTAGCATTAATCTCACAGCATTATCAATTGAATTAGTCATAATTGTAGTATTCACTTGCCCTAATTGCTCACACATCTGCATCAATGTCGTGGAGGCACCTACAAAATATAAGCCACTTGGATTAAATTCTTCTCTAGCTAATCGAGCCATTTTAGCTTTAATTGGGGACTGAATGTGGGAACGTGTTACAAATCCTGGTACATTATTAAATTTAATTTCCATCAACCCACCATGAATTCGAGCTGCTTGTCCCGTAGATGTCAATCTCAATACATCTCTTCTAGCCGTATCAAATGCAATCCCAAAATGATCAGCTAATTCATGTGTTGTTAATTTATGTTTTTTTGCTAACATCTCTTTAATTTCTTCTAATCTTTGCTCTTGAGAAAGCATTTTCATCACCTCACAAGTTAATTCTAGCATATTTTACTGATTTCAGACGCATTTAATCAGCATATTACAATTTAAATTCAGTATATATCGGCATTTTAAGTTTTAAATACTGATCATTTTTTTATAAATACTAATATAATCAGATTATTAGTTCAGCATTTCATGACAAATGCTGAAAAAAGACGAAATTCATTTGAACTTCGTCTTTTTTTCTATATTGCATCGCTCAGCATTTGCCACCATTTTATAAGAATATTAATTCCTTCTACACTATTAGCAGCTAATGCTTTAGTTTTCAAATCAGTTGATCCATCTATGAACCCTAAGTTACCAGCAATCGTTATTTGATAATCTCCCACTGTTTCACCTTGCTTGATTGGTGCTTCTATTTTAGAAGATTTTGGTGTTAATTTAATTTGTAGCGCCTTTGCTCTAGTGTTCTTAGGCACCCATAAACTTAAATCATTTCCGATTATTGTTGATATACTGCTTTGTTTTCCATACTTGACTTTAATATCCTGTCTTAACGCTTGATTTGTACTTATAGCCAAGTAATCATAATTATTGTAAATATAATTTAACAAATTCTTGGTTTGATCAAATCTAGCATCATTGTCTTTTGCTCCAGCAATTACTGTTATAATGCGGTGACCATCTTTGTTAGTTGTTGATGCAAAACAATAACCTGCTGCATCTGATGTTCCCGTTTTAAGACCATCAACTTCTAAATTTGAATCATCTTGTAGCAATTCATTCGTATTATTAACAGTTGTAATTTCTCCATTATCGTTAAAGTCGATCATGGTTAATTTTGTCGTTTCTAAAATCTCTGGATACTCTTTAATCAACTTTTGCGAAATAATCGCCATGTCTCGTACTGAAAATTCGTTTTCTGCATTTTCATCTGTATTAGGATAAATTTCATCGCCCAAATACTTAGCTGTTAGTCCATTCGCACTGTAGATCTTAGCATCTGTAATTCCCAAACTTTTGGCAGTTTCTCTCATTTTATCTATAAATTTTGTCTGTGTTCCTGAAATGGCATTACCAATCAACATTGTTGCTGCATTCGCTGAACCTACCAACATTGCTTGATACAACTGCCTTATAGTATAACTATGCCCCTCTTGTAGAGGCACGTTTGTCAATTCAGTATTATTACTAATATCTACTTCAGTTGCAGTAGGGGTTACTCTGGTTTCCCAGGTAATTTCACCCTTATGAATCGCTTGTAACAATATATAAGCTGTCAGCAGTTTAGACATAGATGCAACTGGATATGTTTGTTTATCATCTTTAGCGTAAATGATTTGCCCTGTTTTAGCATCTACCGCAATTGCTGATTTAGCCTCTAAATCTAACTGTGGTAAAGTTTGATCAGCATTAATAAATCCTTGCCCTATCCCTGTTACTACCATCAAAGAAGTTAGGAAACTTATTCCTAATTTTTTTAATTTCTTAAGCACTATTTTTTCCTTTCCATATTTACATTGAAATAATAGTACTATTATACAATAAGTCTATTTCAGATTGAATTTTCATACTGTTTCATAATATATACTTATATTTTCATTTTTAATCAAAATCTAACTTACGAAGAAAAATTTTTTCTGTTAATATAATCAACAGTCTTACTGTTTAAGAAAATATTAAGGAGGAAAATTTTTTGGAGAAAGAGAAAATTTCACAACAATTATCTGCGCAAGTAGATGTTAAACATCCCTGGCTTGCGATGACTAGTATGTTAATTGGGGCTTTTGTTGGTATGTTAAGTGAAACATCATTAAACATCGCCCTTCCAACTTTAGGTAAGGTTTTTAATGTTGAACCTAGTTCACTACAATGGTTAGTAACAGGATATATGTTAGTTATTGGGATTGTTTTACCATTTTTAAGCCTTATTTCTAAGTGGTTTACTACTCGTCAAATTGTTATTTTTGCTTTAGCTGATTTCGCAATTGGTGCCCTAATTTCAGGTTTTGCAAATAGTTTTACTGTTTTATTAATTGGACGTTTAATTCAAGGTATCGGAACTGGTTTAATTCTACCTTTAATGTTTACTGTCGCTATGTTAATCTTCCCACCACAAAAACTAGGTGCGGTAATGGGGGTTAACGCCTTAGTTATTATGTTTGCTCCAGCAATTGGACCTACTATTACTGGTATCATTTTAGGAGCTTTATCTTGGAGAGATATCTTCTTTATCTTTACAGTTTTATTAGTTATTGGTCTATTATTTGCGATTTTCACACTTAAAAATGTTAATAAGATTACTCGACCACATGTTGATGTTCTTTCTGTTTTAGGTTCAATTATCGGATTTTCATCTCTTGTTGCCGGTGTAAGTTTTGCTAGTGAATCTGGTTGGGCTTCATTTAAAGTTTTAGGTCTTATTTTAGTTGCGATCATCGTTTTAGTTTTATATGCTCGTCGTCAATTAAAACTTGAAAATCCTGTATTAAATCTACGCGTTTTCAGTAAAGTTAACTTTAGAACTGGTGCGTTCTTAGTCATGATTGACTTTGGAATTATCTTATCATCTATGTACTTATTACCACAGTTCATCCAAAATGCGATGTTACTTCCAGTTGCTATGACAGGTATCATCATGCTTCCAGGTGGTATTATTAACGCTTTGGTTTCCGCAATTTCTGGTCGTTTATATGATAGTATTGGTGCTAAAATTCCTGCTACTATCGGATTTTTCATAGCATTACTCGGATCAATCATGTTCATTTTTGCATCTGAAAAATCTTCAGTTGCTTACGTTATCACAGCCCACATTATCTTAATGATTGGTTGTCCACTTGCTATGTCACCATCACAAACTCATGGACTTAATGCTTTACAAGGTCCTGAATCAGCTGATGGTTCAACTATCATGAATACACTTCAACAAATTGTTGGTGCGATCGCTACTGCAATTGCTACTAGTCTTTTAGGTATCGGTGAAGCAGTTTCACATAGCTCTAATAAAGCTATTTCCTTTACTTCTGGGGTTCATTTTGGATTCTACTTCACTGCTTTTCTAACAATTGTTGGTTTACTCTTAGCTTTAACAATTAAAGGTAAAAACAAGAGTCAAGATATCGAATTACATTAAGAAAAAGCCATCTGAAAATCATTCAGATGGTTTTTTTCTAGGCTTCAACAATATTCATCTTTTTCAATCTTCTATAAATTAGTACTACAACTAAAGCTTTAATTGTATCACCAGGAATAAATACTAAGTTAGATATCAATGCTTTCATAAATGGCATGTGAGCTATAGCTGTTAACCCTATTGTTCCTAAAACATCTATAAAAATGACACCTACTACCCAAACAATTAAAAGTTCTAACCAGAAATTTGAATGCGAAAATTTCTTTAATCCATAACCTATTAATGCTGCTGCGAATGGATAAGCATAGATATAGCCAGCGGTTGCTCCAACAAAGACTGCAACTCCACCTCTACCACCTGTCATTAATGGTAATCCAACTGCTACGAGTAGTAAGAAAATAATAACTGATAAAAATCCACGCTTAGAGCCTAAAATAGCCCCAGCTAACATTATTCCCATGTTTTGTAAAACTAATGGAACAGGAATAAAGCCCAAAGGAATTGGTGGTACAAATCCTAATACAATAATAATTGCTGTCATCATCGCAATTAATGCTACATTTTTTGTTTTCAATGCTCTTCCTCACTTTCTAATTCAAAACATATAGATATTATACCCTATACTCCAATAATTGTTAACCCATTTTTATAATTAAGTTAACAATAAACACAAAAATAAAAATCCCAGTAGTTTCCTACTGAGATTCATTCTAAAATGCTCCACCACCAGAGCCGCCACCAAATCCACCAGAACTACCGCCAGAAAAACCACCGGATCCGCCTGATGATGAGGAATAATTTCCCATTCCTCTGGTAAAGCTACTATTAAAATCATTACTAAAATTAGCAATTCCATTATGATAGATAAATGGATAGTAGTAAATGAAATTACTATTTTGCAGTTCTTCACTTGTAAAGTTATCAATTAAGGCTTTAGATACTTTTTTAGATAATCCTAAAGCAACTGCATATGGTAACAATCCTTCCCATAAAACAATGTCACCAACTTCTTTAAGATTAAATCTACCAATATCATTCATCATACGATAAAAGCCTCGCAGCTCCGTCATTCCAGCTGCACCTGTTTTGGTATAAATTGAATCTTTCATTATAAAGTATAGAATTGAGGCCACTAGTAGCACTAAGCTTACCCCCATAACCCATAGAGCAGCTGAATTATCAGTGATAATGAGTCCCACGATTAATATTAACATCAAAATACCAGAAATGATTGCTCTTCTAATCATAGCTGATTTTGCATTATTCGAAACCCATCCTAGTTTGTTAGCTTCATCTCTAACTGATTTCTGCCAAGCCTTATACGCATTTACAACATTCATATGTTCATGCTTTTTCTTACCGTATTTCTTTATTTGTTTCATACTTACCTGCTTGGTATCACCTATTTTGTTAAACAATAATTCTAATATTTCATTATTGGATAACGCTGTTTCATCCAGTAAGGTTAAAAGATAGTCTTTCTTTTTATTTGGAATTGGTTCAATTTTTATTACTCTTTTTACTGATAATTCTAGTAAATAAGCACTTAACGCCTTGTTATCAGGATCTGTATCTCTAAATAAACTTTGCGCTACTGCAGCTTCATAATTTGGTAGCTCGAACACATGAGGGGCGTTCTTAACTGATAATGGACGGTAAGTCTTCTCCTTTAGTGGCATCAAATTATACAAGATACTTCCAAAAGATCCCACACAGATTACCACAAACATCGCTCCAGCCCAAAGTCTATCTTTTCTTTCCTGCGCTTTACGTTTTCGATTAGCTTCTAAGGCTAGTTGTTTTTCCTGTTTCTGAACCTCAGCCTTATGCTTTTCATTTCGTACGTTAGTATTCTCCGGAGTAAGAGCTACTGGAAATAAAATATGACTTTCTACAAAATTTTTAGCTGGTAATTCTGCCAAACTAAGTGTTACCTGCCCTGATTTCTTATCTACTTTTGTCGTTCCTGTTAACGGTCCATGACTCCAAGCTTGCAAATCAGAAACATCTTGTCCTGGCAATTTAATTGTCACTTTTACATTATTTAACTCTGTTTCCCAGCCATCGCCAATTACTTTAAAATTCAATTCAGCTGTATCTTTCCAATTAATAACAGCATTATTTAATACATATTGATACGTGAAATTTACTTCTTGATTATCTACATTATGATAGACCTTAAATAAATACCCTTTATCATCGCGTGTTAATTTGTATGTATTATTTCTTGCGCTATCGTTTTGTTGAGTTTCTTGTCCATTAATCCATACTTGGGTTTGACTTATTTGCTGATTACTTTCCAAATTTTGGCGATAATATACGCCGTGTGCTTCATCTGGAAAATCATAGCGAATATGTCTTTTAATTATTAACGATCCATTTTTTTGAACATCAACATTAACTGTATAGTCCTTTACATCATAATTTACATCAGCTTGAATATTCTTTATTCCTATTAGCGAGAGGAATATGCAACAAAGAATAAGTACTATGTTCCTTTTCATCATCCCACCTCTTTCTATTTCACACCTTAATTATACCAAATAAGATTTATCTACTAAAATTTCAAAATATCGTCAATTATTTTAACAAATCTTTAGTTATCGTTTACATTTACTTTATAACACTCTGTTAATATAAGAATCGTTGATAGAGATAAGTGTTTCTTTTAGAAATGAGTTGATTAAAATATGAATGAAAAAAATGTAGAAGTTAAAATTAATGAAAATGATATAGTCCCTGCACAAGTTATAAAAGTTAATAATAAAACAATTACTTTAAAAACCGAAGATAATGAGATTATCACTGTTGATAGGCCGAAAAGTACTATCAAAGATAAACTCTTCTTAAAAACTATGATTGATATTTTACGTAGTGGTATTTGGATTCCAGTAAATAAGAAGTTAAAACAATTACTACGTTATGACTGGTTTGATTCTCTAGAAGAATATCGATTTTTGTAAAGAAAATTAAATAATTTCTCAATAATAAAAAGATTGCTAAAGATCGTTTTAATAATGATCTCTAGCAATTTTTACTTTTATATTCGATTAATTCCTTTTATCCTATCTTCAGTATTTAACAAGAAAATTACCGTTTTAAACATTCCCTTATTAATTAATCTTCTGAAAATTTTCCCACGCTTAGATAGTGCTTTATCAAAAATATTACTATCAAAACCTTCATACTGTCCTTCACGTACAATATCTTCTAATTTTACTTTAGCTTCTGTATAAGTCAAACGTCCAGTTCTCACTAAAGGTGCAAAATAGCATTCAATCAAGAAGATTATCCCAGTTATACCAAAACGTATTTTAATTTTCTCGATTATTGAATTAGACTCAAGTCTGGATAATATTTCTAACAAATACTTACGGAAAAGCAATTCATTAGTTACATTATATTCATTGAATAAATGTACTGAGCTAGAATCATGGACTACATAAAATTTACTATTTGTTTCTACTACTTTATTTGCCAATGATACTGCATCAAAAACAAATAATGTATCTTCTCCTACTCGTAGCTTATCATTAAAAGCTATCTTATTTTCAATTAAAAATGAGCGTAAATATATTTTGTCCTGTATTCCTGTACTAATTGCATGTTTACCTAACATCGCAATTTCTGCCAAAACTTCAGCTCTGTTATTATCCTTATTTAGATCTATAACATCATTTCTATCCGTATCAAAAATTATTATTTCAGCATTTTGGGCTAGCTTTTCTTTTAAATCAACTACATCTACTAAGGCAAGCTCATCATCACTATCAACAAAGGTTACATACTGTCCTGTACTATATTTAATCCCTGTATTTCTAGCTTTACTTACTCCACCATGTGAGTTTCTTATTAATTTTAATGCTAATGCCTGATTCTTTTTTTGGAGGTTTTCAAAAATTTTCACAGTTTTATCAGTAGATCCATCATCTATGGCTAACACTTCTACTACACTTTCTTGATCTTTGAATGCTTTCGAAATACTAATAATAAGTCTTTCAATACTATTTTCGACATTATACATTGGTATTACAATCGTAATTAGATAATCTTCCACCCCAATCTTCTCCCCTGAATTTAATTCTAATTTTCCTGATATAGTTTCTTAACGACATCTACATCGCGTGGCTGGATCGTATAATAAGATCCTGCTGGCTGCATAACTGATACTTCATCTGTATGATCTAGTCCTATCGCATGTCCCAATTCATGTTCAGCAGTATTAACAATTCGTTGTTCACTGTAACCATATGTGGCACTTTCTAGATAATAACGATTTAAGTAAACTGTAGCTTTAATAATTCGCTTAGTTTGTTCATCAGTTGTAGTATCTGTCGTTCCTGCAGTTCCATCATCATTTTCCATTAACTTACCTACTATGTCCGCATCTTTCTTATCATTCACAATCTTAAAGGTGAACGCACCAGTATTATTCCACTGCTTTATCGCCGACACAAAGGCATTGTATAAAGTACCATCATCAATGTCTATATAGACTGTGGCTGTATTGTTAGGCCAACGGTTATTGTCATATTTAACATTATCTGTTTGTACTTTATTCTTCTGTTCTCCACTTTCAAGTGTATAATTGGTCTTTTTTCCTAATAATTCTTCTACTTGATTTACATATGGCATTATCGCCTGTAAATATCGTGGTGTTGTTAAGACTTTTTGTATTCCTACTAGAATTACCGCTATAATTCCTAGCCTTACTATTAGTCGAAAAATGGTCTTCACACTATCCCATCCTTAGCTCAATTTACCTGCTATTTTAACATACACTTAGTTATAAATTGTGCATCTTAAGACTTTCTTATAATCCTAAATCGTGTTTATCTGTTACAACCAGAATTGTATCTCCCTTATCAAAAGTCAAATTAGGGCCAATATCTGTCTGCAAATCATTATTTCGTCTAATCGCAATTACATTGAGCCCATATTTTGAACGTAAATCTAATTCTGCCAATGGTTTATGTAACCATTCATCTTTAACATTTATTTCTATTATTGAAATTTTATCTGAAAGCTCTATGTAATCTAGGAAATTTTTCGCAACTAAATTATGAGCTGTTCGCACCGCACCATCGCGTTCAGGAATTACTACTCGATCAGCTCCAACTTTTTTAAAAATCGTCCTCTGAGTATCATCTGATGCTTTAGCTATTACTAAAGGTACTCCTGCATCTTTAGCCGCTATAATCGCCATGATTGAAGCACTGAGATTACCTGACATTGAAACAACTACACCATCCATGTTATTCAATCCCAGTTTCTCATATGCCATTTCATTTAATGCATCGATTGAAATAGCCATCGTCACATCATCAGCAATTGCTGTGATCTTATTTTCATTCTTGTCTACTGCTAACACATCGGCTCCTATTTCCATTAATTCATAAGAAACGCTTCGGCCAAATTCTCCTAAACCGAAAACTGCATATGATCTGTCCATTCTTTTACCTACCTTCTTTTTAACCTACTCGAATATTTCCCGGGGCATACTTAAGATTTGCATGATGTTTTCTTCTCATTAATGCTAATAAAATAGAGATTGGTCCTACTCTACCTAAGTACATGCAAACTATGATTAAATATTTCGCAGCTGTTGTTAAATGTGGGGTTAAATCACGACTTATACCCACCGTTCCTAAAGCACTATAAACTTCAAAGACATTATCTGTCATATCTCCAGGTTGGATAAAATACATTAGTAACACCGCTAAAACACTTGCTGCAACACTAATCAGTGTAATTGCAATTGCCTTTCTAGTTGTTTGACGTGGCACTTGGCGTTTGAAACAAATTGCTTCTGGCTCACCCTTTATTGTTGCTCTAACTTCAGCTAATATTACTGCTAATGTAGTTGTCTTAATCCCACCAGCTGTACCAGTTGGAGACCCACCAATAAACATTAAGAATACTGTCAACATTACTGATGGAATGGTTAAGTTTGCTTGAGGAATAGTTATAAAACCAGCTGTTCTAGTAGTTACAGATTGGAATAGTGCCTCTAACATTGCCTGACTACTTTTAACACTACCTAATGTGTTAGGATTACTTCTTTCAAAAAGATAATATAGAATTGCTCCACCAAATATCAAGGCAAATGTTGTTGTCAAAACCATCTTAGTATGTTGTGACAGTGTATTTTTTAATCTTTTTCCCCTACCATTTTTGTAGTAACGGTACTGATTAACAAAACCTTTTATTAATTCATTCCATACTGTAAAACCTAGACCCCCACAAACAATAAGTAGCATTGTTACGATATTCAGCCACCAATTACCTGCATAAGCAATTAAACTATTATCTGCCAATAAGTCAATTCCGGCATTACAAAAAGCAGACACTGAATGAAAAATTGAATACCAACTTCCTGTGAGAAAACCAAAGTGTGGTATGAAATATATAGAATAAGCTATTGCTCCTAACCCTTCTATCATCAACGATTCTTTAATGACTCGAATTACAAAGTTTACAATTCCTTTATTATTATCTAGATTAAAAGCATCAGCCATTAATAATCTATTTTGTAGTGATATTCGCTTGCCAGTCGCAAAAAAAGCTAACGACATCAGCGTTATTGTTCCTAAACCTCCAAGTTGAATTAGCAATAAAATTACGATATGCCCAAGACTCGACCAATGAGTTGCTGTCGTAACTGTTACTAATCCAGTAATACAGACACTTGTTGTTGCAGTAAATAATGCATCAACAAAAGCTGTACTTTCTCCATTCGCACTCATAATAGGTAACATTAAAATCAAGCTACCAATCATTATTGCTAGTAGAAAACTCAAAGTAATAATTTGAATTCGAGACAAGCCCTGCCTCGTTCGCATTTTTCTTCTTCCGTACATATTAATCCCTTATTCTCTATAAAATAAAAATCATAACATTACAATTAATATATCATAATTTCTCAAATTACTAAAAAAGCATACTTAGAAATGATTTCTGAAGTGCAACAAAAAAGTTAGACAA
>NZ_AYYT01000062.1 GCF_001435955.1 Ligilactobacillus salivarius DSM 20555 = ATCC 11741 | reverse complement strand
AAATGAAAACAGTAATTACAGCTAAAGTACGTTTATATCCAAATCAAGAACAAGTTGCTCAATTTAAAGCTGTAACTAAGGAATATCAACGTTTATGTAACCTTGTTAGTCAGTGGTATTTTGATAATGATTGTAAGGTAAATCGTAAAAAATTCAACCAAGAGATGTATCACTATTTACGTGCTGAATCTAAAGAAATTAATTCAGC
>NZ_AYYT01000061.1 GCF_001435955.1 Ligilactobacillus salivarius DSM 20555 = ATCC 11741 | reverse complement strand
GCTTCAGCCATGTGATATCCAGCTTTCTCAAGAAGTGGCATTATACGGCGATAGCCGTATGTGTAAGAACCTCTCCATTTACCTTTTTCCGCTATTTCCTTGATTACCACCTTAACATCAGCATACTTATCATTTTTATTGATGATACGTTTGCGTTCGTCGTAATAAGTTGGTCGCTTCAAGTCAATCGTTTTTAGAAGCTCACCAATCCCATATCGTTCCTTTTT
>NZ_AYYT01000060.1 GCF_001435955.1 Ligilactobacillus salivarius DSM 20555 = ATCC 11741 | reverse complement strand
CTTGTGCTTTCTATAAGAAAACAGAAGTATCTGTGTCCTGAATGCAAGAAAACTGCGACAGCTAAATTTAAAGATACTAACTATCATGATCATTTTTCTAATGCTGTTAAAGCCAAACTTATACGTGATTTAAGTCTATCCAGACCTATGTGTGAAATTGCTGCGGACTCTTTTACATCTTCAAACACAATTATTAGATCTTTAGAGAGTGTAGAAAATAATTTTAAAGT
>NZ_AYYT01000006.1 GCF_001435955.1 Ligilactobacillus salivarius DSM 20555 = ATCC 11741 | reverse complement strand
CAACGATATATACTATACCTTGATTTTTAGGTTACGTCAACAATTAATTTCAGTTTTTCTCAAAAAAATCTTCAATACATACTTTATGAATAATAATTTTTTCACCATATAATAGGAAGAAAAAATTCAAACTCTATTATTTAGCTCTTAAAATTATAGTTTTATTAAATAATTGCAAAAAGATTAAAAAAGATATTGATTTTTTAATATTTACTGATATAATAAAAGCAATTATTAATTCAGTAGATTATTTAGATGGGAGTAGATGATTATGCGTACATATTTTAATAGATTTAGCAACCGTATAATTTTAATTAGCTTAGCTATTATTATGATGCACGATGCGTCATCTAATATCTCAGCTAATTTTGAGTGAAGACTTTGATTCATCGTGCGTCTAGTATAGATTACATAACTAATAGTTGCAGCGGTGAATTGACTATATACTTTTTACCCACACTGCTCAACTAGCTTTGTGGGTTTTTCTTTACTCTAATTTATTGAATTACATATTAAGGAGGAATTTTATTATGACAGCAAAAGAACCATTAACAACTCTTGATTGGGACAACTTGGGATTTGAATACATGGATCTCCCTTATCGTTATCGCGCTTATTGGAAAGATGGCGAATGGCATAAGGCAGGTTTAACTGAAGACTCTACACTTGCAATGAATGAAGGTTCAACAGCTCTTCATTATGGTCAACAAGCTTTTGAAGGTATGAAAGCTTACCGTACAAAAGATAACCATGTACAATTATTCCGTCCTGACCGCAATGCTGCCCGTTTACAAGACAGTTGTCGTCGCTTATTAATGCCTGAAGTTTCAACTGAAATGTTCATTGAAGCATGTAAATCAGTTGTTCGTGCAAATGAAGCTTATGTTCCACCATATGGCACTGGCGGTACTTTATACTTGCGTCCATTAATCATTGGGGTTGGACCTAACATTGGTGTACATCCAGCTAAGGAATACATCTTTACTGTTTTTGCTATGCCTGTTGGAAATTACTTCAAGGGTGGTATGGTTCCTACTCGTTTCTTAGTTTCTAACTATGATAGAGCTGCTCATAAGGGTACTGGTGCAAGCAAAGTTGGTGGTAACTACGCTGCTAGTTTACTTCCTGGTGACAAAGCCCACAAAGAAGGTTTCTCCGATTGTATCTATCTTGATCCAGTTGAACATAAGAAGATTGAAGAAGTTGGTTCTGCAAACTTCTTCGGTATCACAAAAGATGGCAAGTTTGTAACTCCTAAATCACCATCTATCTTGCCTTCTGTTACTAAATACTCCCTCTTGTATCTTGCTAAAGAACGCTTTGGTATGGAAGTTGAAGAAGGCGACGTTTATATCGATGAATTGGATCACTTTGCAGAAGCTGGTGCATGTGGTACAGCTGCTGTAATTTCTCCAATTGCTGGTTTCCAAGTTGGTGACAAGTATCATCAATTCTACAGTGAAACAGAAGTTGGACCTGTAACTAAGAAATTATATGATGAATTAACAGGAATTCAATTTGGTGATAAGCCTGCTCCTGAAGGCTGGGTTGTCCGCGTTGACTAATTAATTATTCTTGCTAAGTCAGCGTAAACCATTAAAAAACAATCTGCTACTTTGTAGTTGGTCAATGCTTAGCAAGTCAATAATTATAATTCCTCAAACTTAATTAAGTCAGTATGTCAATTCGCATACTGGCTTTTTTATATGTTTTTACTTATAGATTAAATTGCACTTTAATAATAAATTGTGGTATTCTTAATGAGATATATTTTAACATTTTATAATTTTTAGGAGTGTCGCCTATGCTAAAAAAAGCATTTATTTTTATTGTCAGTTGCTTATGTACTTTATTAATTTTTACTAACTTGAATAATAATCATGTTAATGCAGACACTAAAACCTACAATATCGGGACAGATGTTACTTATCCCCCTTTTGAATTCGCTAATAAGAATAATCAATATGTTGGAATAGATATCGATTTAATGAAAGCTATCGCTAAAGAAGAAGGATTTAAAGTTAATATTCAACCAATTGGATTTAACTCTGCCGTTCAATCTTTACAATCTGGACAAATTGATGGGGTTATTGCTGGGATGGCTATTACTGATGAACGTAAACAAAAATTCGATTTCTCAAAGCCATACTATAAAACAGGTTTCATCATGGCAGTTGCTAAAAATAGTAACATTACCAGCCTCAAACAACTACGTGGCAAACGCGTTGCTTTAAAAACTGGTACTGCCGCTGCTAACTATGCTCTTTCATTGAAAGACAAATATGGTTTTAAAACTGTAACTTTTGATGATTCCGACAACATGTACAATGATGTTGTTAACGGAAACTCTGTTGCTTGTTTTGAAGATATGCCCGTAATGCAATATGCAATTCAAACAGGTACTAAGTTGAAAATCGTTACTAACCCTGCTCAAAGTGGTTACTACGGTTTTGCGGTTATGAAAGGTAAGAACCAAGAACTTCTACATAAATTTGATGATGGTTTAGCTAAGTTAAAGAAAAATGGTGGTTATGATAAGATCGTAAATCGCTACATCAACCAAAATACAATTGCCGAACAAAAGAAAGCTAACGAAAATAGCAACAATGAACATACCTTTATTGGTTTGTTAAAACAAAACTCTGGCGTTTTCCTTAACGGTCTTTGGAAAACAATCTACCTAACTATTTTGGGTATTATCGGCGCAACTATCTTTGGGATTATCATTGGTTTCTTAGGAGTAATTCCTAACAAGTTCGCTCAAGGAGTTTCAACTACTGTTATTTATATCTTCCGTGGTCTTCCATTGCTAGTACTTGCCCTATTTATCTATAACGGTATTCCTAGCTTAACTGGTACTAAGATTCCAGCTTTCATAGCCGGCATCATCACCCTTACTTTAAACGAAGGTGCTTATACTGCTGCCTTTGTTAAAGGGGGAATTGAAGCTGTCGATAAAGGGCAAATGGAAGCTGCTCGTAGTTTAGGATTATCATTTGGTAAAGCAATGAAGAAGATTATATTACCACAAGGAATTAAAATTATGGTTCCTTCATTCGTAAACCAGTTTATCATTACTTTGAAAGATACTTCTATTCTTTCTATTATCGGTATTCTTGAACTTACACAAACTGGTAAAATTATCATCGCTCGTAACCTTGAAGGCTTCAAAGTTTGGGCAATTATCGGATTAATGTACTTAATCGTAATCACAGTTTTAACTTGGATTTCTAACTATTTACAAAAGAAAATGAATAACTAATAAAAATGTCGTTACTTGTAATAAGTAGCGGCATTTTTTTGAAATCTTATTTTTTCTTCGTATTTTAAATAGGTCAAACACACTTTTGAAAGGATGGAATTATGGATAGAATACAAGAAGCAAAAAAATTAGAACGTGAACAGATTATTAAAGAAATCATTCAAAAACTCTCATACAAAGGATATCATTTAAACCGTATTATTACGATTATGCTTGATTTAACTGAGTTCAAAACTTACGAAATTACTAAATGTTATCACGAATTATATTTTAAATAAATTAATTTTTCCAAACAAAAAACTACTAGGTGCCTAAACATCTAGTAGTTTTACTTTTCTTATTTATCTTCTCCGTCACGGACCTTTGCCATCAAAACATCGCATTTAGCTGTTCTAATTACATAAGATGCAACAGAACCAACAATCATTCTTTGTACAAAGTTCTTACCAGTAGAACCAACTACGATTAAATCATTACCGTATTCTGGTTGAAAATCTTGTGTGATAACTGCTTTAGGATTACCGAAACGTAGGTGAACACTAACCCTATCTGCATCTAGATTATATTCAGCTACAATCTTATCCTTAAGTTTTAACATATAGCCTTCATTTGCTTGTTCAATTTCGTAAATCTTTTGACCGTCAAGAGCAATCCCTGCCCCACCGTATTCAAGAGAATTTAAGTCTAAAACACGTAATACATCTAGATGAGTGTGGTCATTTCTCTTAGTAACTTCAATTGCTGTACGTAATGCCGCATCTGCCCCTTTAGAACCATCAATTGCAACTAAGACACGTTTGTATTCTTGAGCCATAATAATCATCCTTTCTTTTGAATGCGTTTTATTTATCTAAGTTTATAATAGCCCTATACCCCTAAAAATTCAAGCTTTTTAATGTTTTTCGTCGAATATTCATCATAAATTTTTTCCAATCTATGTAAAAACAGCACCAACAAAACTGCTGTCTTACAGTTAAGTTAGTGCTGTTTAATCCCATATATCTAGTAATTTCTTAGAATTTAAATTATTTATCTGCATCCTTTCTTTCACTGATTACTAATTCGCCATCTTTCATATCAGCTAATAAATGTTTTACATCTACATTATCCAAGTAGAAGTCTGTTACTTTATCACGAATTTGTTGTTCAATGACACGACGTAATGGACGAGCACCCATTGCTTCATCGTAACCTTGTTCGATAAGATAGTTCTTAGCAGCATCAGTTACTACCAAGTCGAGACCTTTCTTAGCCAAAGTCTTGTTTACTTCGTCTAACATCAAATCAACAATTTCTTTCAAATCTTCCTTAGTCAAATGTGAGAATTCAATTACAGCATTGAAACGATTCAAGAATTCTGGACGGAAGTAAGGAGCAATCTTCTTCATAATGTCCTTGTCTTCTTTTTCGTCTTTGCCCATTAAATCTTCGTTACCAAAACCAGCATTAGATGTTGCGATAATAACTGTGTTCTTGAAGTCAATAGTATTACCTTGACCATCAGTTAAACGACCGTCATCTAATACTTGAAGTAATAATGTGATTACTTGTGGGTCAGCTTTTTCAATTTCATCTAGCAAGATAATTGAATATGGATTACGACGTACATGTTCAGTCAAAGTGTTACTATTGTCGTCATAACCTACATAACCAGCTGTTGTACCAATCAATTTAGATACGGCAGTTCTATCGGAATATTCTGACATATCCAAACGAATAATCGCATCTTTAGAGCCAAACATATCCAAAGCTAATTGCTTAGCTAATTCTGTCTTTCCGACCCCAGTTGGTCCAACGAATAAGAAACTACCGATTGGGCGATTTCCTTCGTCAAAACCAGCACGATTACGACGGATAGCACGAGCTACTGCATTTACAGCTTCATCTTGACCAATAACTTTGCCCTTTAATCTCTTGCCGATTTCCTTTAAGCGTTCGATATCACTAGCACCCATCTTGGATACAGGAATACCTGTCAAACGTTCTACGGCTTCAGCAACATCATTGACTGTGGCTGTTACTTTTTGAGATTCAGAATGGTTATCAATCTTCTTTTGCAATTCTTCAATCTTTGTCTTAGCATTTAAAGCTGCTTCATAATCTTCCTTGTCAGCAGCTGCTTGTTGCTTTTCTTTTTCATCTTTAATTTGATTTTCTAATTCTTTAACATCTGTAACAGGATGCTTTGCAGCAAGATGTGCAGCCGTCATATCTATCAAATCAATAGCTTTATCTGGCAAACTTCTTTGTGGTATATATTGAATTGAGTAGTCCACAGCAGCCTTTAAAACATTATCTGGCAATACAACATTGTGATGCTTTTCGTACAAGTTTCTGATACCTTGTAAAATCTTAAATGTATCTTCTGGACTTGGAGCATTTACCGTAACTTGATTGAATCGACGTGCCAAAGCTGCGTTCTTCATAATGGTATTACGATATTCATCTTGAGTTGTAGCACCAATAACTGTGATTTCACCTCTAGATAAAGCTGGTTTCAAAATATCAGCTAAACCTTTAGAGCCGTTGTCACCGCCCATACCACCAGCACCTAAGATTTGATGGATTTCATCAAAGAATAGGATCACATTTCCTCTATCTTTAACTTCCTTAATTAAGTTTTGAATATTTTCTTCAAAGCTACCACGATATTGTGTACCAGCTTCTAAGCCAGAGATATCAATACTGATAATTTCTTTATTCTTAATTGAAGCAGGTACATCACCATTCACAATTGCTTGTGCCAAGCCTTCAACAACTGCTGTCTTACCAACACCAGCATCCCCTACTAGAACAGGATTGTTCTTCGTACGACGTGCTAAAATTTCAGCAGTCTCTTGAATTTCTTTGTTACGTCCAATAACTGGATCTAACTTGCCTTCACGAGCTTCTTGAGTTAAGTTACGTCCTAATTTAGCTAAAATTCCATCTTTATTTGGAGCTTTGCCTTGACTTGTCATTTGATTATTATTTGGTAATTTTCCGGTCTTACGATATTGAGCAAATTCTTCTGGGGTCACTTCACGACCATTAATTAAATAACGACGTTCAGAATTAATACCATTCATACTTCCCATCAATTCATTAAAAATATCATCCATATTATTAAAGTTATCAAAAGGTGTGTTATTCATAAAGAATCCCTCGTTTCTGTTATTTTCTTATTCTTAATTTATTAATTTGTGCAACCAAAATAGCCCCTAAATTAACAACGACGACTGCTGGAAACTTACGGACTTATGGTACTGCGACTATTCATCTAATTATCATCACTCAAATAATGCTCTTCAAGTTCTTTCAATACTTGCCACATCGCTTTGTTTTGCGATTGTGCCAAAGCATCCAAATCTCTTAAATTCAGAGATGTCGCACTTGTTTGCTTCTTGTTGAATGACTTGTGCAAGGTCGTGTACCCATAACCTGAATATTTGGAAACTTGATAAATCGTCAGCTCTTTGGAGTCCAAGTAAGCTTTGATATCAATCTTCATATCCATCACTTCCTTACATTTTTAATTATACCACTTTTGTGATATATGACAAGTGTAAAATACCAAAAAAGTGAAATAATTTTTTTAATCAACTAAAAATTGATTGTTAGCGATTTTATTTCAAAAAACACTTCATTTTTAATCTTTTTATAGTATAATGCTAATAAAATTAGAAAACATTTAATTAAACAGAGGTGATTTTATGTTTAGTAAGATAGGTCAATTAATCTTTGACAATGAAGCTGTTGCTAAGACTTCTGACTTTACTATGGGTTTAGAAATTGAAATGCAACGCGTTGATGATACCGGACATCTAAGCCAGGAGCCTTATCCGTCAGCTATTGGAGATGAGAAAACTAACCCTTGGATTACAAATGATTTCTTAGAAACAATGTCTGAGGTTGTAACACCTGCAGCTAGTCACGCACTTGATGCAATGCATTATCTTTACGCCATCAATAATGTGCTACGTTCTGCATTAGCTCCAGGAGAACTACTCTGGCCACTTTCAATGCCGCCTAAATTGCCTAAAGATAAAAGTACAATTCAAACTGCTAAAATGGGACCAGTAAAAGAAGCTTATTTCAAGGAATTCATCAAGCGTCACGGCTTTTCCAAGGGTACTCCATGTGGTGCCCATATTAATTTGAGTATTGATGATCATATCATTGACTTGGTTTTAAAGAATTTTCCTGAGCGTTTCAAAAATAGAATTGAAGTTCAGAACTATCTTTATACTGTTTTAGCTCAAGGCTTTATGCGCTATCGATGGCTTATTACATATCTTTTTGGTGCTAGTCCAATTGCTGAAGCCAACTATTTCGACAAAGAAGATGAACTTCCCCATCCTATTAGAAGTATTCGTCAGAGTTCTTATGGCTTTGGTACTCGATTTAGTGGCTGCTTTGTTGATGTTCAAAAATATGTTAAACGTATTGAAGAAGGACTTAAACAAGGAGTATTGATTGCTGACCATGATTTCCATAGCCCCGTTCGTTTTAAAGGGACTAAAGATTTCAGAGATCTTCCTAAAAAAGGTGTTCAATATCTTGAATTAAGAATGTTGGATCTTGACCCTAGTAGTTCTGTGGGCGTTAGAACTGGCACTCTTCGCTTTATTCGTCTACTCTCTAGTTATTTCATCATGCACCCTGCTTTAAAGGCTGATGATGTCGACCAAGTTCTCGGTAAAGCTGATGAAATGAATGAAGATGTATCAGTAGAATTACCTACTGACCAATGTAAATATCAAAATAAGGCTCGTGCTTTTATCAAGAGTCTTGAACGTTTTGCGAATCAAATCCAGTTAGGACCAGAATATCAAGAAATTCTTGAAGATTTAGAAGATAGAGTTGAAAATCCTAAGACAACTCCTAGTGCTAAATTATTAAGCTACGTTGAAAATAATTCTTTAGAAAAATATGCGTTAAGACGTGCCAAACGTTATCAAGAAGCTGCTTTAGAATCTATCTATCAATTTAAAGGCTTTGAAGATGACGCACCTATGTCTGCAGAAGATTTAAAACGTGAATTATTCTATGGTAATTGGGAAGTGCAATAATAACAAAAGCTGTATGAAAAGTAATATTAATTACAATTCATACAGCTTTTTTCTAGTGCTTAGCTCTTTCAATAAAGTCAGCGAATATCTTTTGAGAATATTCATAATGCTTAAACATATTTTCTGGATGCCATTGAACAGCTAAAATTTGGTTATTTTCTTTTGATTCAATTGCTTCAGGCACTCCATCGTCGGCAAAGGCAGAAACACGTAATGTTGGTGCAATTTTCTTTAGTAACTGATGATGTCGAGAATTTACATAAGGTCGCTTCCCTACTAAAGAATAGAGACGACTATCTTCTTGTACATTGACGTGATGAGAAGGAAAATTTCCTGGTGCATCTTGAGAATGTTTGATTGTTGCTTCTGGATTTTCAGATAAATCTTGATATAAAGTTCCCCCTAAACCAACATTTATTAGCTGTAATCCTCGACAAATTCCCATAATTGCCTTATCAGCTTTTAAGGACTGTTTCAGTAATTCAATTTCAAATAAATCTCGCTTACGATAAGTTGCCCCTAACCTTTGATGAGGTTCCTCTCCAAAAAATGTTGGATCAACATCAGCTCCCCCTGCAAAAAGAACTCCGTCAAAAAGGTCGAGATAATCTGGTACCAATTCTGGAGAAACACTCGGAAAAATAACCGGAACCCCACCTGATTTAACAATTGCTTCAATTACCGGTTTAGGCGCATAGGGTGCCATTCTTTCATTAATAACATTTGTTGCTTCTGTTAGCGTATCAGCTGGAATTGCTATTCTTGGTCGCATCTTAATTCCTACCTTTCTAAAATAATCTTTTAATGAAAATATCATATTTTTCTAACAAAATCAACATATGTTTATCATAATACAAAAAATCCCTCAATCATTAGCTTTTCAACTAACAATTAAGAGATTCTCTAAAAACTAATTTTTAATTACTCAGCAATTTCAACTGTTTCAATTACAACGTCTTCTTTTGGTTTGTCAGCCATATCTCTTTCAACTGCTGCAATTTCATCAACTACATCCATGCCAGATGTTACTTGTCCAAAAACAGTGTGGCGATGATCTAACCAAGGTGTACCACCATTTTCATAGGCAGTGATGATTTCTTTTGGATAACCAGCTGCTTCCATTTGTCCTGCCATTTGTGCAGGTACATTTTGGTTTTGAACAATGAAGAATTGACTTCCGTTTGTAGCTGGGCCAGCATTAGCCATGGATAAAGCTCCACGAATGTTGAATAATTCATTTGAAAATTCATCTTCAAATGGTGCTCCCCAGATACTTTCGCCACCCATACCTGTTCCAGTTGGATCGCCACCTTGGATCATGAAGTCGTTGATAACGCGGTGGAAGATTACTCCATCATAGTAACCTTTCTTTGCTAAACCAACAAAGTTTTCAACTGTCTTAGGTGCTTGTTCAGGGAAAAGTTGGATTACAATTTCACCATGATTTGTTTTGATTGTTGCCTTTGGTCCTTTTACATTTACCAAATCTAATTGTGGATATGCCATTCTAAAAATGTCTCCTTTATTAATTAATCTTTCAAAATTATATCATGAATGACTTCAAATCAGAAATAAGTTCTACTTTTCAAAAAATTATCCCTATTACTTGACCTCAATCTTTTTTTCATTTATTCTATAAGTATCTTATATCGAACGGAGGTATCAGTCCATTGAAGAACTAATTCTGACTAACAAATTTAATCTCGTAAAGCCGAGTATTTATTTTTTGTGGACAGAATTTAGTTTAACATGGATTGGTATGCCTTGTGCTGTAAAGGTGTAGTTTCTTTATGGCATACTATTATTCATATTATTACCCCTGAGTCTGTCCACTGTGACAGGCTTTTTATTTTACTTAAGGATGTGATAATATGTCGACAATCTCGATTAAAAATCTTTCTTTCGCCTATAACGGTCAAGATCTACTCTTTGACAATGTTTCCCTATCACTTGATAGCCAATGGAAATTAGGACTGCTTGGACGCAATGGTCGCGGTAAGACTACCTTTTTAAATATTATTCAAGGAAAGCTAGATTACAGTGGTAAAATTAGCGCCAATATAGATTTTGAATATTTTCCTCAAGCAATCAGTGATAAAGATAATCTAACCTTATACGCTATTCAAGATAAGTTTCACGTGGAACAATGGGAACTGGAAAAAGAATTTTCACAACTTCAATTAGATCCTAAAGTATTATGGCAACCTTTCAATACCCTTAGTGGTGGTGAACAAACTAAGGTATTACTAGCTCTAGCTTTCAAAAATAAGAATAGTTTTGTTTTGCTTGATGAACCTACTAACCATCTAGATGCACATACGCGTCAACAAGTTGCTACATATCTGAATAATAAGAAACAAGGATTTATTATTACTAGTCATGATCGCGATTTTCTCAATCAAGTTATTGATCATACACTTGTGATTGAAGCTCAAAATATTCGCTTGCAACAAGGCGATTATACTAGATATGAAGAACAAAAAGCGATTGAAGATAGAAGTAACCTGGCTCAAAATGAAAAACTTAAACGTAGTATTTCCCAACTTAAAACTTCTGCTACTCAAAAGAAGAATTGGGCTCGTAGTGCTGAACGCGAAAAGGAGAATAACTCCCATGCTGATAAAGGCTTTATCACTGCCAAGGCCGCTAGAGTTATGAAGCGTTCAACTACTATGCAAAAACGCATAGAATCTCAAATTAAAGATAAAGAAGGCTTACTGACAAATATTGAAACTATTACCCCATTGAGCATCAACTTTCAAACTAGTCACCATCAAGATATCTTGAATGTTGAGAAACTTACTCTTGCTTACCCAGGATATGATAGTTTGTTCAAGCCGATTTCTTTCAATCTAAAACAAGGACAACAAGTAGTTCTCAAGGGTGATAATGGTTCAGGAAAATCTTCATTAATCAGGGCTATCTTGAAACAAGATGATATTAAGATTATTGAAGGAAATATTTCTCTAGCTAGCAATCTAAAAATCAGTTACTTGCAACAATTAGAAGATAATAACACTGATAATCTCAAACAATTCGCTGAACATCATCACTTGGAATATAACGAACTTCTAAATATTCTGCATAAATTAGGCGTGGAACGTAATACCTTTACTAACCGCATCTGTGACTTAAGTGCTGGTCAAAAGAAGAAAGTTTTCCTTGCAAAAAGTTTGCTAGAACCAGCTAATTTATACCTTTGGGATGAACCTTTGAACTATCTTGATACTTTCAATCAGGACCAAATTATTGAGTTAATTAAGACGTATCGCCCTACTATGCTGATTATCGAGCATGATAGTCGCTTTATTGATGAAATTGATGCAGAAGTTGTTGAACTGCAAAAACCTTAATCTAGCAAAAATGCTAAGAACTATTCTTCACAAGTTCTTAGCATTTTTCTTTATTTAAATTTTCGAAAATCTTTCTGATAAATTAAATAACCAATCACACAGGTTAAAATATCCGCAACTGGTTGTGCCATTACTACTCCATGGTAGCCGAGAATTTTAGCCATTACTACCATACTGATGAAATATACCACGCCTTGACGAGAGATCGACATCACCAAGGCACTCCACCCTTTCCCAGCTGATTGAAAAACAGTGGTATAAACCAAGATAGCTCCAATAAATGGCGTTGTTAGTAGACAGACTCTCAACATATAAGAGCCATCAGCAATGATTTGCGGATTATTCATAAACAACTTAATTACGAATGGAGAAAGTACAATCAAGATCAAGGAAGCAATAATCGCATAAACTACTTCCACCTTGAAATCATAACGCAAAACTTCGCGGAATCTCTTTGCATTCTTAGCTCCATAGTTATATCCAATCAATGGCTGAGCTCCAAAAGCAAAACCTACCAAGACAAGTGTTACAATCCCATATACTTTTTGCGTAATTCCCATCGCCGCAACCTTGTCATTACCATAAATAACAAGATAGTTATTTAATAAAGCCATCCCAAATGTCTGCATAAAATTAGTAACAGAGCTTGGAATTCCAATTGCGATAATCTCTTTAAAATGATACCAACTAACCTTAATGTATTTGAGATTGAATGACAAATACTTGCTGTCTTTCCAAGTAAAGTAGATTAGTAATCCTGTATTTAATACGTATCCTAAAATATTAGCGAAGGCTACCCCAGCAGCTCCCCATTTAAATCCAAATAGGAAAATCGGATCTAAAATGATTGCTAGTACTGTTCCTGAAATTGTCGCTATCATTGACTTGACTGCAAGTCCTTCTGTTCTAATCATATTCCCTGGAACTAATGACAGTGTGATAAATACCGAGCCGATTACCAATACCCGATAAAATTCAGCTGCATATTTATAAGTCTGAGCATTAGCCCCTAGAAGATGCATGATAGGTGCTTCAAAAACTAATAACAATACTGTCAAAATAATCGTAAAAATTATATCTCCATAAAAACTAAAGCTACTTACATGCTTACTTTCTTCATATCGTTTCTGTCCAAATAATCTTGAAATTAAGGCACTTCCACCTAAGCCAAAAATGTCACCGACTGCTAGCATAAACATAAATAGTGGCGAACTTACAGTAATTCCTGCCACTAAATCAGTGTTCCCAGTCTTAGCGACAAAATATGTATCAGCTATATTGTACACCATACTAATAATCATACTAAATACTACTGGCAATGCTAGTTGATAGTAGACTTTTTTGACTGGAGCTTTTTCAAAAAGTTCTTCCAAAATATCACCTCAAAATTTAGTTATCTTTTCATATTATCACTATTTTAGACTTTTCGTAAGAAATTTTTAAGCAATTACAACGCTCGATTTAACAAAATTCACTCCAAATTCGGTGTAATAATTAATTTGAGGATGGAAAAAACTAATGATTTCCAGCTTCAATTTTGTATTCACCTTTATAGCTAGGATTTATTATATAGTTTCCTATGTTAGTAGCTGCAGTATCTCCATACTGACCACTAAAGAATTTATATCCTAGATTAGACATAAATTCATCCATATCTTTATCTAGAATAACTTTAGCCTTTTTTTCTTAAAAAAGTAACTCTGACTTTCAGTTTGAGCGTCAATTCCGTCAGTATAAAATACTGTGTATGCCGCTACAAAATTATCTAATGCCATTAAATCTGTTGTTTCATCCATGTCCGTTATAAAAGCCATATTAAATTGTAGACGTCGATGTTGTTTCTTTTCCTCTGCATTTAACTGAGCAATTCTCTCAGACAAATTTTCTGGCTCTATCACTAACCATTGAACATTATCTGGCATAGAGTATTTTTCAGATAAATCGTTCTTCCCTACTTGAACTAAGGTTATTTTACTCACTCAAACTCTCCCCCCTTTTTCGACAACTATAAAGCATCATTCCACAATCCTACTAAGTTGTCACTGGAATACTGTACGATCTTCTTGGCAGTATATACCAACGCTTCATTCCAGTTCTTCAATCCTACTAAGTAATACTCCAACGCATGTTTTAACTCTAATGAATCTGGCACTATCAAACCATTCTTTTGATGATTAACATAAGGGCTAGGAACTGAATTAATTTGTGGAATTCCCGCACTTATTCCTGCAATTTGAAGATATAAATCCATATCCTTGCCCATACCTATAATCAAACGAACAAAATTCCACTTACTAACAAGCGAATTTTCAGAATCAATCTTATAAAAATCAACTCGTTTAAAGAGTTTAACATTACGCAGAATTTCCTGACTTTCTTCATCTTGAAGTTCATTTTCTGCCATTTCTGCTACTTGCACATCAGCTTCAGTGATATTTAACTTGTCTAATATTCTTTCTTTTAAATAGTCCAATTTCTCCATTGAACTAGAATTAGCAGCATAGCCACCTAATATCAGTTCAACATATTTATTTTTCTGCATAAATTGACTGACTTCATTAGTCACTATCTTTAATTCTTCAATTGGAGTTTTATCAACTAATACGAATACTCTCAAAGCTCTAATTCGCTGACTTTGTCCCAAGCGTAACCGACTATCAAATGGCGGAATTTGCAAGACCGGCACTTGCATATTTAATTCAGCTAACTTATCTTTTACCAATTCCGTATTTCTTGGAGTATCGGCTACAATCACGTCCACTTTTTTTAATTGCTCTAGATCAGGAAAATCATGCTCAATATCTAAACGATCACTAAAAATACTCATAATCACCTTACTTTGTCTAGGTAGATCTAAAATTCTTTGATTGTGTCTTTTTTCTCCTGCAAGTACAACTACATCATCTTCAGTAAGATTATGTTCAATAAATTCAGAGTATTTTTCGGAAATCAAATCTCTCATTGAATCATATTTTGTTTGTTTAAAGTTTTGCTTGAACAAAGGATTAACTGTCACTTCACCATTATGTTCCAGCCTAAATCTCCATTCACCAGCTAAATTGAAGAATTCTTGTTTTTCAAAACCATTGTCATTATGTGTGACAATACTCGACAAAAAGCCTCGATCATCAAAGATATAAACTTTAGAAAGCTTCTTTTCCTTAAAGAAATTTATTCTTTGAAGTTGTCCTAAATTTCCACTGATAATTTGCGCATATGGTTGATTATCTACCCTTACTAAAATGTAAAAAGGATTATAAATAAAGACCGCATTTTTAGACCAAGCAAATTCTAGAGGATTAACTGGTCTAATGTTATCAAGGTGGGTGTCTTGTAAATCATCAAAAATACTATAATAATCAATATCATACAAATCTTGTCTTTGTAGAAAATCTCGCAACATTGGTGCATATTCTAGAATAATTGTCTTATTCTTCTCCTTAGCTTGATTAAACATCATTAACTGATTGACCGTATCATCAAATTCCATTTTCTTAGTCGTATAGTACCACTCTAAAAATTCCAATTCCCAGTCAGTATGATTCTAATTCCACGTCGGAATAAAGTAGAACATCATTTTCACTTCCTAACTATCACTTATTTAATCCATTTCTTGTAACTGTATAAACTCTTACCAGCACGAATCTGATCTTGAGTAGTAAAGATCATACCAACACACATTAATGCCATTCCCGGCAACATTACCACTTTTCTATAACTTGGGAAAAGTACCCCTAGATACAAAGGAGCACCAGCAATTAAACAAATATATATTGATCCAAAAACTGAAAAGAACCAGACATATTTATTGATATAACGTTTTGTATCTTTCCCAGGTCTTACCCCTTTAATATAGTCACCACTATTACGTAACCCTTCAGCAAGCTGACCAGCATCAATATTTACAAACCCAAACACAATTGATAATGTAAATAGAACAATAATATACATAGTTGCCCCCGTAAATGTATACATAGACATGCCCTTTTCAAATATCTTTAAAAATCCCACTGGGAAATGGTGAGCAAGGATTTGTAATAAATAACTAGTGATCATAAACATTGATATCGCAAACATGATTGCCATCCCACCACTTGCATTGGGTTTGATTGGAATATAAGATTCTCTGTTTAGATCATTGTTTATCATTACCTGTGTTACTGGTATTCGATATTCTGAACGTTCCATAAGAACCGATAAAACTATAATCAGAAGAATCGCCAGAATTACTATACTCGTGATTAGCACTGCATGGGGACTCTTGGAAATTTTCTTAAAACCTTCTCCTGCTTGTTGTCCAATTCCAGATATAATCCCAAACAGCATGATTAACATCATTCCACCGACACCTTTACTACCGTTAATTGTCGATAGATATATCGTCAGAAATCCCCCAGCTAACAAGATGCAAACTATACCGGCTTTATACATTAAATCCAACTTCAAATCAAAGTTCATCACAATTCCGATAGCTTGGATGATTGATACAACCAGGGTTATCAGATTTCTTACGTAGCCACTCTCTTTTTCGCTTAGATTTCCTAATCCTAGTGGCTTTATCATAGCTAAAACCGACCATAAAATCATAACAATCATATATGGTCCTAGCCCCATCGACATTAACGTCAGTTTCGTTAGATTTCCCCCTGTTGCACTACTTGTCAGCTGCATAATATAATTACTCTTCGCTTCCGCAACCGTATCCCCTAAAGGAATAGGTATCGAAGACCCCAGTATGTATATCGTCAAAATAACTGCAGTTGTCATAAATTTGGGCGCAAAAAAACTAAATAGCGTATCCTTTTTAGGCTTTCTTCTTAAACTCATTCACTCATCCTCATTTTTTTATATTCTTATCTGAGAGTATACCTTGTACAACGGATTATTGTTAACCGTATACTAAAAAAATTATTTCCCAGGTTATTTTCATGCTATAATTTTTTTAGATTTTTTAGAGAGGATTTGATTATTTTGCGAATGAAACATCCCATGTTACGTTGGGGACTAATATTTATTTTAGGTTTATTAGGATGTTTAGTTGTGTTTATTGATGCCTATGTAATCTATATGCAGACACATTATTATAGAATTAAAGATTATCAACCACTATCTATTAGACAAAAACTTAATCACTCTAATAAACTGCAAACAAATACTACCTACTCTGCTGCTACATATAATGTTGGATTTGGAGCATATAATCAGAAGTTTAGTTTTTTTATGGATACCGGCAAAATGAAGGACGGTACTAAAACACAAGGAAAATACGGAAAAGCTGAAAATGAAGCTGCTGTTTTACAAAATACAAATGGTGAAATCAATACGATGAAAAAAATTAATGCAGACTTCATGTTATTTCAAGAAATAGATGTTGATTCATCACGTAGTTATCACGTCAATCAAGTTAAAAAAATGAGTCAAAACTTTGCTAACTATGAAGAAATTTTTGCAAATAATTTCCATTCTCCTTATCTGTTATATCCTCTAAATGATCCACATGGAGCAGTTCAATCAGGACTATTATCACTCAGTAAATATCCTGTAGAACAAGCTACTCGTCGTAAATACCCTGTTTCTACCAGTTTTATTACTAAATTTACTGATTTAGATAGATGTTTCACCGTTATGAAAATTCCAGTAACTAATGGTCATAAACTGATTTTAATTAATAGTCATATGTCTGCTTATGATAAAGGTGGTAAAATGCGTGTTAAACAGTTAAAGCTTTTAAATTCTGTCATGGAATCTGAATATAAAAAGGGTAATTATGTCATTGTCGGTGGTGACTTTAACCATACATTTGGTCGAAAGATGTTAACCCATTTTAAGTCCCAACAAGAAACTCCCGACTGGGTGTCTGTCCTCTCTTCGAAAGATCTCGCACCTGATATTCGCATGGTTCATGCTAAAAATGAAAACACTGTTCCAACTTGTCGCGGTACTGATATTCCTTATCAAAAAGGAAAGACTTATACCACAGTTATTGATGGCTTCTTAGTATCCAAGAATGTTCAGGCTACTTCTGAAAACATCAACACTGAATTTGCCTATGCCGATCATAATCCAGTTAAATTAAGTTTCAAGCTATTGAATCAATAACCTCTAAGAACGTTGAACTAATCACGTTCTTTTTTTATTCATAAAATTTTATCGTAAATTCCGAACTTTAACTATTGTGCACAATATTATTCTGTGATATATTATTTGCGGGTTTTGAAACCGTTTACTTTAACGGAGAAAGAAGGTTTTTATATGTTTAAAAAATTACTTGCTCCACCCGGTAAAAAGCCACGTCTTTCAGATGCCGAGGTTGCTCGTAAATATCCACGTTATCGTACTCAAGTTATTATCTCTATTTTTGTTGGTTATATGGGGTACTATTTTGTTCGTAATACCACTTCCATTCTTTCTGGGATTTTGAAGATGTCAGCTACCGAAATAGGAATTATAACTTGTGCCAGCTATATTGCTTATGGTGTTTCTAAATTTGTCTCTGGACTTATTTCAGATGAATCAAATTCTAAAATTTTTCTACCTCTAGGACTATTATTATCAGGTATTATTAATATTTTTATCGGTGTTATTCCATCAGTAATCACAAGTGTCTGGCTATTTACCATCTTCTATCTAATTAACGGTTGGTTACAAGGTATGGGATGGCCTCCTGGTGCTAGAACTCTAGTATACTGGTTTGGTAATAAGGAACGTATCACTTACGGTACTATTTGGAATCTATCACATAATTTTGGTGGGGCTATTGCACCTTTACTAGCAGGTGCTGGCTTGGCACTTGCTGGAAATGATCCATTAGCACAAGCACGTGCAGCATATTGGTTCCCAGGTATTGTTGTTTGTATCATGGCCGTTATTATTTATTTTATTCAAGAAGACACTCCAGAATCAGTTGGATTACCACCAATTGAAGAATATAAATCAGAAGAATATCGTGAAAGTGATAATGCTAAACTTGAAGAAGATGCTGCTGCTGTTGAAATGAGCATGGGTGAAATTGTTAAGAAATATATTTTGCCAAACACTAAATTAATGTGGTCCTCACTTTACGCTGCTCTCGTTTATATTTTACGTTATGGTATCGTTTCTTGGACCCCTAAGTTCTTAGCAACTAGCATTCAAGACGGTGGTAAAGGTATCACTGCTGCTGCCGGTATGGGAGGATTTTCTTTCTTCGAGCTTGGTGGAATTGCTGGTATGTTAATTGCAGGTTGGGTATCAGCTAAATTATTCAAGAATTCTAAACCATTAACCAACGTTGCTTGTTTAATCATTACTCTCATATTATTAGTTGCTTATTGGTTTATTCCAGCTGGTCCTGAATATATGATTTGGGATTTCGCAATTCTTATCGGTTTAGGTGCTTCCATTTATGGACCAGTTATGATGGTTGGTTTGTATGCGATGGAACTTGTTCCTAAAGCTGCTGCTGGTGCTGCCGCTGGCTTGTCTGGTACTTTCAGTTATGTTGGTGGCGCTACTGTTGCTACTTTGGTTATCGGTATCATCGTTGACCATTTAGGCTGGGGTGTTGCATTTATCGTATTCGGTATCTCTGGTATTGCTGCTATCATTTGTACCCTACTTTCACGTGATAAATCTCTAGAATATTGGGAAGATGATAAAAAATAATCTAAATATATATAAGTTTTTAAAAAATGACGTTGTACCAATTCCATAAAGAATTGATATAACGTCATTTTTTCTTAATATAATTTGAAAAAGTATTCTATTTAATTTGCTGGGCTATCGATACTTTGGCTTAATTCCAGATTTTCATTTGCCACTTGGACTATTTCTTCAATCTTACTTTGAATTGCCATTAAAGCCCCTGCCCCTAAATAAAGACGTGCTGGTGGATTTCCGCCAAATCGTCATTAAATTTCTACTTATGATATGGTCTACCAGCATTTATCATGAATCCACGGTAAATTTGTTCTGTTAAAACCATTCTCATCAGTTGATGAGGAAGTGTGAAACGACCAAAAGAAATTTTTGTATTTGCTCTTTTTAAAACTTCAGGACTTAATCCTAAAGATCCACCGATAACAAAAGTAATATCACTAGTGCCGTATGTTCCTAAATCTGCTAACTCTTTAGCAAATTCTTCCGAAGAACGCTCTTTACCTTCAATCGCAAGGGCGTATACATATTCTTTATCTTTGATTTTCGCTAAAATACGTTCCCCCTCTTTTTCTTTCACGCCTTCCATTTCAGCTGGGCTTAATTTTTCAGGGGCCTTTTCATCAGGAACTTCGACAATTTGAAATTTACAAAAAGTACCTAGACGTTTTGCATATTCTGCAATTCCCTGTTTTAAATATTTTTCTTTTAACTTACCCACACCAATAATTTTTATATTCATAAGAAATCCACCTTCACACACAAGTTATTCACAAAGTTATCCACATATCCACAATTAGAATTCCTATATATTGTTACGAATATATTTTCGCCACAAGATTTATTGTTTCTTAATTTGTCAAGAATCAATTACTTATTCACAGGAATATTAAATAAAATTAATTTTTATAACTGCTTACAAAAGTTATTATATCAATGTTTATTTTGATTATTATAGCTAGATTATAAAGTTATTAACAATTATTCCACAGTCTGTGGATAACTTTATTTTTGTCTTTTCCCTTTATTCTGTAGTATTTTATGACTTTTCAACAGCCTTAAAATTTGTTATCCAAAAATCTATCCACAAAATAAAAAACACATATCTATCTTACAAGATATGTGCCAAAATTTCTATTTAATTTTCGTTAGATGCTGAAGTGGTATTAGAATCATTTGCTTCTAAAGTCAACTTCACATTAGTAGTCTTCTTACTACCTTCATGATAATACTCAATTGAAACAGTATCACCAATCTTATGTTTGTACAATTCTTCTTTCAATGTCGCTACATCGCTAATCTTCTTACCATTAACCTTTGTAATCACATCATACTTCTTAATATCAGTGTTCTTCAATGGAGAATCAGATTCAACACTCGCAATTACCACACCTTCAGTCACACTACTTGGCAATTTCAAAGTTGATGATTGATCACTAGAAGAAATGTTACTCAAATCGACCACTGCCACACCTAAGGCTGGACGAGATACTTTACCATTTTTCACAAGCTGATTAATGATCTTAACAACTTCATTACTTGGAATTGCAAATCCCATTCCTTCAACTGATGTGCTGTCACTGCCATATGAACTTGTGCCAGTAGAAGACAATTTCATGGAATTAATTCCGATTACTTGACCTGCTAAGTTGATTAAAGGACCACCAGAGTTACCAGGGTTGATGGCTGCATCTGTTTGAATTACAGTTGCTTGGCCAGTTGCATTACCAGAACTATCAGTTACATCAATTGTACGTTTCTTAGCTGAGATAATCCCTTCAGTTAATGAAGTTGCATATTGAGAACCCAATGGCGAACCGATAGCCAAGGCTGTTTCACCAACTTGAATATTGTCAGAGTCACCAAATGACGCTACTTGTGTTACGTCTTTAGCATTGATCTTCAATACCGCTAAGTCACTAACTGCATCATGTCCAACTTCTGTAGCAGAGACTTTTTTACCACTAGCCAAGATAATTTCAATCTTATTGGATCCAGAAACAACGTGATTATTAGTTACAATGAAAGCTGTATTCCCAGATTTTTTGTAAATCACACCAGAACCTTCACTAGTACTTGTTGTTTCTCCTTTACTACTATTACCAAAGATTGCTTCAAGTGAATCAGATGCACTGCTAGAAGAATAAGCTTCAACTGAAACTACTGCATTTTTCACTGATTTGAAAGCTTTAGTTGTCTGACTACTTACATCTACCTTAATATTAGATGTTTTCGTTGTTCCCAAAGAATTGTTGGAAGTTACATTTCTATTTTCATACCAGTTGTATCCACCAACTGCAATACCTCCACCAAGTAGGCCTGCTACTAAGCTAACAAGTGCAACTTTCTTGATAATTTTATTATTGTTATTGTTGTTGTTATTTTGATTGTTATTTGATGAATTTAATTCTGTAAATTCTCCTTCAATAGGACCTCTTTCACCCATTTTTCCAGCCCCTTTCAAGCTATTTCATAACCTAATTCTAGGATCTAATTATGAAAATTTTGCGAACAAAATAATTAATTTTCTCTAAAAAACTTTCTTTATAATTGGATTAATGGAGTGGCTTGTTTAGGATCTGTATCACAAATTTCAAAGTCATGACCAACCGCTAAATCGTGTTCTTTCATGATATCTTCTACTGTGACATGCGCTAATGCCTTAACATTATTTTCCTGACTTAGATGTCCCAAGAATATTTTCTTAGTATTATTTCCCAAAACATCCATCAAAGCTGCAGCCCCATCATCATTCGACAAGTGCCCTGTATCACTCATAATTCTTTGTTTCAATGACCAGGAGTATGGTCCCATCCGCAACATTTCTGTATCATGATTACATTCAAATAGATAAGCTTCAGCATTATTAATCACACCAGCTACACTATCTGGGACATAGCCAGTATCTGTAACAATCGCAAATGAAGATTTTCCGTGATGTAACTCATAAAATTGAGGTTCAGCGGCATCGTGTGATACACCAAAACTTTCAATATCAACATCGCCAATACTCAAAGTCTTCCCCATATCAAAAATATGCTTTTGCTCCAAAGGAACTTTGCCAATTTTCGCACTCATTGCGTCCCAAGTTCCTTGATTAGCGTAAATATTCATGCCATATCTTCTGGCCAAAACACCTACACCCTTGATATGATCGCTATGTTCATGCGTTACTAATAAGCTATCTACATCCTTCAAAGTTCTACCAATTGAATTCATCAATTCTTCGATCTTTTTCCCAGATAAACCTGCATCTACTAGTACTTTACTCTTAGGTGTTTCAATATATGTAGCATTACCAGTACTTCCGCTTGCTAAAACGCTGATTTTCATTCCTTGATCTTCCAAATCTAAAATCTCCCTAATTAGTTTCCAACGATAATAATAACAATTTAGTCTTCTTTTTTAAAGTTAATCGCTTTATTTTGTGAATTTATAGCTCATTTCTAACAACTTTAATATCTGTTCTGGAGCTACTTTTTTCAATTGTACGCTAATCCAATGTTGCTTATTCATGTGATATGCAGGTAAATATCCTTCTTCTCAATTAATTCTGGCTCTAATTTTAAATCTATAATTTCTTCTAACTGAGTACCTTTTAATCCTAATTTTTCTGCTTCAACATCCATAACAATCGCAAACCATTTACGGTTGTGGCGATGTCTAAGAACTGCATAATTAGGATTTTTCTTCCATAAATATTCCGGGTTTACTTGATAATGTTCAGCGATATATGCAAATAATTCTTTACGTTCCACAACTCTACCTTCTTCCGCTAAATTGTGCTAAAAAAATAGAACTAAGAAATTTCCTAGTCCTATTTTCTCACTAATCATCCATAATTGCACCAGTAAACGCATTTAAGCGTCGATATTGCACAATTCCAGATGAATCATTCTTAATCTTCACATTCCATGTTGGAATTAAAATTGTATTATTGTTTGCTGTCAATAACTTCGTATAACCTAGTTTCACCCATTTAACCGTTGAATTAGCTGGAATTTTGTTATATTGATACAACAAAATAACTGCTCGTCTCTGGCTAATCGTCTTCTTCACTTCTCTTAATTGATGTATCTTAGCGAGATGACGTTGAGTATAACCTACAACATAGCCACTTTTAACCGTAAATCTTAATTGACCCTCAGGTGTATAGATTGGCTTTCCATGCACCATTTGCGTATAAACAATAGTATTTTTACTTGATAATTCTTTAGAGTATGCATAGTCTTTTCCATGAATTATCAAACTCGTATCATCAACTACTGAATTTAAAGTTTTTTGTGGATTGTCGCTATCATTTATTTTAATTAACGTGGTAAAATCACCCGTCAATTTATGATCATTATATGTCCAGGTAACGTAGCGCAAATCAGTATCAGCTTTATTCTTCAAATCATCGCTATTAGGACTTGCAAGATAATATCCTTCACTAGCTCGATTCGACAATATCGGATTTATTTCGATCTGATCATTCCGGATACTCTTCATAATCGTTTCATTAGCACCTTGGTTAGAATTCTTTATTGATACTACAGACCAATTTTGTTGAAAGTAGGTAAATATCAAAAAGATATCGAGAACTATGAAAGCTAGAAAGAATATCCACTCAATTCGTCTAAAATTCATACTTCATTCACCTACTTTCCAAAATTTTGAAATAGCTGTTCATAATCAATCCATCTGCCATCAACCTTTATTAGGTAAGTTGGCACCAGATCCACGACTTGACTTGAACTATCATTACGTTGCCAAGAGTATGCAATTTTTATAGCTTTTACACGATTAGAACTATAACCTATGCTCGATAAGCGATTTAAAATATCACTCGTTGATGGTAGTGTCTTTTGCTTATTAGTGTTTGGCAATGGCACTTGTAAACCATATAAAGAGAACATAAATCTTTGCCCATTTGAAGTAACATTTTGTAAGCTATAAGTTCCATAATTATACTCTGAAACAATTGGAAATCCTGCAATATAGTTACGATAAATTACTTCGCCAGTCTTACTCTCATAATTCGAATACCTAACATCATCTAATGTAACTCCTAGAGAATTAAGCTTGGCCAGATTAATCTCCAAAGTCTTACTAAAGCTGACTTTTGGCTTATTTTTATCATTACTATCATAATTGATATATTCGACTTCACCATGTTTATTATCAACTGTCATCCTCTGATTAGCGTCATCAGAATAAACCGTCTTACCATCTTGTTGCTTGGTTGTAATTGTCGCTGAAGTATTAGCTCCCAACAATTTAGCCACCATATTACCAGCAGATTCTTTATTGATTAGATAGCTATATTCGTTTAATTTTACCCCTTGCGGATATGTCCAACGATAGCCATCACCTATATTTTCCAAAGCAGTCGCTACTGACTGAGTATGCTTGTCTTTAGTCAATGCCATTAAAGATTTAACATTCAGATTTTTCACACTTACTTTATAAATATTTTGTTTCTTACTATTTAGAAAATAAATTGTATTTCCTGAATTACCAGTTGGAATAATAATCTGATCGACATTTTCTTTATTTTCAGCAATCTTTTTAGGTGCCTTATCAAACAAGATGCACACATACTTTATTGGCAATACATCTGGGTAATTCAAAATCAAACTATGACTTTGATTAACTGTGGCCAAATATTTAGGAACATTCTGCTTAGCTACGGTTTTTAATGATGTTATTTCAACTCTATTCATAATCTTTTTAGCTTGATTAGTAATATCTGAATGATAATTGAAATACTGATATTTCTTAGTAGTAGTTTCGTTATACATCAAGCTCGTTGGAGTATATACATCATCTAGCCTTTTATTTGAATCATTCGTTACACCACTGCTTGTATCAACTGGTGTACGTCCAACATTTTGAAAGAAGGTAGTAGGATTAAACCAGATTAACCAGGTAAAAGCAATACTGATAACAACGGTCAAAATTAAACCCAGATGTAACATCCATGTCCTAATTTTCATCCCACAAATCCTCCTCACTATATTCTTCATATGGTAAAGAAATATAGAATGTTGAACCTTTACCTTCTACACTATCTACCCAAATGCGACCATGATGAAGTTCGATTACTTCTTTAGAAATCGCTAATCCTAAACCAGTTCCTCCTTGAGCTCTTGAACGTGCTTTATCAACACGGAAGAAACGATCAAAGACATGACCTAGATCTTTCTTTGGAATTCCTAGACCTTGGTCACTGATACTTAGAATTACATTATTATGTGTTTCCAATAAGCGACAAGTAATTACCCCACCATCAGGAGAGTACTTAATCGCATTATTCATGATATTGTCGACCACTTGAATGAATTTATCGGTATCTAACTCTACCCATAAATCACGTTTAGTAAAATCACGTTTAATCGTGTAATTCTTAGTCTTAATATCTCGCGTATCAATCTTATCTTTCTTCAACATCATGTCGAAACGATCCAGAATATAATTTACTAGCCCATTGATATTGACTAATTCTAGATCTAATTTTACAGTTCCAGAATCCATTCTTGATAAGCTTAGCAAATCATTAATCATACGTATCATTCTGTCAGTTTCATCTTGTGTAACCTTCAAAAATTCTGGAGCAACTTTTTCATCTCTCCAAGCACCATCATTCAACGCTTCAATGTAGCTGCGCATACTTGTCAAAGGTGTACGCAATTCGTGGGAAACGTTAGAAACAAATTGCTTACGTTCTCTATCAATCTTTTGTTGTTCCGTAACATCGTGTAGCACGCAGACAATCCCAGAAATAAAGCCAGATTCTCTTTGAATAACTGAGAAATAGGCATTCAAGATTAAGTCTTTTTCACCTGACATATCAAGGACAACTTCATCTTGTTTTTCTAGCAAATCTCTTAACGTATATTGGTTACGAATATCCAAAATATCTAAGATTGACTTACCTAATACTTCGCCTTCAGAAATATCGAGATAATTCATCGCCATATCATTAACAATCGTTATCCCACCACGTCTATCAGTCGCAATCACACCGTCAGACATATGCGATAGCACACTGTCCAATCTTCTTCTTTCTGATTCAGAAAGCTCCTGAGTTTCTTCAACACGAATTGATAAATTATTTACAGCTTGTGCTAATTGACCTAATTCATCATTTCCATATTGATGTACGTGTCCTGAGTAATCTCCACGTGCAATCCTAGCTGTTTGCCGCTTCATTTCTTCGATTGGCTTAGTAATCGAACTTGAAACAATGATCGCTAAAAACATACCGATAACAATCGCAATTAACGAAGCAGAAGCAAAGATCACTACAACGTTATTTACCGAGTCATATACACTCGCCATATCTGCCCGAGTATAAATTGCCCCAACAACAGCGTTATTATTACTCGATACATTCAGCAAAGGTGTGATTGAAATGTAATATTGCTTATTATCATTCCGATTATAAGTCGTTTCTGTATATGTACGACCTGTATAAAGCACGCCTTTAACTGCACTATTTGTTGTCTTTTGCCCGATTAAAGAACGACTATTTACATCACTATCTCCCCTGATAGTGCCTTTCGCATCTATTACTTGAACTTCTTGAATATTAGCGTTATTAATATCATCTAAGATGTTCTTAATTTTAGTGTTAGCCCCTTCTGTATCCGTCCTACTCAAAGCAACTATTAATGAATTTTCAACATAAGTAGACAATTCCACTCGTTGTTTGAAAGATTTTAAATTATCATTTTTTAGTTGTCTAACAAATATAGCCCCAACAATTTGAAAAGTTATTAGTAATAACAATGCAAATACAAGGGCTATTTTAAAATGGATTGAATGGAAGAAGCGAACTTTTTTATTCATATTTTCTGCCTCTATCATTCCTTACCACCTATTCAACTTCAGGATTGCGTAAATAATAACCTACACCACGACGTGTCACTAACCAAGTTGGACGACTAGGATTATCTTCAATCTTTTCTCTTAAACGACGAACTGTTACGTCCACAGTACGCACATCACCAAAGTAGTCATATCCCCAAACTGTTTGTAACAAATGTTCACGCGTCATAACTTGACCTAGATGTTGAGCTAAGTAATGTAATAACTCAAATTCGCGATGAGTTAATTCAATTCTTTGACCATTCTTAGACACAGTGTATGCTTCTGGATGAATTGTCAAATCACCAACAGTAATTTCAGAATTCTTGTCATCTTCAGCGGAAGACTTTGCGGCTACTGCTGATTGACGGCGCAAATTGGCTTTAACACGAGCTACTAATTCACGGTTAGAGAAAGGTTTAGTTACATAGTCATCTGCACCTAATTCCAAACCTAGAACCTTATCAATTTCAGAATCCTTGGCTGTTACCATAATGATTGGCATGTCATGTGTCTTACGAACTTCACGAGCTACTTCTAAGCCATCAATTTTTGGCAACATCAAGTCAAGTAAAATTAAGTCTGGTTCTACTTCTTTAACTTGTTGTAAAGCTTCTTCACCATCATAGGCTGTATAAACATCATAACCTTCTTTGGTTAAATTAAACTTCACTATATCTGAGATGGGTTTTTCATCATCTACTACAAGTATCTTTTTCATAGTTTAATACCTCCTGTCTACTAGTTTTAGCAGACATCTTATAAACAGAACAAATTCCTCATTCTGTACCATTCTTAATTATAACCTATAATTTGTCATCTAACAAAAAATTACCTGAATTCGGTTTTGTTAATCATTATAAAAAATTAAATATATATAGTTTAACCAAAAAAAGCGTTAAAAAAGCGTCAAATTTAACGCTTTTTAACGCTTTTTAACGCTTTTTAACGCTTTTCGTATCGAGTATTGACAGATTTTCCTATCTTCTTTACTTTTCCTTGTTCAATAAGTTCATTTAGTAACTTTCTTACATGGTAAGGTGTTGTTTCTAATGCTTGTTGTAGCTCTTTTCGTGTCTGTTTTCCATTTTTTTCCAATATAAAAAGAACCGTCTCTTCATTTACGTTATTCTTTTTATCTGACTTATCCACTTGCTTCTTTCTCCAATTTACATTTGGTAGTACCACTTTAAAAGAATTCGGTCTAACTTCAAATTCTGGTAATTTATCCGTCCCACTATATGCCTCATACATACGACGAATTCCAGTTCCATAATTTTCAATGTATTTTAGTTTATCAAGAATGTGGACGAGTTGAGGATTGCGTACAGCCGTCATTCCATCTTTCACTTCTTCCAATGTTAATCCATCTGGAATTCCACCTGGAGAAAGGATTTCCATTCGATCATCAAATATTTCAATTTTAATTGTAGAATGTAACATATAGTCTCTATGTGCAAAAGCATTGACAACTGCCTCACGGATAGCTGCTTCTGGGTAATTCTTTGTTTCATGTCGTCGAGGATTTCCATCGATTTTAACTTCCATATAATTATTTAAATTAATATAGTATAGTAATTCATCAATTTGAGAGGTAAGAGCACCTGTTATTTCACGCTTGTCTTTAAATTTCATTACATTTGTTCCTTGATAAATAGCTACTTTTGTAACAGTAGTATTTTGATCACTAACTAAAAATGCAGCATTATTATAAGTATCTGGCATTTTAAGCATATGTAAAGCTTTTATATTGAACTCAATTTCTTTTAATGCTGAACGTTTTTGTAATTCGTCAAATGTTAGATCTTGAATATAGGACATTTCTGAATCAAACTCATCATTTCCATTATTTTGTTGCAACATTCTTTTTATTTGTTCATTAGTCGCTCTAACAGCTGAACTTCCGTATCTTATGTATACTCCTTTTGATGTAAAACCTTCACTAGCAATTGCATAAGGCTTATGTCTACCTGCCTTAACTTTAATAGCAAAAATTTCATTATTCGGCTCAATATCTATTAAACTAAAAGGTGTTGGATAAAAAGCTTCTGTGTACCATCTATTAACAGTTTCTTCCCATTCATGTTTTGTATCTTCATCTACTCCCAAACTTTTTCGAGTTTTATCATCTACTCCTAGATATATAGTCCCTCCATCAGTATTTAGAAAACTAACAATTTCATTCTTAACTTTTTTAGTTAGTTTACTTTTATACTCGACATTCTTATCTTCGTTCATCTACTGTAAAAACCTCCTACATTATTTCAACGCAAATTTTTCAATAACTTTCGCTACTCCGTCATGATCATTGTCGACTGTTATTTCATTAGCGGCTTCCTTAACTGCTGGAACTGCGTTTTCCATCGCTACTCCGATTCCCGCAAATTCAATCATCGAAATGTCGTTTTCTTCGTCACCAATTGCCATTACATTTTCAGCCGTTAAACCTAATTCTTCGCATAACTTAGCTACTGCATTTCCTTTACTTACACCTTTTGTATATGCTTCATAATAGAAAGCCGCTGTTTTGGTGAATTCTAGTCTATCTTCCAATTGTCCGAAATAAGTACGATCTGCGATGGCTGGATCTAAAATTTCTGGTTCATCAATAAACATTCCCTTGATCAAAGGCACATCTTTTAATTCATCAGGTGTACGGTAGGAAATGCCCATTGATACAAGATTTGCTTCATATAAAGTGTAGTAACCAATATCCTTGTTGCATGTATAAATTCTATCAGGACTGATCACTTGGAAATGAAGATTCATTTTACGTGCAATAGCTTCTAAATCAACGAAATCTTCATACGTAAGCCCTTGATGATAAATTACTTTTCCACTTGTACTTTGGACTACTGCACCACCAAAACTAACTACATATTGGTTATCATCATTATCCAAACCTAATTCTGCTAATAATTTCAACGCTCCTGGCAGTGGTCTTCCTGTACAAATAACCACTTTAATTCCTTGTGCTTTCGCCTTTTCAATTGCTGCTTTTACGCCAGCAGTTAGTTCTTTTTTAGAATTTACTAAAGTTCCATCAATATCAATCGCAATTAATTTAATATCCATATTAATTTCCATTCCTTTGTTACCGTTTTACATTTTCTACTATATCATAGCTAAGCTTATAATCTAAAAAATTTATTGCTACTCCTTTACCTTATTCGTATAATTATACTATATCTAAGGGGGAGCATGATTATGATTACTTGTGATAAATGTGGTACTAAATTACCTGAAAATGCTGAATTCTGTGCTTATTGTGGTTCAGAAATCAAGAAAACAGTCAACACCAGCTCTAAGAGTAAAAAATATTTCTTATCTCCACATGTACTTTTCAATCCATTAAAAAAATTTTTACCTGCATTCAGTATTAAAAGCAAGAAAGGCAAAGTTATTTGGACTATTGTCATTTTGATTCTTATTTTTATATTTTTCTCTTTAAATAGTTCTCCATCCTTTAATCAATTTTTACAAGACGAACCTACTTTTAAAGTATCTGCTATTAATTCTGAAAGCAAAGTTAAAAACCTATACTTTAGCATAGATGATAAAACTAAAACAGTTTCATTAGTTGATGCCAAATCATCTGCTGAAAAAGGTGTGTTTTATGAAGGATTAAATTCTAAATATACTGTAACTGATGACTATTTATATATTAGTGAAGTTATCGGTGACCATACCCTTACTATCTTTCTAAAAGATTTACAGTACAATGATGGAACTTACACAGCAAAAGTTAAAATACTTGGTTATATTCCAGGAGTTGCTAATAGTTCCATATTTAATAAAAATACTTATCAAAAAATTATTTTAGAAAAAGTAAAATAATTTTCAAGATTAAAAAATCGTCAAAGATACGTTTTGAATAACGAAATCTTTGACGATTTTTGATTATACTTTTTCACTCTATTTCAAATAGCATATTACTTAATTCTTATCTATTTTCAAATGAATCGATACTTATCATTTTGTTAGTATTAATTAGATTTTTTGTGTCTAAGTCAGTGTCTAAAATTGGTCCACTCATTATACACTGACCCTTCTTTAACCTTGTTAATCTTGCTTCAAATATGTTCTTTTCTTTAGCATTAGGTGCTATATAGCCTGCTAGTGATGATACTTGATCTTCTGGTGGCAAGAAATGTATTTGTTCTGCTGCATTATATAGAGCATCTACTTCACCTTTTATACTACTCATTGCTTGTGTAGCAAAAATTCCAGACCATCCAAACTTTCTACCTTCTCTTAGAATTTTTACTGTTGGCGATGATGATGAAAAATTAAGATTTTGTATCTCATCCAAAAATATAGGATAAATTGTTCCATCCTTTTTAGTTTGAGAATGATAAAATAAATCCCATAACAAAAATTCTATCATTGTATTTTGTATTTGTCTTTGATACTGCACCATCTGCAATATTGTAACAGTACCTTCATAATTAAATACCTTAGACCAATCAAATGAACTTTGATATGTAAAAGGATCTCTATCTAGTAAGACAGACATTCTACTGTAGACATTTTCACCAGAATTTGTTTCTAATAGCTGTTCCTTAAACTGGGTCAATGTATAATCAGTAGGATTATTTTTATATCCCTTCAACATAATTCTTCTAGCTAGTGACTTTTGTTGAATTCCTAAATGAAAAATAAAATCAAGAACTTCAATAATTCTATCTACCATATCTTCAGGAGTTTCTGTTAATACTAATCCTGGCAAAAATCTCTTTTGTATCTTAAAAGGATTTATAGGGAGTTTTTCTTGATATACAATAACTTCTTTTAATTTTTTACCCATTTTATTTTTAAAGTCATCATCTAACTCATTATTTAAATAACTATCTGTGTAATCTATTACTAAAGAACTAACTTTATTCTTACTTAATTCCCACATAATAGTCTGCAAGAAATATGTTTTACCTTGTCCAGATTTTCCTGTAACAAGCATATGCTTATTAGGTAGTTGTGGATTACCATACTCCCAATATATTTTCTTATTTCCTGTAAGTCTTTTACCTAGATATATTCGAGTATTAGTAGACAATCTTCCTGTATCTGAACTTTTCTTTATAGAAGAATCCACCATCAAATTATCTACTTTGTCTATATTTTTTGGCTTATCATTTTTTATATTACTAAAAGTAGAAATTTTATCATCTCTTGAAGTTTGTATACTTCCCTTTCTATTCGAAGTACTCTCTACTGTATTTTGACCCTTTTTTACTATATAATCTTTAACTTCATCTTTATTTTCTTCAATAGTTGTATTTTGTAGTTTTTCTACCTTTTCTTGCTTATCTGGCGATACAGATATATCATTGTTTTTTACTGAATTATCTTTTTCAATACTTTGTTTTTCTTCTACTATATGATTTTTAGTTTCAAAATTATCTCTTTTTATCGCTATATTTTGCGGATCCTCTACTATTTCTCGTTCATCTGTTAATACAGACATCTCTTTATCTTCTATTGAGCTATCTCTTGTTACATTCTGTATTTCTTTTACTGTATGATTCTTAGTTTTATCTTTTAGAGTATTTTTTTCATTCACGAATTCTTTTTCTTCATTAAGTGAAGACTTCTTAATATCCTTTAGTTCGTCTTGAATTAATTTTTTTACAGGAACTTCAATATGAATATTATCTAGTCTTTTACCACATTTGGGGCAAAACACTTCATTCCCAATCAACTTATTTCCACAAAAAATACAAAAATTCATCTAAGCCTCATCTCTCTTAGTTAATATCTACAGAAGTTGGATCTGCTTCTTCAGTAACAGTATTATAATCTTTATCTTCTACTTCACCAAATGTTACGGATAATTTGTTTAGTGAACCAAGCATATCTTCTTTCAATAATCCTTGACATGTAACAGTTTTTGTAACTCCTGGATTTACTCTAATTGGTATATCAGCATCATCAATATCTTCATTATCATGCAAAGTTATTATTTGTCCTAGCTCTTTTGAATCTACATCTACTGCTGAGACCCCTAATAAATCCAATTTCTTATTACTATTATTTGTTATATCATAACTAAATTGAACAACATAGTACGGATTCTTTACATTTTCAAAATTTGCTGAATCTAATTGATCTCTATCTTTAGCTTCATATTTTAATATCTTTACATTTTTTATAACTATAGATAAGTCACCTTGTGTAATTTGCTTATTAGTTTCTCTTTCTTTTATTGTAGTAACTTTTCCATAGTCTGTATTTTCTACATCAGATGAGCTATTATTCTCATCCTCACTAGAACTACTTTCAATACTACTTGTACTTTCTTCACTACTGCTTGCTACTTTTTCTTTTGATTTATCTTCTGAAGAAGTTGTGGTAGATATCTTTTTAGTCCTTTTTACGCTTGTATTTTGAGAATCGTCTTTACCACACGCACTCAATAAACTCCCTGAAAATGTCACAATACTTAAAAGTAATAATGTTTTAAATAGTTTTTTCTTCATTTTTATACCCCTATCTATTCATTCATAACATTTAGTCTATACTAAAATAATCCTTTTAACAATAAAATTTATAACTAAAAAATAGGCATGGAAACTCGTCCATACCTATCTTTTCATTTTATTCAAATGCCATCTGGTTTGTGTATAGATTATAGTAGAAACCTTTTTCTTTCAATAATTCTTCATGATTGCCTTCTTCTAAGACTTTACCATCCTTCAATACCACAATCTTATCAGAATTAATAATAGTCTTTAATCTATGCGCAATCACAAAACTTGTTCTACCAGCAATCACTGCATCCATCGCCTTTTGGATCTTTTCTTCAGTTACAGTATCAACGTTTGAGGTTGCCTCATCCAAAATCAAGAATGGTGGATTAGTTAATATTGTTCTTGCGATTGAAATTAACTGCTTCTGACCAGTTGAAAAGACGGAATTTTCATCGTTAATTTCAGTATTATATCCTTGTGGTAGAGTCATAATAAAATCATGAATATTAGCTTGTTTAGCCGCTTCTTCTATTTCTTTTTGGCTGGCATTTGGTTTGCCATACTTAATATTATCTGCCACAGTTCCTGAAAAGAGAATTGAATCCTGTAAAACAATTCCTACATTATTACGAAGTGATTCTAAAGTTAAATCTCTGACATCTACATCATCAAAAGTTACTTTTCCACCTGTAACATCATAGAAACGGTTCAATAGGTTCATTACGGTAGTTTTCCCAGAACCAGTTGGACCAACTAATGCCACTGACTCACCTTTATTCACAGAAATATTAATTCCATGCAAAATTTCCTTGTTTTCATTGTATCCAAAGTGAACATCTTCTAACTTAACTCCTTTTTCAAGTGACTTAAGTTCTTGTCCTGTTGGAACTTGATTTTCTTCAGCTTGTTCTTCAATTGTTGCTAGACGTCTACCACCTGTCAGTGCTAATTGGATCATGGAATAAATAGAAGTTAACTGAGTTAAAGGTTGGAAATAAGTCTGTGAATACTGTACGAAAGTCACAATTAACCCTAAACCAACTGCTCTACTATAAGTTCCGTCAACCACCCATAATGAACCCATCGCAATCACAATAGATAGGTTCAATACTGATAGACCTTGCATCATTGGGAAAAGAATTCCGGAATAGAATTGTCCTTTAAACATCGCATCGCGAACTTTTTTATTGTAAACTTTAAATCCTTCAACTGATTCTTCTTGTAACCCATTTGTGATAATTACTTTCTGACCATTAATTTGTTCATTAATGTAGCCATTTAGATTACTAATTTCATCTTGTTGAGCATCTAAATACTTGCGTGCCTTTCTCATAATTATCCAACTCAAAACTACAACAAATGGAGTTGAGGCCACTGTTACTAAAGCTAATCTAACATCAATTCTGAACATCATCCATATCGTTCCAATAAACAGTGCTGTTTGCGAAATAACTTCAAATACCGCATTGTTCATCGCATTAAAGATATTATCCAAATCTGAGTTAAACAATGACAATATCTTTCCATCTTGATGCGTATCAAAATACTTAATTGTCATCTTCTGCAACTTACTAAATAAGTTTTCACGCATATTATTAGTTGAATGAGCATTAAATCTTGAGGTAATAACCCATGTAAATAGCATGATAATCGCGTTTAAAATAAAGAAAATCAGCATTAATTTCAAAGCTTGGTAGAAATCATCCATTGATGCTGTTGCCCTAGTAGCTGGATTGAAATACTGTTCTACATATTTTGTTAATGCTGTAAGTGCCAAACCTAAGTAATGTGGAGCTTCAACTTGCGCCCACGTAAAAATGATTGTAAATAGCACTACCAGCGTAATTCCTTTCCAGTAAGGTCTTAAATACTTAATAAAGTATCTTAACGATTTTCTAGTATCACTCAATGATATCACCTGCCTTTTCTCGTGCTTTTTGAGTTGCATAAATTTCTTGATAAATTGGTGAATTTTCTAGTAATTCTTGATGAGTTCCCTGAGCCACCAATCTACCATTATCCAAAACAATAATCTTATCTGCATTCATTACTGACACAATCTTTTCAGCAATAATAAATGTTGTCGTATCTTTTAATTCTTTTTCTAAAGCCTCTTGAACTAGCTTTTCAGATTTAGCGTCTAGAGCTGAAGTTGAATCATCTAAAATTAAAATCTTAGGTTTTCCAACTACACCTCTAGCTATTGAAAGACGTTGTTTCTGTCCACCTGAAAAGTTAGATGAACGTTCTTCTACTTCGTGATCAAAAGTATCTTTGTAACGACTGATAAATTCTTGTGCTTGTGCGATTTGCGATGCACGCTCTAATTCATAATTAGTAGCGTCGGCTTTTCCTTGACGCAAATTGCTAGCAATTGTACCTGAAAATAGAATTGCTCTTTGTAAAACATACGACACAGTATCACGTAATGACTTCTCATTCACATCACGTAAATCATGTCCGCCAATCCTAACTGTTCCTTCAGTTGGATCGTATAAACGTGGCAATAATTGAGCTAAACTAGATTTCCCTGAACCAGTCGCACCAACAATTCCCACCATTTCGCCTGATTTAACTTTAAAAGAGATATTCTTTAAGATTGGTTTGTCTGCATCTGGATAAGCAAAAGTAACATTGTCAAATTCAACATCCCCATCCAGTTCTTCTGCAGGTATATCATCTTTAAAGACAACATCAGGTTGAGTCTCAAGAACTTCTTTAATACGTTTTAAAGAAACGCCCCCACGAGCGAAAATAGACATTACAAAGCTACCGATCATAATGGCATACAATAGTTGCATAATATATGTTACATAGGAACTAATCACTGCAATATCACTTGGATGTTCGAGAATTGAACCACCGATTAAGTAAATCGCAGCCGCAATAATAACATACGCAATTAATTCAAATGATGGAATAACCGTTGAAAAAAGGTACCCTATCTTTAAATTAACGTTATTTAACGTATCGGAAGTTTGATTAAATTTATTAATCTCTTGTCCCTCTTGATTAAAAGATTTAACTACACGGACACCTTGTAAATTTTCTTTAGCCTGCGTATTGATCTTATCCATTAAATTTTGGACTTTATCGAATAAAGATCCCAGCTTTTTGAAAATAATTGCCGTTATTCCCATGATTAAGACAACCATCAGAACTTCTAGCCACCATAAGCGAGGAACGGTTATTATTCCCAAAATAAAAGCACCAACTAAAATTAAAGGTACCCGGAAAACTTGCATAAATATGGTCATAATCATATTAGTAACTTGGTTCATATCATTAATTAGACGTACCACTAAGCTACCAGTGGAAAATTTCTCAATATTTCCAAAAGAAAAATTTTGAATCTTCGTGTACACTTCTTCACGCAAATCACTGGTTACACCCTGTGCCACTCTAGCAGCCGAGTAGACATTAACAATCCCAGCGATAATCCCCACAAGAGCCAAAATTATTAATTGAATTCCGTAGTTTCTAACTTCTACTTGATTGTCTTGCACTATTGCAGTCAGCACATATTGCAGTAATCTCGGTTGCCAAACCGCGACAAATGCGACAATAAAAATTGAAATAATTGCACTAAGAACTTCTTTTTTATAGTTCTTAAAATGTGCCATCAAAATCTGCATCTTCTTACCTCTCATTCTTCATCTTTGTATTTTTTGAAATTTAAATTCCATTCTTCTAGTAATTCATTTAATTGTTCTATTTTCTTTTTTCCCATTTTCATAATAATTTTTTCTTCAATATCTAGTAATGGTTGGATTTTTACCCTCGCATACTCCTCACCTTCCTCTGTTAAAAAACAATATTTTACTCGATTATCCTTTTCATCTTGTTCTAAAGTAAGATAACCTTCATCTCTTAGTTGTAAGATTCCTTTATTAATTGATTGTTTAGGGAGATTAGTTCTTTCTACAATTTGTTTTTGAGTTAATCTCGTATGTAAAAGTAACTCATATAAAATCACACTACGATAATCAGTTAACCCATGTTTTTGGTTCCAATCCTTGTATTCTCTAGCACCTTTAGCAATCAATAAATCTAATCTTGACGTTAATGTTTGGACTTCATCTTTCGTAATACTCACCTCAAACTAAAATTAGTCCTTGTGTAGACTTTTTTGAAATAAAAAGATTATAGTCCCTATAGAGATTAATGTCAAAAAATCTGCTTTTCGCAGAATTTTAATACTTTGTACTAACAAATTGTTAATTTAATGTATATAATATTAATTAGAGAGATTAGATTGTGTACTTTATGTTTTACAGATAGTTTTTATATGGGGTGATTTTTATTAAGAAGGGAACTAAATGGCTAGCTGCAGGTTTAGGCGCTGTGGTCCTTATCTGTGGTGGCTCATTCTTCTATCAAAAGCAACATTTCAATCGTAATATTGAAATTAATGGTGTTAAAGTTGGAGGAATGTCAGTTGCTAAAGCTACGCAAAAACTTAAAACAACTAAATTAAATAACAATGTATATCTAGGGGAAAAATTACTTGTTAAAGGTAGTGACTCTACCAATTCAACTAATGCTGTTTCTCAAGAAAAGGTTCAAGAGATTTTTGACAAGCAATTCAGCCTTTTCCCATCTGGTCGCAGTTACGACTATCAGGCTAAAGGCGATAGTGATTACTCTTATCGTAAAAACGAATTGCGTGCAGCTGTTAAAAGTGAACTAGAACGTTTAAACGTTAGTCGAACAGCTCCTAAAGATGCCTATGCAGAGTTAAAGAATGGTTCTGTCCATGTTATTAACGCTAAAAAAGGTAATCAATACGATGTTAATAAAATTATGCAAGAATATGATAAGCAATTTAGCGATAATCAAATAAAACTTACTACTGTCTACACTCAACCAATTAGTGCTGATAGCAAGCAAGTTCAAGCTGATAAAGCTAAATTAGAAAAATTAGCTGATCAAAAAGTTAATTACACTGTTCAAAATAAGACTTATACTTTAGCTGCTAAAGATGTTATTAATTCCGCTAAAATTGTAGATGGAAAATATGAATATGATGCTGCTAATTTAAAGAAGAAAATTGATGATATCAACGACAGTCAAAGTACACTCGATAAGAATCTCAAATTCAAAACAACTGGTGGTTCTGAAATTACCTTAGATAAGGGTACCTATGGATGGGCTCTTAGTCCTATTAAGGCTACAAGATCTATCACCACTGCTTTTGAAAAAGGTGATTCTAACCTTAATGCCAAAAGTGATATCTATGGTGAAGGTTATACCGAAAATGGTCTAGGATATAATACTACATCCAACAGTGGTATCGGTAATTCTTACGTTGAAGTTTCTATCTCCCAACAACACGTATGGGTATATAAGAATGGTACTCAAGTAGCTTCACTTAGTGTCGTTACTGGTACTAACGATGGAAATTACAACACTCCTACTGGCTTGTACTACATCATGTACAAACAGACTAATACTACACTTCGAGGCAAAAACGCCGACAACAGTGCTTATGCAAGTCCCGTTAGTCGTTGGGCTCCATTTACTTTAGATGGATGTGGATTCCACGATGCTGATTGGCGTAAAAACTGGAGTAGTACAGCTTATCTAACTGATGGATCACATGGTTGTGTTAACGTTCGACCTGCACAAATTAGTCAAATTTACGACAATGTCGAACAATATGAACCTGTTGTTATTTATAGTTAAAGTAAAAGACATTCAGAATTTTTCTGAATGTCTTTTTTGGGTTGTATTGGAGAGATTTTTTATTGAAATATCCTCTTCGCATAAGAGAATCACTTCAATTCACCCTGAAATAAGTCTTTATGAGTGCCAATCCTTATCATTCTTATAGCAGGATTGGTTTTATGTGGATTATAGATAACTAACACATCTACCTTTCCATTAGATAAATGGTATTCTTGATTTCCATTATAATTGCCACCTCTATTATTCAATGTGTGTGGCTTACTTATCTCATTAACTATTCCATACATCGAAAGTTCTTAAAGCTTCCGCGTAAGTCAGGTGTAAGTTCTGGATGCTCTTTTTTTAACTTTCGATAATCCTTAGTAAATTGCGGTTCAAAGATTAGTTCAAAATTACTCTCCATCCAAGAACTCCATCATATCATCAACATTGCTAAATCTTGGACTATCATCTGGTATTAACCCTAATTCTTTAGCTTCCGCTAAAATCATTGCTTTTCTTGTTGTCTCATTAGGAATATCATTACTAGATGTTGAAATTTCAAAAGGTATTTTTTTCTTTAATACCAATTGCTTGGCTGCCATTGTAAAATAAGCATTTATGTTCAATCTCATAATATCTAAGTCATGTGTTAATTCTTTTTTAAGTTCTTCATCTAATCTAATAGTAGTTGTAACTGTTTTTGCCATATCATCACCTCATTTGTATATTACATATAGCACAAATAATATACAAACGAAAGTAAATTACAATATTAATAGAATAGATTTCTTTATTTTTTCAGACTATTTTTACACCTCGAAACTATTCAAATAATTTCTTATACTCTCCGTATCCCTTTTCATCTAATTCAGCAACTGGAATAAATTGTAAAGCGGCTGAATTTATGCAGTATCGTAAGCCACCTCGATCTTGTGGACCATCATTAAAAACATGTCCAAGATGAGATTGTGCCTGACGACTTCTAACTTCTACGCGATGCATCCCGAATGAATTATCTTCATGATTTGTTACCATGCGATTATTAATTGGTTGAGTAAAAGCAGGCCAGCCACAGCCTGAATTATACTTATCTTTAGAAGAAAATAGCGGTTCTCCACTAACAACATCTACATAAATTCCATCTTTAAAAAATTCATCATACTTACCTGTAAAAGCACGTTCAGTTGCTGCATTTTGTGTAACTTGGTAAGCTTCTTCGCCAATTCTTTGTCTCAATTCTTCTTTTGTTTCTTTCATTTTGAACACCTCACATTTTAAATTCATGATAATTCAAAATGTGTTGGACACAAAATAATTTGCTTGTGTTTTCATAGACTATTTTTACACTTTGAAAAAATGTTAGGCGTTTTCACTACCCATCTTATCTGCCAATTTAATTGCTTCTATGTATTTTTCCTTATCAAATGGGGTCTGCTTATATTCATTAGTTTGCATCGCAAGTTCTGTTATTTTTTCTGCATCGCTAACCTTTAATCCTATTTCTTCCAATGTTACTGGCAATCCCAATTTTTTATTAAAAACAGCTACTTTCTTTAATTCCTCCAACTCATTGAAATAAGCATGTAGCACCATTACCCCAAAGGAAACAACTTGTCCATGCAATGGTTCTTTTTCCTTTTTAATCGCTGTTGTTGCATTGTAGAAAGCATGAGCATGGCATGAATTATAGTAAAAATCATCTTGATTTACCAAGTTCGAAGCATAACCTGTTGAAACTACAATATCCAGAGCTACTTCTTCGATAGCCTTACTTACAGTTCCATTCTCTACATCTTTAATTCCTTGTTCCCCATACTTATAGAAAGCATCTTTAGAAGAAGCCGCAATTGCTGCACCTAATACTGCTGTATGAGGCAATTCCACACCACGTTCAACTGCTGCAGCTACTGCATGTTCTACTTCAGGAGCCTTACTAATACCATCGCCTACTCCTGCCCAGAAATATTCTTTCGGTGCTTTAGCAATCACACTTGTATTGATGAAAACATGTGCTGGAACATCAGGATATCCATACTTATCAAATGAACCATCATCTTTATACAAAACAGCAATAGCAGTCCCAGCTGAACAATTTGAACAGATTGTTGGGAATGTAAAAATAGTCTTATCTAAAGCTTTTGCCACCATCTTTACAGTGTCTAATGCTCGACCTCCACCAAAACCAAAAATTATATCTGCATCTTGAACTTCAGATTTTTCTACCAATTTATCTATATTAGACTGAGTTGCATTTTTTCCGTAAACAAAACTTCCAGTTACATAGAATCCATTACTTTCTAGAACATTTTTCACATCTTCTTGAGAACTCTTTAATGCTTTTTCTCCACCAATGAAAACGATTTTATGTACTTTATATTTATCTAAAACTTCTGGAATCTCTTTAAAACAATCTGGGCCATAGCTATAGTTACTCATATAATTTGTTGTCATAATAAAGACCTCTTTTCTATGTAAAAGAATATTTTTAATTAATTTAACATTTTTTTATAATTTTAGTCAAATAAAATTATTAGAATTAAAAAAGACACCTAAGTGATACTTTCAACACTTAGATGTCTTCTGTCATTACTATTTCAATTGATAATTATCCAATCTTATCCAAAGCTTGTTTCAAATCATCAATCAAATCTTCTTCATCTTCAATTCCTACTGACAAACGAATCAATTCATCTTTAATTCCATTTTCCAAACGAATTTCTCTAGGAATTGAGCCATGTGTCATTACTGATGGAACTTCAATTAAACTTTCAATTCCACCTAAACTTTCGGCAAGAGAAATTACTTTCAAACTTTCAACAAACTTTTTAGTATCTAATCCTTCTTGTAATTCAAAAGAAATCATCGCTCCAAAATGATCCATTTGTCTCTTAGCAACTTCATATCCAGGAAAGTCAGGCAAACCAGGATAAAGAATTCTTGCAACGCGACCATCATTTTCTAAAAACTTAATTATAGCCTCAGTATTAGCATGATGAACTCTCATTCTAGCACCTAATGTCTTAATTCCTCTTTGGATCAACCAGCTATCATCTGGTCCTAATGTACTACCGATTGAATTTTGTAGAAATGCTAGTTTTTCTGCGATTTCTTCGTCGCTAGTAACTGCTAAACCTGCTACTACATCGCTATGTCCACCTAAATATTTAGTAGCCGAATGCACTACAATATCAGCACCTAATTCAAGTGGTCTTTGGTTGTATGGAGTTGCGAAAGTATTATCAACGATTGTCTTTAAATTATGTTTCTTAGCAATCTTTGTAATAGCTGAAATATCTGCAATCTGTAACAAAGGATTAGTTGGTGTTTCAAAGTAGATTGCCACTGTGTTATCTTGAATTGCATTTTCAATTGCTGCCAAATCTTGCATATCAACAACTGTAAATTCTAAACCAAATCGTTTCAACACTTTATTTATCAAACGGAAAGTTCCACCATAAACGTCACTTCCTACGATAAAATGATCATGAGCTGAATACATAGAGAATGTAGCATGAATTGCTGCTGAACCTGAAGCAAAGGCAAATCCAGCTACTCCACCCTCTAAATCAGCAATCAACGCTTCTAAGGCTGCACGTGTAGGATTTCCTGTACGACTGTATTCCCACTTAGGATTACCACCCAACTCATATTGATGGAATGTTGATGAACGATATACAGGGATTGATACTGCTCCTGTTGCTTGATCTTCACTTTGTCCGCCATGAATTAATTTTGTTTCAAATTTCATTATCTTTACCTCCGATTAATCGTATATATTTTCACTTAAATATCTTTCACTAGAATCTGGAAAAATTGTCACAATAGTTGAATTTGCTGGCAATTTTTCTGCCATATGCATGCTTGCTGCTAATGCTGCACCAGATGAAGAGCCAATAAACAAGCCTTGATCTTGTGCCATTTGTTTAACATAATTAAAAGCTTCATCATCACTGATGGTTTGAACTTCATCAACCTTTACTTTTTTGAAAAAAGGTGGAACTTTCTCAACGCCAATTCCTTCTGTCCGATGAGGATGTTCAGGTTGATTATCCAAAATTGATCCCTCTGGTTGAACTACTACTGAAGTTAACTCTGGATACTCTGCTTGTAATGTTTCGGCCGTTCCAGCAAAGGTTCCCCCTGTTCCTGCACCTGCCACAAAAGCATCTAATTTCAAATTAATTGCTTGTAAGTCATCTATAATTTCTTGTCCCAATCCTCTAGTATAAGCATCAGGATTATCACTATTTTCAAATTGATTAGGTATATAACTATTAGCGATCTGATTAGCTAATTCGCGACTTTTTCTCAAAGCTCCCTGCATGCCTTCAGCTCTAGGAGTATTAATAATTTCAGCACCCAACGCTCTCATTAAAGTTTGTTTTTCAGCTGAGAAATGCTCTGGTACTACCAAAATTGTCTTTAAATGATACTTTTGAGTTGCTAAAGCCAAGCCAATTCCAGTATTACCAGCTGTGGGTTCTATAATTGTCGTATCTTTATCAATATCGCCTCTCTTTAATGCTGCTTCAATCAAAGATATTCCCAATCTATCCTTAACACTACCACCAGGATTAAAAGACTCTAACTTAGCTAAAATCCTACTTCCTTTAGCTACTGGCACATCTAACTCTATTAAAGGCGTCTGTCCTATCAACTCATAGACACTTTTTACAATCATTATCATCACTTCCAAATTAATTTTAGTTAATAAAAAAAGACACCAACCCAAATTTACTGGATTAGTGTCAATTACGATTCTACGTATAAGTTATGGTTATAATCTAATTACTTGTTAAAACAGATTATTGGCACACCAAAAACGTGAAGCGCAATTGACACGCTTCACAACAACATGTATTTAATTCAACTGAATTAAATTCACGCATTTTGGTGTTCCTCCTATCATCTATGTAAGTCTATTAACTAATTGTAAGCAATTCTAGCACCTAATTTTTATTTCGTCAATGGTTTTAAATTGCTTACTTAAAAAATCTCGGCTATACTGTCATTAATTAATTATTAGAGGTGATGTTATGGCTTTACCAAAAAGAAGTGAAGTTCCAGTTAATGAAACATGGGATTTAACCGCTATTTATCCAGATAAAAAAGCTTGGAAAGCAGATATGGTAGCAGTTAGAGAATTAGTTACACAATTTCAAAATAACTATCGTTCTAAATTAACTGAGGCTAAAATTATTATTGCTGCTTTACATGATTTAGAAACTATCTATCAAAAGCTTAGTTGGATTGAACACTATGCTTTCCTACCTCAAACTACAGATATGACAAATCCTGAATACAATCAGATGCTAGTTGAAAATGATAATTTACAAGCTACAATTACAGCTGATTTGTCATTTTTCAAGACTGAAGTTCTAACTAATCCAGTGTCTTTACTTGATCAAGTTGCAGAAATTGAACCTCAATTTGCTCCTGTTGTTCGTCATTGGAAAGTTGAAAAACCACATCAATTATCACCAGAAGTAGAGAAAACTTTAGCGACATTAAGTCCTACACTTAACTCGTCTGAGCGTATCTATACTACAGCTCGTGCTGCTGGTTGGGATATGGAAGATTTTGAAGTTGATGGCAAGACTTATCCTATGTCATTTGTACTTTATGAAAATACTTATCAATATCATCCAAATCCTGAAGTGCGTCATAAGGCACACCAAATTTTCTCTGATACTTTGTGCAAACATAAAAATACAGTTGCCGCTAATTATTACACTCAAGTAAGCAAGGAAAAGAAACTTGCTGATTTACGTGGCTATGATTCTGTTTTTGATTACTTGTTATCAGATCAAGAAGTTTCACGTGAAACATTTGACCGACAAATTGATGTTATTATCGACGAACTTGGTCCTGTTATGCAAAAATACGTTAAACTTTTACAAAAAGAACATGGCTTAGACAAGATGCTTTACTCAGATTTACAAATCGACTTGGATCCTGAATTCGCACCTAAAGCTGATTTAGAATCTGCTACTGGCTATATTAGCGAAGCTGTTTCCGTACTTGGTGAAGATTATAAAAATGCGATTTTGAAAGCTTTCCCTGAACGCTGGGTAGATTTCCCTGCCAATGCCGGTAAAGAATCTGGTGGCTTTGAAACAACTCCATACGGTCTTCATCCTTACATCTTGATGTCTTGGACTGGCGTTTTACCTGATGTCTATACTTTAATTCATGAATTAGGACACGCTGGTAACTTTATTAAGATTAACGAAAATAATTCAATCTTAACAAGTGAACCATCATTATACTTAATCGAGTCTCCTTCTACTTTTAATGAATTATTATTAACTCATTCATTGGAACAAAAGAGTGATGATCCTCGCATGAAACGTTTCGCATATACTACGATGCTAACAAATACTTACTTCCATAACTTTATCACCCACTTATTGGAAGCAGCTTTTCAACGTGAAGTTTATACTTTAGTTGAAAATGGTCAAACTTTTGATGGTGATAAACTTACTCAAATTAAAATGGATGTTCAAAAACGTTTCTGGGGCGATGCTGTAGATATTGACGAAAATGCTGGTCTAACTTGGATGCGTCAATCCCACTACTACATGGGATTATATTCTTACACTTATTCTGCTGGCTTAACAATTGCTACTCAAGCTTATCTAAAAGTTTTAGAAGAAGGTCAACCTGCTGTTGATCGTTGGTTAGAATATATCTCTCTAGGTGATCAAAAGGCACCAATGGATGCAGCTAAAGTTGCTGGAGTTGATGTTACTACTGCAGAATCTTTGCATAATACTATCAAGTTCTTAAACGATACGGTCGATAAAGTTATTGCATTAACTGAAGAATTAAATCAATAAAAATAAGTCTTGAATTTATCAACGAGGATAGATTCAAGACTTTATTTTTGTTTTTTACGATTTTAAGATAGGACCAATTTTCTAATTTCTACAAATTTTAGCTTATTTTTGCAGAAATTCAAAAATTGGTCCTATGTTCAAATTCAACATTTTTAATTTTCCGTTATTTTATTTGGCTCTTTTAAATCTTCGCCATATTACATTAAATGGTACGGCTTGAATAACTGTTGTTAAAATAATCAATAATGATCCAATAATTGCGGCTGTTGATAATTTAGTTCCTAATAAAGTAACAGCTAAAATTGTCGCAATCAGTGGTTCAAAAGCACTTAAAATTCCGGTAACGGATGGTGCTATATAACGAATACTTTGTAAAAATAAGGTATAGGCAAACATCGTTCCAAATACCACAATATAGATCACTAACACTATATTGAATAATGATAAATGTGGTTGTTCCATTGTTAAGAACCATGGCAACATAATAATTCCACTAACAAACATCGCTAGCCCACATACTACCATCGCATCGTATTTTTTCAACAATCCACTTGGAAGTAATGTATATAATGTAGCAGCAACTGCACTCCATAATCCCCAAGCTAACGCAATTGGGGTTAGAGTTAGTGTATCTAAACGACCACCAGTTACTAGCAAAAATGTTCCCATTAATGCTACAGCAATTGAAATTCCATCTACTCTTCTTGGTCTAATTTTCTGACCAAAAGCCATCCATAAAACGATCAATACTGGCTGTAAATATTGTAAGACTGTCGCTGTCGGTGCATTGCTATATTTAATAGCAAAAAAATAAGATAATTGCGAATTCATAACTCCGAAAATTGCGAATGCCAAAACCATTGCCATATTTTTTCGATCATGAATAATTTCGTTGATTTGTTTTGAAGACTTAATTAATCCCCAAATTAATAATAGTAGTCCTGCACCTAATAATCTAACAGCTACTAACCACTCTGTTGTCACTGCATGTGTCATGAATAATTGCTGGGCTGCTGCTCCTGAACCTCCCCATAATGATGCTCCACCAGCAGCTAATAATATGCCCTTCGTTTTCATTGACATAACTTAAATCACCTCTTTTATTTTTACAATTTAGAGACCAGAATAACACTCTCACGTTGTCTTGTAAACAACTAATTGTCATTTATTTTATAAGTTTTTAACGGATAATTAAATGTTGTCATAAAGTGACATTTGATGTTATCTTTTATGTATTTTGGGGAATAAAAAACTGGCAGAAATTTTCTACCAGCTTTTTAATTATTCATCATCTTTTTCAACTCTTAATGGTAAATAATAAGCCTGTCTTTGCTTGAAAAATTCAGCCATTAAATCAACATATAAGTTAGGTTTAACCTTGCCTTGTGGACTAAGAAAGTCGTATCTTACCCCACCTTTTTCTATACTATAGAATCCAGCCTTTGTAAAACCATTACGTTCGTAAAAGCTTTGACGGCGAATTCTTTGCTCATTGTTTGGAGCTTCTGGACTAGGTCTCTCAGAACTTAATCCCATTGTATAATCTTGATAACGTTCTTTGATTACTTCAAGAGCTTGGCTACCATAACCATCGCCTTGTCTATCAGGATCTACTGCTAGAAAGAAGATATATGCTAATTTCTTTGTCAAAATTGTATAGAAGAAACCAACCCATTCATTTTCATCATAAAGACTACAAAATTCTGCTTTTCCTTCATTCGCTCTCATTTTCAATAACCACAAAGGAATTCGTTCAACTTTTGGAAAAACTTCCTCATAAACTCTCTTTATCTGCTTGAAATCTTGTGACTTAGTTGAAATCTTTTCTACTTTTAATACCAAATTATCTTTCCTTTCTAATCTTTATAACGCCATTTCTTATCAGTCAATATACGTGCGGTAATTAATCCTAGTGGTAAAAACATTACGATTAAAGCTGCCTCAGTTAACCAAGTTGCTCCCACATTAATCGAAGCTACCCCTATATTATATACAGCACGATACATGTATAATCCAGGAACCATAATCACAATTGAAGGAACCGTTAATGAAATACGTGGGTAACCTTTAATTAGTGATGCTAGTAGTCCAGCAACCAACGCAGCAGTAAATGCAGCCGCTCCCGCCGGAATATTAGTTAAGTCTACCAATTCTAATCTAAGTGTATTAGCAATAGCCCCTATTATTCCAGCCCAAGTTGCCATCTCAATTGTACTATTAAACATAATTGAGAATCCAAATACTCCGACAAAACTAGCAGGGATTCGCAAGAGCATCATTGGTATTACTCCTAGATCTAATGGAATGAAGTTTACTGGTTTTAAATGAACTGCCATAGCTACCACCCAGCCTACTAAAGTAGCAACTGTGATAATCATAATCGCATACATCATTCTTTCTAAACCTGATCTCATATCGAGCTTAGCAATATCAAGTCCACTAGTAATAAATGGAAAACCAGGAATTACGAATAACATCGCTCCGATATATCCAGCTTCATGTTGTAATGAAACATGCATTATTGCTACCAAAGATTTAAAGGCTATCAAATAGAATATACAAGCAACTGCCACACTAACAGACACACACGCTAATAAAGTGATGCGTCGCTCAATCATTTTTCTACGAATATAATTTCCAAAACCAGCTCCTACAAAAGAACACAACATTTCTACTAGACCTCCGCCTAGTAAAAATACGAAGGCGCAACATGCAGAAGCTGCCGCTAAACCAGCCATAATAGCTGTATAGTGTCCTGGCTTACGCTCAATTTCATCTAGTATTTCATGGATCTGTTCAGAGCTCAGATCAGACCCACCTTTATTGAAGTCCATGACAAACTGTTCCATTTCTGACAATTTGTCAGTATTTACACCTGTACTTGCCAAAGATAAGGCTTGTGTATATCCATGCCCTTCTTCATCAACACAAGTATATTCAATTGATACCAATCCTACATCAGCTGAACATGAAACATTTAACTCTCTGGCAATAGTATTCATAGAATCTCGCACTCGCCAAGCACCAGTTCCATACGACAGAAGCATAATCCCTACTCTTCCTACCAAGGTAGCTTTTTCTTTTAAAGTTGCCCTCTTAGCAGGAGTATTGCTATTATCTGGCGTAAAATTGTGCCATGGCATTTGCATATGATGATGCTTCATCACAGATTGCAACATACTATTGGCTTCTTCACCACTCATTTTAATCAACTCCAAACACCAATTGTTGTAACAAACTCAATTATATATCTTACAGAAAATTATGTCAGTCAAAGAATTTAATTTTAATCTTCAATTAGCATTTTTCTTGTTTGAAAGTTTAAAAGAGTTTAAAAGAATTTAAAATATAATACGGAATTTAACAAAAAACATCCCATAGTCATCAACTAATTAGTCAATAACTATGGGACACCCTTATTTTTAATTATTAATTTTATATTTTAGATAAATCCTGTGATTACACTACCAACAACTAGTAGTACTAAACCAGCTAATGTGAAACCTAGTTCACGAGAAGTTTTACGTTCATGTAAGAACAACATTCCACCTAAAGTAGAAATAACTACACTTAATTGTGTGTAAATAAATGCACTTGAAGTTCCGTTTTCTTGAGCAGAGAAGATATATGCAAATGCTGCAATACCCCAAATTGCTCCGCCGATCATACCAGCCCAACTTTCACGTGCTGTTAATGCAGATGTTTCTCTAGTAGCGAAAACAAAGATTAAAGCACCACACAAAATACCTAACATTTCAGGTAAGTATAATGCAGTTGGAGAAACGTGTCTTACAGCTGGTAAGTTAGGGAATGAACTATAAATCCAGTAACCAATTGTTGTAACTAATAAGAATAATACATCTTTAGCAGAAGCTGATTCACTCTTATTATCATCTGTTACAGCTGTTAGAATAACACCTACAACAACGATTGCTAAAGCAACAAGACCAATAATCTTAGCTGTTGTTCCACTCCAGTTACCTAAGAATAACATTCCGATTAAAGAGTTACCAACTAATTGGAAACCAGCTGAGATAGGCATAGTTGTTGTTACACCCATACGTTCAGGTTTCATAGAAATAAATTGTCCAATTTGACCGATTGTCCAGCAAGCACCTGCCATGAAAGCCCAAATGAAAGCGGAAGCTGTAATTGTTGGGTGCATGATAGCAAATACGATTAAACCAACCAAAGTAGCACCTAAACCGGTTCCAAGAATTTGATTAGCAGGACCACCGCCAGTTTTGCTAGCGATTAATGGAAAAATACCCCAACAAACAGCAGGTATCAATGCAATAATGATATTCAATTTTGTTCACCTCAAAAAACTTTTTCTCTCTCTATCTGAAAAAACAGACTATTTTAATATTATCCTATAAAGTTAGTTGAAAATCAATGGTAAGGCTTACTTTTAATTGAATTTTAATTCTACACAGTAATTGTCGCTATTGCTTCTTCTAAAGTAAATTCAAAGCTCGTTTGTGCTGGAACTAGTGCTAATTTGAATAAGCCCCACAGTTCATTTTGAGCATACCCAAATATCACAGCTCGATATAATCGTGCTCTGTTTATAACATCAACATCATTTTTAGCAAATGGTTCAATCAAACTTTCTAACAACTCTACTAAATCTTTAAAATGATTTCTTGCTTCTTCTTTTTGACTATAATCAATTCCACCAAAAGCCAAACGTGTTAATCGTGGCTGGATCAATAATAATTCATGTAGTTTACGACCATATATACGTAGAGCTTCTTTTCCAGAAATTCCTTGCAATTCTTCTTTTATTTGTTCAGTTAAACTATCTAAAAAATCATTAATTACTGCAATTTTTAGTTCTTCTTTATCGGCAAAATATGGATACATCGCCTGAGAATGTACCCCTAATACACCAGCAACCTTACTGAAACTTAATTTCTCAGCCCCTTCTTTATTTATAATCTCTTTAGCTGCTTCTATTATTTTTTTGGTTGATAAATTTCTTTTTTGTGTCATTTTTTATTCTCTCACTTGCATTTATTTATTATTAGGTCTATCATTACACTTTGTAAATTAATATAGTAATTATTTTACTTTCTTTACTACTATAAGCTATATTTCGATATTATACAAAGGAAAGGACTATTTTATGGACGAAACACAACGAGAAAAAAGCCCATGGAAACGTAATTTATACATTCTATGGGTTTGTACTTTTATCGCTGGCATTGCTTTTAGTGAGCTTATGCCATTTATGTCTTTATATGTCAGTCAACTAGGACATTTTTCTAAGGCACAAGTCTCCTTTTATAGCGGTTTGGTCTATGCTGCTACTTTTCTAGTCACTGCCATCGTTTCTCCATTATGGGGAATGCTAGCTGATATTAAAGGACGCAAAATCATGTTAATTCGCGCTTCCTTTGGTATGGCCTTTGCTATGTTTTTAATGGGACTTGTCACTAACGTCTGGGAATTAATTGCCTTACGTGCCCTTCAAGGTTTATTTTCAGGTTTCATTTCAAATGCTCAAGCTTTAATAGCATCGCAAACACCTAGAAAGCATAGTGGGAAAGCTCTAGGAACTCTAGTCACTGGCTCAACTTCTGGAATGTTAATGGGACCTATCATCGGTGGTGCATTAGCCCAATTCTTCTCTATTAGAGACACTTTTTTTATCACCGCTTCCTTACTAGCCCTAGCAGGAATTTTATCTGCCACTTTAGTTAAAGAATACTTTGTACCTATTAAACGAGAAAAAAATTCTGAAGAACATCGCGGTTTATTATCACAATTTCAAAACCCTCGGCTAATCATTGTTCTGCTTATTTCTACTATGATGGTTCAATTGGGGAATATTTCAATTGCCCCTATTATCAGTTTATACATCAAAGAACTTATGCATAATCAGGGCCCAATTGCCTTAGTGGCTGGTATTATTGCTGCTTTACCAGGTATTTCCAATATTATTTCAGCTCCACGTTTAGGAGCTTATGGTGATGCTCATGGATCAAATAAAGTTCTAATGGCAGGTTATCTTTTTGCTGTTATCATGTATTTCCCACAAGGATTCGTTTCAAGTATTTGGTTACTAGGAATTTTACGTTTCTTTATTGGTATTTCTGATGGGGCACTATTTCCTACCATCCAAACTTTACTAACAAAGAATTCTCCTACATCAGCTACATCTGCCGTCTTTTCTTGGAATCAATCTTTCCAAGCTTTAGGTAATATGTTTGGCTCACTTTTAGGTGGTTCTTTAGCTGGACTATTTGATTACAATGTCGTTTTCATTTCTACAGCTACTCTACTACTACTTAATTTTTTAATTTTATGGTTTACTGAGCCAAACTTGCGTTTGAAATTTAATAGATAATAAAAACCAGTGGTCGTTTCCCACTGGTTTTTTACTATTTATTCTTTTGTGTTTTTAGTGCTAATTCCAACGTCTTATCGACCAATACTGATTGACTATCGATAATTGGTAAATCAGTAATAGGTTCTCTCTCTTGAGCTAATGATAACTCTGTACAGCCTAAAATAACCGCATCACACTTTTCATCTTTTACCATATCTTCAACTAATTCATAGAATAATTTACCATCAACATAATCTTTTTCTTTAATGTCATCATAAATTAATTCCATTGTCTTAGCTTGAATTTCAGCTGTTGGTTTTACTAACTCATAACCAGCATCTAAGATTTCTTTATCATATACACCATCATGTAAGGTACCATTGGTTGCGACAATCCCTACTCTCTTAGCATTAGGATAATCTTTCTTAATTTGTTCAACTGCTAGACGTGGCATATGCAACACTGGTACATCAACTGCAGCTTGTAACTCATCATAAAAATAATGTGCTGTGTTACATGGCAATGTAAAGAAATCTGGTTTTAAACTTGCTTGTTGTTTAAAATCTTCCAATAATGGAATCTTAGGATTTGGTTTACTATTATCTAAGATATAGGCTGTTCTATCTGGAACTGTTGCATGATTAACCAAAATATAATTCAAATATTCTTGATCATTATTAGCTGGTGTACGTAAATTCAACTGATGAATATAGCTTTCAGTTGCCATCGTGCCCATACCACCAATAATTGTAAAGAAATTTTTCATAAGTTTAGATCACCCTTTATTTTCTTTGAAATAACGATTGAAGTTCTTCACATAGTTATGATTCATCCACTTAATTAATAGCCAACGTCTAATATTCATATCTTTAGAATATTCGAAAGTTGTTCCGTAACGACCAGCTTTAATTAATTCCAAAGCTTTTTGCTTATCTTCATTATCCTTGGCATATTTCTTAAACACTTTCGCAGGCACACCTAACCATAGAGCATGTTGTTCTTCATCTTTATTTCCATAGACAGTTTCTTGATCTTTTAAGCTATCTTTAACGTAGTCTTTAACAACCCAATCAGCTAAATTGTAACCATCTAAAGTTACAAAGAAACTACTTCTTCCTTGACGAAGATTAATTTCAAATAACTTATATGTGTTATCTCTTGTGTCGTACTTCATATCAAAGTTAGCATAACCAGTATAGTTAATAGCTTCTAAGAAATTCTTGATACGATCATAGATATCTTGATTAAAGTCTGGCAATATTGCAACATAGTTTCCAATTGCTGATGGTGCTGGATCTTCTAGTAAAGGATGTCCCATACACATCATCTTAACTTTATGATCTTTATCTACATAGGCATTCAATACACGCATATGACTATCATCGCCAGGAATAAAGTCTTGTAAAATAAAATCAGACTTGTAGCCATTTGCATATGCTTGTTTCAAGACATAATCAAATTCTTCTCGATCCTTAATTCTAAAGGCTTTTTTACGACCTTCAAAATGAACGTCAAGCCATTCAACACTATTAGCTGGTTTCAATGCTACCGGATATTGGAATGGTTGTTCAATCTTGTCTCCACTGTCATGATCAGCTTTAGTGATGATTTTTGTTTTTGGATATGGCAAGTCATACTTGTCACACATTTCATAGAAACGTTCCTTGTTATTCAAATGCTTCAATAAATCATAGTCAACGTAAGGACAAATAAATACATCTGACAATTCATCCTTATGCTTAGCAATCAATTCTGCATAGCCATCACCACAACCAATTAAGATTACTGGTTCTTCATGATCAGCGTAACGTTTCTTTATCTTACGCATTTCATTAATCCAAACTGGATCTTCAGAAAAACCATCTATTAATTCTAAGTCAACAATTTTTGTAAATCTTGTTGGTGCCAATTCTATTTCTGCAAATGCTTTAACTGGTTTATGGTATAGTTCATAAAAAGAACGTGCCATTCCGTAAACATTAAAATCGCTACCTAATAAAATTGGTGTAAATGCTGGTGCACTCATTATAATTCCTCCACAATTTTCTTTGCTACATTAACATCTGATGGATAAGGTACATCGACACCCTTTATCTTTTGATAAGGATCTTCTCCTTTACCTGCTAATACTACTATATCGTTATTAGTACTCATTTTAATGGCTTTCTCAATTGCCATTTCTCTGTCTAGTTCAAACTCTACTTTTACATTATCATGGTTGATATAACTATCAATTTCTTGAGCAATCTTCATTGGATCTTCAAAGCCTGGATCATCCGTTGTCAAAATCACATGATCCACTTCTTCACTAACTGCTTTTCCGAAACCTGGACGACGAGAAATACCCTTATCTCCAGGAGAACCCAAAACAGCAATTACTCGACCGGCATGAGTTTGTTGTTTTAAAAAGGCAAATAAAGCTTTTAAACTAGCATAATTATGAGCATAATCAACATAGATTGTACCATTATTTTTTGTTTTAATAATTTCCATTCTACCAGGAATATGTACTCTATCAAGTGTCTTGCGTGCATCTTCACCTTTAGCACCTGCAAGTAAAGTAGCGATAATCGCACTAGTAGCATTTCCTTCGTTATAATCGCCTGGCACACTTAATTCATACTTTCCATCAACATGTAAGGTTTGAGCCTTATCACTAAGTCCCTTAACCTCAATTACACTTTTATGCAAATCTTCAAAATCATTTTGATATTCAATATCTACTGGAATGTTGTCAGAAATTTGAGCACCCTTGCGTGCAAAAACATATATATCTTCTGGTTCTGTTGTTGCTTTTGCAGTATAGTAAACATCTCTCAAATAAGCTGTTTCTCCATTAATCACACAACACTTAGAATTTACTAAGAGTTGTTCCTTACAATGAAGATAATCATCAAATGTTGGATGTTCATTTCTACCAATATGATCTGGTGAGATATTTAAGAATACCCCCACATCAAATGTAAGTCCATACACACGATTCTTCTTGTATGCCTGTGATGAAACTTCCATTACCAAATGAGTCATACCATTATTAACTGCAGCTCTCATATCATGGAATAAATCAAGTGATTCTGGAGTTGTTAAATCTGATTTAAATCTTTGATCAGGTTCATTTCCCAACACTCTATCAATAGTTGAAAAAAGAGCTACTTTTTTATCTGTTGCTTTTGCTAGAATATGCTCCGCAAAATAAGCTGAAGTAGTCTTTCCTTTTGTTCCTGTATAAGCAATAATAAATAACTCATTTTGAGGAAAACCATAGAATGCTGCACCTAATAGTGCCATCGCTTTTTGTACGTTAGTTACAATAATACCTGTCGCATCCATTCCTTCAGCATACTTTTGTTCAGAAACATAGGCTGTTGCACCTTTTTCCAAAGCTGAAGTTAAATAACTAGGTTTAAAATTACCTTTACAGAAAAACAAAGTATTATCTGACACTTTTCTTGAATCATAAGTTACATTTTCAAAAGTCAATTTTTGTTCGTTAACCACTTCTTTTAAGAGGTGGTGTTCATCCAATAAAGATAAAGCTGGGGTTATTTCTAATGCCATCAGCTCCTACACCTTCTAACTTTTTAAACTTGTCTCAAATATCTATTATTTCACGTTTTTGCTAAAAAAGAAATATTTGGTTGAGATTTTTATACAATATATAATATTAAAAAAGATTAGCTTGATCTCTCAAACTAATCCTTTTATTTTTTAGAAGCTCCACTAACAGCATCAACTTCACCTGGTTTAGTGAATTTATATTCTACTTCGCCATCAACTAGAACTACATGTAAATCATAATCATCGATTAACCACATATCTGTTGGCATTAAATAGAAAGATACACCATCTATCACTTCTTCAACTCCTGCAGTTTCATCATTATCTAACATAATCCCTAGATAATAACTTGGAAAAACTGTTGGAATTCCACCGTATATTTTAGTAAATATCTTTATTCTATCGCCCTTTTCAAGACGCATTTCTTCGATTAATTTACGTCCTGCTTCTTCACTAACTTTAAATTCCATAATTAATAACACCCCAAATCAAAATTAATTTAACCTTATCAATATAATTATATCAAATAAGTAACCGATTTCAATTTAGTGAATAAATTAACTAATTTGTATACAAAAAAGCCCCAAAAATTGAGTGGATTTCTGGAGCATAGGATGAATGTTCTTGCTTTTTGTCTAAGTGATAGTTTGAATATAAGTAAAAGCGTTCATTCATGGAAGACATAGGGGGGTTATTAACATCGGTTGATAGTAGTTTGAGTGTTTGAGTGAAAGTTTTACCAAGGATAGCTAATAACTACGACTTCCATAGTACATTTTATCAGAGAAAAAGTAGAAAATAAAGATTTCTAACATAAAAAATTACACTTATAGTGAAATTTTGTCTATTTTCCCGTAAAAAGGACCTTAATTTAGATATTTTTATCCGTTTTTTATATTATTCTGTTACTAAAATTAATATGCTTTTTATTAGACTTTACCTTATTTTTTCCCTAAACTTTAAGTAAAATCACTTTTAGAGAGGTAAATTTTTATGCCTAATAAAATCAGTGGCGCTGATGCCATGTTAAAAGTTTTGCATGAATGGGGAGTTACTCATATTTATGGTCATCCTGGTGGCTCACTTGACTCTACTATGAATGCTTTACATAATCAACAAGATAAAATTAAATTTATTCAAGTTCGGCATGAAGAAGCCGGTGCACTTGCTGCCTCTGCTAGTGCTAAACTTACTGGTAAAATTGGAGTTGTTTTAGGTTCTGCTGGTCCAGGAGCTATTCATCTTCTTAATGGCTTGCACGATGCAAAAGCTGACCATGTTCCAATATTCGCTATTATCGCACAGGTCCCTACAACCAAAATGAATATAGATTTTTTCCAAGCTTACAATGAAGGTCCTTGGTTTGATAATGTTGCTTGTTGGAATAGAACAGCTATGACTGCTGAAAGTATTCCTAAACTTGTTGATGAAGGTATCCGTCAAGCTTATAAGCATCGTGGAGTCGCCACCCTAATTTTACCTAAAGACCTAGGATGGAAAATGATTCCTGATACTTTTGTTTCCAATGCAGCTAACCACGTTGAACCAATTTACCCTGAACCCAATCCTCAATCCATTACCGACGCTTTAGAACTGATAAAAGCAGCTAAAGCACCTATGGTTTACTTTGGTATTGGGGCTAAACATGCTGCTAAGGAATTGAAAGAAATTTCTGCTAAATTTAAACTTCCTCTAGTATCTTCTGTTCTTGCTAAGGGAATTATTGAAGATACCTATCCTACTTATATGGGATCAACTGGCCGTGTTGCTCCAAAAACCGGAGTAGAATTAGGATTTAATACTGATTTAATTCTCTGGATTGGTAACGATGTGCCTTTCAGTATCTTCCTTTTTAATCCTAAGGCTAAAGTCATTCAAATTGATATTGATAGTGAAAAATTAGGTAAACGACATCAAGTTACTGTTCCAATTCTTGCTGATTCTAAAAAAACATTGCAAGCCTTACTTAAACAAGGTGAAGAATTACCTGAAACACCATTCTACAAAGCTGCTTTAGCTAACAAAGAAAATTGGCTAGCATGGTTAAATAGATTTAAACACAGTGAAGATATCCCACTTAGACCTGAACCAGTTTTCGAAGTTTTGAATCAAGAAGCTAGTGATCAAGCAATCTTCACTCTTGATGTTGGTAATGTAAATATTAACTTTGCTAGACTTATGAACTTACATGATCAACAAAAATGGACTACCTCAGGCCAATTCGCAACTATGGGGTATGGTGTTCCTGCGGCCATCGCAGCTAAAATACTTTATCCAGATCGTGACGTATATAGTCTTAATGGCGATGGTGGTTTTGCTATGCTAATGGAGGAAATCATTACACAGGTAAAGTACAATTTGAATATTATCAACATTATTTTTAACAATAAGACCCTTGGCTATATCGAGGCTGAGCAAATTGATGACACTCAACAACCTGTTTTTGGAGTCGATCTTCCTGATACTGATTGGGCAACAATCGCCAAAGGAATGGGTGCAGTTGGTTATACAGTCTACACTTTAGACGACTTTAAAGATGCAATTGCTGCTGGCAAAGAAAGTTCTAAGCCAATTGTAATTGACGTTAAATTTACTCGAGAGATGCCATTTACTACTGAACATATGTATTTGGATCCTAGTTACCAAGATCCACAGAAAGTAGCTAGTTTTATCGAAAAATATCAAGCAACTACTTTACGTCCATTTAGTTATTTCCTAAAGCGTGAACTAGGAGAATCTCGCGATGATTTTAACTCCGCGATGCAAAATGTTTTTGATGTAATTACAACACCATCAACCTTACCGGAAAATTATGACCAAAAGAAAAAAGAACAAGATCAAATCATCCCAGATGCAGTTTCTGGAGCTTCCGAGTACTAAAAAAATCCTATGAAATTGGGTTAATTCCAATTCCATAGGATTTCTTTTATTTAAACTTATTATTTATCAAGTTTCTTTAAAGAATCTCTAATTTCTTCTAATACTTCCAATTGAGGATCTTTAGGTGCAGGAGCTTCTTCCTTCTTGTCTTGACGTAACACTTTGTTGATACCTTTTACCATTAAGAATACAACAAAAGCAATAATCAAGAAGTTAATTACCGCATTTAAGAAACTACCAACTCTAAATGTCGCATTACCAATTTTAAATACTAAATCAGAAAAATCAATTGCTCCGACAAATAAACCTAAGAAAGGATTAATAATATACTTAACTAAAGAATTAACAATAGCTGTAAAAGCACCACCGATGATTACCCCAACTGCTAAGTCCATTACATTACCACGAGATATGAATTCTTTAAATTCTTTTAACATAAAATAATCCTCCTAATAATAATATGTGGTTACAAATCAGCATTATAACATATTGTTCACAATTATTAAATCTTTAATTATTATTTATATTAAAAAAATAGCATTAATTTTCCTTTTTTATCAATCTATCCATTCATATCATTACATTTTTATTTATACAAAAATAAATTATTTTTTATGGATTATAAAATCTCTCAATTCTTCTATCTGGAATAATCCAAAGTAAAGTTGTAATAACCAATAGGACATAACTTAAAATTGGTAAAAATAAGGCACAAATTGTAATAGTTAAATACAATGCCACAGAAACTTTACCTTTAAAGTCACTACCAAATAACTGCTTCAACTTCGAATTTTTCTTATGTTGTTTCAAAACTTCAATTTGTAATAAATAGTAAGAAATCGAACACATAAATAATATAAATCCATAAACAAAGGTGCTGTTTTAAAAGGATATGTTCCTAACCATTTTGTCGCTACAGGTAATAATGACATCCAGAATAACCAATGTAAATTGAACCATAGTATTTTTCCCGATACTCTTGATAACGTAGATACTAAATGATGATGGTTATTCCAGTAAATTCCCACGTAAATATAACTAAGCACATATGCAATAAAAGTTGGGATAATTGACCTAATAGCGTCAAAAGTCGCACCATCAGGCATATGTAACTCCAATACCATAATTGTAATTATAATTGCTAAAACTCCATCACTAAATGCCTCCATACGATTTTTAGGCATAAACACTCACTTCCTTTCTCTGCTATCTTAACAAGGCCTTTTTTAATCAGTCAACAAAAATAGCCGTGAGAACTCTCTCACGACTACAATATCTTATATTTTAAGCTTCTGCAAAATTCTGTTCATTTGCATGTGCTTTAACATTGTTAAAACGAATTTGATCCCTAATGTCATGTTCACAGTCTTCAGGGAAGTATACTTGATACCACAAAATAAATGTATAGATTGTAAAAATCTTTTGCATACTTGATTTACCATTCAAATGTTCTTTGAAGATTTCAAGTAATGCATCAATATCAAAGAATTTCTTGGCAACATCAGATGTGAAGGCATCTTCTATCATCTTCTTGTACTTAGGTTCTTTCATCCATTGAGCAACTGGAGATGGGAAACCTAATTTTTCCTTATTAGCAACTTTTTCAGGTAATTCTGCTTGTGCTGCTTTACGTAAAGAAATCTTAGTTGTATCACCTTGAATACGAGTCTTAATTGGCATTGTAGCTGCAAATTTAGCAACTTCACGGTCAACCAACGGTGTACGAACTTCAAGTGAGTTTGCCATACTCATGCGATCAGCTTTTTGTAAGATATCAAATGGTAACCAAGTGTTGATATCAAAGTATTGCATTTGTGTCATTTCATCTTTATCTTTTACTTCATCAAAGATGTGCTTTGTATATGCACCTGTATCAACATTTAAACTCTTATCTTTTAAGATTTTTTCACGTTCATGGTAGTTATAAACATAGTTTACACGGTAGTAACGTTCACTCAATGGTTGTGCACCACGAACTAAGAAACGTTGACCATGGAAACGAGGTAGGTTTTCAACTGCTTTAGCTAAACCTTTACGTACAAAGCCTGGTACCCATTTTTGATAACGTTCGAATGGACCAGCTTCAAGGTATGTATTATATCCACCAAAGAATTCATCTGCACCTTCACCAGATAAAGCAACCTTAACGTGTTCACGTGTACCTTTTGATAAGAAGTATAATTGCATAGCAGATGGATTAGATAATGGTTCATCCATGTAATACATGATTGTTGGTAAAATACCAAAATAATCATCTGCATCAATCTTGATTGGTGTATTCTTTTGACCAATCCCTTCAGCAAAATCATGTGCCCAGTCAATTTCGCTATATTTAGAACGATCATATCCTAATGTAAATGATTGAATATGTTGTTTCTTAATTTTTGTTGCTTCATTAAATACATAACTTGAGTCAACACCACTAGATAAGAAACTACCTACTTCAACGTCCGCAACCATATGCGCATCAACAGATTCACGTACTAATTTACGAATTTGACTAGCATCGCTTTCTACTGTTTGTGAGTTGTCAATCTTATCATAATTAAATTTATAATATTGATGTACTTCAGTCTTGCCATTCTTATGAATTACATATTGACCTGGCATAACTTTATAAACATGTTTAAACATTGTTTCCTTGGAAGGAATAAATTCAAAACTCAAATGAATAGGTAGTAGTTCCTTATTGAATTCCTTCTTGAAGTTTGGATGATCTAAGAAAGCTTTGATTTCAGAAGCCCATAAGAATGTTTCACCATCATCATAGTAGTACAATGGTTTAATTCCAAAATGATCACGAGCTAAAAATACTTCGTTTTCTTTTTGGTTATAGATTGCGAAAGCATACATACCTCGAGTCTTTTGAAGCAACTCTGGGCCCCAAGCATCATAGCCATGGATTAAAACTTCTGAGTCAACTTCTGTTCTAAAGTTATATCCTAATTCTTTAAGTTCTTTTCTAATTTCTTTATAGTTATAAATTTCACCATTAAAGGTTAATACTTTGGTTTGGTCTTGGTTATACATAGGTTGTTTACCATGAGCTAAGTCAATAATTGATAAACGACGAAATCCCATAGAAACATTGTTATCTCTAAAGAAAGCTTCATCATCAGGTCCACGGTGACGAATTCGATTAGCCATCTTTTCAATTACATCATCTTGGACATCTGTTTGGTTAACATAACCGACAAATCCACACATATTTGTTCCCCTTACCTTCTATAATTTGTCCTAGAATAATTCTAGTAACTTATTTCATATTAATATTACATACGCATACATGTACGTACACAGTAATAATTGCATTATAGCACTTATCCCAGTATTTATACAAGAAAGGATATTATTAGAAAGATATCTTATTTTTTTCTTTAGAATATAAAAAATATCCCTTAATTATTAGTACTTTATCTAATAATTAAAAGGATATTTCAATCTTCTTATTGTACTTGTTGTAATGCTTGTCCAACTGTTACAAAGTTATTGCCATCTGAGATTGATGCGGGTTGTTCACTATTAGAACCATACATATTTGTTTGTTCATCAATCCAATTATTCTGATTCATATCAACACCGAACATTTCAGCTGGTGAAATAAAGTCAGTTGCTGCAGCAGTTTCAGAATTTGTTGGTAATGATGGCATTGGGTATGCATTATTAATGTAGTTTGAAGCATTCTTAAAAGCTCCAATATGCAAATGAGGAGCATAACTATTGTAATCTGGAGAAGCACCTGTTCCTCCGACAGTACCTACTTGTTGGCCACTTGTTACTTGTTGACCTTTAGATACCGTGATAGATGCTAAATGTTGGAAATATACAGCTGTATTAGATTCTTGGAAATATACGATAACTACATTGCCTTGATCTGGAAGAAAGCCTGTATAACTAACCACACCGTTATTAGTAGCTAAAACTGGAGTACCTTGTACAGCTGGTAAATCCCAACCTTGGTGGTATTGAACTCCACCTATGCTACGCCAACCCATCCCAGAAGAAATTTGTAAATCATTTACACTAACATTTGGAAATGGTGAGCTACTATTGCTTATTCCCTTAATTGCTGTTTGATTGATTGTGTCTGCACTTACTTTTGAAAAAAATATATTGTGTTGCACAGTAGCCTTCTGAACACTCTTATGTTCAGTCATCGCAGTTTTAGAAATATGCTTATTTTGCATCATTCCAGTAATGCCAATTGAAGCTAACACTGCACTTGCCATAACTAATCTTTGTGTTATTCTCAAAATTACTTATCTCCTCTGTTTATTTCTATATATTCTTACTTTAAAAACTATCCAACATTCATTGTACTAAATATGCGAATAATATGTGGCTTTTTCAATCAATCGTTAATCAAATGAAATATTTCACTTAGTTATTTTACACTTGCTTTACAAAGTATTAAAAAAGGATTGAACTTATAATCTGTCCAATCCTTTATATAATCAATTAAAGCCATATAGCCTTTGAGCTACTTTATAAACATCTGTAGCTAATTTCCTACCAAATTTTCCTGGAAGATTAATACCTATCCCAAATAGTCTTCTTCGCAAAATCCTGTATACATCGCCATATTCTTTTAAATAATTCCATAAATCATCTTTTAAATCCAAGTATTCTTTTGTATTCCCACGGATCAAAAGTATCGACGAAATAGTCGTAATAATTTCTAAATATCTCTTCATGTACTTTCCTACGTCAGAATTAGCATCTATATTCTCAGCATAGAACTTTATCATTCTTTTATTAACATACAATTGTTGGTCTATTCGTTTGAGCATCACTTTTTCATTAACAGATTGATCTTCTCTTCCAATAAAATAATGATACAAATCAACATCTAAATAGTACATTTTTTTAACATAAGGCAATGGTTCAAATACATAAAGGTTATCTACATAGAATTTATGCTTTGGTAATCTTAATTTAGCTTCTTTGGTTACTAGACTAGTTCTATATATAACAGCATGCATCAAAAAATATTCTCCATACAGTAAATGTACTTTGTTCCACGTGAAACTTTTATTTTTTGGTAACCACCGATACTTAATTACCTTTTTATGTCCTAACTCCACTTTATCGTAAATATAATTACAAATTAACATATCAATTTCTTTGTTTGATTCTTCTAAACTCTCTAGAAAATTCAGAACTTTCTGATATGAATTTAAATCTAGCCAATCATCACTGTCAACGACTTTTACATACTTTCCCTTTGCTAGATACATTCCAGTGTTTACAGCCTGCCCATGTCCCCCATTTTCTTGATGAACAGCCTTTATTTGCTTAGGATATGTACGTTCATATTTATCTATAATCTCTGCTGTCCTATCTGTCGAACCATCATCTATTAATAAAATTTCAACTCTATCATTTCCGGGAAGTAATGACTCCACACAACGATCTATATAATCTTGCGAATTGTAACACGGAACTACAATGCTCAATAATTTTTCCAAATAATTCACCTATTCTATCACTATTAAAAGTTAGATCATGTTAAATTCTAACATTACTCTCTTATTTCTTCCATAAGCATTATTTCTTTTCGTAAAACTTATTAGTGTTAAAATTAAGGTAGCGTTATAGAAAGAAGGTATCTATATGAAAATTGGTTTTATTGGTACTGGTGTTATGGGAAATGCTATCTCTGTTAATTTGTTAAAAGCCGGATATGAAATGGTTGTATATAATCGAACTAAATCCAAAACTGATAATTTAGTTTCTTTAGGTGCTAGTTGGGCTGACTCACCAAAAGAAGTAGCTCAACAAAGTGATATTATCTTTACAATGGTTGGATTTCCACCAGATGTTGAAGATGTATATTTCAATTCTGAAACTGGAATTTTTGCAGGAGCTAAACCACAATCTATTCTAGTTGATATGACTACTAGTCGTCCTTCTCTTGCTCAAAAAATTTATCAAGAAGGTCAAAAAAGAAATCTCTTTGTTTTAGATGCCCCTGTATCTGGCGGTGATGTTGGAGCAAAAAATGGTACTTTAACTGTTATGGTTGGAGGAGATAAAGAATCATTCGATAAGCTTACAGATATTTTTGAAGTTATTTCTCAGAGTTATCACTTATTTGGCCCAGCTGGTTCTGGACAACATGCTAAAATGGCAAATCAAATTATGATTGCTGGGACAATGACTGGATTAACTGAAATGCTCGTCTACGCTAAAAAAGCTGGACTAGACTTAGATTCTATTCTTACTACAGTAGGAGCTGGATCAGCAGCCAACTGGAGTCTAAGTAATTACGGCCCTAGAATTTTAGCATCTGACTATACTCCTGGATTTTTTGCTAAGCATTTTCTCAAAGATTTACGTATTGCTTTAGATTCTGCTAAAGACATGGGTATCCATCTTCCTGCGACAGAAAAAGCTGAAGAACTTTATCAAACAATGGTTGATGAATTTAAATTAGGTAATGATGGTACTCAGGGATTAATCAAGATATATGATTAAAAATGACTAAAAAAGACACTTAACAATGTTTGTACATTGTTAAGTGTCTTACTTTTTAACTATTAATCTTCAGCAACAAATGGCAATAAGCCCATGATACGAGCACGCTTAATAGCAACTGTTAACTTACGTTGGTTCTTAGCACTTGTACCTGTTACTCGACGAGGTAAGATCTTTCCACGTTCAGAAATGAAACGACGTAATAAATCTGTATCCTTGTAGTCGATGTATTCAATGTGATTTGCTGCGATGTAGTCTACCTTACGGCGACGACGTCCGCCTCTACGTTGTTGAGCCATGTTATTCCCTCCTCACGCTTACTAGAATGGCAAGTCATCATCAGAAATATCAATAGATTGTCCATTATCCGCAAATGGATCAGCACTATTATCTGCTCCATTATTTGCTGGTGTATTTCCACCAAAATTATTATTTGATTGAGAATCACCGAATGGATTACTATCAAACTGTGATGCTTGATTTTGTGAAGGAGCATTATTTCCGTAATTATTTTGTGTCATTCCATGTTGTTCACGATAACGATCTGCTTCGGCACGTGATTCCAACAATGAGAAATTCTCGGCTACAACTTCTGTAACATATACTCTTGTTCCTTGCTGGTTTTCATAAGAACGAGTTTGAATTCGTCCGTCAATCCCAACCAATGAACCCTTATGAGTAAAGTTGGCAAAATTTTCTGCTGGTTTACGCCACATTACACAGTTAATGAAATCAGCTTCACGTTCACCTTGTTGGTTAGTAAATTGACGATTTACAGCAACAGTAAATGTAGCAACCGCAGCTCCAGAAGCCGTGTAACGTAAATCAGGATCTCTTGTTAAACGACCTACTAGAATAGCTCTATTAATCACAGTAACTCCTCCTTAATTTTTTATATCTCTTTTAAATTTATTAGTCTTCACGTTTAACGATCATATGACGTAAAATACCATCATTAATCTTTGCAAGACGGTCAAATTCGTTGATTGCATCTGCATTTTCAGCCTTGATGTTTACAATGTGGTAAATACCTTCACTGAAACCACCAATTTCGTATGCAAAACGACGCTTAGACCAGTCTTTTGAGTCTATGATTTCAGCACCATCGTTCTTCAAAATGTTATCAAAACGTTCTACTAAAGCAGTCTTTGCTGCTTCATCGATAGCTGGGCTGATGATGTAAGTAATTTCGTAATTTGTCATGTCTATTTGCACCTCCTTATGGACTTATGGTTCTCTGTTCTCCTTTGAACAGAGAACAAGGATTAATTTGAATGATATACATTCACGAATTAAAATTATATCATGATTTTAATCGTTTAGCAAGAGTTTTCCTGATTTACCCTACCAATAATTAACATACGTAAAATAAAAATCTTTTCAAAAAAAGATTGGGATATTTTCCCAATCTTAAAAATTTTATTCATCATCTTTTTGAGCAGCATCTAATAATCTAGCAACATCACTATCTTTTGTATCATCACTAATTTCAGTGCTTACTTCTTGAGTTGTTTCTTCACTATTTTCGTTTTCGTCTTCTGGCTCAACTTTTGTCATTGTCGATACAATTGAATCAGCACCTAAATTAATCAATCTTACACCTAATGTTGCTCGTCCTGTTTCAGATACATCGCTAATCTTAAAGCGTATCATGACACCTTTATCAGTAATAACCATGATATCTTCATCACCATTTACAGTTGTTAGTCCTGCCAATGGTCCATTCTTTTCAGTGATATTTGTTGTCTTTATACCTTTTCCACCACGGCCTTTAATTGGATACTCACTAGCAGCAGTTTGCTTACCGTATCCATTTTCAGAAATAACAAAGACTTTACTTTCAGGTTCAAGAATTGCAGAACCTATAACATAGTCGTTATCACGAAGACGGATACCTCTAACACCAGCGGCAGAACGACCCATTGATCTGATATCTTTTTCATCGAAAGATACAGCATAACCTTGATGAGTACCGATGATTATGTTCTTAGAATCATCGGTAGCTAGGACATTTATTAATTCATCACCATCACGTAAAGTTATAGCCTTCAAACCATTTTTACGGATATTTCCAAATTCACTGACCGAAGTTCTTTTTACCGTTCCTTGACGTGTGATAAAGAATAGATACATTTCCTTGTCAGTTTGAACTTTATCTGCAGGAATATTTATCACTGTTTGAATTTTTTCATCTGCAGAGATATCCAATAAATTAATTACCGGAATTCCTTTAGCAGTTCTACCATATTCTGGAATTTCATATGCCTTCATCCGGTATACTTTTCCAACATTTGTAAAGAATAGCAATTCATCATGAGTTGAGGTCGTCAATAAATGTTCAATGAAGTCATCATCATGAACTCCCATACCTTGAACACCTCTACCACCACGATTTTGCGCTTTAAAATCACTAGTTGGTAGACGTTTAATATAGCCGTTATGTGTTAATGTAACTACTACGTTTTCTTCTTCGATTAGATCTTCATCTTCAATACTTAAAACTTCACCAACCATCAATTCAGTGCGTCTTTCATCACCAAATTTTTCTTGAATTTCTAGTAGTTCTTCATAAATGATCTTATCGATTCTTTCAGGCTTAGCTAGAATATCTTCATAGTCTGCAATTGCTGCCATTGTCTTCGAATATTCGTTTTCAACTTTGTCTCTTTCAAGTCCTGTCAAACGTACTAAACGCATATCTAAGATAGCTTGAGCCTGTTTATCACTTAATTGATATTCATTCATCAATCTATCTTTAGCTACATCTGGACTTTGAGAACCACGAATGATATTAATGATGGCATCAATATGATCTAAAGCTATACGTAATCCTTCTAAAATATGAGCTCTTGCTTTAGCTTTCTTTAATTCAAACTCAGTTCTACGACGAATTACTTCTTCTTGATGTTTCAAGTAGTATTGTAGAATTTGCTTCAAGCTAAGAATCTTTGGTGTTCCATTAACAATGGCCAACATGTTAAAACCAAAAGTAGTTTGCATTAATGTTAATTTATACAAATTATTTAATACAACTGAAGCACTAACATCTCTACGAACATCAATCGTTACACGCATACCTTCACGATCTGATTCATCTTTAACATCAGTAATGCCTTCGATTTTCTTTTCACGTGCTAATTCTGCAATACGTTCAATTAATCGAGCTTTATTTACCATGTATGGCAACTCGTGTACAACAATTTGTTGTTTTCCATTAGCTTGCTCATCAATTTCAACTTTGGCACGTAAAGTAACAGTACCCTTACCTGTTTCGTATGCTTTTCTGATACCAGATTTTCCCATTACAATTGCGCCAGTAGGGAAATCTGGTCCAGGGATTGCCTCCATCAAATCAGCTGTAGTTACATCAGGATTTTTCATTAACATATGAATTCCGGAAATAACTTCTCCCAAATTGTGAGGCGGGATATTTGTCGTCATACCTACAGCAATACCTGTAGCCCCATTAACTAGCAAATTAGGAAAACGTGCTGGTAAAACAACAGGTTCTCTTTCAGTTCCATCGTAGTTTGGTTGGAAATCAATTGTATCTTTATTGATATCACGGAGCATTTCTAGAGTAATCTTTGACATTCTAGCTTCTGTATAACGCATCGCAGCAGCACCATCACCATCGACAGAACCAAAGTTACCGTGCCCATCTACTAACATATAACGATAACTGAAATCTTGTGCCATACGTACCATCGATTCATAAATTGCAGAGTCACCATGTGGATGAAACTTACCCATTACATCACCAACAATACGTGCGGATTTCTTATATGGCTTATCAGGAGTAACCCCTAATTCATTCATTCCATACAAGATACGACGATGAACTGGTTTTAAACCATCGCGTACGTCAGGCAAAGCACGAGCTACAATAACACTCATCGCATAGTCTAAAAACGATGTACGCATAACTTTAGATAAATCAACGTCTTTAATTCTATTTGGTAAATCTACCAATTTTCTTACCTCCTAACACTTTTGCTCACGATGTAATTAAACATCCAAGTTATTAACAAATGTTGCATTATCCTCTATAAATTGACGACGAGGTCCAACATGATCTCCCATCAACATTTCAAATACTTCATTTGCTTCTTCTGCATCTGATAATTCTACTCTCAATAATCGACGATTTTCAGGATTCATTGTAGTTTCCCATAACTGTTCAGCATCCATTTCACCCAAACCTTTATAACGTTGAATAACAGGCTTTGGACTAGATGGTAAACTTCCTAAAACATCATTCAATTCTTCGTCAGAATCAATATATTTTATCATCTTACCTTGACGCACTTGATACAAAGGTGGTTGTGCAATATATACGTAACCTGCGTCAAGCATAGGTTTCATGAAACGATATATCAAAGTTAATAGCAAAGTTCTGATATGAGCACCATCGACATCAGCATCAGTCATGATGATTAACTTATGATAGTTTGCCTTAGAAACATCAAATTCTTCTCCAAATCCTGTTCCTAAAGCTGTAAATAGCGAACGAATTTCTTCATTAGCCAAGATTCTATCTATTGTTGCTTTTTCAACGTTTAAAATCTTACCTCTAATTGGTAAGATAGCTTGTGTTAAACGTGAACGTCCCTGCTTGGCAGATCCACCAGCAGAGTCCCCTTCGACAATAAATAATTCTGAAATTTCAGGATCTTTTGAAGTATTGTCAGCTAACTTCCCTGGTAAATTAGAAATTTCTAAACCATTCTTCTTACGTGTTACCTCACGTGCTCTTTTAGCGGCAATACGAGCTTTAGCGGCTAAAAGTCCTTTTTCTACAATTTGCTTTGCAACTGTAGGATTTTCCAGCATAAATTTATTGAAAGTTTCACTAAATAATTTATCAGTAACCTTTCGAGCATCTGAATTTCCTAACTTAGTCTTTGTTTGTCCTTCAAATTGTGGATTAGGATGTTTAATTGATACTACAGCTGTTAAGCCTTCACGTACATCTTCCCCGGAAAGATTTGCATCATTTTCTTTAATCAAGCCACTTTTACGACCATAATCATTAATTACTCTTGTTAAAGCAGTTTTAAATCCAGATTCATGAGTTCCACCTTCATAGGTATGAATATTGTTGGTGAAAGATAACAAGTTAGAATGGAAATCATTAGTGTATTGTAAAGCTACTTCCACCGTAATTCCATTTTGTTCACCTTCAACATAAATAGGTTCTGGGAAAATAACTTCCTTACCCTTATTCAAGAATTCAATATAATGCTTAATACCACCAGCATAGTGAAATTCTTCATGTGTTGGTTCTTCTTGACGTTTATCATCAATTGTTATCTTTAATCCCTTATTCAAAAAGGCTAATTCACGAATTCTTTTAGTTAACACATTGATGTCATAGGTTGTAGTTTCTGTAAAAATATCTGGATCTGGCTTGAAATGGACAATCGTTCCATGTTCATGGCGAGGACACTTTCCTACAACTGTCATAGAGGTAGCTACTTTACCTAATTTAAAGTCCATACCATAGACGTTTTCATCATCTTCTCGCATGACTTTTACATCTAGATTTGTTGATAATGCATTTACAACTGAGGCACCCACACCATGAAGACCACCAGAAACTTTATAGCCTCCACCGCCAAATTTACCACCGGCATGTAAGACCGTAAAAACTGTTTCTAATGCAGGACGACCTGTTTTCTTTTGAATATCAACAGGAATACCACGACCATTATCTTTTACAGTAATGCTATTGTCTTCTTCAACTGTTACATTAATTTCATCAGCAAATCCTGCTAAAGCTTCATCGATACCATTATCAATGATTTCCCATACCAAATGATGTAGCCCTTGAGAACTTGTTGAACCAATGTACATACCTGGGCGTTTACGAACAGCTTCTAAACCTTCAAGAACTTGTATTTGGCTAGCATCATATTCTTTTGCCTTTTCTTCTTGAAGTTTTTCTTTTCTTTCTTCTTCAGTCACAGCTATTCCTCCTCAATCGTAAATGAATTTTCTTCTGTAATTTTTCCGTTATCTATTCTAAAGATTTTGGGTTTATTAATTAATTGTTGCGCAACATCTGATAATCCTGGTGTAGTCAGGAATGTTTGTACTTTATTTTGAATAGTTTTCAATAAATGAGTTTGTCGAGCACCATCTAACTCACTCAACACATCATCTAACAACAGGATTGGATATTCATGTGTTTTTTCTTTCATCAAATCTATTTCAGCTAATTTCACAGACAACGCTGCTGTTCTTTGCTGGCCTTGCGATCCATACACTTGGACATTTTTGTCATTCAACATAAAACGAACATCATCTCTATGCGGGCCGAGCAATGTTGTCCCTTGAAAAATTTCTTTATCCATCATAGTTTTATACTGTTCAACCAAGGATTGCTTTAATTCCAACACACTCTTTCCTTGGTATTCTTTCAATGTACTTTCATACTGAAATTGTAAATGTTCCTTACCCTGTGTGATTTGGTTATGTAACTTATCAGCATATTTTTCTAATTCTTGTAAAAACTCTAATCTTTTAAAAATTATTTGCGAACCACTTTCTGAAAGTTGTTCTGATAATATTTCTAAATATACTTTATCCGTTGCCTTTTTGGTTTGTAGTTCTTTAAGATACTTATTTCGTTGGCGCAAAACCGCCCGATATTCAGTCAAGGCATGTAAGTAAAGAGCATCTATTTGTCCAAACTCCATATCTATGAACCTTCGACGAACTGATGGAGCCCCCTTAACTAGCGCTAGGTCTTCCGGCGCAAACAGAATAACATTTAATTGCCCGATATACTGTGACAATCTTGCTTTTTCCAAATAATTAACTTTGGCTTTCTTACCTTTACGACTTATCAAAAGTTCTAACTTCGTGTTACCTAAACGTTGATGAACTTCTCCTCTAATTAATGCGGCATCTTTTTTAAAGGTTACCATTTCCCTATCATTGCTCGTTCTATGACTACGTGCCATTGCTAAAACATATATAGATTCCAATAAATTAGTTTTTCCCTGAGCGTTTTTCCCAATCAAAACGTTAACTTGAGGAGAAAAAGCAACATTAACATCTTCATAATTTCGAAAATGTTTAAGTTCCAATTTTTCAAGATACATTATTTGTCAGCTTCCATCATAAACTTTCCATATTCAGGAATTTCAACTAAATCGTTAGGATATAACTTTCTACCTCTACGGTTATCCAATTCACCATTGATCAAAACATCATTTTCTTGTAAGAACCATTTCGCTTGCCCACCAGAACTAATGATGTCAACAATCTTTAATAATTGACCTAAAGTTATATAGTCTGTCTTCAACTTCACTTTTTGTGCCAAAATATCCCCTACTTTCTTTTAAATACTTTCTAATTATACCTTTTTTTTGATAAAAAGACAATTTTTAAAGGCTTTTTTAACCGTTTATAGCACTTTTATACCAATTTAGACTTATCCTACCTACCCTATATTAAAACGGCTCAAAATAACTCTTATTTGCTTTTTTAGCATATCCAAACTACAAGGAACATTAATTGAAAGAACGGCAACACTACACCAAAGCTACTTATTCACCCTTAGTTTTATTTGTGAAATCTACACAAACTTACAGCCTCAACGGTTCTATCATTTTCCACTGATATTGATCAATCAATCACAATGGTATAGTATATTAATTTTTTACATAAAAATAAGACTCTTTATACATAAAAAGCATAAGAGTCTTATTTAATAAATTAATCTAATTTATCTTTTTAGAATGTTCTCACAGGTGTAATCAACTGAACAAAATTATCTTTATCTTCTGTTGGTACAATTGTGAATGGACGTAATGGTTGTGTAAACGCAATTGTAATTTCTGATTGACCAAATGAACGTAGGGCATCTTTCATATAATCTGGATTAAATGAAATTTCTAACTCTGAACCTTCTAAATTTTTGAAATGTAATTCTTCTTCAACATTTCCGACTTCAGGAGTATTACCTGAAAGAACAACACTTTGTGCACTTGGATTAATTGCTAATTTAACTACATTATTGCGACCTTCATGAGATAGAAGGGAAGCACGTTCAATTGATTGAAGTAATTCTACTGCATTAAAATCAACTGTAATTTCTGAAACTTTTGGAATTAATCTTTCAGTATCAGGATATTTTCCTTCTAGTAAACGAGTGTAGAAAGAAGTGTTGCCTAGAATGAATAATGCTTGATTTTCTGAAATCTGAATTTCAATGTTTTCGTCACTATCAGAAATCATTTTAGATAATTCACTTAAAGATTTTCCTGGAATAATAACATCATAAACCGCATCGTCAGCACCTGATAATTTGATGATACGTTGACTTAAACGATGAGAGTCAGTTGCTACTGCAAGCAATTCTCCATTCTTTATTACCAAATGAATACCAGTTAAAATAGGGCGACTTTCTTGATTAGAAACAGCAATAACTGTTTGACTAATAACTTGTTTTAGTATATCGCCGGGAACAGTTAATTGATCTTTTGAATCAATTTCTGGAAGATGAGGGTATTCTTCAGCATTTAACCCATTAATTGTAAATTCTGCTGATCCAGAAGTAATTGTTGCTTGAAATCTTTCGTTAATTTCAATTGTCATTGTTTGTTCTGGTAATTTCTTTACAATTTCACTAAAGAAACGAGCAGGTAAAACAACTGCACCTTCTTGTTCAATTTGTAATGCAGCATTATCATCTGCAATTGAAATGATTGTTTCAATGGATATATCTGAATTGCTACCAGTTAAAGTTAATGCATCCTTTGACAAATCCATTTTTAATCCTGTCAAAATATCAATTGTCGTTTTGGATGATATTGCTCGTTGGACATCGTTTAAATATTTGATAAATGATGCTCGTTGAATTGAAAATTTCATGTATATGAATCCTCCTAATATATATTTATATATTATTTATATAAATAGTAGTAATAGTAGGGCCTGTTCATACTGTGGATAAGTATGAAAAAACCTGAAATATAAGAAAATCACTTGTGGAATTGTTGTGGATAAAATCATTAGGTTATTAACATTAATCCACAAACTAATCTTGCAGCTCGGCTCGCAGTTCATTTACTTCCTTTTGGAGAGTAGTGTCTGTATGAAGAGCTTCAGCAATCTTCTCATGAGCATGAATAACAGTTGTATGATCCTTACCACCAAATTCATTTCCAATTTTTGGAAGTGAGGCATCTGTTAGTTCACGTGATAAGTACATAGCAATTTGGCGAGGAATAACGATAGATTTAACACGTTTCTTTCCCTTTAAATCAGCAATTGTTACATGATAATACTTAGCTACTTTATCTTGAATGATAGGAATAGTTAGTTTGCTGGATTTGCCACTGACTTTTAAGTTTTTAAGAGCCTCAGCTGCTAGACTAGTAGAAATTGGAGTGCGAGTCATTGAAGAAAAAGCTTCTACTCGCATTAAAGCACCTTCAAGTTCTCTAATATTTGAATCTATTTGACCAGCTATATAACTAAGTGTGTCATCTGGAATAGAAACGTGTTCAGCCTCAGCCTTATTTCTTAAAATTGCGATTCTCGTTTCAAAATCTGGAGGCGTTATATCAACGGATAGCCCCCATTTAAAGCGAGAAACTAGTCTTTGTTGAAGTTTTGGAATTTCATTAGGCAGTCTATCTGATGAAAGAACGATTTGTTTTTTATCATCGTATAGCGCGTTGAAAGTATGGAAAAATTCTTCTTGTGTACCTACTTTATCTGCAAAAAATTGAATGTCATCTACAAGTAGTAAATCGACACTTCGATATTCACGTCTGAATTCTTCTTGACGCTTTGTTTGTATAGAACTAATGAAATCATTGGCAAAGGATTCACTAGTAACGTATTTTACTTTCGCATCAGGACGATTTTCTAACATTTGATGTCCAATAGCGTGCATTAAATGAGTTTTTCCCAAACCAACACCGCCGTAGAAGAAGAGCGGGTTGTAAAAAACGCCAGGTTCTTCAGCAACGGCTAGTGCTGCTGCATGTGCTAATTGATTACCTTTACCAACAACAAAAGTATCAAAAGTATAACGATCGTTAAGTTGAGTTTCTTTTAGAAAAGAAGAACTATTATTATTTTCTGCAACAGAAACTTTTTTTGGTGTAGTTACACTTTCTGAATTTGCTAGAGGATTAGGATCACTAGGTAGCTTAGCTAAAACAGTTATTTTTTCACCAGATACTTCTTGGATTAGATCTGAAATTTGTCCATTAAGCTTTTGAGTCCAATAATCCCTATGTAAAGGTGTTGGAACATTTACAATTAGTGTTTGATCGATATATTGAACTGGTTCTGCTGGACCAAACCATGCCTTGTAGCTAGCAGGATTTAAAGATTTACTGAAAGATTCAATAATATATTGCCAAAGTGAATCTAAATCTAAATTAAGCACAGGTAAGCCTCCTTTTTTAAATATTGTGAATATATTTTAGCATTTTTAAAAGAAGTTTTCCACAGGTGAAAATAATAAACTTTTTTATTAACAACAGGTGAATATAGATATCCACAAGTGCAAATAGGAAGACCAAGATTGTACATTATTTACACGTTATCCACAGAAAGTAACAAAGGAAACACCTTGGAAAATAAAGAACTATACTAGTTATAAACAGCGAAGGTTATGTTTGTGGATAAAGTTATTAACAGGGTGTTGAATTACAATTTTTCTATGAAAAACTCTGTGAATTGTTAGAAAGAAATTTTTTGAAGAATCACAATAAATTAACGTGTAATTATAGATTTTGTGGATAATTAGATGTTTCATTATTTAAATGCTACTTTTTTTTTAGTAGAAAGTATGATAACATTAATAAGTAAGTCTGAGCTTGACATTTTAACTACTTTTTAGTAAAGTAATCAGTATCATTGTTAAGTAAGGGTATTGAGGAGGTGTATATCAATGAAGAGAACTTACCAACCAAAGAAACGCCATCGTCAACGTGTACATGGTTTTCGTAAACGTATGAGTACAAGTAACGGTCGTAATGTGTTAGCACGTAGACGCCGTAAAGGTAGAAAAGTATTGTCTGCATAGGCCACTGGACCGTCAGTGGTCTTTTTTCTTATGTAGACTTTTCATGGAGATTTAATTATGAGAAAGTCATATCGCGTCAAAAAAGAAGCGGAATTTCAAACAGTCTTTACTCAAGGACAGTCTTGTGCTAATCGCCAATTTGTGGTTTACATGCTAGAAAAGCCTGATCAAAAGCATTTTCGAGTAGGAATTTCAGTTGGTAAAAAAATTGGAAATGCGGTAGCTCGCAATTGGGTAAAGCGTCGTATTCGCCAAAGTTTAACTGAATTGAAGCCTCAGTTGAAGCAAGATTGCGATTTTCTTGTGATTGCACGACCAACTGTTGCTTATATGTCAATGGCTGAAGTAAAGGAACATCTAAAGCATGTTTTGAAATTAGCCAAAGTATTAGGAGAATGACGTAAGAGAGGTACATATACAGTGAAAAAGTTAAAACGCAGTTTAGTTCTGCTGAGTTCACTAGTTCTGATGGTAGTTGTATTGTCAGGGTGTACTCCAACCACTAAGGTAGATGCTAGTAGCACGGGATTTTGGGATCATTATATTGTGTGGAATTTCATTCGTGCTATTCAAGGATTAAGTCATATTTTTGGAAATAGCTATGGCTGGGGAATTGTAATTTTTACAATTATTGTTCGTATCATCATCTTGCCGCTAATGATTTATCAAATGAAGAGTATGCGTCAAACGATGGAATTGCAACCCAAATTAAAAGCATTGCAAGAAAAATATCCTGGAAAAGATATGGAATCAAGACAAATGTTGGCTAAGGAACAGCAAAAATTATATTCTGAAGCTGGAATTAATCCTTTTGCAAGTATGCTTCCTTTAATTGTACAGATGCCAATTTTGTTTGCTTTGTACCAAGCTATTTTTAGATCAGATGTTTTGAAGTCAGGTACATTCTTTTGGATGCAGTTGGGAGATAAAGACCCATATTATATCTTACCAATTTTAGCTGCAGTTTTTACTTGGCTAACTTCTAAATTGAACTCAATGGCGCAACCTGAACAAAATACAATAACAACGGTAATGACATGGTCTATGCCGATTATGATTTTTGTATTTGCATTAAATGTTCCTGCTGCACTTTCTTTATATTGGGTAATTACTAATTTGTTTTCAGCAGGACAAACGTTACTTATCAATAATCCTTTCAAAATTAGAAAGGAACGTGAAGAAAAAGAACGTAAAGAGAAGGCTCGCCAACGTAAATTGGCTAAAGCTAAGCGTAAGGCCTATAAGAGTAAACGTAAATAGCATTATAAAAGTATCCATCGCGAGTACGATGGATACTTTTTTTGTGAATAAAAATATAATATCTCAAATATACTTATGTGGATAAGTTTATTTTTTAATTATTAACATGTTAAAAAAATTAAGTTTCAATAAAAGATTGCAAAGAACAAATGAAATCATGTATACTTGAAATGTTTAATTTTATGTAAAGATTGTTAGCATAAATGAAAACACTGAAAATTTAATACGTACTTATTCAAGGAGGAAAAATCGTGTATCTAGCGATAAATATTGTTGGTGTACTTGTCTTTTTAGCGATTGGTTGGCTTTTATCTAAGGATCGTAAGCAAATTAATTGGCGTGCCATCGCTGTAATGGTATTATTTAACTTATTTTTGGCATGGTTCTTAACAAGCTTTTCAATCGGACGTGCAATTGTTGATGGAGCTGCAGCTGGATTTAATGAATTAATGAAAGTTGCCTATGTAGGTATCGAATTTGCGGTTCCTAGTATGGTTAAAGTTAAGCAAATGGACTGGTTTGTTTCTGTACTTCTACCAATTTTGATGATCGTTCCTTTATTCGATATCTTGACATATATTGGTATTTTACCTTGGGTTATTAAGTGGATAGGAAGAGGACTTTCTTGGTTGACAGGTCAACCTAAATTTGAATCTTTCTTTGCTATTGAAATGATGTTTTTAGGTAACACAGAAGCTTTGGCTATTTCAAGTTTGCAATTAAAGCAAATGAAGGCTGAACGTAACTTAACTTTGGCTATGATGTCTATGAGTTGTGTTACTGCTTCAATTATTGGTGCATATACTCAAATGATGCCAGGTAGTTATATTTTAACTGCTGTTCCAGTTAACGTTATTAATGCTTTGATTGTGACATCTATGTTGAATCCAGTAACAGTAACTAAAGAAGAAGATACAGTTGCTACAATGAAGGGATCAGCAGCTGCTGAAACTGAAGTAGGCGATGTTGATGCTGAAGGTAATGCAGTAAAAGAACCATTCTTCTCATTCTTAGGTGATTCTATCTTAGGTGCTGGTCGTTTGGTATTAATCATTGCTGCTAACGTTATTGCTTTTGTTGCTTTAGCTGCATTAATTGATAAGCTTTTAGGATATATTAATCCATGGTTATCTTTAGAACACATTTTAGGAATTGTAATGTTCCCATTTGCATGGTTAACAGGTTTGAATGTTCAAGACTCTTTCCAATTTGCTCAATACATGGGTATGAAGTTGGTAACAAATGAATTTGTTGTAATGGGTAAGGTTACAGGCACAATTAGTACACACGCATTTAATCCTCATTATCGAGCAATGTTAACAGTATTTTTAACATCCTTTGCTAACTTCTCAACTATTGGTATGATTATTGGATGCTTTAAGGGTATTGTAAATAAAGAAAAGAATGATTTAATTTCTAAGAATGTTGGTTATATGTTAGTTTCCGGTATTCTAGTATCACTCCTTTCTGCTGCTATGGTTGGTTTGTTCGTTTGGTAGGATGCAACAATCTTTAGTATGAAAAAAGCATTATGATATTTCTCATAATGCTTTTTTATTATGTGTTCGTAATCAACTTAAAATAAGGCTTTAGCGGCAATTATCATAAAAATTAATAAAACAGTAGAGCTAATTGCAGCAGCTGAAAATACACTTTTACCACGCTTGAAGATAACTTTAAAGTTTACAGACATGCCTAATGCAGCCATAGCCATACCTAAAAAGAGATAAGCGATTTGAACAAGGCTATCGAGATAAGGTGCGATGAATGGAACAAATGTACCGATAATGCTAGTTAAGATGAAACCACCTAAAAACCAAGGGATAGGTAATTTAGAATTAGTAGTTTTAGTATTAAGGGTATTTGCAGCCATTTTTTTACGATACCAAAGACCTACTAGAAGTGCTACAGGAGCAAGAAGTAGGACACGGGATAATTTCATAATAATTGCATTTTGAAGACTGATTGCACCACCAGCACCACCAGTAGCTACAGCATGAGCAATTTCATGAAGTGATCCACCCGCCATAATACCAAATTGGCTGGCATCTAATCCGATAAATGGTTTTAGAAAAATTTCAATCAAAGTAAATACAGTACCCATTACGCAGACAACTGCAACAGCTAAAACTTCATTTTCACGTTTTCTTTCTTCATTAGTAGTTTCTATTTGAGGGGAAACACCCATTACAGCAGCTGCACCACAAATTCCACAACCACACGCAGTTAGGATAGCCAATTCAGATTCAGCACCAAATTTTTTACAGAGGTAATAAGTGAGAGTAATCATACCACTTACGACAATAATTGAAAGAATAATGGTTTTTATTCCTGCATTAGCTAAAGTTATGAGATTAAGTTTGAATCCTAATAGGATAATCCCTAAACGGAGAAATTTATTAGAAATAAAACCTATTCCAGAGGAAGCTTTATTAATAGTTTGAGGAAATGATTGGAATGCAATTCCTAACAATAATGAAAGAACTAAAGCTCCAATTAAACTAAGGTAAGGAAGTTTTGCTAAAAAACTACCTAGGACAGAACAAATAAAAGTAAGAAGAGCAGCGAGCCAAAATGCACGTTTTTTAAATATAGTCATATAAACACCTCTTTGTAAATATTTTCTATAATAAATGTACCAAAAACCTTTGATAAAATTAAATAATGAATTACTATGTTATCATAAGTATAAATTATGGAGAATAAAATGTTAGATAATAAAATTGAAACGTTTATGATGGTAGCCCATCTAAAGTCATATACCAAAGCGGCAGAAAATTTGTTTATAAGTCAACCAGCAGTGTCTCAACAAATTAGACAATTGGAAGAAGAATTTGGAGTAAAGCTATTTAACTATGAAAAGAGGAAATTATTTTTAACAACTGAGGGAAAAGAATTATTGAAATTTGCAGAATCAGTGAAAGTACAAACAAAAAATATAAAAATAAAAATGAAATTATCTGATAAGCAAAGTAGCCCATTGAATTTTGCAACAACATTTTCACTTAGTAATAATGATGCATGGAAAATTGTTGATTACTATAGAAGTCAGAGAAGTAAGAAAATTGTGTGTCAAACTTTTAATACTCAACAATGTTTAGAAGCTCTTAATAATGGAAAAATAGATTTTGCATTGATTGAGGGTAATTTTAAGCAAGATGACTATGATAAAGTAATCATTAGAAATGAACCATTTATTGCAGTAGGAAAAAGGGAATTAGGTATAGAAGCAAATAAAGAATATGATTTACGGGAACTAATAAATTATCCATTAATTTATCGAGAACAAGGGTCAGGTTCGTTAGAAATAACAAGACAAATATTGGGTATGAGAAATTTAAGTCCAATAGATTTTAAACAAGAATACCAAATTGGGAGTTTAAGTTTATTTAGAAGAATGCTATTAGATGGAGTAGGGATAGGATTCTGTTATCAATGTTTATTAACAGATGAGTTGGATGATGGAATTATTCAGAAGATAAAGATAAAAAATATGGAAGTGGCTCATCCTATCTCATTAGTGTGGCTAAAAGGAAATGATCAATTAAAAGAAGAAATACAAGTAGTGAAGGAAATCTTAAAGTAATAATAAAAGTGATTATGGAAATAAATTAGCGACAAATTCAAGTTTTTCGGTAGCTTGAATTTGTCGCTAATTGTCATATTAAAAAGAAAATTAGTTAAAGACGCCTGTTGTAGGATCCATTTTTTGAATAGAACCAGTAGTAGGATTATAATGATAAATTCCCTTTAAATTAGTAACCGCAGTACTACCAGGAGATTGAGTACGAATTTCAATTTCATACATACCATTATTTTCCCCAGTTATAAAAGCAATATCACCATTTCCAAGTTGAACACCTGAAGCGTTTAAAAATGAAGTTAAAACAGAATTATTATCTGTAGTAACATCTTGTGATTGACTTGAAGCAGAAACAGAACTTGAAGGGATTACGTTTGAAGAATCACTTGCTACTTCGCTGCTAGAGCTAGAAGATTGTGAACTGCTGCTACTAGACTTATTTGAACTAGATTTTTTTTGACTAGAACTTTTTACTAATTTAGAAGTCTTGACAGAACTAGAACTACTGCTAGATTCAGAGTTTTGAGAAGTTGAATTGTTGCTACAAGCCCCTAATAAAAATAAAGATATAAAAAGTGGTATAAGAAATAATTTTTTTCTCATGGTAAAACCTCCTTATAATATAGTAAGTTAATTTCCTGATAACAATTGGTTAAAACTTTCATCAGACATATTGGGAATGACACGTTGACGATGAAGTTCGTATAAACCTTGACTGGCATTTGCTAATCCAGGTTTAGTAGTAAGTGCAAATTTATATCCAGCACGTTGAGCGATGAAAGGTGAGGCTGGAGTATATCTACCAACAGGATATATAAGTAAAATGGTATTTTGTTTTAGAGAACGATTGAGTAGCCCACGAGAGTTAGCCATTTCTACTAATTGTTGCTCAGTATTTAAAGTATTGAGTTCAGTATGTGAAACGGTGTGACTAGCAATACTGACCAATTTTTCTTTACGTAATTTCTTTAATTCGTTAGTTGAAAGCATATCAGGTGTATTAATCTTGTCGGTAATCATACCAATTGTTGCATGTAAAGAAAGCTTCTTTAGAATAGGATAAGCCGAAGAATAATTATTTTCATAACCATCATCAAAAGTAATAAAAACAATTTTATTTTCTTTACCAACTGGTACCTCTTGCCTTGTTAGAACACGATATGCTTCATTAGGAGTAAGGGTGTAATATCCTTCCTTATGTAATAATTCCATCTGATGTTCAAATTGTTCGGGAGGTAGGCATAAACTATTTCCCGGGATATTTGCGATGCTATGATACATCAAGATTGGGAAACTAACAGGAGCTGTTACTTTTTTCCAATGAGTATGTGCTTTGCGATGATGAGAAGAACTAGCAGATACTACTGGAATATTTAAAAATGAAAGCACGACAAAAAAAGCTGTAAATACTATTAAAAATAATTTTTTCATTAACCGATACCTATATTTCTATTTTTTACTTTAAGTTTAGTTTAATCAGAGGACATTTGCAACATAGATTAATATGTATAGTAATTTTTCCAACAAAAAAACTGCTGAATCTTAAAAGATAAAGCAGTTAGAAAGTATATTATTATCTGAAATCTTGAATACTTAATGCGGGCATAAGTTCGCCAGAATTATCTCCAGTCAAACGAAGAAGAGAATTGTTAGTATTCAAAGAAATTTTCATATTATCATCCATATACATTTTGGAGTAACCTTTATAGTAGAATTTTCCAATATTGGAATCAATTACTTCATTATAATCTTTTTTATAGTCCATATCTTTAGACACAACTAAAATTCTAAAGTCACTATTTAAAGAGCAAACTCCAACTTTTGATAGGGCACCAACACCATCATCAAAATCAAGCAATAAAACTGCGTTAGAATCATCTGTATAACGTTGTAATTTTTTTGCTGCATCATCAGTAACTGTTATTTTCATAAATGTAACCCCCTAGATAAAATGATTTACTATCTATATCTTTAATGATACTCAAAAGTTGGGATAAATCAATTATATTGCTTGCAATATAATTAGTTATATAATTTATAGAAGAAAGAAAACAATTTTTAAACGGAATTTTCATATATTATTCAAAAATAAACAGTAGTATAAGAGCATAACCTAATAGCAATATAGATTTTCTATATTAACCTTTCATTTACTCTTCTCCCCCGAAAGTAAACGAAATTAACATGCATCCCCCCTGAATGATGTATGTAACTAACTCCTTTTACCTCCATATTGTAATGTGGAGGTTTTTTATTTGGATAAAGAGAGGAAAGTGAAGAACGATTTGTAAGAAATATTGAATTTTTTCTTCACAATTTCTTCATAAATGAAATATATGATATGAGTATCAACTAGTTAATAGTTAGTTGATATCTCCCCCTGAAATATTTTTGAGATTTAAAAGTATTGATTATTTCCCCTAATAATTGATACTAAACATATTAAACTCCTTTTTTCCTCATAGTTGATGACTATGAGGTTTTTTTATTAAATAATCGCAAAATTATTGCTTGACGGAGATTTAAAAAAAGTGTATAGTAATACGTGTCATGTATTGCTACATTAAATGATGTGGCAATATGAGAGATAAGAAAAAATAAAAAAGTTATTGACAAACATATGATGACTTGATATGATATAAAAGTTGTCAG
>NZ_AYYT01000059.1 GCF_001435955.1 Ligilactobacillus salivarius DSM 20555 = ATCC 11741 | reverse complement strand
ATATTATTATGACATAATAATTAGAAATAGCTAAGAAAAGATGAGTAATTAATGTGAGTATCACTAAAGAGAGTCGTGAATGGTGAGATGCGATGTGTTGAAAGCTTAATGAAGATGGTCTTGGAGCTAGATTATCTGTGAGCCATGGCAAGCAGATAACAGGGGTCGCCTGTTATAGCGAACGAGTATAGCTTGTATAGTGTACTTAGTGAGGATATTACTGTGAGGTAGTATCGAATAA
>NZ_AYYT01000058.1 GCF_001435955.1 Ligilactobacillus salivarius DSM 20555 = ATCC 11741 | reverse complement strand
CAACGTTGAGATGTATATTTAGCAGAAACTTCAACAACTTCACTATTGTGTAAGTGTGCTTTATAAGTTAGAAATTGTTCTAATTGATAAAAAGCCCATGATTTATTTTGATTACGCAAAGCTTTAGGTAAGTCAGTACGTTCAAAAGAAACACCGTTAAGGTTTTCTAAGACAAACAAAGTATTGGCACCATATTTTTGAACAAGTGTCTTAGACAAGCAATGATTAACATCACTTATCCAA
>NZ_AYYT01000057.1 GCF_001435955.1 Ligilactobacillus salivarius DSM 20555 = ATCC 11741 | reverse complement strand
CTATCTTTATACAAGTACACTAATTTCTCAGCTAATTCATCAATATCTCCATTTTTATATAATAAGCCTGTTACATTATCTGCTATTAGCTCACTTGTACCAGCACTATCAGCACCTATCATCGCCAAATTGCTAAGCATTCCTTCAATCGTAACTCTTCCAAAAGCCTCACTTCTAGATGCTACAATCCCAATATCCATATCAGATCGATATTCGTTCATTTTTGTCTTGAAACCATCAAAATACACTTGATCAGATA
>NZ_AYYT01000056.1 GCF_001435955.1 Ligilactobacillus salivarius DSM 20555 = ATCC 11741 | reverse complement strand
TGGAAACCTGTTTGCATTGCTCCAGTTGCTTCATCAAATAAATACCAATGATTATATACATATTTTTGACCATGTTGCATCTGCCCATTCGATGCATAATATACTACCTTGTTTTGACCATATGGTGCTAAATTTTGGAAACCTGTTTGCATTGCTCCGGTTACTTTATCAAATAAATATGAGTTGTTTCCTACAGTTTGTTGACCAAATTGCATTTGACCTTCCTTATTATAGTATACCGTCTTATTTTGATTTACTATTTTTTGGAAACCTGTTTGCATTGCTCCAG
>NZ_AYYT01000055.1 GCF_001435955.1 Ligilactobacillus salivarius DSM 20555 = ATCC 11741 | reverse complement strand
AAACTATTAGATGAAAGTCTAATAGTTTTTTTGTTTTAAGTGGAGAAGAAAATTACATTATTTTTTAGCGAAAGCAGAATCCTGAGTCTAAAATGCTTAAAATTATTATAGCCATCGGCTATACGCTTAATTACTTTAATGTGATTATTGACGCCTTCAATAGGACCATTGGTAAGTCTAGGTAAAACAAAACTATTTTCTATTTCTGACTTATGTTTCTTGATAGTTTTTAAAGCTTGTCTCATTTCTGGTGGAAGATTTCAAGAAGCTGTATCAGTTAATAAATTTAGTAATTGAC
>NZ_AYYT01000054.1 GCF_001435955.1 Ligilactobacillus salivarius DSM 20555 = ATCC 11741 | reverse complement strand
GAGCCTTTCTTCTTTTCTGGTGTTGGTGTTTCCGAATCTTTTTCATATACGTAAATTACATGTTGATCCTTAGCAGTTACTACACCTGTTGCTGGAGCTGATTTGACATCCATTTTTACAAAATGATATCCATCAAATGTCTTTTGAGTTGTTCCATATTCAGTTCCAACTTCTTCATTAGTCTTAACCGGAGTCACTTCTCCACCTGGTAAAACATTACCTTCTGTATCTACATACTTAACATCAACATTACCAGTCTTAGCATATACGTAAACTACGTGCTTTGTTCCTTCTTCAACTTTTCCT
>NZ_AYYT01000053.1 GCF_001435955.1 Ligilactobacillus salivarius DSM 20555 = ATCC 11741 | reverse complement strand
CTTTTTGCATATACTAAGCGATATACTTTAACAACATTATTGGATATTTTATAAAATTGTAGATAGTCTCCTGAAACCAAGTATCTATAGTCGTTTGGAATTGAAATTCTACTATCTAACCTAGCACCTATATAAGGGCTTGTCTTTAACCTATCAAGATCTCTATCAATTAAGTCTAAGATCTTCTTTCTATTACTTTCATACATACTAGAATTAGCAAGATAGAGTTCCAAATCTTCGTAGTCCTGTATGTATTCTCTACCAATTATTACTTTATATTCTTCCATAAGATTATTAATTTCTACTCTTTCTAAATTCTTCTAGAGAAACACCTTCTCCAAAGTTTTTTTCAGCTTTATTTAGTTCTTTTAATAA
>NZ_AYYT01000052.1 GCF_001435955.1 Ligilactobacillus salivarius DSM 20555 = ATCC 11741 | reverse complement strand
CCCTTGATGGTCGTGTCAAAGTTGATCCTATTTGTCGTGGATTCAATCAGTACCTTGACGGTACTTGGAAATTTGGTTTAGCTAAATTACTTAAATCCAGTGGCAAATGGTATTTACATATTTCAGCCACTAAGGAAGTCGCTGATTTTAATAAACAAACTGTAAAACACGTTGTCGGTCTTGACCGTGGTTTACGCTTTTTAGCTACTAGTTATGATGAACAAGGCAAGACTGCCTTTTTTGACGGCCAAGCAATTATGCGTAAACGTGCTAAATATCAAAAACTTCGTGCCACCTTGCAAGCTAAAGGAACTAAGTCAGCTAAAAGACGTTTAAAGAAATTATCTGGACGAGAGAACCGTTGGATAAGTGATGTTAA
>NZ_AYYT01000051.1 GCF_001435955.1 Ligilactobacillus salivarius DSM 20555 = ATCC 11741 | reverse complement strand
CCAAGGTGTAATGCAAACAGGTTTCCAAAAAATAGCAGATCAAAATAAGACAGTCCATTATGACTCTAACGGTAAGATGCAATTTGGTTGGCAATGGGTAGATAATGCTACACGTTATTTTGATAAAGTAACAGGTGCAGTAGCAACTGGTCAAAATTATATTAATGATCACTGGTATTTATTTGATAATAAAGGAGCAATGCAACGAGGTTTCCAAAGTCTGAAAGCTTACGGACAAGATAAGACTGTTTATTATAATCATGATGGTTGGATGCTCTTTGGTCAACAAAGAATTAGTGGAAACTGGTATAATTTTGATAAAGTAACAGGTAAGATGTCAGTAGGATTTACTAATATTCCTGATCAAAATAAAACAGTTTACTATAGTGAAGATAAAGCTAAGTTAGGTCAAATGCAATTTGGTTGGCAAAATAT
>NZ_AYYT01000050.1 GCF_001435955.1 Ligilactobacillus salivarius DSM 20555 = ATCC 11741 | reverse complement strand
CTAGTAGCGACCGCTTAAGACGGTGGCAAGACATAGTTTTTAGTAGTTAACCAAAACCATCGGACTCTCCAAAGTTACCGACGGTTTTTTCTTTTGCTTGAAAATTCATGCCAAATATTACGTAATTTCACTAGAACTTCTAGTAAATCCGCAATAGCATTTACCAGTTCTATACAACTGATGATAAAGTTAGTAACTTTTAATAAGCCAAATTGACAAGAACCCAAGTAATGAACCTATGCTTATTAGCAAAGGTTGGTAAACCTCCTTTCTTCCAGATTTTACAGATACGTTCATACGCATCAGCTCCTTCCGTCCAGAAGTTTACCACCGTCCTATAACTTTCGCCAAAAATATTATATCATGGAAGTATCTTACTTTTCATAAATTGCAGCATAAAAAGTTAATAGTTTTTGTAAACTATTTTGTGTTATAA
>NZ_AYYT01000005.1 GCF_001435955.1 Ligilactobacillus salivarius DSM 20555 = ATCC 11741 | reverse complement strand
ATCATCAGCTGCAAATTTACAGCAAATAATTTTATTCAAGAATAGTAGTAGGTACGCTACATAATAAATAAGTTAGCAATCTGTAAATAGCTATTATATGATAAAACGGTTACACATGAACAATAAAATAAACCTATGTAAAGTTTTAATTCTTTACATAGATTCGTTAATTATATTTATAAATTCTCGCTTCTTATTAATTAATTTTTACCGAGAAAAACTATATGCTTACTTTAAAATAATTTGATTTTAGTCTAACTCATTGCTAACAAAAGCATTCTTTTCAACGTCAACTAATCCTTTATCTGTAATCTTTAGCTTTGGAATTACTGCTAATGGCATGAAACTCAAAGTCATTACTGGGTTAACATTATCTGGTACACCTAATTCTTCATGAACAGCTTCATCAAGTGCGTCTTGTTGCGCAATCATTTTCTCAGCTGGTAAATTGCACATCAATCCTGCAATCTTCAATTCCATACGTGAAATAACTTTCTCATCTTTAACTACGACTGCCCCACCTTCTTGCTTAATGAGTTCGTTAACAGCCATGAAGATATCATCATCGTTAGTTCCAGTAGCAATAATATTATGTGAATCATGTCCAATAGAAATTGCGATCGCTCCAGCTTTAATACCATATCCACTTAATAGGTTCACATTTACATTTCCAGTGTTCTGGTGACGTTCAACAACAACAATCTTTGTTACATCTTCTTGATCGTTGTATACAAAGTTACCATCGCCATCACGTTTTACTGTCACATGTTCTTCAGTTGTCAAAACTTCACCTGGTACTACTCCGATTGCACGAACTTTGTCACTATTTAAATGTAGTTGAAGTTTTTCGCGTGTAAAGTCCTTAACATGCATAGAAGATGCAACACTATCAATTGGATAGTAGTTAACTTCACCTAAATATTTATTTCCTTGACTTAACTTTTCACCTAAAATATAAGTTTCTTTAACAGCAAAGTCTTCTAAACTTTCAAAAACGACCATATCTGCACGACGACCAGGTGCAATTGCTCCTCTATCATTCAAGCCACAGTATTCAGCTGGATTTAATGTAGCCATTTGAATAGCAGTAATTGGATTCAAGCCTTCATCAATACATATTCTAATACTATTATCCAAGTGTCCTTTATTAATCGCTGTTTTTGCCTGTACATCATCGCCTGATAGCAAGCAACGACGTGAATTAGCAGTATTAACAATTGGCAATAGCTTACGTAAATCTTGTGTAACTGAACCTTCACGTAATAAAAGATACATTCCACGTGCTAAACGTTCTTCAGCTTCCTCTAAAGTCGAACATTCATGGTCGTTAGCTGGGCCAGCAGCAATATATGCATTTAAGTCTTTTCCTACTACTTGAGGAGCATGCCCGTCAATTCGAGCACCATACTTTTTAGCCATAAGAATTTCATCAATCATCTTATCTTCAGCATTAATAACTCCTGGGAAATTCATTAGTTCTGCTAAGCCATCAACTTCACCTGTCTTTAGTGCATCTTCCATATCATCAGCATATAAATCTGCACCTGAAGTTTCAAAATTAGTTGCTGGAACACATGGTGGCATCATGTAGCGAATATCCATCTTTGCGTTCTTTGCAGCATTTACCATATAATCTAAACCTTTTAATCCGGCAACGTTTACGATTTCATGAGGATCAGCCAAGATGGTTGTCGTTCCTCTTGGAATAAAAACTCGACTAAATTCTTCTGGAGAAACATAGGATGACTCGATATGAATATGAGCTTCAATGAAACCTGGTGCAACATACTTACCTGTGTAATTACGTTCTTCTACACCTTGATAGCTTTCACCAATTCCGGCGATGTATCCGTCAGAAATAGCAATATCTCCTGTTAAAATTTTAGCTTGAAAAACATCTACAATCTTTGCGTTCTTTAAAACTAAATCAGCTTTTTTACGACCTGCAGCGACATCTATCAATTTAATAAGTTTTTGCTTTTCCAAAATTTATAACACCCATTTCTATAATTCGTATTTTAACTGTATATCCTCTTGAAATATTATTATTTGAGATTATACTACACAAAAACCGAACTAACAAGGGTGATTTTCGTTTTTAAAAACTATCTTTTTCTTGATACATTTCTGCAAATTCTTGGAGCTGATACATATCCACTAGATCATATGGATAATCTTCTTGTTCGCTATACTTCTTTATCATTTCATAGTCGTACTTTGTCTTACTTTCGTGTTCAGGATCATAGATTAACATCGCCTGATCCGTATGATCTAACATAAAGTTTTGATAATTTTTAAGTTGCATCGGACTCTTATATTTTTCCTTACTAACTTCTCCTACAAAATCTGCCAGCGAACAACGTATTGAAAAACTTTCCTGATTAGCTTCATTCCAATTTCCAGCAAACTTACTATAAGGCATCATGATAGCTAATTTAAGCTCTGGATACTCTTTTTTCATTTCTGCTACTACTTCACAAGTCCACTGTTCAATTCCCATCTGTGCTCCAGTGATAACCCATTCTAAACCTTCATCAAGTTTTTCAAGGAGTTTCTTTTGTAATGCATATTTGATTACTTCTACCTTTTTATCTTTTGAATCGAAAACTCCCAACTCATAGCTCCTATAACCTGTTACCCATAAATTCATATTTTCACCTCACAACTAATTATTTTATCAGTTCAAATATACTCTACAATATAGTTATTTACATTATATGACTAGCAGTTAGTTTTAAACAATTTCGAATTTTAGCAAATAAATGTGTTGACAAATGTTTTTGCATGCATTAACCTAAGTTATAAATTAAAGGTCTCTAATAATTCTAATGGAACCCAGTAGTTAGATACTCCCCGGCTAAGAGAGTTAACGGTAGCTGCAAGTTAAACCATAGTATTCTAATGAATTACAACCATCAAAATTAGAATTGCGTTTGCTTACGATACAGCAATTGAGGTGCAAATTGTTTGCATAAATACTGGGTGGTACCACGAGAATTTCGTCCCACGGCTGATTAGTCAGTCGTGGGACTTTTTGTTTAAAAGGAGTGATGATGTATGGATTATTATTATCAATATTTTTTCAGTGACGATTAATATTTTATTATAAGAAATGGAGAATTTATTATGAAGAAATTAATTAAGAAAAGTGAACCTATTTTAGGTTTAGGGGAAAGTATTATTGTTTTAGCTATTATTCTAGGAATTTTAGGTTTCCTAATTATTGGACAACATCAAGAACCACAAGCACCATTATTAATCGCTTTTGTTGTTTTAATGGTTTACGGTCGCTTACGTGGATTTACTTGGGACACGATCATTGACGGTATGCGTACTGGTTTACGTACTGGAGTTGATCCACTTGTAATTTTCTTAACAATTGGGGTTTTAATTGCTACTTGGATCTTTTCAGGAACCATTCCTACTGTTATGTTCTGGGGATTTAAAATTATTTCTATTCAATTTTTCCTCCCTACTGTCTTCTTAGTTTGTACCTTGGTCGGAATTGCTTGTGGTAGTTCATTTACCAGTGTTTCTACTATGGGAATTGCCTTTATCGGTATTGGTACAACTTTACACTTTAGTCCTGGTCTAACAGCTGGTGCAATTGTTTCTGGCGCATTCTGTGGTTCTAACATTTCACCATTGTCTGGAACAACCAACTTAGCTGCTAGCACCGGAGAAATTGACATCTACACTCATATCAAATCGCTTCTTTGGACTGATTTACCAGCTTGGTTTATCTCATTAATATTCTTCACACTTATGGGATTACATCCAAAACCAGCTAGCTTACACGCTATTAATGTTATGCTTGATCAATTACAAAATAACTTCTGGATCTCACCATGGACTATGTTACCTGTTATCTTGTTGATCATCCTAGCTATCTTTAAAGTTCCTGCAATTCCTTCATTAGGACTAGGTGCTTTATCTGCTGTTATTCTAGGCTGGATTCATAATCCAAATATCTCCATTAATTCTATTACTGAATTGATCATGAATGGATTCGTTGCTCATACACCTAACAAAAATATCAACCTTCTTCTTTCAAAAGGTGGTATTAGTAGTATGCTTACTTCACTTGCATTAATTATTTTTGCTTTAGCTTTAGGTGGACTTTTAATCAAATTCAACATCATCGGTGTGATTATCACTAAGATTGAAGAATCTGTCAAAGGTATCGTTGGTTTAACTATTTCTGCTGCTTTAACTTGTATCGGTGTTAACCTTTTAGTTGGTGAACATTACCTTGCAATCATTTTACCAGGCGAATCCTTTAAAGAAGCTTTTGATCACCACAATTTACCTAGAACAGCTCTTACTCGTGTCCTCAATGATGCCGGTGCTGCAATTAATGCTGTCGTTCCTTGGAGTGTTAGTGGTGTATTTATCGCCGGCACCCTACGCGTTAATCCACTAGACTTTATTCCATTTGCAATCTTCCCATTCTTAGTTACAGTTCTTTGCATCTTAGCGGGATTTGTAAATGTTGTAAAGAAAAAAGCTTAATAAATATTATTCATGAGATAGGTCTTATAATGGGCCTATCTTTTTTACATTTATAGTAATAAATATCTCTCTATGTTAAACGTTTGTTACAACTAAGTTACACATAATTATTTTGCTAATACATGGCGGGCTTGGTATAATTAGTTGGATAGGAGCGTGATGAATTAATGGTTTTCCATTATCCGAATGGTCGTGCTTACGACTATCATAAAAATGAAAATCATCCTAGTTTAGTTAATAAGGTAAATCATCGCAGCATCAATCACAATCGTTCTAAGACAATTTATGGAAATCGTGGGATGTCACTTGAAGAAGAAATCAATGAAAGTAATCAATATTATTTGAGTCAAGGGATTGCTGTCATTCATAAGAAACCGATACCAATCCAAATCGTTAGTGTTGATTATCCTAAGAGAAGCGCCGCTGTTATTAAAGAAGCCTACTTTAAGCAAGCTTCGACAACAGACTACAACGGTGTTTATAAGGGTAAATATCTCGACTTTGAAGCTAAAGAAACAACTAATATTTCCTCTTTTCCTTTACGCAACTTTCATGCACATCAGGTTGAACACATGAGAGCCTGCCAGAAGCAAGGAGGAATTTGTTTTACTATTGTTAAGTTTACTAAGACTGACGAGTTATTTATCTTACCTGCTGATTTACTTTTTAAGTACTGGGATGAACAAGATAAGTCACGTAAATCAATTCCTAAAGCAGAAATTGAACAGCTTGGATATAAATTGAATTACTCAATTTCTCCAAGAATTCCCTTCTTGAAGGGGGTAGACTTATTAATTGCTAATTCATAATTCATTAAACTTTATTAAAGGAGATAAAAATGGATAGTAATGAAAATTCTAGACTTTCTCGTGTGGCAAAACGTCGCGAAGAAGAAAGTCGAAATAACCCTCGCAAGCCTAATAAAAATAGTGGCTTAGTCAAAAAGATTATTTTAGGCGCTTTAACAGCACTTTTGGCACTTTTTGTTATTGGAGCTACGGTATTTTTCGTTTATGCTAAAAATGCCCCTGAGCTTTCAGAAAACAAACTTACAAGTGCCGGTAATTCCGTTATCTACGACGCTAATGGTGATAAGATAACTTCACTTGGAAATGAGAATCGTACTTACATAAAGACGGAAGACATTCCTCAACAATTGAAGGATGCTGTTGTTTCCATTGAAGATAGACGTTTCTATAAGCATCACGGTGTTGATCCTGTTCGTATCGTGTCTGCTGCCCTTTCAAACGTCACTGGTTCTTCCGCCGGTCTACAAGGTGGTAGTACTTTAGATCAACAGTTAATCAAGCTTTCTTTCTTCTCAACTAAGAAGTCAGATCAAACGCTCAAGCGTAAGTCACAAGAAGCTTGGTTAGCGATGCAATTGGACAAAGAATATTCCAAGGAACAAATTTTGACTTTCTACGTTAACAAAGTTTTCATGGGATATGGCACTTATGGTATGGAAACTGCAGCCAAGTATTATTATGGTAAATCATTAAAGAATCTTGATTTAGCACAAACTGCAATGATTGCAGGTATTCCTAACGCTCCTTCTACTTACAATCCATATTCGAGTCCTAAATTAGCTACTCAACGTCGTAATGATGTTTTAGATGCAATGGTAGCTAATAAAAAGATCTCACAAGCTCAAGCTAATGAAGCTAAGCAAGAGGATGTAACAGATGGTCTTGTCCAAACACATGAACAAGAAAGCACAACTTCACAAAAAGCAAAAATTTCTGACTCCTATCTAAAAGAAGTAATTGCTGAAGCTAAGGAAAAAGGCTATGATCCTTATTCTGGAAACTTAAAGATTTACACCAATTTAGATATGGATGCACAAAAGAAACTTTATAACATCGTTAATACTGACTACTATGTAGCCTTCCCTAACGATACTATGCAAGTTGCGACAACAGTTGTTGATCCTAATAATGGTAAAGTTATTGCTCAGATTGGTGGACGTAAGACTGGCGATGTAACTTATGGTTTAAACCGTGCTGTTCAAACTGACCGCTCTAGTGGTTCGACAGCTAAGCCTGTTATGGATTACGCACCAGCAATTGAATATCTAGATTGGGCTACTTACCACGCTTTGAAGGATACCAAGTTCTACTATCCTGGAACATCAACTCAATTATATGACTTTGATAATCGCTACAAAGGTACAATTACCATGCGTCAAGCTTTGATTGAATCTCGAAACGTTCCTGCGATTAGAGCTCTACAAGCAGTTGGTATGACTAAAGCTAAGTCATTCTTGAGTAATCTTGGTTATGATACTAAAGGCTTGTCCTTACAAAATGGTATTGGACTTCCAGCATCAACATTACAAAATGCGGCTGCTTATGCTGCTTTTGCTAACGGTGGTACTTACTATGAACCAACTTATATTGATAAGATTGAAACTGCAGACGGTCAAGTAAATGACTACTCTAGCTCTGGTAAACGTGTAATGCAATCCTCAACTGCTTACATGATTACTGATATGTTGAAACAAGTTATCACTTCTTCTAATGGTTCTGGTACTGCAGCTAATATTTCTGGTTTATACCAAGCTGGTAAAACTGGTACAACTGCTTATCCATCTGATGTCAGTGGTCAATTCCCATCTGATGCAGCTATGGATTCTTGGTTTGATGGATATACTAAACATTATTCCATTTCTGTCTGGGTTGGATATGATCACCAGTATGAACCTGGTAATTATGTTCCGAATAACTCCAAGCTGGCACAACAGATTTATAAAGTGTTGATGACTTACCTATCCCAAGGAGTTTCAAATATCGACTGGACTAAACCAAGTAATGTTTACTCTAGAACAATTAATGGCCAACGTGAACTTTACCTAGCTGGTTCAGCTGCTCCTACAATCACTGGTAAAGGAAGTTCTTCAGGAATCAATGAATCTTCATCTAGTTCCTCAAGTTCTTCTAGTGATAAAGAATCTTCTGGCAGCACTTCTTCTAGCGATGAAAAGTCTTCTGGTAGTGATTCTAACAGTAATGCTAGCGAAAGCAGTACTTCTACTGCAAGCAGTACACCAGCTAATAGTAGTGCAACAACTACTACAGGTGGTAATAACAATACACAAAACAACAACACTCCAGCAACACCAGCTGGAAATAATGGCGGTAACCAAGCCGGACATTAGTTAATAATAAAAACAGGATTTGAAATCTGATTTTCCAGTTTCAAATCCTGTTTTTTTATGCTCTAGGATGAGCACGATTATAAATATCCGTCAATTGCTTATTTGAAAGATGCGTATAAATCTGTGTTGTTGAAATATCTGCATGCCCTAATAACTCTTGAACAATTCTTAAATCTGCCCCATTTTCTAAAATATGAGTCGCAAATGAATGACGCAAGGTATGTGGTGTTATATTTTTTTGAATTCCAGCTTTTCTTACTTCTGCCTTCAAATTTTTCCATACACCCTGACGCGTTAAGTTATTCCCATGAAAGTTCAAAAACAAGTAATTACTACGCTTTTGCTTCAATAATTTAGGTCGAGCTTCTTCTAAATAACGATTAACCCATTTAATTGCCTCATCACCTACTGGAACAATTCGTTCTTTATGCCCCTTACCTAACGTTTGAAGTGTCCCCATTGTTAAATGCAAATCTTCAAGTTTTAAGTTGATAATTTCACTGATTCGTAGACCAGTCGCATACATCAATTCCAACATCGCCCGATCCCTTAAACCTAAAACCTGACCCGTATTAGGTGAATGCAATAACTTTTCAACTTCTTCTTTAGTTAGCACTTGGGGTAAATGTTGTTTCTTCTTTGGTGTATCAATTAACAACATTGGGTCTTTTTCAATAATTTTTTCTTGCGCTAAATACTGAAAAAACTTTCTTAAACTGCTAACACTACGTAAAATACTGGAATTAGCTTTATTGTTATTCTTCTCAGCTTGCATATAGTTGACGATAACCTCTTTATTCACTTGCTTAAAAGATGGAATTTCATTTTCCCTTAAATACTCTAAAAACAATTTGAGATCAATTCCATAACTATTAATCGTATTCTCTGATAAGCCACGCTCAACTTTTAAATAATGCAAATAGTCCATTAAAATATTATTAATCGCTATTCACCTCTAATTTTTATTTAAAATCAAAAATCCATCTGCTTGTTTAACTAGACCTGCTTTCATTAAATGACCAACTGCACGTTTAAATTGACCTTTACTAATACCGAAGTAGGCCTTGATTTCGTCTGGCGATGATTTGTCTGTAAATGGTAATTGCTTAGCCGATGTGTGTTGTAAGGCCATCAATATCATTTGTGAATCATCGCTAATTGCTTCATATGCTCGTGGACGTGTAGAGAGGTTCAATGTACCATCATCCTTTACTCCAATTACACGGGCTTTAACAACTTCACCTAAACGTGGTTCAACTTCTCGTTCAGATGGATGAATAAAGCCTAAGTAGTAGTCATCTGTTATTACAAAAGTTCCTACTAATTTCAAACGATAGACTGTAGCTGTTACATTCTTGTTTTGCATGTTCTTCTTGGCCATTCCACTGATAGTTTGAAACATTTCAGGGGTAGCCAATTTACCCCACATTCTATCTTTAGCATCAATTGCTAGTCCAATCATCAATTTATCACCTTTTTGTGGCCATAATTGTGGTAACTCTGGTAAATCATCAATTGATACTACGATATCTTTATTAGGTAAACCTATATCAACAAATACACCTAAGTCCTTACGGCTGCTAACGACTGTTCCCCAAGCATACCTACCAACTTGAACTTTAGGAACCTTTTTAGTCAACTGTAATTGATGATTATCATTGATATAAGCAAAACCTTTCAATGATGAATTAATTTTAGGTGCTTTTAAAAGCTCATCACGTGCCATTCTAAAAGTTAAACCTTCTACTTGTGCAAAGATATATTTATCATTAAAATCTGTTACCTTCGCAATAATTTCTCTACCTAAGATATTTTTTAACATTTTTTCCTCCATAATTAGCTAAAACTCAAATTCAGCAGTGTAACTAAATAATATGTAATTCCGGCTGCAATAACTGGCCCAGCTGCTACACCCTTTAAAAATACTACTCCAATGATTGTTCCAATTACTAAAGCTACTGTTACCTGTGGAGTTGATGATAGCAAGTTAACTCCGTGTTTGGATAAAATTGCTACTAAAATTCCACAAATAACTGCAATCCAACCAGCTGGAGTTTTCATTGCGTTAATTAAGTCTTTAAATTGAATTTGTCCAGTAGCGATTGGAATTAGAATTGCAACTGAAATAACTGTTACACCCCAGTTAATACCTTTCGCTTGAATAACTGGAAATAATTTTTGCGATAAAAATGGGAATAGTTTAATTACCATTACTACTGCTCCGGCAATTAATAGCGAGGAATTCTTTCCCAGATACGCAATCAATAAAATTAGCCCTAGAAATATCCAACTTTCCAAAATATAATCACTCCGAATCTATTAGTACAACCTAGTTTACCATAAATATAAGTTTAATTATAGTTAAGGTCTATTTCCAAGTAAAAAAGTCGCTAGACAAATGCCTAACGACTCTACATTCATTTTCTAGATTGATTTTGTTTTTGTTTCAGCAAGAAATTCGTTTGCTTTGTTATCCAACCATACATGAATCTTTGCGTAAACTAGTACGAAGACTGTCCCAACAATTACACCTTTAATAAGATTAAATGGCAATACTCCATATAACACTAATTGACTTAAAGGTAAAGTTAATTTCATACCTAATACTGCCATGTATAATGGTGTAATCACTAACCAGTTACCTATAGATAACCAGAATGTCAATGAGATAGTTGATACAACAATCGCAATAATGTATCTCTTCAAGTCATGCTTTTCATGTAAGATATAATACATTGGCAAGCAAATTGTTAATGTAGCCAATAAATTAGTTCCAACTCCAATCAAACTTGCGATTGATGGACCGGTAATCAAAAAGTATAGAACTGATCTCAATACTGCGATTTCAATACCGCCACTAATACCTAATACGAAGAATCCTAATAAAATTGGAATATCCGCAAAGTCTACTTTCATATATGGCACAATTGGGATAACTGCGAATGAAATAAACATTAGTAAATATGAAATAGCGGCGAGACATGCAATTATTGCATATCTTTTAATTGAAACATTTCTCATAGTAAAACCTCCACTCGAGGTCCCTTCACAAGTACCAGAGTAATTACAAGTAAAAAGCTCTGTTGACTAAGGAATCAACAGAGCTTTGTTATTTCATTTACTTGATAATCGCTCATCTTCTTTTATCCAGACTATACTGTCGGTACTGGAATCAAACCAGTTCAACCACTACATACAATAGCAGCTCTCGGACTTTAACCGCCGGTCGGGAATTTCACCCTGCCTCTGAAGACACCTATACTTTATATTATTTTTTTCAACACCTATATAGTATCATAAATGTAAGCGGTAATCAATCTTTTTTTACTTATTATTTATAAGTTTCAAAAGTTCACGTACTTCATTATGTGAAAGTTCACGATATTCACCTGAAGTTAAACCATCAAGTGTCAATGTACCATAAGTTGTTCGTGAAAGTTTTTGGACTTTATGTCCTACTGCATCAAACATTTTCTTAACTTGATGATAACGTCCTTCATGAATTGTTAATGAAACTATTGAAGTATTCTTTTTAGCATCGCGTGATATAATTTTAGCTCTAGCACGGCTAGTAGGTTTACCATCTATAACTACTCCATTGCGTAACTTCTTAATGCTATCAGGTGTGATTAGTCCTTCAACTTTAGCAACATAAGTCTTATCTACTTTATAACGAGGGTGCATCATTTGATTAGCAAAATCACCATCATTAGTTAAGATTAGTAATCCAGAAGTATCATAATCTAATCGTCCTACTGGATACAAACGTTCAGGAACATCTTTTAGGTAGTCTGTTACAACTTCACGTCCCTTGTTATCTTTAGCTGCTGAAATAACTCCACGTGGCTTATAAAGTAAGTAATAAACTTTCTTTTCGTCTTTTTTTAAAAGCTTGCCATCTACTGAAATTGAGTCGTCACTTTCAACCTTAGTTCCCAATTCAGTCACTACAACGCCATTAACCATTACACGACCTTCTTGAATCAGCTTCTCACTTGCACGACGTGAAGCTACACCAGCATTAGCCATAACTTTTTGCAATCGTTCAGCCATTATTCTTCCTCCTCATCTTCCGTTGAACCTGTCGTTTGTTCAAATAAAGTCATTAAATCCATTTCTTCATCTTCTTGTTTTTCTTCATCAAGTTCTGGAAGTTGATCTAGGCTCTCTAAACCAAAGTAATCCAAAAACTTGTCAGTTGTAACGTAAAGAATTGGTCTTCCGGGAGCATCTAAACGACCATTTTCTTTAATTAACTCTAGTAGTTGTAAACGTTGAATCATTGAACTAGATTGTACACCTCGAATTTCATCAACACCAATACGAGTAATTGGTTGTTTGTAAGCAATAATTGCCAAAGTTTCCAAGGCTGCTCCAGTTAATTCTGTAATGTTATTACTATTTAGGTATTTCTTTACCAACTCAGCTAAAGCAGGTTTGGTCACCAGCTTATATCTTTCCTCCGCATGGATAAGTTGCAAACTTGAGGATCTATCTTGCTTATACTTATCTGCTAATTTATCCAACTGCTCATGTAAAGCTGGTTTTAGAATTCCTGTAATCTGAGAAAGTTCGGTTAATGTTATCCCTTCATTTCCACTAATAAATAGCAAACTCTCAATTTTTGCTTGATTAGATAGCATCTTCCTCCGCCTTTCCTTCATATGTCATTAGAATTGGTCCATTATTTTCTTCCTGACTCGCACTTACTCTACCAACTCTTACCAACTCCAATAATGCTAGAAAAGATGTAACAACTTTTTCAACTTCAACCTCACCGTCAAAATCAAATAAATCAGTAAAATTCATCGTTCCTTTATGCATTTTGAGTGTATGTTCAATATTTTCAATTTCTTCTTTAATTGTATAACGTTCAGGAATAATTTTCCGTTTAATCTTCTTGATTTTCTTTACCTGTTTACGAGCCATCAATTTTGCGAAGGCTTTTTGTAGTAAATCAATTGTTGTTCCTTCTGAAACTTCATAGGTTACATCTTCATTAACTACCTGTTCTCTGGAAAACAATTCCATTCGTTGTTTTTCCATTACATGAAATTTAGCCGCAACTTCTTGATAAAGTTGGTGTGAAACCAATTGTTGGACTAAATCTTCACGTGGATCGACATAATCTTCTTCAACTTGTTGTTCTTGCTCAACAGGCAATAACATTTTGCTTTTGATATTTAGTAAAGTTGCAGCAATAACTAAATACTCCCCAGCAATATCTAACCTTAAATCTTGCATTTGATGAAGGTAATCTATATACTGAGAAGTTATTTCTGCAACCTGAATATCATAAATATCCATTTCATTTTGCTTGATTAAATGTAAAAGTAAATCTAAAGGACCTTCAAACTGATCCAATTTAAACGTTAAATGCTCAGCTGTTCGTGAGTTTTGCTTATTTTCCTGAGCCATTTTTCATTTCCCACTTTGTAATTAAATTAGTTGTTTCAATGTTTCCCATGATTTTCTTTTCTGAATATAAATTTTGGAGATCATCAAGAATCTTAAAACTTACACCTTCATTTCTCACTGCTGGAGAAACCGTAATATGACGTACAATCACAATATCATCATTTTCTTCAATCCCAACAATCCCAACAAAATCATTGCTGTCGTCTTTCCATAGATAAAGATTGCGATTATCTTCGGCATCATACCATTTTAATTCTGATTGTAATCTGGATATATCTTTCAATTCAGCGATAAAGGACAACAATCCCATCGCGATTTTTTGATAATCCTTTTTATATTTATATAACATCGAAAACGAGTCCTCCTTTATCTTGAACTCTACACATGTTACTACTCTATCATATTTTTAAACAACATACAATCACAAGCAGATAGACATAATTTTTATTTTTGAGCATTTAAAAAGCACCCTGTTGTGAGTTTGGTGATTTTATCTACCATTTTTATAAAGCTTTATATTTAGGGTTAAGAGCTATAGATTTTTTAATCTTTCCTATTTAATCCCACAAACTTTCTCCTCAAAACAAAAAAAGCATACATATCAATGCATACTTTTCGCAATATTCATATACCAATCTTACAAAATGTATTGGCTCAAATCTTTATCTTCAACAATTGATCCAATCTTGTCATTTACATAAGCTTCTGTAATCTTGATGTCGCCCATTTGCATATCTGGACCTTCAAATAGTAGGTCTTCAAGTAATTTTTCTAAAATAGTATGCAAACGACGTGCACCAATATTTTCTGTATCATGGTTCAATTGATATGCTACTTCAGCGATACGATGGATAGCTTCGATTGTAAATGTTACATCAATATTGTCTGTACCAATCATCGCAATGTATTGTTTTACTAAAGCGTTGTTTGGTTCTGTCAAAATTTTAACAAAGTCATCAACTGATAGATCTTCTAATTCAACACGAATTGGAAAACGACCTTGTAATTCGGCAATTAAATCACTTGGTTTACTTTCATGGAAAGCACCAGAACCAATGAATAAAATGTGGTCTGTCTTAACCAAGCCATACTTAGTTGAAATTTGAGAACCTTCAACAATTGGTAAGATATCACGTTGTACACCTTCACGTGAAACTTGACCTGCATTTTGTTGAGATTTAGAAGCAATTTTATCAATTTCGTCAATAAAGATGATTCCTGTATTTTCAGCACGTTTAATTGCTGCATCAGCCAAATCTGCAGAGTTAACTAATTTTTCAGATTCTTCTTTAATCAAGATTTCTCTAGCTTCTGCCACTGTCATTGTACGTTCAACTTTCTTAGTTGGCATCATTGAACTCAATGAAGATAAATCAATCCCCATTTGTCCTAACATACCACTTTGATTATTGAATTGTGTTGAAGGATCATCCACTTGAATTGTAACTTCATTATTTTCTAGCAAGCCACGTTTCAATTGTTCAGCAACACTTAAACGTTCATTTCTAACATCTTCAGTTACTTCTTCCATATCATTTCCATTCATGTTAGGGAAAGAACCGGATTGTAGATCTCTCAAAGCATTGAAAAGATATTGATTAGGATTTTCTTGTTTCTTCTTAGCGGGTACGATCAACTTAACTAAACGCTTGTTAGCTTGTTGTGCAGCTTGAGCACGAACTTGCTTGAAAGCATCATTTTGTTCCATACGATATGCAACTTCAACTAAATCACGTGCCATAGATTCAACGTCACGTCCAACATAACCAACTTCTGTAAATTTCGTTGCTTCAACTTTTACAAATGGTGCGTTAACGATTTTAGCTAAACGACGTGCAATTTCTGTTTTACCAACCCCAGTAGGTCCAATCATCAAAAGATTTTTAGGAGATATATCTTCTTGCATATCTTTTGGTAGTTGCATACGACGATATCTATTACGTAAAGCTACCGCAATTGCTCTTTTAGCACTGTCTTGACCAATAACATATTTATCAAGTTCAGCAACAATCTGTCTAGGTGTCTTATCTATTTCATTCATCTTATAAATTCCTCATTTCTAAGCTAATTCTTCAACTATAATATTATGGTTAGTAAAGATATCTATATCTGCGGCGATATTTAAAGCAGCTTTGGCAATTTCACCTGCTGACATATCTTTGGAATATTCTGATAAAGCTACAGCTGCAGCTTGAGCGTAATTACCACCAGAACCAATTGCTAGCACACCGTTATCCGGGGCAATAACTTCACCAGAACCAGATACAATCAATAAATTATCTTTATCAATTACGATTAACATCGCCTCTAATTTTTGTAGAGTACGATCGCCTCGCCATTCTTGCGCTAATTCTACGGCAGCTCTTTCCAAATTGCCACTATATTCATTTAGCTTATTTTCAAATTTTTCTTCTAAGTTAATTGCATCTGCTACACCACCAGCAAATCCAACTGCTACTTTGTCATTGTAGATGCGACGCACCTTTCTAGCGCTACCTTTCATAATTACTTTTTCACCTAAAGTAACTTGTCCATCGCCGGCAATCGCTGTCTTTCCATTATGTTTTACTGCACATATTGTTGTCATTAATTTCAGCTCCTAATAATTAAATTCTATGCTCTTGGGAAAAATTTTCGATAATCTCTTTGTAAATGTTCCGGTGTTACATGAGTATAGATCTGAGTAGTAGATAAACTACTATGCCCTAGTAACTCTTGTACCGCACGTAAATCCGCACCATTACTCATCAAATGTGTCGCAAATGTGTGTCGCAACTCATGAGGATGAATGCTGGTATGTAGACTGCTACGCTTAACTATCTGTTTTAAGATATATGCTACCCCAGCTGGAGTTAAAGGATTTCCATAATGATTTACAAAGACTAAATCATGATCCCGATGATATTTTTCCATTAAAGGTGTACGAGTTTGTTCAAAATAACGTTGTAATGCTTCTTGACAGTAACTTCCAAATGGTACTAGTCTGTCTTTATCACCTTTCCCATGTAGAAGCATCTTTTTATTAGTCAAATCTACACTTTCCATTTTTAAACCTGTACATTCACTGACACGCATTCCAGTTCCATACAAAGACTCCAACAACGCTCTATCTCTGATCAACATCTGTGTGTCTCCTTCAGTTGCTTCAAATAATGCGGTCATTTCCTTTTCATAGAAAAAACGTGGTAGTGATCGTGGATGTCGCTTTAATTGTACATAAGCGAAGGGATTTTCATCTGTTAATTCATTCTTAATTAAAAAATTGTAGAATGCACGTAAGCTGGAAATCATTCTCGAAATCGATGTCATTTCATATCTATCATATAGATAACTCATATATGCATGAACATCATTACTACCAATTTCTTTGAAAGATTTAGCGCCTCCAGTTTCGTCAATAAAATCAACAAAATGTTGTAAATCTTCACTATAAGCTTTCAAAGTTTCATCTGAATATTGTTTTTCAATTAACAAATATTTCTTGAATTCTTCAATCCAAGTGAGTTCCATTCACTATCACCCCTCATTGTCTATAATTATTACAAAGAAGGTCAATAATAGTCAAGAATTTACCTTAAGATAAACTATAAAATATTTTTAAGGTTACTAAATTTTGACTAAATCTGACCTTTTCTATCAAATTCATACTAAAAAGTACTTTGGAATTTGCCTAATAGACAATATTTCAAAGTACTTTGTGACTAATCTTTATACATATAATCTCTTGTCATTGGTAAAGTACGGGCACTTGGACCTTTAGAAATCAAGTATTGGATTACATCAATATTCCCTGATTCAAATGAAGCTGCACAAGCTTGAAGATATAAGTCCCACATACGAATAAATCTGTCATCATGCATTTTTCTTACTTCTGGCAATACTTTATGGAAATTATCTGTCCACATTTCCAAAGTTCTTTGATAATGACGACGTAGCATTTCTATATCAGCCACTTGCATACCTGATTCAATAATATGTGTTAGATTTTCATTTAAACCTGGCACATAACCACCTGGGAAAATGTATTTATTAATCCAACCATTGTATGCTCCACCTTGTTGACGAGTAATACCATGAATCAATGCTACCCCATTACTCTTCAAATATCTTGAAATTGTATTGAAGTATTCACCTAGATTTTCTTCACCAACATGTTCAAACATACCAACACTTGTAATGTAGTCAAATGGTAGATGATCAAGTTCACGGTAGTCTTCAAGAAGTACCTCAGCTTGATTTTCCAATCCTTCATCTTTAATACGTTGTTTAACTGCATTATACTGTTCTTCACTTAAAGTAATACCAACAACATTCATATTATATTCCCTTGCGGCAGTTAACATTAATGTTCCCCAACCACAACCAATATCTAATAAACTAGAACCTGGTTTTGGATCTAATTTCTTTAAGATATGATGAACTTTATTCATTTGGGCTTCTTCTAAAGAATCATCTGGCTTTTCAAAATAAGCACATGAATATGTCATAGTTTTATCAAGCCATAATTTATAGAAGTCATTTCCCAAATCATAATGACTTTGAACGTCATTCTTACTACTTTCTTCAGAATGTGATTGTTTTGGTAAGAAACGTTTAAACTTATTATTATTCAAGAAACTGTTTGCTGATTCATATGCTGAATTAATAAGCACTTGTAAAGAACCACTTACTTCTATTTTCTTATCCATATATGCTTCACCTAATGTGATTGAAGCATTTCTCAGTAAATCTTTTACTGGTATCTTTTCATTAACTTTAATTTTTACCTGTGGGGCACCATTACCATATTTTTCAGTTTTCCCATTAGGATAGGTTACCTCTACTGGAATTGTAAAAGAATGTTTCATTAGTTGCTTAAAAATCATGTTATCAAGCATGGTTATATAGGCCACCTTTCTTAAAGTTATTGTTTTTATTCTACCACCTTTTAATCAAAAAAATCTATCAACAAATCTCGGAGAATGTTGTTTTATCTTATATTGCGATAATTTAAAGTTAAAGATTAAAGAAAATTTAGTATGTAACCGTTTCTTTATACTTGTCAATTGTGTTGATTGTTCGTTATAATTGCATAGTTGATAATTATTTGTAAAATTATAATAAAGAATGAAATATTTTTGCAATCAAAGCTCTAAGAAAGGAGGATTACCTTGGAATACTTTGTAGTTGTCAATGAATATGCCAAAAATGGTAGTGCTAAACAAATCTGGCAAACCATTCATTCAGAATTAGTGACACAGGGAGTCAAATTTACTTACAAAAAAGTTAATGAAAATGCTGTTGAAGTTGCTAAAAATTTTACTTTGGATTTAGCTGAAAGAGAAAAGAGTAAAACTGTCGTCTTAGTTGTAGGTGGAAATGGAACTTTAGTCGATGTTTTAAATGGTATCAAGCAAGCACAACGTTTCGATCTACCAATTGGTCTAGTTCCTGCTGGGATTGAAAATGGATTTGCCAAAGCAATTGGACTTTCGCTCAATCCTATCGTCGCCTTAAAGCAAGTTATCAATACAACAGACAAGATATACTATACAATTGGTACTTACCAAGAAACTTTACGAAACACTCAAGGTTACTTCTTAAATAATTTTGGTATAGGCATGGATGCTTTTATTACAAGTATTTACAATCGTAAGAAGAAACGTAAATTCTTCCGCCGAGGTTTTCTTCCATTCCTTACTAGCAGTATAAGTGCTTATTATAATCAAGAACCTTTTTCGACTACGGTTAGAGTTAGTGACTCCTATAGATTTTTCAAACATGTCTATATCATGAATGTTGCTAACCATCCCTATTTTGAAGGAGATGTTTCACTCTCTCCTCAAGCTAACATTAAAGATAAGAAACTTGACTTGATCGTTACTGAAAATATGAATTTCATACGTTTCTTTATGTTGATTGTAAGTTTATATTTTCATAAACAACTTAATTTGAAGTCATTCCATCGCTTCAAAGATGATCAAATTCATTTAACTATTAAATCATTGGAATTTCTACAGATTGATGGTGAAGAACATGGCAGCCAGTATTTTGATATTTTCTTCAAAACTACTAGCTATCCCTTCTGGTTCAATCTATCTAGTATTCCTTTCAAAGAAAGACGTAAAAAATAATCCCACTTTTTGAAATAATTCTTTCAAAAAGTGGGATTTTTAGTTATTAGTTGGAAAGATGATTTAGACACTCTGAGTAATTTATTTTTTCTACTTTGTCTCTTAAATCTGATATTAAGCTCTACTCTCAGATAAATTTTCCCATAATAAATCATAAAATTTTTGTTCATCAAATCCTTGAAGTCCTGAAACTTGACCATCCCCCATTTCCATGATGATCAACTTTCCGTTAGATTTCCTTGCAAAATCAATTGTATAAAATTTTGCTTTAACCTCTTTAGGAGCATTCATAATGACTTTTTTATCTCCTGTAGAAAGATTAATTTTTCTATCATTCCAATAATTAATAACTACAAGTGGCTTATTACCTATATAAAACACTCGGTATTCTTCAAAAATTGGCGTATGACTTTTAGGATGTCTGCCTATATTTTTTAACTCAATAAAATCACGAATTACTAATCCTCCAATTAGCTCACTACCCTGTCTATTAATAAAGTTATGGATAACTCGCAGTGCATTCTTAGTATCAGAAACATCAGGAATATAAAAAGCTTCATCCCACTCATATTTTCTACTTTTTACAAAATCTTTTATAGTAACGGCTCCATTAAATTCTTCGAGAAGTTTTATTATGCTTTTATCTGACAAATCTATTGTCCATTTGGTTTTTACGTGATTACTATTGTCCTTAACCCAATTTGGAATCAAATGCGTATATTCATATTCTGATAAATTAGTAAACATCTGTCCACCATTTTTCTCAACATAAGTAACTAATCTATCATACAATTGAGGCTTCAGCATCCAACCACGATAAACAATAATGTCATCATTACTAATTTTATACGTTGTAGTTACTACATTATCTTCAAATAATCGTTCCTGATTTATCAAACCTACGGAAAAATACTTGCTTGCTGATTTATATTCCTTTTCATATTCAACATCTGGAATTCTTGAGTCTAAAGGATCAGATAGAAAAAGGAAAACATAGTTTAACTTCACAGTTATCACATCCTAAACTAAAATCTAGTATTTTCATTCTGATTCACACAAATTTTCTTTATCAGGATCTAGTTCAATGGATTTTATTTCATACTCGGTTAAAGTAAAATAACTATCACCATATTGCTTTGTTCGTATTAAATCAATTTCGTAGCAATTATCATCAGAGTCTCCTGGAATTGTTCCAACTGCAACAAAGCCTTTATAAATAATATTATCAACGTCAGTAACTATCACATTTTTCCAAAATAAGGTCTTAAATCCATTTTTCCACCTCCTAATTTTAATAATTCTAAAAAAAATATTAATTAATTGGTCGCCCTTCTTTATATGCTTTCTTCGCTTCTTCTAAAGTCATATGATTAGGACCACCATCAACATCTATTTCAGCTTTATAACCAACCCTTACATTTTCACATCTACTGTTAAAAGTGTAATTATTTTAATCGAGAATTTATCAATAATTTTCATTACTCATCTCCCCCATTATTATGAAAAGCGTTCCCATATATCTATATTATATAGTTTTTTACTAATAAGCTCCGCTATTTCTTCACAAACTACCCTAATTTGTATTACTATAATTAATGTTTAATATCTATTTACAATTGGGAGTTTTTTATATGAGAAAATTTAATATTATAACTATTTCTTTACTATCACTAAGTTTACTAAGGGCGTGTTCTAACTCTAATTCAAATGATAAGGCTAGCTCTGATTCTTCTAAATCTAGTTCGTTGAAGGCTAAAGAATCATCTATCAAAAAAGCTAAAGCTGAGTTGAAGAAAAAGGAATCATCTATCAAGAAAGCACAGAGTGAATCTAAAAAGGCAGAAAGTGAGAAAGCAGCCTCTGAAAATACTGCAGCTACTAATTCGCAACAAGTAACTCAACAACAAAATTCTGATAGTTATCAAACACAAACCTCTACTCCTATTAAATCACAAAGTCAAATCAATATGGAACGCGGATATGATCCAAAAGGAAATCCTGTAATGCCTGGACAGGATCATGCGCCAGGTTCTGATGTCTATGGGAATCCTGACTCTTGGGTGCAAGGACAAATAGATTGGGCTAAAAGTCAAGGTATGATTGACTCTAATGGTAATGAAACAGAAAATTTCAAAAATTGGGTCTCTCAACGTGACAATGCTTGGAATAATGGTCAGGACGACTTTCCCGACTATGATCAAAATAAACAATGGTAAATTTAATTTAAAGTTATATATCACACTTTAAGAAAACAGCACAACAAAAAAACGTCTTAAATCCTTACCTATCAAGGATTTAAGACGTTTTATACTATATATTATTCAGCAACAGGGTAAACAGAAACTTGTTTCTTGTCGCGTCCTTTACGTTCGAACTTAACAACACCTGCAACTTTTGCAAATAATGTGTTGTCGCCACCCATACCAACGTTAACACCTGGGTAAATACGTGTACCACGTTGACGGTATAAGATAGAACCACCTGTAACAACTTGTCCGTCAGCACTCTTAGCACCTAAACGCTTAGATTGTGAATCACGGCCGTTAGCTGTGGAACCACCACCCTTTTTATGAGCGAAGAATTGTAAATTCATTAACATAATGATTGCACCTCCTAATAATTAGTTATTCTCGATTTTTATAAAATCACCGTACATTTTTTCAACATCTTCAAGTCCTAGTTTTAAACTAGCTAATAATAACTTTACACTTTCATTTGAAAGAAAGTTCTCACTAACATGTACTTCTAACAGTCCGCCATTTTCATCATCAGAAACGATATTCAAATTGGCGTTAGCAAGTTTCTCAAGACTATTAACTGTATTTATAGCTAACACTGAAACAGCTGAACAAACGATATCTTGTCCATATTCGCCGGAATCAGCATGACCTCGCATTTCAAAGCCAGAAATTAACTTATCACGATATAAAAATCTTGCTCTAATCATTCTAATACCAACCTTTTAGACAAATTAAGCATTGATAGCGTCAATAACAACCTTTGTGTATGGTTGACGATGACCCTGCTTTGTGTGTTGATGCTTCTTAGGCTTGTACTTGAAAGTAACAACTTTCTTAGCACGACCTTGTTTTTCAACTGTAGCTTCAACTGTAGCACCTTCAACAAAAGGAGTACCGATAACTGTCTTATCGCCACCAACAAAAACAACTTTATCAAAAGTTACCTTGTCGCCTTCTTTTGCATCAAGCTTTTCTACGTAAATTGTTTGACCAGCTTCAACTTTAAGTTGCTTGCCACCTGTTTTAATAATTGCGTACATCTATGTGCACCTCCTCTTAAAATACTTAGACTCGCCGTAATGTAGTGACCTCTAAAGAGAGATACTTAAACTTAAAACGTGCGGTTGCAGATGTGATATGCACAAATACAACACTAAAATATTAACAAATCAATTACTAATAGTCAATAGAAAAAATCTAATTTAAATATTTGAATTTAGATTTATCTGATTTAAATCTATTTTGATTCTTTTCCCAATAATCTAATAAGTTCTTAAGTCCTAGTAATACCAATACAAATATCAAGTAAGCAGCATTAATGACGATAACTTCTCCTGTAATTAACAACATTAATTGCCATACAGATGGTGTAACGAATAACGTGATCAATGTAATTACTGCTGATAATGTGATTGTTACTGTTGCAAATTGGATTCCTTCATATACTCGATTCATATTAATCTCACCTTTACTTTATTCTCGAACGTACATTCTTTATGTAACTTATAATACATACGTTCGATTGTTCTGTCCAGTATTTTTATCAAAAATATGTTCGAAAAAATATATAGAGTTCTAGAATTCCTTATTTTACTAGCTTCCAAACATGCTTAATTAATTTTTCAATAGTCTTTATTTGTTTGGATTGTAATAACTTACTATATTTTTGTTTGAGTTTTGGATTACGATACTGATAACTTCTAGGACTTGTTACTTCTTTTATCTTATCTAACGCATCCATCGCATGTTGCGAACCAGTATTTTCATCGCCACCTAGCAACATATTCATGACTTCCTGCTTATCTTTATTACAAATGGACGTAAAACCTACGACTTTAGTCGTGGGATGTAAGTCCTAGTTTGCCTAAGCAAACTAAATATTTTTCATTTTCTTTTCTAATATTCCATTTACATGATATAAGCTAACTACACTTTTAATTGAACAAGTCTTGCCAGTTTGGAACTTGATTACTGTGCCACTATTTTGAACTCCCTTAACTGTTTCAATTCTGTTAGTTCTGGTATTTAACACAACATCATGTGGTCTTAATTGATAATGACCTCTTCTAATCGAAACACGACCCTTTTTGACTTTTTCTTTTCTTAATTGTCTTAAATTGTCATAATTAAGCTCTTGTGATCGTCTAGTTCTCCCTGAACTTAATTCTTTACCAGCTTTTTGTTTACCATCTCGACTATCAATATACTTAGCGTCGTAGAACTTCTGTAACACTCGGTTATTATTCCTTAACTTTTGTCTTAAGTTAGCGGTTAGATAACCTTGAGTTGTCGTATAATGTTCAAAATAATTGCTTAATCTTGTTGCTAAAATACTCATAAAGTAAGCACCACGATAATCAAGCGTCTTTTGTCGATTTTCTCTCAACTTAGCTAAGATACCGTTATTATGGTTAGCTTGATTGTGATTAATATCTGACAATAAAACTAAGTTATCTGGTTGATTAGAACCACCATCTTTTCTTTGAACTAAGTGATGAACTCTTAATTGACTAGCTGGATATTGTTTACCGTCTAAAGCATCACGGTAGTTATCCCTAGCTAACAGATAATCTTTAATAGTCTTAAAACCATACATCTTACCTTTTTGATACTGCCAGCCTTGAATATCTGGGTTTAATAACTTTTGGTTGTCAAATGGTGTAACTTCAACGACTAGATTAGTAATTGGTAAAAACTTATATAAGCGTTTGATTTCCTTGATTGTAAAATCTAACCTGTGTTGGATACTAGGAGCTAACCAGCCATCTTTGCGTCTACGATTATTAAATCTAGCCTTACGGTATCTTAAACGATTCCTTCTAGTTCTTCTTAACTCTCTTCGGCTAGTAATTCTATCTTTTTCTGATTTCCTTAGACTTTCTGATACATAATATTCACGGTTGTTACCCACAACTGATAAACCTAAGTGGAAACCAGCATCTACTCCTAGTGTTAACTCTTGGGTATTTGTAGTAACTGGTCTGACAAATTGGATAGTATTTCTACTATTTCCGAACCATTTTGCTTGACCTGTTTTTAACCAACGACGCACCATACCTAATCTTGAAGTTGGCATGAGTGGTGTGCCGTTGGAGTCTACTACATAAATATAATCAACTTTTTTAATTTCTGACATCATGCCAACTCCTTTCAATCATAATAATTCGTACCTAACATAGAGTTGGTACGTGTGTACCCTTCGCCAATGTTATAGGTTGGTTTAATGTTAATCACACTGAGCCTGAACCTTAGCCCTGTTTAATAATCAACCGTAGTGTTTGGAACTAGGGTGGTATTCCAAAGTACCTATCTATTCAACCCTAACGTAGTTACTTAAAACTTAGGCTAATCAACCAACTTGTAGTTATTCGCTACAAGCCACCTACTTTAGTAGGTGATTCTGTTGACCGCTATCTACTATTTCTAAGTTCTTTTCACCATTTTTGATTAATTTATCATAAGCTGGTTGTGCCATTTTTTTACTATTCCATTTACTAGCACTTTGAAGACTTCCGACAAACGTCTTCGTCTTTTGTCGATAATATTCCATTGGCTTTTCATCTTTATTTCTTACAATGACATAATTTGGCATAAGTTTCCTCTGTTACAAACATATGTTCTATACTTAAGATTATAGCATTAAATAAATTTATTTCAACGTTAAAAAGACATATCATTTCTGACATGCCTTATTGCTTATTAAAATTTTACTTAGTCCTCAACTGTAAAAACTGTTTGAGTTTCTGTATCAACATACTTCGCACTAACTGCCTCTGCATATAACTTTGTTCCAAATTTATCTTGAAACATATCTAATTCAACTAACTTATTCATCGCTTCTCGAAGTTTACTCTCATCAAGATTTGTAGATACGTTATTTAATTTTAATGTATGATGTTTTCCATCTGCTGCTTTGAATCCAAGATTTAATGCTCTAACTTTCATTTAACTACCTCCTCAATTAGTCCTTAACCATGCTAGTTTCGACAATTTCAATATCTTGAGTTTCTTCTCCAGATAACTCACCAATAATTTTTCCAAATGCAGATAACTTTTCAGTACCGACATTATTCACTAAATTATGATAGGAACGACGACGTGTATCACCATCCTCCTTAGTACCATAAATGTATAATACAGATTTTTTGACCTCTTTTGCCATTTTAACGGCCTCCTTTAAATTATTGTTAAGCTCATTTTGAAGCTTACATAGATATATACGTAATTTTTTGGCCTTTTGTAACATACATTTTTATTTTTCATTAATTAATTCCAAATATTTTTCTTGGATGCTCTTTCTCCAACGATTGATTGTCATTCGTGATTTCCCCATCAACTTTGCAATTTCTGTAGTCTTAGTTATCCCTACACTATAATAGCTCAACAACATTTTTTCATTATCAGTACATCTTTTATATAACTGATACAGAGCATCGCTAATTTCAATGTTATCTCCAATTTCGATAATTTCTTCTATTTGGGGTAATTCATCGTTCTCATTGGCTAACTGACTAAAACACACTTCTGCTTGTTTCCGATTCTTTTGCCTTAGTTTATCCAATAAGCGCCACTTTAGTTTTTGAAACATATAACTCCCACATTCTTCTTTAGTGTTTTCCTTACGATGATATTCGGTGTATATCTCAGCTAGTAAGATCCTTGACTCTTCGAACATGTCTTCAAAATCTGGATGCCCTACCTTGTAATTTAACTGTGCCAACACTCCATAAATAAGTCTGTCATTCTTCAATGCGTACTCAAAACCTCGTTTCACTATTTCACCTCTAAAAATGATTTGTACTGGCGCCTTGTACCCATTAAGAATAAATTGACTTTAAAATTCATGCACCCCAGCAAAAATATTCATTTCAGGATGTGTTACAAAATATTTTACTCTTGATTTTTTACCATGTATTCGTTATCACTCTTATAACTTAATACTTATCAATATCTAATTAATTTGACGTCATTTTTCTGAAATTCCGTAAGCTAAAATTAATTTTACAAATAAATAAAAAAATATTGATTTATGACTGATTTTTTGATAGATTATTTACTTATAAAATATAAAAAATACTCAAAGGAGGGGAAATATGATATATACCAGTAACTGGTTTAATATTGATAGCGAAATTGCGATCGATAAACTATTGAAGATTGGAAAACATAAACCTTTCTATGTAATTCATAGAAATTATACTTATTTCGCTTTCAATATTCATAATAATGACTCAAAATATAAGTCAATTATTTTTGATAAAAACCAAGGTATCATATTGTCGAATCTTTCTACGACAACTCTATTTAATAAAATAAATGGTATATGTTTCACCAAGTTAACTACTGAGATGGTCAAGAAACATCATAAATTTCAGGCATATACGTCTGCTATTTCTGACTCCCATTGTTTCATTCGTTCTTCTCAGCACCCTGCCACTTGGATCAATCTTTACCTAGTTGAATCTATTTGGGATACTAATCATCATGACATCTCATTTAAATTCAAAGATTTATCGGGCTACGTTACCTTTTTAAATCAGAAAACAAGTTTTAGAACTAGTTTAAAAGCTACTGCTCATTTCTTGCATACCGTTGAAAATCTGCTAAATTTCGATGCACAAAAAACTATTTCTATGATTTCGGATTACATTGATATCGGCACATTAAAAGATATTCCTCGCGATATTTATACCAAGGAAATGCTTTACCAACTTATTAAAGAAATTTTTGTTTTTCTCTGTGATGATATTGATTCGATGAATACAGATGAAATTCTTGAAGAATGCCACAAATATCTCGTGAACAAATTCTGCTATTTTAATAGAACATAGAAAAAAGACAGTCATTCTCGACTGTCTTTTCATTCTCTTTAAATGCTATAATTGATTTGCAATCTTTCAGGAGGTGGATTTACTATGAATGACTTAATGTCTCAACTTAAATCATATATTCCTTTTAACGAACAAGAAAAACAAGATAAGCAGCTTATTATTGACCAACTTGCTAATGCCAAAGATATTTTTACTCGTAAAAACAAATTAGCTCACTTTACCGTATCAGCTTGGATTATTAGCCCTGATAAAAATAAAGTTCTAATGGCTTATCACAATATCTATCAATCTTGGTCTTGGCTTGGAGGACATGCTGATGGCAACTCCAATTTAAAGCAAGTAATTCTCAAAGAAATTCAAGAAGAAAGTGGACTAACTGATGTTAAATTTTTATCAGACGATATTTTCTCGCTTGAAGTTCTAACTGTTGATGGACACGAAAAACGTGGAGAATATGTTTCTTCGCACTTACATTTAAACATTACTTACCTATTCGAAGCTGATACTACTATGCCATTACGTATTAAACCTGATGAAAATAGTCAAATTACTTGGCTTGATTTATCTAGCTTAGATTCTAAGGTCAGTGAAGTTTGGTTCAATCAACGTATCTATCATAAATTAATTGAAAAAGTTAACCTACTTTACTAGCCCCAACCGACTTTTTTCTTCTTTTACATATTGCTTCAATCCTGACTCAAACGTATATTTAGGAAGAAAACCTGTTTTTTCAAGTTTTGTAATATCCGCAAGTGAATTTTTGGTGTCAAATTTTAGACCTTTGTTATGTATAATTTTTAGCTTTTTGCCTGTAATTTTCTCAAAAGCCGCTATTAAATCTATTAAGCTCACTGATTTACCAGAAGCAACATTGAAGATTTCTCCACTTATTTTTGGATCTTGCAGTAACATCAAAGTAGCATCAACTGCGTCTGTTACATACATATAATCACGTGTTTGCTTTCCATCGCCATTTAGCTTAAATTCCTTGTCATTAAGCAAACAGTCTAAGATAATTGCACATACACCCGCAGATTTCCCCTGTGCTTTTTGTCTAGGCCCATATACATTAAAGAAACGCACTGCAACGGTTGGAATCCCATAGACTTTTTCGTAAAACATAGCATATCTTTCACTTGCAAATTTGTCTATTGCATAAGGATTTTTAAGACTTACCGGCATATCTTCACGCCTAGGTGTATCAGCAATGTTCCCATACACAGCTGACGAGGATGTAAACAGTACCTTTTTTACCTTTAACTTGTTCTTTCGAATGATTTCATAAATATATAAAATTGCTTCTTGGTTAATAAAATGTGTGCTAAGAGGCTCAGCTATTGTACCAGAAATACTAATAACTGCAGCTAACAATACAATATAATCAAATTTTTCTTTGATTAATAACTGTTCCATAAATTCATAATCAGTAACGTCAGCCTGATAAAAAGTAATATTATCTTTTAAATTGTTATCATCTTCTTTGCACTCAGATGGTAGATGTCTACCTACAACAACGACTTCATCTCCTTGTGAAATGATTTTTTCAATTAAGTTTGAACCGATAAACCCAGCTCCCCCTGTAACTAAGTATTTCTTTTTCATTTTCTTCAATCCTTTTTCGTATAAAGTATAAGATTGGATCTTATTAAAATTTTTCTTTCAACACCTTATCAAAGGCCACTCTATCTGCACCCTTAAAATTAACTTTTCCGCATATTTGATAACTATTCTTCTTCAAAATATGTTTCATTCGTTCATTTTCAAGAGCTGTATCTAATCTAACTCCATAGATTTGGCAAGCATATGTCAATCTCTCCACTAATTCCAAAGCAATACTTGCTAGGCCTTGATTACGATATTCTTCTGCTATTGCAAAACTATGAACTGTTGCGTAAGGTTCTTCCGTATGCCAATCTCCTAATATTTCTTTATAATATGGCATACCTGTAAAATCTATTCGTAAATAGCCGGCAATGATACCATCTACACGTAACACAAATCCCTTATTAGCTAGAATGTCTTCTAATATACTTTCACGATTAGGATAGTCGTCTGTCCATTCAACAAATCCCTGATCATTTTGAAATTTCTTACCGCTATCAATAATTTCCAAGCATCTGTCAACATCATTTACATGGGCTAATTCAATTTCATTCATAGTTAAAAACCTCCCCATATTAGCTTCTAACTACATCTTATCACAATTTATAAATATATAAAGAGTAAGTATGAAAGCGAATTCCTACTTACTCTAAATCCTGTTTATATTAATTATTCAAGAAGCCTGTCACTCACTTCTATTTGTTTTATATTCAGGTTCTTTTTCAATCGTGGTTCTTTCAAAGCTTACTTTTTGCTTAAAACCTAAAATCCAGCCACAAAATGTTAATTTCGTTAAGATTAATTTCATTGAAAATCCCCCTTCTTTTCCAAATTCCTCCTCTCACTGATATATACGAAAAAAATAGTATTGTTGTAACACTCAAATCTTAGCTAAAAGCATATCTATTTCTTGATTTAGTTTGTCTCGATCAATGTTTTCTTCTTTGTCATCAACAAAATAGTTGTTTTCGCGATGATATGCATAACATTCAGCATAATATTTACTGAAATTATCACCAAACAATGTTCGGGGACGGACAAATTTTTCAACATGTGTTCCTTTCCACTGCTTAGCTTTCAAAACTATCATGCTTTTACACTGTTCCACATCATTTCCAGCTGCTAGTCTTTCTTTAATCAATTTTATTCCCCATTTATCTTTATCAAACACCTGCCCGGTAACTTCTTTGAAACATTCCAGGATCTCCTTTATCTTTTGTTGATTATTTAATGATGTATTCTTAGGTACTTTATTGTCTTTGAAGTGGTCAACTTGTCCATTTCTGAATTGGTCAGATTTTCCATTTCCATTATCTTCCTTAGGACACTCTACCTGTCCAATTTGTCCATTTCGACATTCAGGTGTTTTATTGTCTAAATATTCTTGTAGCTTCTCCCCATCTAGTGAATACCACTTTGTATGATTAAATTTTGAAATATTGTATTTCGCAACTCTAACAATCTTTAATTCAGCTAGTTTCTTTAGTTCTCTCCTAATGGTTCGCTCTGAAATAAATGTAAGCTGCTTGGACCAATCTTGATAAGTATTATAAATCCATTTTCTTCCATCAATCTCATGTGTTGACTTCTCTTGCCAATAGCGAATTTGTTGAATCAAAATTGCTTGATAAATTCCTAAAGCTGCTGCGACTTCTGTATTAAATGCCCGATTGGGTTCAAAGTTTTTCATATTAAATTCCTGCCATTTCGTTTTGGTCTATTTGGACGTCCTATAATATATACGTTGGCAAGAACTAAAATGTAACAAAAAAAGTTCTAACAAAATGCTAGAACTTTTTTTGAGGAGCTTTGTCTTCTGGAAAAAAGAAATCAATAATTGGCAAAGCTAAGTATGCATATAAAGTAATTTGAGGATAGAAATAGGCAGCTACTATCAGAAGTAAATTAAATATTGCTGTTAATACAAAGCGACCAATAATCACTTTAGTCATCATTTCAGAAATATTATTTTTAGCTCCTAGTACTTTTCGAAATTGGCTATGAGCTAACCATGTTTTAAGTAAATTAGCGACCATGTATACTATCCCATAATTAACCACTGCTAACTGACTAGGATTATGCATCATCCATTTTGTTAGTATCGGTAATAACGATAAGGTTGCTAGAAAAACAAAATCAAAAATGATTATTCCTTTGTCAATCTCATCAACCAACGCCAATGATTGTCCTAATTCGTACCAAAAATTAGCTACAACGAAGAAACTTACCAAAAACACAGATAGACTACCTAAAAAATTGTAATAAGATGCTATATTTTGCCCATTAGGCAATGGCACCTCTAACACCATAATCGTAATAATAATTGCAATTATTCCGTCATTTAAAGCTTCTAATCTTTGTTTCAAATAAGAATGACGTTTCTTCTGCATCTCTTCAGTTCTTCTATGATACTCAGCGATATTTTCTTCACTAATCTTAATATTTCGTCTTCTTAAAAAGAACTTTCTCATAGTTTTCCCCCACTAAACAATTCATATTTGACGAATTTATTTTATCACACCAAATCATAATTTCAACCAGATTTTATTAAGTCAAAAACATTTGCTAAATTACTACTATTCTTAATGTTGACCGTTTTAATATTATAAGATAGTATTAAATGTGAGATATTTCGACCAGCAATCTGATGTCGCTAAAAGCTGTACTAAAAAAGAAAGTATACATAAATGAGAAAAATAAGCATTTTTGTTCTTTCTGTGCTTACATTAATGACGCTAGGAGCTTGTTCAATAACGTCATCAAGTAAATCCTCTAACGAAAGTTTATTTTCTTATAAAGCAAGTTCTCGAAAAGCAGAAAGCATTAAAAAGGCTAAAAAAGAAGCACATGATAAGGCTGAAGCTGCTAAAAAGAAAAAACATAAAAAGAAGAAAAAGAAAAAGGAAAGTTCTAGCAGTTCTGAACAAAGCAGTTCTGTAAGTTCAAGTGTATCTGAATCAACTGACTCAAGTTCAGTTTCATCAAGCGATGATACACAAGACACATCATCAAATCAACAAAATACAAGTCAAGGTAATACTACAACATATCAAGCACCAGCATCTAGTTACTACTATGGCGGGTATACTGCTCCTCAAGGTGGAGGTAGTGGCAGTGGATCTGGTAGCGGAGCAAGCACTCCAACTGATTCAAATCCTTCTCCTTCAGATGATGGAGATGCCAACAATGATTCCGGCAATTCTGGCAATGCTGGTGACAATGTTCCTGAACAACCTACTACAGCTGCAGAAGAATAAAAATAAGCAAGTAATTAATTTGTTTAAATACAAATCGATTACTTGCTTTTTATTGTGCAAATGTTTATCTTATCCCACTACATCTATAATCACTTTACCATTAGCGTGGCCAGTTACTACATAATCACAAGCCGCTTGTAAATCACCAAAGGCAAATTCTTTATCAATTCTGACTTTCAATTCCTTATCTGCAACTAATTTACCTAATTTTTCTAGTTGTTTTCCATCGGGATGCATGAATAGAAACTCATAATCTGCTTTAGCTTTTTGTCTAGCTTTCCTTATCTTGTAACTACCTAGCTTAAATAACTTTTGCCAAATTATATTCAGACCATAATCTTTAGCAAATTTTTCATCTGGTAATCCTGAAACAGATACTACTTTCCCGCCTGGCTTAACTACTTTAAACGAGCGCAATAATGTTTCTTGTCCAATAGTGTCAAAAACATAATCAACCGGTGGGCAAACTTCAGTAAAGTCACTCTTATGATAATCTATAACTTGATCAGCCCCTAAAGAATACAGCCAAGCATGATTACGTTGACTCGCAGTAGTAATAACTGTTAGGCCCTGCATCTTAGCCAGTTGAATCAACAAGCTTCCTACTCCTCCAGCCCCTGCATGAATCAATATCGATTGTCCACTCTTAGCTTTCATTTTCTCGAATAGTGCTTGATAAGCAGTTAAACCAACTAATGGCAACCCTGCTGCTTCTTGGAGTGTCAATGCTGATGGGACTGCAGCAAGATTATTTTCTTCATCAACTAAATACTCACAAAAAGTTCCAATTTGTTTCTTGCTGATGCGTCCAAATACTAATTGCCCAATTTCTACTGATTTAACATCTTCTCCAATATCTTCAACAATTCCCACATAATCATTACCCAAAATAAGTGGCATTGGAAAATGTAATAACGGACGTAATTTCCCAGATTGAATTTTCAAATCAACTGGATTAACACTTGCTTTGAGAACTTTGACTAAAACTTGTTTAGCTGAAGTAATCTTAGGTTTAGGTAATTGACCTAAAGTTAACTGTTCTTGTCCATAACGTTCAATGTATGCTGCTTTCATTATCTACCTACACTTTCTCTTTGTTTAATCAAATTAAACCATTAAACTATTCTACCTACAAGCTATTTCCCCATTGAGAAAGAAAATCGAGACGAAAGCACAAAAAAATAGCCTAAAACTCATGCTTCTCACAACATGATTTTAAGCTATCTTAATAATTATTGTATTTAACATTTAAGTTATTTTAAAGGCAATTAATGACCTTAAATTAACTCAAAACGATCTTAATCTTCAAAATATATTTCATAATGCAATTTACATAGCGGATTAAACCCATGATGACAATTAAGACATGCACCACTTGTATATTCGTCAAAGTCCAATAAACGTCGACATACGCCACACATCACAGGATAATCATCTTTATTGCTTGCTACAAATTTATGATCTTCCAAGCTATCATGGCATTGATAACAAGCATAATATTCATCGCATTGACTACATTTTAAAGCCGCAATGTCTGCATCTTTGTGGTAATGTTTACATCGCCCTGCAGCATCTAGATTAATGCCCTTAATCAAGGGTGTCATCATCGCCACCATCTTTCCGTTTCAATCTTTCGCTCTCTAGCACTCCATCAATTACATCTTGAATACTAATCTGGCTCATCTCTAACTCTGCAGCATTTTGCACTCTCTGATATACATTATTCAATGTATCTTGTATATTGGCACCTACCACACAATTAGGATTAGTCTTAGGATCAACATGCAGTAGACTGGCAGTTGATGTAATTGCACGATAAACATCTAAAACAGAAATTTCACTTGCTGGTTTTGCTAAACTTGCTTTAGCTACCCCTGGCTGATTATTCAACAGCCCTGCTTTTTTTAATTTCGACATTAAATTTCTCACAACACTAGCATTTGCTTCAATACTTGCCGCAATTCTAGCACTGCTCAGATCACCATTTTTGTATATATCAACATATGTCAAAATATGAATTGCATCGCTTAGTTTATATGAATGTTTCATCGCTATACCTCTCAAATCTAACTTTCTTCATTTTAACAAAGGTATAGTTAATACTCAACAAATTAACGACCAATGACTTCTTTAATTGCTTCAGGTAAAGCCTTCAATTCATGACCTAATACATCTTCTAAGTCAGAAGTTTCTTCTGTAAGTTCACCTTGCTTGATTAAATCTTGAATCATCAAAATGAAACCAATTGTATTTTCATCTAAACCAGCTTTTTCTAAACCTGTCTTGTAGTCGTCACTAGCAACATTTGTTACTGCAATTTTCTTACCGTAAACTTCACCGACAGCTTTAGCTAAGTCTGCATAACTTCTGCTTGCACCAGCAAATTCATAGACATCTTTTGTGTCATCGCTAGCAAGTACTTTCACAGCACCTTCTGCATATTCACGTTCCAATGCCCAACCTACTTTTCCATCACCAGCAGCATAAACAATATCTTCTCCATTTAAGAATCCAGCTTCATTTTCCAAATACCAGTTGTTACGTAAGAATGAGTGCTTAATACCACTTTCTGCGATTAGCTTTTCAGTTGCAGTGTGATCACTAGCTAAGGCAGATTTTGCTTGATCAGCATGTGGGAAACTTGTGTATGCCACAAAACCAACTTTAGCTTCTTTTAAGGCATCTACTACATTTGTGTGTTGTTCTAAACGTGTGATTTTACCACCTGGTTGAGATGAAATGAATAACACCTTGTCTAGTCCTTCAAAGGCTGAAACTAAACTATTCTTATCATCATAGTCACCTTGACGAACTTCCACATTATTAGGAAGTAATTGCTTAGCCTTTTCTAGATTACGTGCAATTGCGACAACGTTGTCTGCTCCTACCAAACCTACTAATTCCTTAACTGCTACTTGACCAAAGTGACCTGTTGCTGCTGTAATACCATATTTCATAATTATCTTCTCCTAACTTGTTGTTTTATAATCAACAACTATAATATACTACCCTGTTGTTTTAATGTCAACAGATAAATGCAAAAAAATAAGAAGTGAATTACAATAACTATCGCAATCACTTCTCAATATAGCTTTTCATCTAAACACTTATTTGTTCAAACATCATAAAACCAGACAAAATAATGATAACTACTGGTACTATTAATAATCTGTACTCTCTTGGCAATAGCTTCGGTAAATTATCTAATTTATTTTTTACACGCCAATTCTTTTCTATTAAAATAATGCTTTCACCCATAATTAATATCAGCAGTTCCCAGAGAAATAGCTGATACTTACTTCCAAGACTATCAGGAATATTATCACTTACAAAATGCGTTCCAACTACTTGAGGCGCTATTCTTAGATAGTAGAATATTTCTAATAATACAATTAAATATGTGGATCGTATTAAAAACTTAAATTTTTTCATATTCAATCCATCTCCGTAATAATTAGCTCAACTTAGTAATCACATCATAAATCTCATCTGCTGCATTTCCTTTTGTAAATTTCTTCGCAAAATCAAAACCATTGATAGCTAGCTCCTTCAGCTTCTGTCTATCTTTATACAAGTACACTAATTTCTCAGCTAATTCATCAATATCTCCATTTTTATATAATAAGCCTGTTACATTATCTGTTATTAGCTCACTTGTACCAGCACTATCAGCACCTATCATCGCCAAATTGCTAAGCATTCCTTCAATCGTAACTCTTCCAAAAGCCTCACTTCTAGATGCTACAATCCCAATGTCCATATCAGATCGATATTCATTCATTTTTGTCTTGAAACCATCAAAATACACTTGATCAGATAAATTATGATCTTTCACGTAATTATTTATTTTATTATAATAAGCTCCTGTTTTTTCCCCACATATGTGTAACTCAATTTTAGCACCTAATTTATTAGCTTTTTCTACTGCTTTTATTGCTACTAATTGTCCCTTACCTTCTTGAATTGCTCCAACTATAGTAGCTTTCAATAAATTGTCAGGATCAATATTAAACTCAGTCTTTTTATTTATAAATGTTTTTGATATATCATCATAAATTACTTCTTGAAAAATACCATTTCTTATATGTGGCGCATACTTTTTTTCTATCGCTTTTGAAATATAGATTATTCCTTTAGAATTATTTAGCTTTTGATATAAAGTTTCTTCTCCACCTCTTAGCAAAATACCATGATCTTCTTTTCCAAATTCTCTTATATGCCATATATGAGGAAGTCCAGTCATTTTACTTAAAATAAAGCCATAATCTATTACAATTGTATTACTGTAAATAACATTAATCTCTTCTTTTTTAACTATCTGCCTTAATTTATAAAATAAAAATGGTGACATAATCCGCTTAATTATGTACTTCCAGGTTCCTTTTCTCCCAGTTTTATTATAATTAAGCTTATAAAAAGGTAAAAATATAGTTTTTACCCCTAATTTTTCTAAATAATCAATAGCTGTATTTTTACGAGTAGGATATACAATATATACTGTTACATTATCATTTTTTATGATATTCTCAATAACATCTATCATTGAGCGTATTCCACCATTATTTAGGTCTGAATAATGTAAACAGAACAATATTTTTACTTTTTCATCCATTTTTATTTCCTTTCTATACAATTAGATTTTAATTGTATTAAAATAATTTTTATAAATAATCCATCTCATAGCCATTAACCCAACTTAGTAATCACATTGTAAATTTTATCCGCTGCATTTCCTTTTGTAAATTTCTTTGCAAAATCAAATCCATTGATGGCTAGCTCTTTCATTTTTTGCCTATCTTTATACAAGTACACTAATTTCTCAGCTAATTCATCAATATCTCCATTTTTATATAATAAGCCTGTTACATTATCTGCTATTAGCTCACTTGTACCAGCACTATCAGCACCTATCATCGCCAAATTGCTAAGCATTCCTTCAATCGTAACTCTTCCAAAAGCCTCACTTCTAGATGCTACAATCCCAATATCCATATCAGATCGATATTCGTTCATTTTTGTCTTGAAACCATCAAAATACACTTGATCAGATAGCCTATGATCTTTCACATAACTATTTATTTCATTGTAATAGGCTTCCGATTTTTCTCCACATATATGTAACTCAATTTTAGCACCCAATTTATTGGCTTTTTCTACTGCTTTTACTGCTATTAATTGTCCCTTACCTTCTTGAATCATTCCAACTATAGTTGCTTTCAATAGGTTATTAGGATTAGTATTAAAATTAGTTTTTTTATTTATAAAATCTCCTGAAATGTCATTATATATCACTTCTTGAAGGATTTCTTTTCTTATATGAGGAGAGTATTTCTTCTCTATCGCTTTTGAAATATAGATTATACCCTTAGATTTATTCAACTTACGATACAGAGCTTTTTCGCCTCCTCTTAATGAAAAACCGTGATCTTCTTTTCCAAATTCCCTTATATGCCATATATGAGGAAGTCCAGTCATTTTACTTAAAATAAAGCCATAATCTATCACAATTGTGTTACTGTAAATAACATTAATCTTTTCTTTTTTCACTACACTTCTTAATTTAAAAAGTATAAACCATGATAAAAATTTCTTAACCATATACTTGAAACTTTCTCTTTTACTATTTTCAGTGTAATTAAGTTTATAAGCAAAGGGTAAATATATGGTTTTCACGCCTAAATTTTCTAAATAATCAATAGCTGTATCTCTCCGAGTAGGATATACAACATATACTGTCACCCCATCTCTTTTAACTATATTTTCAATAATATCTACCAACGAGCGTACTGCACCATTATTTAGATTAGCATAATGAAGACAAAATAATATTTTTATCTGTTTATTCATATCACAATCTCCCTAGTCACGTTTAAAAATGTCACGTGTATATACTTTTTCTTCTACATCATCTAGGCATTTTTCATATCGATTAGCAACTATGACATCGCTCATTTTCTTAAATTTCTCTAAATCATTAATAATCTGACTACCAAAGAATGTTGCATTACCATCTAAAGTTGGCTCATAAATTATAATTTGTGCCCCTTTAGCTCTTATCCGTTTCATTACTCCTTGGATAGATGATTCGCGGAAGTTATCCGAATTGGACTTCATTGTTAGACGATAAACCCCAACAACTGGTTGTTTTTTCTCATTTGGATTGTAAATCATATCTTGAGAATAATCATAATAACCAGCCTTTTTCAAAACTTGATCAGCAATGAAACTCTTTCTTGTACTATTGGATTTCACGATTGCCTCAATTAAATCTTCTGGAATATCTTGGTAGTTGGCTAATAATTGTTTAGTATCTTTGGGTAGACAATATCCACCATAGCCGAAGGACGGATTATTATAATGATCGCCAATTCGCTCATCTAAAGATACACCTTCAATAATATCTTGAGTATTCAAATTTCTAGATTCTGCATAAGTATCTAATTCATTGAAGAATGAAATTCTCAAAGCTAAATAGGTATTAGCAAATAATTTTATTGCTTCAGCTTCTGAAAAACCTGGAAATAGCACTGGGATATTTTCCTTTATTGCACCTTCTTGTAGTAGCTCTGCAAATTGTTGCGAAGCTTTAAGTTGATTATCATCACTCTTATCAGTCGCTACAATAATTCGACTTGGATATAAATTATCATATAAAGCTTTTGATTCACGTAAAAATTCTGGACTAAAAATAATTCTATCTGTTTGGTATTTTTCTCGAACTGATTCTGTATAACCGACAGGAATTGTCGATTTTATGACAATCGTTGCATGTGAGTTAACACTTAAAACCATTTCAATTACACTTTCTACTGAACTTGTGTCAAAATAATTTTTGACTACATCGTAATTAGTAGGTGTCGCTACAATTACGATATCTGCTTGTCTATACGCTTCTTCGCTGTTTATTGTTGCATGTAAATCCAATTCTTTTTCTGCAAGGTATTTTTCAATATATTCATCCTGAATTGGAGATTGTCGCTTATTAATTAATTCTACTTTCTCAGGAACTGTATCAACCGCTGATACATGATTGTGCTGAGCAAGCAACACAGCCAACGATAAACCCACGTAGCCCACTCCAGCTACTGCTATATTTAAACTTTTTTCCATCAACTATCACTTCCCTAATTTATAAAAATCTCGATACCACTTAATAAATCTTTTCAAGCCCACTCTCAATTTGGTATCTGGTTTAAAATTAAAATCTTTTTCTAATTCGCTGATATCGGCATATGTAACAGCCACGTCTCCTGGTTGCATTGGAACTAGTTCCATATGTCCCTCAAAATCGTAGTCTTTCGGCAAAATATCTGCTTTCACCAACTCATCTTGTAAAATTTGTACAAATTCCATCAAATTTTCAGGATGATGGTTACCAATGTTGTAGATTCGATAAGCTGGTTCTAGGTCTTGCTCTGATTTTTCTGGAACTCCAGCCATTACCCGCTTAACCCCCTCAACTACATCGTCAATATAAGTAAAGTCGCGGCGACAATTTCCATAATTAAAAATCTGAATTTTTTCATCATTTATCAATTTCTTGGTAAATTTAAAATATGCCATATCAGGTCGGCCGCCTGGACCATAAACTGTAAAGAACCGCAAACCTGTTACTGGAATCCCAAAAAGATGACTATATACATGAGCTAATACTTCATCAGATTTCTTAGTAGCAGCATACAAAGAAATTTGTTTATCTGTATTACTATCAATTTTATATGGTATCTCTTTACCATCACCATAAATCGACGAAGATGAAGCGAATACTAAATGTTCTACACCATTTTCATTATCATAAGAATGGCGACATGCCTCTAAAATATTGTAAAAACCAATAATATTACTCTTAATGTAGGCATCTGGATTAGTAATTGAATTCCTGACTCCTGCTTGAGCTGCTAAATTAACAACAATATCAGGTTTAAAGTCAGTAAATATTTGATTTACTAAGCCAGCATCAGCAATATCTCCCTTAATGAATTCAAATTTACTTTCTGCATGTTGATTAATTTCTGTCTCTATTTGTTGAAGGCGCCATTCTTTTAAAGAAACATCATAATAGTCATTCATATTATCAACTGTTAAAATATTTACACCTTTAACTGTTCGTAATAAGGAAAGAATCAAATTAGCTCCAACAAAACCGGCTCCTCCAGTTATCAGAATTCTTTTTCCAGTCAAATCTATTTCTTTCATCGCCTTCACCTACTTAATTTCAAAACTTTCTTAACTAACATCATAAAATAATGATATTCATCTGTTTTTCGATAAAATAAAATTATTGTCAAATTAATAACCAAACAACAAATTACTATTCGAACGAAAAATAACATCCAACTGTTTCCTGTTATACAAATATCACAAAGTATATACGTTAGCCCCCCAGCCACAATATTTGTTAACAAGTATTTACCAACTATTTTAAAATATTCCTTTAAACTAACCTGACATTTTTTAAATATCAGATACGGTTCAAACCAAAAATTGGTTGTAATGTTACTAACAAATGTACCTAGTAAAACACCAACTATTCCCATCTTGAATACTAAGATAAATAATAAAGATGCTATCATATTAATAATTGGCTCAATAATATTTTTCTTCTTTAATTCTACAAAATGTCCAAAAGCATTATTAAACATGAGAAAAGTATTCCTAATCAGTCGCATAAAAAGATTCAACGCTATCATGAAAATAATTCCACTACTTAAAAGATATGATTTCCCTACCCATAAAATAATGAAAGGATTAGCTAAAATAAAGAACGATATTGAACTAAAAGCGACTAACCAGTAATTGATAAACCAGACTCTTTTAAAAATTAAATAAACTCTTTCAATTGATTCAACCGCAATTAAATTACCTACACTACCTGTCAAAGAATCTATCATTTTACTTGTTATTGTATTAACAACACCTATTAGCATTAGATAATTAGAATATAATCCTAGTATGATTGTACTAATGAATGCAGAAATTAGTAAATTATCTGTTGAAGTCACTATCGCTGAACTAATTCTACTAACAAATATTGCTTTAACATCTGTATATATTTTCTTTTTAGTTTCTTTTCCTACTTTTTCTGAATGGTATTCTTTTAAATATTGATATTTGTAATCAACATAGAGAGAATTTAGTAAGTTACCAAAAAACACCGTTAATATTAAAATTATTAAATACAAAATATAATTATGCCACAATATCAATATTGCAATTTGAATAATTCCTTGTATGAAATTTATTATTAGATCAATTCTAGATGAAATATAATCTTGTTGGTATACAGTCAAAATACTCTTTTTATATACAAAAAAGTAACTTATAACTGAACTAGATAGATATAACAAGTAAATAATTTTTAGTTCTGGAATATCTCTTATACCTGAAACTAAGTAATTTAGAAATGGAAGCAAGCTCAATCCTAAAACAGCAATAATAGTTCCAACTATTCTATAAAAAGTCCGATATAAATTTAATAAAGCTGCTACTTTTCTATGATCTCCTTGAGCTACTGGTTTGTACATGGAGTAAACAATAGCTGTTCCCATACCTAATTCTGTTAACGATAGTATGGAAAAAATATTACTGAACAAACCATTAAAACCCAAATACTCTTTTCCTAAAGTATGAATAAAAACAGTACGTACAGCAAAAGACATTAACATAGAAAAAATTTGAGTACTAAGTGCATAAATTGTATTTCTGATTGAATTTTCAACTCTTGAGCTTTTCATATCCATTCCTCATTTATAGTTTATTCTACTAATCAAAATCTGGGAATTCATTATTAGCTATTAAAGCGTTTCGCACTGCTTCTAACATTTTATAGCCATTTTTCGTATCTGGTTCTAAATAACCTGATTCACCCCATTCATTCCAGGCAAACATGAATAAATAATCCTTATGATAAACATTCCTTGCTCGTTTTATCTGTTGCGTTAAATAATATTCAAATTTTTCTGGACTTGTTCCATCACAAAATGAACCCTTATTTTTCCGACGTGGAGTATTATCCCAATCTACAAAGGCACCTGGATACCAGTCATCACCTTTAGGCTGTTGTTTTAAAATAATTTTCCAAATATCATCATACTTATAATGTCTTATAGTATTCTTACAAATAAGCATAGGAAATCTATCAGCTATCATACTGCCTAGTGTCTCTAGTTTAAAAGTTAAACTCTTACGTCCATATTCTACTATGGCTCGACTCATCTGAAATTCAATTCCTCCATCATATAAGCCATCACTATCTTTTTTATGATGATCAAATTTATCTTGCTGATGTAAGAAAAAGATTCCTGGTAAACCTGCTTCTTTAGCCCATTGTTGCCACTTTTTCATCATCTCAGGAAATTCCTTTACACCTAAAGGATTATATAATATCATTACTGGTCGACCATCCTCCTTAATATACCTACTATCTTTGAAGAAAGGTAGTAGATAATCAAAATGACGTTTCCAGTCTTTTTCATCACCATATTTTTGAATTATTAATTTTTCATTTGTCTTATCCGCCCATGCTCGAGACCAGGTATGATTTGCCCAGGAAAAACAAAATGGCATATCTACTTCTGGATGCCTTAGCATTATCTCAGCCGGTTTTTCTAATAACATCTTACCTTCAAACCAGTAATGATAATACGCAAATCCATAAATGCCATATTTTTTAGCTAAATCTTTTTGCCATAACATTGTTTTTATATCTGTTAGATTATAATAATTATCATTCAATGGGCGGCGTGGCATATTATGCCCTTTAAAATATGGTTTAGAATTTTTTACATTTGTCCATTCCGTAAATCCTTTACCCCACCACTCATTATTTTCTTTTATTTCGTGATATTGAGGTAAATAAAATGCTATTATCTTCATATAACACAATCCTCCATTCACTAGAAATTTTTATCACCCTACAATATATTTTTTAAATATAATATTATTATTTCAATTATCAAAATCTGGGAATTCATCATTAGCTATCAAGGCGTTCCTTACCGCCTCTAGCATCTTATAACTATTTTTCGTATCCGGTTCTAAATAACCAGACTCTCCCCATTCATTCCAGGCAAACATGAATAAATAATTCTTATGGTAAACATTCCTTGCTCGTTTTATCTGTTGCGTTAAATAATATTCAAACTTTTCTGGACTCGTTCCATCGCAAAATACTCCTTTATTCTTTCTACGTGGAGTATTGTCCCAATCTGCAAAAGCACCTGGATACCAATCATTACCTTTAGGTTGTTGTTTTAAGATAATTTTCCAAATATCATCATAGCTATAATGTTTCATAGTATGTTTACAGATTAATACAGGAATTTTATTTGCTATTCTGCTACCTAAAGCTTCCAATTTAAAAGTTAAACTTTTACGTATGTATTCTACCACAGCTCGATTAGGCTGAAACTCAATTCCACCTTCAAATGAATTACCACCAAATTCCTCATTATGATTAAATTCATTTTGTTGATGTAGGAAAAAAATTCCTGGCAAACTTGCATCTTTAGCCCATTGTTGCCACTTTTTCATCATCTCAGGAAATTCTTTTACACCTAAAGGATTATAAATTATCATTACTGGTCGGCCATTTTCTTTAATATAGCGTTTATCTTTGAAGAAAGGTAATAAGTAATCAAAATGACGTTTCCAATCTTTTTCATCGCCATACTTCTGAAGTTTTAATACATTATTTGTCTTATCCGCCCAAACTCGCGACCAAGTATGATTTGCCCAGGAAAAGCAGAACGGCATATCTACTTCTGGATGCCTTAGCATTATCTCGGCTGGTTTTTCCAATAACATTTCTCCTTCGAACCAGTAATGATAATATGCAAATCCATAAATACCATATTTTTTGGCTAGATCTTTTTGCCATAACATCGTTTTTACATCTGTTAAGTCATAGTAATTGTCATTTAATGGGCGGCGTGGCATATTATGTCCTTTAAAATAAGGCTTAGAATTCCTTACATTCGTCCATTCGGTAAAACCTTTACCCCACCACTCATTATTTTCTTTTATCTCATGATATTGAGGTAAATAGAAAGCAATTATTTTCATATATCACACCTCCTCCTTACTAAAAATTCTTCTTATCGTTAAGGCTATCAGTATACTTTTTCAAATCACGTCCCCAAATCATTCGTTGAATTAACTTTCCAATATTATTACGATGCATATATATTCTTCTTAGCATATATTTGTAGTAGTAAAATTTACCTAATTTAAGATCTTTTAGTTTAATATGTAAATTATCATTCCCCATGTAAATATCACTAGGTGTTACAATTATTTCCGAGCTTTGGTTACCCTTATGAAGATTAAATTTTCTTTTACTGTAATGCACATAAAAGTATTCTTCTAAATGATTATCTTTAGAAATTGTATATACTTTACCATTACTCCACTTTATGTATACCGATTCTCCTCGATCATTAAAATATGGAGGCATAGGTAAGAAATTAGCTATTTTCAAGGGATACGTTTTATACCCATTTCTAGATTTCTTTAACATCATTCCTCCAAATTCATCAAAGTAGAAGGCATCGTTATTTTGGAATACTTCTCGATAATTTTTTTCTGGATATACTCCATCATCCATAAAAAGATATCTTAGTTCTTCATTATTTTGATATATAGAAAAATGTCCATACTTACCAATGACATCATTCTTAAATAAAATTTCATCAGATAAATATTTGTCAATATCACCAAAAACAATATCCCCAAAATTTATATTTTTCTAACTCTTCCTGAAAAATATAACTATAGGCTGGACGAAAATCACAAATTTTATATGCCCTTTCCAAACTAATTTTAAAATCAAATTTACTCTGGACTTTGTTACGAAAATCTGTAAAGCTACAGTTGTGCACAATAATATTTTGTGTCGGTTCTATCTTACAATCTGTATAAAAAATAAAATCTACCTTTTTACTCTGGATTGCTGACTGGTACCATACATCAAAATAATTTGGTAATTTTCCAAAATATGGGATTATTACTCCTATTTTAGCTACCATTCTAATCTTCCCCCTTATTTAAATGGATATAATTGATAATTCATATATGTACCACCAGATACCGACATTAAATTCCTTGCTAGAATGATCATAAAAGCTACGTACAAGATTAATAAATACAAATTTCTAGATCTTCCAGCTGTCATCAGATGTTTACTTTTAACAATTGCTATATAAATTCCTATCATGTAATATTCTAATAATCTAGTGAATATATTTTGATTAATAGAGCCACAAATAATTGCTAGACTTGCAACTACCAAAATAGTTTTCTTCTTGCTATATTCATAGTTATCAATACTTAAGAAATACATAATATAAAATATATAACGAATACCATAATTAACCGGATTAATTGGTGGTACAACTTCTCCTGGATTAATCAAGTATGAAGAATACCTATCACCACCAATTATTATGGCGAATTGAACAATCTTTGAAATTGCACTATTTCCTAAAAATAAAATTCCAAAAGAAGCAACTGAAGTTATTACTACTAATTTTTTAACATCAGTCCTTTTCAATCTCTCAATCAATGGTAATAATATCAAATTGAAAATCGCACTTCGGTGGAAAGTCCAAGCAATAATTGTTAGTAAATATTTAATTTTATTCTTACCTTTTTCTTGGTAATAATCACTTATTGAAAGAACTGCTAACCAGATAAGTAAGATAGCAATATTTTGTCGTAAAAATTCCATATTATTTTGAAAAAAACGATAGCAGAAGTAAACAAACAATAATAATAATTTTTCTTGATCAGCTAATTTAGTCTTCTTCAAAACCAACCCTAATAAAAAGATGGCAATAAAACTATATATTAACTGAAAAATAAAGTAGTCGTTATGAATGGTTTTAGCTAGCGAGTTTAGTAAAGCATATCCAATTTCATATGTGTGATTATACTCAGAAAAATGAAATAAGGTTGGGATATTTTCCTTAAAGTATGCTCGATATGATCTACCATCAGTTCCTGTTATGTAGGGATTATGTAAGGTAATAAACACAAATAATATACATAGCATAGCATTTAAATATTTGTCACTATTTTTGGAAGTGAAGTAGCCAATAAATATTAAAGTTGCGATTCCCAAATAATAAACCATATCATCACTTCCTATAATTTATATTTATTTTTCCAATATCTTCCTATAATTGTAGATATTGGATAAAATATTGTCGTTAACAATGGTGCATTACTATCGTTAATGAGTTGCTTAAGTCCTATATTCTTCAAAAATCCATATGTATCATATAAAAGAGCTGATTTTAATCTTCTTCTCCAATATATTCCTGGCATCATGCATAAATTACAGTACTCTATACTTCCCAATAAGGAGTGTAATCTCAATACTCTATTACTGTTAGTCAAACCACCTTCTAAGTAATCTGAAATACCAATCACACTATTTTTACCAATCATATCGTATTGATATGCCATTTTAATCATCATTGTGCTTTCACCAATATATTTTTCACCTTCATACTCACTGAATGGATATTGTTTCATAATTTCACTATAAAATACGTCACATCTTTCACCAGTAGAAACTTTGCTTAGCCTCCATTTTAAGAAATTATATCTGCCTTCTCTAGGAAAATCTTTTCCAAATAGTTCACCATTTTTTCTCTGTCTTAAAAAAGTAAATCCACAAATATTTTCTTTATTTTTATTTTCATTGTAAGTCTTCTCAATCACTTCAACCGCATCATTCGTAAAAGTATCATCACTATCCAAAATGACTATTAACTTCGTGAAAGTATACTTTAATCCATAATTTATAGCAGTATGCTTCCCACCATTTTCCTTATAAAAATATCTAATTCTTAATTTGTTGCTTTTAATGAATGATTCTACAATTTCCTTTGTATTATCTGTACTACCATCATCAATTATCAACCACTCAAAATCTTTATCTGTTTGTTGTTGTAGAGATACAAAAATATTTTCTAAATATTCGCCACGATTATATGTTGGGGTTAATATTGTCAACAATTTTCCCATATACTCATCCGTCCTTATATTTTCCCATTCTATTTGCCTTAGCATCCCTATATCCTCGAAGCATCATCAAGTATTTCTTTGCTTTTTGTTTCTCAAATAAAGTAATTTTCACAAAAAATTTACATAGATCTACTCCAATAAATTCATGGATCTCTTTTCCATATTTCATCTCTAAATATTTCTGATTTCTAAATAAATAATATGTACGTACTGGGTTAGCAAACGACGGATGAACTTTCTTCCATAAAATTCGAACTGGTTTAGAATTTCCAAAACGCTGCTTAATAATCGCTGGTCCCACCATCAAAATTTTCCAATTATTTTGATTCAATTTGATACAAAAATCTATATCAATATGAGCTATAAATAAGTCATCATCAAAACCACCAACATCAGTGTAAGCTTTGAGTGAAGTTAAGCTTCCAGAAGTCATTGTCCAGGGAATTTCTTTAAATTCTTCCTTGCTCCATTTTAGATAAGCTACTTTGTCTAAATTAGTTTTCTCATCATGATAAATAGACTTAACATTTGGACAAATAATACCATATCTTTTATTTTTTTGAGCTGCTACCTTTAATTTACTAACAGCTGTTGGTTCAAATATTGAATCCTGATCCATTGTTAGAATATAGTCAAATCTATCTTTGATTGCTTTTTTGCAACCTACATTTAAAGCATATGCTAAACCTAGATTTTTATGTAAAGGAATATACTCACATTTATTCTGATATTTGTAATTAGCTAATAAGTTGATATGACTTCCATTTGAGTTATCAACAATATATAATTTATCAATATCAGTAATGTAAGAACTAATATTATCTAAGATATCACCGTCAGGATTGTACCAAACTACTACTCCACAAAATTTCAATTCCTACACCTTCTCACTCCAGTAAATGCTTGTATAACCTCAAATAATTCTCAGTCATTTTTCTTATATCATATTTACTGGCTTGTTTCTCACTCAATTTGGTTAACTTATGTGAATACTCACTATCACTAACTACTTTCTTTATTGCTTGAACAAACTTTTCAACGTCATTTACTGAACATTTAACTCCAGCTTCACCAACTACTTCAGCTAAACCAGGCACATCTGATACAATGACTGGAGTTTGACTTGCCATGGCTTCTACTGCAATCAAGCCAAATCCTTCCCAGAGCGATGGAATAACCAATACATCAATTGTTTTTAAAACCCTAGCTACATCTTTTCTAAATCCTAACAAATGAACCTTTTTTTGTAGTTTTTTCTGTTGGATTTTATTCATAATCTCTTGTTTTAATGGACCTTCACCTAGACAGAGTAAATGATAGTTATCAGGTAAATTCTCCATAACTTCTAGCATAAAGAAGTAATTCTTTTGTTCAGTTAGTGATCCAATAATACAAAGTAATTTATCTTTCTCACCAATCCCCGGAAGCAAGTCACTTCTCTTATATGGTTGGGATTTTCTAAAATCTTCTATGACTATCCCATTACAGATAACCACATATTTATCCCTATCATTAGGTCGTAGCCAATCCAATAAAACCTCTTGTACCTTATCACTTATCGACGTAACTTTATCATAATTACGATAAATTATTTTCTCTAATGGTCGACTTAACTTGATATGACGACGCCTATTATCAGTATTATGCTCCGTCATTACTAGCTTAGGCATCTTTTCCCCTAAAATAACCTTTATAATAGAACAATAATATATCAATGGAAATTCATTAGCGTGAACTATATCAAAGTTATTATTCTTTATATAATTCATTATGTATATCATTCTCTTAAAGTGGCCTTTATTATAGATATTTTTAGGAACAATCTGAACTTTAACCCCATGATTTCGCAGAGATTCCAAATACTTAGCGTTATCGTCAAATAAAATTAATAGTTCACAGTAATTCCCACTTTCATTAATTAGTGGCAACATGTCATTCAATAATTTCTCAACACCGCCACCTGCTAGACCGTTATTAACAAATAAGATTTTCATTGTTGCCACCTAATTTCTATCGGAAATTTTCTACCTAAGAATTTCTTCCCACTTACTTACTATTTTATCTACGGAAAATTGACGTGATTTTTGAATTGCAGCCTGATGCATCTGATCTCTCAAAGCTTGATTTTCAGCTATTTTTAACATCGCTTGAGCATAAGCATTTGCATCTTGCTTATTTTTAACAATTAGTCCTTCAATTCCATTAGTAACCAATGGACCCATTGCATCAATATCAAATGCAACAATTGGACATCCCATTTCAAGAGATTCAAGAACTATCATCGGCATTCCTTCCCATCTTGACGATAAAAGCAGTACCGAAGATTGTAAGAAGTATTTCTTTATATCATCAGTTTTCCCAGGAGTTAGGATTCTTTCTTCCAATTCATATTCTTTAATTTTATCCTTTATCGCTGGAAGTTCCTCACCATCACCGACTAACAGCAACTTCCAATCCGAATTTTTTTTGGCAAAAATTTTAAAAGCATCTATCAGGGTATCGAATCCTTTGGCATAAGCCATTCGTCCAGCTGCAAGGAAGACCTTATTTCTCATATCTGATTTTTCCTTAGAAACATAACTCTTAGGATTGTAAATGACAGTTGAATTAATTCCAAAATTAGCATCTACCTTTTCTTTAGCTGTTTCATTTAAAACAACGTATGCATCAAGGTTGGAAAGATACTTTTTAAAAAGACCAGCTTTCTTCCAAGCATAACGTCCAGGAGTACAAAAATAAGCGTCGTATGAATTATGTTGCCAACCAATTGTTTTAGCTTCTATTTCTGGAGCAACCATTGCCAACAAAAGGCTGTGATACCAAGCAACACCTATCACGACATCATAGTCACCTTGATTAAAAAAAGTTACTAGCTTTTTTTGCATAAATTTAGGAAAATCTATTTTCTCTAAATATTTATCATTTCTTGCAACTTTAGATAGTATTTTCCTAACAATTCTATAAAGAATATTAGACGCAATTTTATTCTTTGGAAATTCAACAAAGTTTATACTTTTATCTAATTTATAAACTGAATTGGATAAAATTTCAGGTGTATCGTAAGAAGAAATTGTAACCTCATGCTTCTTAGCTAATTCATTTGCAAAAAGTGTAATTACCCTTTGGATTCCACCTATACCAGAAATTGTTCCCACACAAATACAAATTTTCATTCTCATCACCCTCTATCTAATATTTTGTATTTCAGCAAGATACTTAGACACTATGATTTGTCGATCAAATTCTTGTTCTACTTTTTTGCGTGCTGCAATTCCCATTTTTTCTCTTTGTTCTAAATCTAAATGGAGAAATTGTTCTATCTTATCAGTTAAGTCTTTGCTATTTTGTTCTACAACGACAAAACCATTCACCCCATCATCAACAATTTCTCGACAACCTGGTCGATCAGTTGTAATAATCGGACGACCACTCGCACATGCCTCCAACAAAACATTCGACATTCCTTCTGGATAATAAGTTGGATGAATCAAACAATCAATTTCTTGATATACAGATTTCATATCTTGAACCATTCCATGATAATTAATAATCTTTTCAGCTTGCAACTTAGCTAACACACTTTGATACTCTTCTTCACAAAAGCCATAGATATGAAATTCTGTCTCTGAATACTTCTTTTTAATATACTTAGCTGCTGCTAAATATTGATCTATACCTTTCTGGCGCATAATCCTTGAAACAAAAGCAAATTTTACTACTTCATGTTTAGGATATGGTTTCTTTTGATATTCTTGTAAATTTACTCCAGATCCAGGAATAATTTCATAACTATTACTTTTATCGATTATTTTCCTATCTAACATAAAATCTTGATTAGCTTGATTTTGAAAGAAAATTTTTTTCGCATCTTTTAAAGCTACTTTGTACATCAAACTTGTTATTTTTTGTAAAATTCCTTCATTTTCTAAAGCTGTTCCTAAGCCTGTGACATTGACTATATATGGAATCTTACATAAACGAGCAGCATATCCACCGTAAATATTGGGCTTGATTGTGTATGTCAAAATTACATCTGGCTTTAGTTTTCTAATATTTTTTCTAAAATACAACATTAACCGAATATCTTTAAATGGGTTCGTTCCGCGTCTTTCTAAATAAGGACAATCAATGAATTTAGCACCTAATGCTATTAATTTATCGACATTTTTCCCATATGGCAGAAGTAGATAGATTTCATTTTCTTTAGTAAGTTCCGTAATTAGTTCTTTTCTGAATTTATATAAGCCTACATCATTATTTGCAATAATCAAAATTCTTTTCATTACTAATCACCTCTTACCTTGTTAAAAGTCTAGCTGGTACTCCCACATAAGTTCCACTTTTATTAATATCTTTAACGACTACTGCTCCAGCACCTATCATGCAATCTTTGCAGATAGCAATATTATTGATAACACTGGCTGAAACCCCTAGCCAAGTTCTAGTCGCAACCTTCACATTTCCCGCTAGATGTGCTCCCACAGAAACGTGAACAAAATCATCCAATGTACAATCGTGGTCAACCGAAGCTGAAGTATTGATAATACATCCCTTACCAATCTTAGTATCAGAATTGATTACCACTCCAGCCATCACCACTGTTCCTTCACCAATAGTTACCCTTCTGCTGATTGTAGCTCGGGGATGGATCAACGTAACTGTCTTAATCTTTTCCATTAATTTTTGGCGAAGATTTGCATCCCCAATTGCTACAAATTTATCTCCTTTTATTTTAGCTGCATCTTCTATTTTTCCAACGACACTAAAACCAGCACATGATGTTTTATTATCATCTAAAAAAACAATTTCTTCATAGCCGTTTTTCACAGCAATATCAGCTACGACTTTTCCATGACCACCAGCACCTAGGATAACTAATTTTTTCATACTCTATGCCCATTTCCTTTAAATTCGTCCATTGTCGCTGAACCTTTTTCTGATATTCCTTCTCTCTTAAAAACTGTTTTAATAGTTTTGAAAATTATCTTCCAGTCATTGAGAAAAGTAACATTATCAACATACTCTACATCTAATTTAAAACGATCTTCCCAAGTAATTGCATTTCGTCCGTTTACTTGAGCATAACCTGTCAAGCCTGGTCTTACTTCATGTCTTCTAGCTTGTTCATCATTATATAAAGGTAAATACTTCACTAATAAAGGACGTGGTCCAATCAATGCCATATCACCCTTTAAAATATTGAACAACTCTGGTAATTCATCTAAACTTGTACTACGTAATTTTTTACCAAAGCTAGTCAAACGTTGATCATCAGGTAATAATTTTCCATCTTTACCTCTTTGATTAGTCATTGTTCTAAATTTATACAAATCAAATACTTTTCCATCTTTACCTACCCTTTTTTGTATAAAAATGGCAGGTTTTCCAAACTTTACTCTTACTAATAAATATGTGATTAGCAAAATTGGTGAAAGTATAATTATCGCAATCAAACTAAGTACAATAGCTTGTAGTCTTTTTATATATCTTTCGTAGAAACCCTTTGGCTTAATGGTTGTAGTCTGGATCATATTTCATCATCCCCTTAACTTCCACTCAAAATCCCACTCAAACTTCTCATCACTCAAAACATGATTTAATTACATCAATAATTCTATCTTGTTGTTCTGGAGTCATCTTATTATCACTAGGTAAACACAACCCGCGATTAAAAATATCTTCATCTACACCATTTTCATCAACTTTAACAAATACGTTTTTCTCATAAATAGGTTGAAGATGCATTGGTTTCCAAATTGGACGCCCCTCTGCGTTAATGGCAGCCAGTGCTTCTAAAATCTCTGTCGGACAAGATTTACCTTGCTCAGAAATATAACTAGCTTCGGTATCTGTCCTAGTTTGCTTACACATCGCCTCTTTATCGATCACTAAACATGATAACCAAAAATTAGGTTCACTCTTATCACTATCAAAAGGATTCATCTTAACCGGCAATTCACTCAATCCGGCTTGATAACGTTGATAGATTTTCTTCTTTTGGACAATATGTTCTTCTAAATACGGAAATTGTCCTCGAACTATTCCTGCAATTACATTACTCATGCGATAGTTGTATCCTATCTCTTTATGCTGATACCAAGGTGCATCTTCTCTAGCTTGTGTCGATAATTTCCTTGCTTTATCAGCTAATTCTTTCTTATCTGTCAGTAACATACCACCTGAAGATCCGGTGATAATTTTATTACCATTAAAAGAAATAACTCCAATTTCTCCAAATGATCCAGTCTGTTGTCCTTGATAAGTTGCCCCTAAAGACTCAGCTGCATCTTCTATTAAAATCGCTTTGTGTTGCCTACAAATTTCCTTAATTTCTGTTAATTTTGCCGGTACTCCGTACAGATGAGCTAACATAACTACTCTTACATCTGGATATAATTCAAAAGCTTTTTCTAATGCTTCTGGACTCATATTCCATGTATCAGGCTCACTATCAATAAAGATAGGTACTCCACCTTCATAAACTATTGGATTAGCTGTAGCGCTAAAGGTCATATCTGTACAAAATACCTTTTCCCCGTGTTTAATCTTGGCTAGTTTCATCGCCAAATGCAAAGCCGCTGTTCCTGATGATAATGCTACGGTGTACCCCACACCTATTTTTTTAGCTACATCAGCTTCAATTGAATCGATATTCGCCCCTATCGTCGACATCCAATTCGTTTGATAGGCTTCTGTCATATACTTTAATTCTTCACCATGCATTGTTGGCGAAGATAAATAAACTCTTTCTGTGAAAGGCTCAAATTTTTGCTTCATCCTACCACCTCCTGAAACTTGAAGTTCGGTACAATTTTTTGCATCTGAGCTTCAATATTCTTAGGATTTTCTTAACTACTTTGAATTAGACTCTGTAAATCCTTTAAGAATTTCTTCTCATCAAATGGAATTGGTTTTCCAATATAGATAAGTTGATTTTCAGTCTTTTGTAATCCTTCTTCAGCCATTAACTTTTCTTCATATAGCTTTTCTCCTGGACGCAAACCAATATATTTAATTTCGATATCTTCATCTGGATGTAATCCTGATAACTTAATTAAGTTTCGTGCTAAAGTATCAATTTTAATTGGTTGTCCCATATCTAAAACAAATATTTCTCCACCAGCCGCATATGCTCCGGCTTGCAAAACCAACCCAACTGCTTCTGAAATCGTCATGAAATATCGAATAATATCAGGATGAGTTACTGTAACTGGACCACCGGCTGCAATTTGTTTCTTGAATAAAGGAATCACAGAACCATTACTGCCTAGAACATTTCCAAATCTAACTGCTACAAACTGTGTTCGTTTCTTTCTATTGCGACTGTCTTTATCCATCATTTGAATAATCATCTCACAAATACGCTTGCTAGCTCCCATTGCATTTGTTGGATTAACTGCCTTATCTGTACTAATTAGTACAAATCGTTCAGCATTGTACTTTAAGGCTGCCTTAGAAGTGTTATAAGTACCAACAACATTGTTTTTAACTGCTTCATTAGGACTACCTTCCATTAATGGAACATGCTTATGGGCAGCAGCGTGATAAACAATATCTGGTCGATAACTCGAAAAAATATCATCTACTCTTTTTTGATCTCGAACTGATCCAATTAAAACTTTTAAATTTAAATTAGGATAGTTTCTTTTTAATTCTTGTTCAATACTATAAGCATTATTCTCATAGATATCAAAAACGATTAATTGCTTAGGATCATAGGTCGCAATCTGACGACAAAGCTCTGAACCAATTGAGCCTCCACCACCAGTTATTAATACAACTTTACCTTGAATTTGTTTCTTGATTTGGCCTAAATCTGCCTTTATTGGTTCTCTTCCTAATAAATCTTCAACCGCTACTGGCTTTAAATGCTGTAAGAAAACTTCTTCGTTTAATAATTGATACACTCCTGGCAATGTCAATAACTTACAATCCGTTTCCTTACAGATATTCAAAATCTCTCTTTTATCTTTAGCACTTGCAGAAGGTATTGTAAAAATAATTTGTGTGATATCAAATTTTTGAACTGCTTCAATGATTTTCTCACGTCCACCTATAATTGGAATATTTTTCAACATTCTACCCCATTTGTTTGGATCATCATCAATTACACATTTAGGAACAGATTGTGCTACTGATGAATTTTCTAGTTCTTTAATAATAATTTGACCTGCTGAACCAGCTCCAATAATTAAAGAATTATATTTAGCATTTTCATTTCTTTGTTTTCGTCTTCTCACTAAATTAATAAAACGATATGCAAACCTTACACTCACGGTAAACATAAATTGAAATAGCGGTCCCATTAAATAATAGGAAATAGGCATTCTTGTGCATAAAACGGTAATACCGATTCCATGAAAAATCGCTGTTACAATTGTCGCTAATAATATTCGGTTCATTTCACTCAGACTAACGTATTTCCAAATACTCTTATATAATTTCAAAAAATAGAAAACACTCAAAGTAAATAAAGAGTATATTGGTACAAAACTTAGATATGCTTGTAAATACTTTAAGGGGATGGTTGTGTATCTCAAATTATAGTGTAACCATAACACTATAAAATAAGCAAAATTGACTGTTATCAAGTCATACAAAGATAGGTAGAATGCTCGAAACACCCATTGAGGAAGTGATTTTATCTTGTTGATAGAATTCATAGTTCCCCCCCCCCCCACGCTTATTTATGGTAGTAACCGTAGTAGTAATCATTATTGGAAGCATCTACTTTATTTAAGACACATCCGATGATTTTACTATCAGCACGTTCCAATTGTTCTTTAGTTTTTCTAATTTGTCGATAACTAGCTTGTCCACTATTAATTACAATAATGCCACCATCACAATTTTTAGCAATCACTGCTGCATCAATGACACTTCCCATTGGTGGCGTATCAATGATAACAATATCGAATTTTTCTTTAACAGTTTCTATTAAATGCTTAAATCTTTCTCCATCCAATATTTCACTTGGATTAGGTGGAACTGGTCCAGAAAATATCATACTAAAGTTTTCTATATTACTTTGAGCGATCACATCATCAAATTGTGCTCTGCCTACTAAGTAATCTGATAGTCCCATCTCAATACTACCAGTACGAATTAACTGTCTTGAAACTGACTTTCTTAAATCCGCATCTATTAACAATGCTTTTTTTCCATTATCAGAGAAAGCTAAGGCTAACTCTAATGAAACTGTACTTTTACCTTCATTTGGATATGTACTAGTTATATAAAACACTTGATTCTTCTCTCCAGAAAATTCAACATTGAATCTTAAAGTTTTAAATGATTCTTGACTTTGAAAATCAATATCATCTAAACGCAACTCAAACTTTTGCATCCACTCACACCCTCTTTCTCCGTTTGCTCTTACCTTTACCATAATTTCCATAGTATTTCTTCTTATTATTACTATCACTAATCTTAGGAATTACAGCTAAGGTACTCAATCCTAGATACTTTTCAACATCTTCGCTTGTCTTAATTGTGTCATCTAAGATGAAGCGTATCAAAAGTACCCCAATTGATAATACAAAACCAATTAAAAATCCGTATTCAATCCATTTTATTGTAATTGGATATGATTGACTTTGAGGATAATTGGCTTTATCTACCACACCAACGGAAATAACTTTCATAACTTTTGTAACATGTTTAATCGATTCATCGCGAATACTATTGGCCAATCTCTGCGCCACAACTGGATTAGGATCAGTAACACTTATGCTAATGATTTGAGTTTCATCTTTATTTTCTGCATTAACTTTCTTACTTAATTCACCATAACTATAGCGTAGATCCTGTTTTTCGATAATATTCTCTAAAACAGCTCGACTTTTTACCATTTCTTCATAGTCTTTTATTAACTCTGTTGAAGGAGTGGGATTAGTCTGGTTTTCCGTTAACTTATTGGATAGATAGATTTTCGTAACTGAAGTATACTGAGGAACAACCGCAAACTTACTATAGGTAAACGCTGCCAATCCGCATAAAAGACCGCTCAGTAAAATTATCCACCAATGCCGCAATAACATTTGGAATATTTCGAATAAATCGAGTTCTCGATATTCTTTTTTTATGTTATCCATACTACCACCTCAACAATTATTATGAAAAAAGCAGTAATCAACCCTAACTAAAGTGATAAAGTCATGGTTTTGATTACTGCTTAGCTAATTCAATTAAATTATTTACTTTTAAAACTGTCCTCATCGCCAATTATAACTATATAGTCACATACACCTTAACACTCATTAAAATAAATTTTTCTAAATCCCTTCTATTAAATAATTTAAATTACATTACTTTTTCTAAATATATTATAGTATAGATATTTATATAATACAACTTGAAAAAAGACTATACCAATCCTGATATAGCCTTCATTCCTTTATAAAGTTTTTAACAAAATATAATCTGTTTGTCTATCATCGCCCAAAATAAAATCATGTGAGCCAACTTTTTTGAAACCAGATTTTTGATAAAAAGCTTGCGCCTTAAAGTTATTTTCCCAAACACCTAGCCAAACTTGGGGTTTCTTTAATTCTTCTGCTACTGCTAACGCTTGTTGCATCATAGCTAGACCAATTCTTTTTCCTTGATATTTTTGTAATACGTATATCCTTTGAATTTCTAACGCTTCTGGATAATCTGATTCTGTTTGCGCTGCACCAACATTCAATTTTAAATACCCCGCAAGTTCATCCTCAAAATAATAGAAGTAATAAAATGATTCTGGATTTTCCACTTCAGCTTTTAACTTGTCAAAATCATATTCTTCATTGAGAAACTTCGCCAAATCTTCAGCAGTATTTTGACTACCAAATGTCTCAGTAAAAGTTTGCTTAGCTATTGCTTGTAATGCCTTAATGTCTTTAGCACTATTACTTATTTCTTTGATACTCATATAGTAAGTCTTCTTTCCTGCTTCAAGCTTGAAATCTTAATCCTTTAGGGAAAAAGTTCTTTATAGTTCCATTAACTAATTTGCCAAATGCAAAATTCTTTTCTTCACAACGTAATAAATACCAGCCATTTTTTCTAGTGTTACCACTCAAAAATATAGTGTTACCTGCTACGTATTCTGCCCATTGATCTTTAGATAATTCAATTACATTTTCTTCAGCAGCTTCCTGTACTGCCAAAGCCAAGGCATAACTAGGTTCAAAGCGATTCTTCTTGAAAGTCCCCAACATCAAACCTGGTCGAACATATTTTAACTTATTAATATCTAACCAATCTTTATTGTAATAGTAAAGATAGTCGCCATTAATACGTAAATCTTGATCAGCAAAATTCAATTCCTGACTTGAAAAATCAGATACAAATTTATGCCATAAATCCAATTCATCAGCTGAAATAGTTTTGCTTTTCTTTTTCTTCTTAGCTTTCTTTTTAGCTACACTTGCAGCTTCACCATTAAATTTTAACTTAGCTAAAAATTGTCCCTCACCTTCAAAATGATGTGGCATTAAACGAATTGTCTTTGTTAAGTCTTCATTGCCATCTGCAAATTCTGGGCGACCACTATCCATACCATCATATTTAGTAATTGGTTCTAAAGTTAGATCATAGTTTTCTAACAACCAAGCTACAATTTGCTCGTCTTCTTCTGGAGCAAATGTACAAGTTGAATAAACCAACTCTCCCCCAGTTTTGAGCATTTTCATTGCTTCTTCTAGAATTAATTTCTGTCGACGAGCACACTCAGCAGGATAGTCCTTATGCCAATACTTAACTGCACTATGATCCTTACGAAACATTCCTTCTCCAGAACAAGGCGCATCAACTACAATCTTGTCAAAGTATCCCTTGAATACTTTCGCAAGATTATCTGGTGATTCATTAGTGATAATTACATTCTTGGCACCTATACGTTCCATATTTTCTGCTAGGATTTTAGCACGTTTAGTATTAATTTCATTACTTACCAATAACCCTTGATTGTTGAGTTGTTCAGCAAGTTGTGTAGATTTTCCTCCAGGTGCTGCACACAAATCCAACACCTTATCCCCTGGTTGAGCATTTGCCACTGCCGCTACATACATCGCACTTAAATCTTGACTATATACATAACCTGCTTGATGTTCTAATGAACGCCCACTTACTTTGCCGATAAATCCATCTTGCGCAAAAGGAACACTAGCAGTTAAATCATAATCTACATCTTTATAATGACGTTTCAAAGGATTTAGACGAAAACCAATCACGCTTTTTTCATCCAAACTAGCTAAGAATGCCTCAGCTTCATCGCCCAATAATTTTTGATATTTCTCAATAAACTCTTTAGGTAAATCCATTCTTCTAATCTATTCCTTTACTTGTTTTTTTATTCTATCATAAATAGTTAAGTAACAAACGATACTTCCGATTATTAACATTAAGGAGTTAAAAATAATAGTTCCAGTATAACTGTATAGAGTAAAGTATATCAAACCTAAAATTGTCCCTGCAATCATTCCTACAATTGCTAAAATCGTAAAGACTTGCCACTCTTGGAAAGTTGCGCGATTAACAGTTGCACGTGCAATAGCATATCTTCTCTTGTAAGATACACCCCATAAAATTGCTTCTGCCAAGAAAGCCGCAAAAATAAACAATAGCGCAACTAATTTACGAACTAAGGAAGTTAACCATACACCCTTAGGAATACCCAATGAGTTAGTAAACATTGTCTTAACTTCTTTGGCACCTAAGACATGTTTAATAACTTTTGCATCTAAAGGCTTTTCAGAATCTATCACAATTCGATAATCATTACTTGTTAAAGTCTTTAAAGTTGAAATTGCACCTGAAATAAAGATCTGATCATCTAAACTTGAAGAGCTTCGTTTTTCTCCCATAACTCCTAATACTGGTAAATAGCCTGAGTTTACTTTTAAATAATCTTGATCTTTAGGTTTGTATAGTTTTTTAGCGATATTCTTTCCTACTAAAGCTACTGTAACTTCTGAATTAAAGTCATTATCAGCAAAAAAACTGCCAGAAACCATTGGTGTAGTGCTGTAATCACCTTTTCCAAAGAAATAAGTTAGATTACTATTCTTCTTATCTTGATAATGAACTTGAACATCATCAATTTTGCTAGACTTAGAAATCTTATTATTAATATCTTCCAAAGAAGTTGTTCCTTTCATCACTACTTCATAGGCATTTTGTGAAAGGTTATGATTGTTCAATTGATTAACAATATCGCGTTCTTGAATCTTAAAGAACACCCAAACACTACAAAAAGCTAATAAGCAGACATATAAAATGATCAACAACTTATTTCTAAATATTCTCATGATTCTGCTTACCTCTTACCGACAAACTTTTGATAATATTGATTAAATTTATTTGCCATTTCTAAAGTTGTTTCTTGGCTGACTTTATGACCCGCATTCTCTGTTTTGGTTAAAGTAACATTTTCTGTATAACTTTTACCTATGTTTTCGCGATAAAAGTCCACTGTATCTTGGTAAGGTACCATTTTATCTGCTGTACCATGCCAAAAATGAAGCGGACGACTAGCTAATTTCTCTAAATTCAAGGATAAATCAAATGGTTCTAAAGCTGAAATTTGCTTATCAACTTCAGTATCAGGCATTCCTTTAACTTGTGTAGCCGCATCAGCAACTAATTTCTTCGCAAATTTAACTGGTTTAGGACTACCCATTAGGCAAACTCCTGCATTTATCCATGGATATGTTGTCATTAAAGCGTTAGTTGTTATCCCACCTATTGATAAACCACTAACTCCTACAAAACCATCTTTAATTCCAACATTTTCACGATAGTAATCAACCAAAGTTGGAAATTCCTTAACTGAATTTAAGACAATTTTCCAAAATTCAAGAACATGCCCTTTTACATCGCCCTCTTGACGATCTCCATGATATAAAGCATCCGGTAAAATTACTCTAAATCCTTTTTTAGCAATCTCATAACCTTGAGTTAAAACTCTTTCTTTACATCCAGTCCAACCATGATAGAAAAAGACAAGTGGTAATTCTTCACCTAATTTCTCACTATCGCAAATTTCTAGGATTGGTAAATCATTAATTTCTTTTGTACTAATAGAAATCATGAACTCCGCCTCTTTTCTTACTATATAATGAATTAATTATACAACGAACTCTTTACTTCTCTCTAGTATTTCTAACAGCTTTATGTTAAATTTAAAACGTTACTGTTTTTATTACAGGTAAAAATTAAGATTAAGGACGTGAATAATTTGGAAAGAAAGTTAATTGCGATTGACTTAGACGGAACAACTTTAAATAACGAATCTAAAATTTCATCATATACTAAAGAAGTTTTACAAAAAGCTGCCCAAGCTGGCCATATCGTTTCAATCGTGACTGGTCGTCCTAATCGTATTTCTGAAAACTTTTACGATGAATTGAATATTCCTACTCCGATGATTAATTTCAACGGTGCTTTAGGACATATTCCACATAAAAATTGGGATAAAGAATACATTGAAACTTTTTCTAAAGATATCGCACTTGATTTAGTAGCTGAAAAAGAAAAACTTGGAATCAAGATTGTCGCTGCCGAAAGTAAAAACTATGCTTTAGCTGATCAACCTAATAATATTATTCCAGATTTCTTTCCATCAACTTTGAAAGCAAATGAAGTCTTAAATGCCATTAACTTGCAAAAAGATCCTTCTGCGATGACTATGTTAGTTGATGAACACAAATTACCTAATATTGTTGAAACTTTAAAAGCTAACTTTGGCGATAAGATTACAGTTGGTGTTTGGGGTGGTAAGAATCCGATTCTTGAACTTTCTCCTAAAGGTGTCAATAAAGCTAAAGGCGTGGATTTCCTAGCTAAGACATACAATATTGATAAAAAGAATATTATTGCTTTTGGCGATGAACATAATGATGCTTCTATGATTGATTATGCTGGTTGGGGTGTTGTTATGCAAAATGGAACTGATAAACTAAAATCACTCGCTAACGATATCACTGAATATGATAATGAACATGATGGCCTAGCAAGATATCTTGAAGATTACTTAAAATTAGCATAATGCAAGAAAAAACGATTTCTATATTACTAGAAATCGTTTTTTCTTATCTATTTTCCCATTCTTCACGCAAAACACCGTATTTAACAGAATCGTAATAAGTATTTTGCCAATATCTGACTTTTCTTATTCGTCCTTCACATTTTAAACCCAGTCTATCAGCCAACTTCATCATACGCTGATTTCCAGACCAAGTAGTGAGTCCAACATGTGGTAGCGAAATTCGTTGAAATAACTCGTCAATCCAAAGTTCTAGAGCTTGGCGGCCAATTCCTTGACCCCATTTTCGTTCATCATAAATCGCTAACCCAACTTCCAGCCAACGTTCTAGATATCCATCATCGTAATAAGCAGAAACTGAACCGACCATTTCACCATCAACATAGATTATCTTTCGCATATCATTTTCAAGATAATCAAGTTCTCTACCAGCTACCCAATCTTTTCTAGTTGGGTAGTGATTATCGAAATAAGGACCATTCCAATTTCGCCATTCTGCTTTAGGATCAGAAAAAGCCAACTCCCAAAACTCAAGTGAATGGTTCATATCTAACTTTTTTAGTTCAACTACCACCTTGCTCACTTCCTAGCTAATTAAAGAATTTCATTGCGAATCATATCTTCATAACTTTCACGTTTTACAACTAAACGAGCTTTGCCATCTTCAACAAAGACGATTGCTGGACGTGGGTTACGGTTATAATTACTTGCCATAACATAGCCATAAGCACCAGTCGATAGCATCGCAATCACATCGCCAGGTTCTGTCTTAGGAAAATCATAATCCTTAATCAAAATATCTCCAGATTCACAGAACTTACCTACAATTGAAGCATTTTGTGCGATTGGTGCATTAGGATCTTTAGCTAAAACAGCATCATATTCAGCACCATATAAGGCTGGACGAATATTATCACCCATACCACCATCAACTGCAACAAAACTTCCAACATCTTCAACATCTTTACGTGAACCAACTGTGTATAAACTTACACCAGCTTCCCCAACAACTGAACGACCAGGTTCAATCCAAATAGCAGGCATTGGATAATCTAATTCCTTACTCTTTTCTTTGACTGCTTCAACAATGATCTTAACAAAATCTTTTACATCTAATGGTTCATCTTGATCTGTATATCTAATTCCAAAACCACCACCAAGATTAAGTACTTCAGCTGTAAAATTATATTTTTCTCTCCATGCACTCAAAAAGTCCATCAATTTCTTAGCTGCCTCTACAAAACCAGCAGTTGCAAAAATTTGTGAACCAATATGACTGTGAACACCTAGTACTTTAAAACGAGGGTTAGCCAATGTTTTTTCTAATGCTTCACTTGCTTGTCCACTTTGTAAGTCAAAACCAAATTTAGATTTAGCTTGACCTGTTGAGATATATTCATGAGTTTCGGCATGAATCCCCGGTGCTAAACGTAATAGAATATTAGCTGTCTTATTCTTTTCTGTAAGTACTTCATTTAATAAATCAATTTCATAGAAATTATCAACAATTATATAACCAACATTGCTATCAACTGCCATTTCTAATTCAGCACGGGATTTATTATTACCATGAAATTCCAACTCTTGTGGATCCATTCCACCTTTTAAAGCTGCATAAAGTTCTCCACCAGAAACAACATCGCTTCCAATACCACTCTTAGCCACCAAGTCATACATTGCTAAACTTGAAAAAGCTTTACTAGCATAAGAAATGTGATATTTAACATTTTCTTCTTCAAAACCTGCTTTAAACTTTGCAATTTGTTCTTTGATTTTAGCAACATCATAAACAATTGTAGGTGTGCCAAATTTTTTAGCTAGTTCTAAAGAGTCAAGTCCCCCAATTGTGTAATGTCCTTCACTATTTACTGGAATTTCTCTTTTCATAATTATAGTTAATTCCCCTTTCAACTAATTGCACAAGATGTATTTTTATTAATTCTAACATATTGATAATCTTTTTCCCACTTAATTTTAATGACAATAAAAAAAGACTAACTTTCAATAGTTAATCTCTTTTATAATTATTAATTATTTTTCTTCACTCTTTAATACACCAGCAACACTGTAACGATTCTTCTTCATTTCACTTAAAACAACATGTACGTGTTCTGCTGGAGCACCTGTATTCTTAGTAACTGCATCTGTAACGTCTTTTACTAAGTTCTTTAATTGTTCTTCTGAACGGCCTTCGATTAATTCAATATGTACTAATGGCATAATAGTCCCTCTTTTCTTAATTAACTAACTTAATTAAATCAAAAAAGCTATTACTTTTCAAATTATTTTTATCCATTCTTACGATATGTTAGAATTATACAGTAATAATATTTATACAAGGGGCGAAAATTGTGAAAATTCAAAAAAAATTATCTGCTTGTACTAGCATTTTAGTTGGAAAAAAAGCGATGGCTGACAATTCAACTATCATCGCTCGTAATGAAGATGCTAAAACTGCTTGGCCTAAACATCTTACTGTTCATGAACATAAAGAATTCGAAGAAGAGCAAGTTTTTGTATCAAACGATAACAAGTTTACAATACCACTTCCTAAGGTTAGATTTAGATACTCTGCCACTCCTGAATGGACTGATAAGTTTGGTTTATTCGAAGAAGATGGAATCAACGAATATGGTGTAGCAATGAGTGCTACTGAAAGTGCCTACTCCAATCCACGTGTACTTGGCGCTGATCCACTCGTTGAGAATGGTATTAGTGAAGAAGCAATGGTAACTGTTGTTCTTCCATATATTAAGTCTGCACGTGAAGGTGTTGCACGTCTAGGAAGCATTATTGAAAAATATGGTACTAGTGAAACAAATGGTGTCCTCTTCTCTGATGAAGATGAAGTTTGGTACTTTGAAAGTGGTAGTGGTCATCATTGGGTTGCACAACGTATCCCAGATGATTGCTATGCAGTAGTAGCTAATCAATTAGCTATCCAAAAAGTTGATCTTGACGATCCTGATAATTTCATGTATTCCAAAGGTATTGTACAATTTGTATACCAAAATCATTTTGAAGTTGATTTTGATAATTTTAACTTCCGTAATGTCTTTGGTACACATGAATATAGCGATGAAATCTATAGCACTCCTCGTGTATGGTACGGTCAAAAATACCTTTCTGGCGATAATGATCAAGATCCAATGAGTGAAGAATTACCTTTCATTCGTAAAGCTAATCGTTTACTCCATTTGGATGATATTGCCTATGTATTAGGTTCTCACTACCAAAATACACCATATGATCCATTAAACAATGATAATGCTGATGGTCATAAGTTCCGTCCTATTAGTTTAGCTGCCACTCAAGAATCACATATTCTACAAATTAGAAGTGGTATGCCAGTTGATGTACGCGGTATTCAATGGTTAGCAATGGGTGTAACTGCTCAAAGTTCTTATATTCCATTCTATCCTGCAGCTACTGATGTCCACCCTGCATATAAAGTAGGTGGTGAAACTTATGATGATAAGTCTGCTTATTGGGTATACAAATTAGCTGGCGTCCTAGTTGATGCACATTACAAAGAATTTGGAAAAATGCTAAAAGATACTCAAAAAGAAGTTTCAATCTTACTTAACAATAAAGTTCATGAAATTGACGCTAAGGCCCTTACGCTTTCTGGTCAAGAACTAAGAGATTACCTAACAACAGAAAGTATTGCTTGCCAACAAATTGGACTTGATAAATACAATGAGTTGATAGCTAAACTAATTACAGCTTCAACCGCCCTATCTCCATTATCATTTAAAGTTGATGTCAATCTTTAATGAGGTTATATTATGGAATATAATTTTGAAAACAAATTTGTTGAAACTGATGAGACAATTATCTTTTTCGACAATTATATTAATATTGATAGCCCTAAAGAGAAATTTGTGATTATTAGTCATTTATCAGCTGATAACTTAGCTTATTTGCAGCAAGCAACTTTGCCTGCAAAAACATTTGTATCTCAAAATTTATTTTTACTATTACAAAAATTAACTAAATTTGAACTAATAGCTAATTTAAATTTAGATCTAAAGGTTCTTCCTTATGGATTCGCTGTATCCGTTGCTGATTCAAAAATTACTGCACTCAATAGCGATGATGGTTTATGGGGATCAATGGCTCTCTATTTGGAACATGATCATCAAAAATTAGGCTATGTTGCTAAATTTGATATTCATGGAATCCACAAAAAACGTATTAAAGCTTGGAAAAAGTTCTTTTCTCAACAAAAATTGGACTACTTGATTTTAGGTTATCAAGATCGCGATGATAGTGATAATTATCTCTCTAAAACTGGCCAGTTAAAAAATATTGAAAAAACTTTAGAACAAGCAGATAGTACTCAAATTTATTTGGAAATGACTCCTTTTGATCCTGAACAATTGGTAAAAATTGACGATTTAGCACATCGCCTAGATTATCAAATTAAGTGGCTACCTGGCTATGCTGAGTTAATTTCTTATTTCAAACAACTTGATTTTAAAGAAGGCTCTCCTGCTGCAACAGATAAAACTTTAATTCAACGTGAAGCTCAAGCTCATATTGCTGATGATTTGACCATTAGTTCTCCATTATTAGCAGAAGATGGCAAGATTGATTTTATGAATAATTTTGCTTATCCAACTGAAGCTGAGCTAAAAGAAATTTTGAAATATATCGCAGCTAAACACGTATATTTTGTTTAATACTTTAAACTAGACTGAGAATTTTCTCGGTCTTTTTTATTATTTTATGCTATGATTAATCGTGGTGATTAAATGGAAAAAGCAGTTTCATTAAACTTTATTTCAGTTCCAAGTGATCAATTACAACTAGCAAATGTAGGACGCTCAGATACATTGAGTGGACATAAGTATGGACCAGCAGTTAGACCATATTACCTTATCCACTACATCTTAGCTGGTTCTGGAACATTTAAAACTGATCAATCAATCTACAAATTACATGCTGGACAAGGTTTTCTAATTGAACCAGGACAAGAAACGACCTATATTGCCGATAAAAATACGCCTTGGTCTTATGTGTGGATTGGCTTTTCTGGTAATTTTGCTGATCAACTTATGCAGCAAATTCCACTAAATCAACGTGAACCAATCTTCAGTTTAAATGATTCCAAACGCTTAATTGAGTTAGTTAATTTATTGTTATTAAAGTCAGTTAATTCAACAACAAAGAAATTACTCAATCTTAGTTATTTGCTGGAATTTTTGAGTATTATTTCCAATGCTACAATTATATCTCGTGAGTCAACCACTTCTATTTCTGATGTTTATGTTGAGAAAGCTATTTCTTTAATCAATAAAAACTTTCCTAACATCTCGGCTGCTTCATTGGCACAAATGATTGGACTAGATAGAAGTTATCTGGGAAAAAGATTTAAGAAAGTAACAGGAATGACACTTCAAACATATTTAAAAAATTATAAAATTACACAAGCACGACATTTAATTGAATCAACAAATCTTTCTTTACTTGAAATTTCTCAAAGATGTGGCTACCAGCGAGTTGATTCCCTGGCAAGAACTTTTAAAGCTACCTATGGTTTAACACCTAGTGACTTCAGACTACAACAAAAAGAGCTTCTAACATTATGATTTTCATTAATGCTAGAAACTCTTTTTTACTATCTTAACAGTGGCTCAGAAACATGATTATTAAACCACTGAATCATAGGTCCCATAAAGAAGGCTGTAATTAAAGTTCCTATTCCTACGGTAGCCCCAAAAATTAAACCTATTGTTACGCAAAAACCATCTGTTATAACTCTATGATATTTAAAAGGTAATGCTCTATATTTATCTGCAGATATTAAAGCAATTGCGTCATATGCTGATACACCTAATGCTGCTGTAAAATATAGCGAAGCTGCTAAACACATTAATCCTAACCCTGACAGTAATAGTATGATTCGAATTAAATATGTTGGAGCTTTTACAAAACCATTCAAAAAAGCTAATGTATAGTCAGCTATTATTCCTGTTAACAGCAGATTAGCCAGTGTGGTATAGCCAAGATAACTTCTTTTTAAGAAAATTACAATAAGCAATAAAATAGAAGTTACTATTAAGTAAAAAGTTCCATAACTACTGCCAAAAATATTGGCAATTCCCGTAACAAAACAACTAAACGGATCCAAGCCTAAAGCTGAATCTTGTAGAATTCCCACAGAACAACCACATAAAGTTGTTCCAGATATTGCCATTATGCGTTTTTTTGTCAGTCTAGTCACTTAATTCCCCACACCTTTCTAAAATAAATAGTTTACTATAAAAATCAGTTGTTTCTTGATTTTGACCAGCAGAGGCATCTGTTGTAACTAAACCTATATTAGCTAACTCATCACCAGTAAAATTACCCAAATATGAACCCAATTCTTCTTGGACATTATATAAAGTATCTGCATCTAATCCTGGTAAGCATAGTCGTCTGTATTCGCAATTTACATCATTTAAAATCTTATAGTATCCCACTATTGCTTGTGATTTATCTTCAGATACAACCATCCAAGATACAATATTTCCTTCAAAAGGACTCTTTAAGCGATAAAAAGTGCCATATTGGAATATACTACGATATTTTTTCATAAGTTCGATTTGTTTCTTAATACTTGCTAACTCTGTTGAACTTAATTTATCTAAATCAAGTTCATATCCAAAAGCTCCAAAGAAGGCAACATCTCCCCTTATCTTTAATGGAGTATTTCGTCCTAACTGTTCATTAGGTGAAGCTGAAACATGTGCTCCCATCATACTTTGTGGATATCCAAAACTCGTTCCATACTGAATTTTTAAACGCTCAATTGCATCGCTATCATCACTCGTCCAAGCTTGTGGAGCATAATACAACATTCCAGCATCAAATCTTCCTCCACCACTTGCACAAGATTCAAATAGAATTTTTGGATAACGTTCAATTAAGCGTTCATATAAATCATAAACACCTAAAATGTAGCGATGCATGATTTCTCCTTGTTGTTCTGGAGGATAAGCTATTGAATAACATTCAGTAATATTACGATTCATATCCCATTTAATATAATCTATTTCACCTTCATCTAAAATCTTAACTAACTGTTCATAAATATTATCAACTACTTCTTTCCTTGAAAAATCTAATACATATTGTTTTCTACCATGTGAAGCATGTCGTTTAGGCGTTTCAATAATATAGTCTGGGTGTTTTCGATAAAGATCACTATCTTTATTAACCATTTCTGGCTCAAACCATAAACCAAACATCATCCCCAAATCATGAATTTTCCTTGATAAACCTGAAATTCCATTTTTTAATCGATTTCGATTAACGTACCAATCACCTAGACCTGCTGTTTCTTTTGTTCTCTCTCCAAACCAGCCATCATCTAATACAAATAATTCAATTCCCAATTCTTTTGCTTTCTTTGCGATTGATAATAGCTTTTCTTCAGTAAAGTCAAAATAAGTAGCTTCCCAATTATTAATCAAAATTGGACGTTCTTTATCTCTCCAATATCCTCGAGCTAGCCTAGTCGTATATAATTTTTGGAAAGTCTGACTAAGTTGGTTTAATCCTTCGCTAGTATAAGCTAAAATTGCTTCTGGTGTTTGGAACGTTTCATTTGGCTTTAAACACCAGCTGAATTGGAATGGATCTATTCCAATTTGTAAACGAGTTACTGAATATTCATCTACTTCTGCTTGTGCTAAAAAGTTGCCACTGTATACAAAGCTAACCCCTAAAGCTTCACCTTGTTCTTCTGTCGTAAATGGTCTTTTTAGGATAACAAAAGGATTCTGCATATGACTTGAAGCACCTCTAGCACTGTTTATTGCTTGAATTCCTGGACGTAAAGGTGTCTTATGTAAGTGTCTTTCTCGACCCCAAGCACCTGAAAATTGTAACCATTCATAATTAGCATCGGGCAAATCTAAATTTAAACTTAGTGCTGTTTTTAATTGATATTTCTGATCGCTATCATTACTAAACTTCACACTTCTAGCAATTGCAGCACTATTTTCAAAAATAGTATATTGTAAGCACAATGTAACTTGAATTAATTTATCATACAAATTTATTTCAAGTGTAGTTGCTTCACTTTCATCTTCTACATAAGTTGCTGGTAATCCTGTTAATTTTCTCTTCCCAGCATAAATTTTATGAGAAACATATTTAAAATCAGTAATTCGACTGCCATTAGGTTGTTTTATATCAAGTGCTGGGCGTCGTTGATCTGTCGTACCATAAGCTGGATATTCTTGTTTTACGTTTCCTAATGAAAATGAATAGTCATCATCGAAAACATAGGAAGTAACTGGACGATATGTATTCTCTACTAAATAGTCATGATTTTCTCTATTAGGAATACGCTTTCCAAAATACAATTGTCCTAGCTGTTTATTAGCTAAAATTTTAATTAGATAACTAATTTTGTTATTATACAAGTGAAACTCTCTGCTTTGTTCGTTATATGTAATTGGCATACTAATTTCCTCCTGACTTATATCTTCTAACCACTTTAAATATAACGAATCTTACATCTAAATGTTCCGCTATTTGCGACTTAGAAACTGCAAAAAGCGTACTTATTTCATTGTTCAAAATTCATTTTCACAATAAAAACACCTCATAACTGTCAGTTTTACCTAACAATTATGAGGTACTAAATTATAATTTCATGAATAAAATTGGATAAGGATTTCCCTGCTCATCTATTTCAGATCTTTCATAAACCTTAAATCCCATATGCTCATAAAATCCTTTTGCTTGCGGGTTCTGTTCATTAACAACTACTTCTTTTACACCATATTTTGTTATACCATGCTCTAATAATTTTCTTCCTAGTCCTTTGCCTCGTTCTCTGGGATCGATAAACAGCATTTCTAATTTTCCATCATCAATCCCCATAAACGCTATCGGAACTCCATTTACATCATTTTCGATAATTAAATGTGGAACTGATTTCAAAGCCATTGGTACAAAATTCTTAATTTCTTCTATTTCTTCATTTGATAAGAATAAATGAGTTTCCCTTACTGATCTTTTCCATACATCAATTAACTTCTCAATTAAGGAAAGATTTCGATTTTTAATGTTAATTTCTTCCATAACTATGCCTTTCTTTTTACTTATTCATTACTTCCTTCAGTTAGCATTCTATATCTTGTAAGTGAGATTGGAGTATCTAACTTAAGATCATACGAAACAATTGGTGTATTTACTAACTTACCTTTTTTATCTATTTCTCTATATTCTTGTTTCAGAGAATCAGCTGTTACTTTACCTGTTCCTAAGTAAACAAACTCATCATCATCTTCAGCATCTGATCTCTTTACGAAAAGTAAATATGTTAATTTGGGGTTCCCTTCACTAACTCCGGCAAACATCTTTAATGTTTCACCTTGTCCTAATTTCCTTCCATTTTTTGTATAACAATGAATTTTGCTATTAGATATAAATCTATCTTCATACTTAATAGAATCATCTATATCATTACTCTTCACATAAGTTACAAAGATTGGACAATACCCATTTTCAATGAAATATCCCCCTATACTTTGAGCTGGTATTTTTCTCTGCCAATTCAATAATCTATTGACGTCTGATCTAGTGTATCTTTTTTCTATCGTAAAGATATTTTCCTTATCATATTTACGAGCATTTAATAACCCAGCCTTGATAACATCTACAAAGAGATTTTTAAAGCCATGATTATTTTCCAATGATTTAGAGATTTCTTTATTGAAACGATATTCTTTATTATTACTGATTTCAATTAATGCTTGCCCACCTAACTTAGCAAACTCTGTTTTATTTTTCTCTTTATCGTTCTTATCATCATAACTTTTAGGTTTGTAATACTCTAGAGTTAGAATTCTTTCCACACTATTCAATACATCATCATTACAGTAACTTCCATTATCAACTACTAGTTTTTCCAACTCTGATCTAGAACTCACACCATTGTCTAAAAGTTTTTGCAATAACAATAATTCGTGTATTCTTTTTCCACTTAAAAATTCTGATGTAATAAAAGTAAGGGTCTTATCTAAATAATCATTTTCCCATAAATAAGCAGCGTCTTTATCAACCCTAAGAAGAAAATCATTATAATTACCTTTTTTATTCAAAATAGACAAAATAGCTTGTGAAGCAACCATGTTATTCTTTATAAAATCGGCTATCAATGGTGTTTTATTCAAACGTCTCTTTAATTCTTGATAATCCTTTTTTATTTCTAAAGTAAAGAGATTTTTCTTTCCTCTCAACTGTTTCAAAATACGTTTTTTCGCAACTAATTCAAAATTAATTGTCGATAAACCTTCTATTTGTCCAGTTTCAACGTGTTCTCTAATGCCTTCACGTATCCTAGATTGGTCACCTGTCAGCGCTACTGGTATCAAATAATTATTCTTGTAGTTACCAATGAAATCTATAACCGTTAAATATTCTTTTCCTTGAGCTTTTCTTAAACCTCGACCTAATTGTTGAACAAATACTATTACAGATTCTGTTTTTCTCATCATAATTACCTGATTTATAAAAGGAATATCTATCCCTTCATTAAAAATATCTACTGTAACTAGATATGTTAATTCTCCATTTTTTAATTTTTCAATAGCTTGTTCACGTTGTTCTTGATTATCTTCACCACTTAACATTTGTGATGGATATCCATTTTTGGTTAATAACTTAGCAATTTCATCTGCTTCTTCTTTTCTGCTAACAAAAACTAAGCCATGGAGTACATCGCCATCATAACCATAATACTTGCTTTGTTCCACAACATATTTTACTCGTTCTTCACTAACTAGATATTTCAAATTAGTATTATCATCAATAACTTCGCCGTTATATGTATAATCAGATACACCTATATAGTGAAAGGGTACTAACATTTCTTCTTCCAATGCTTCTTGTAATCTAATTTCATAAGGAACATTATAATCAAATAATTCATAAATATTCTTATCATCACTTCGCTCAGGTGTGGCTGTCATTCCTAACAAGAAATCTGGAGTAAAATAATCTAGTAATTTCCCATATATTTTACTTCCAACATGGTGAGCTTCATCAATTAAAATATAATCAAATTCATCTCTTTTAAACTGGTTCAAATTTTCAACTTTACTCAAAGTTTGAACAGTTGCAAATAAATATTTGGCATCAGTATTTTTAGTATTTCCAGATATTATTCCATAATTTGTCTTTTTATCTCCACCTAGTACTTTATGGAAACTATCTAAGGATTTCTTTAGTATTTGTTCTCTATGAGCCACAAATAAAAAGCGTTTAGGATTATAATTTTTCACATCTAAAGCTGCTAAATATGTTTTACCAGTCCCTGTTGCAGAGATAATTAAACCCTTTGTTTCTCTCAAAAGCCTTAATTTTTGTAGATTTTTCAATGCCTCTTTTTGCATCTTATTTGGTTTAATTATAGAGTAATTACTGTTATCTTCATCTACCGATTGAGAAACAACTTTTATCGCAGGTTTATTTTGAATCTTGTATTTTTTCTCATACTCATCAATCCACTCAGGAGATAATTTGCTAGCTCCTTTCCATTGTTCCTCTATTTCTGAAGCTATGTCTTCTGTGAGTTTTCCGTTATTATGAGAAGTAAAAAGTAAATTCCATTCCTTATTTACTTTTAAAGCACCAGCAGTAAAATTAGAACTTCCCACTAGCGCAGACTGATAACCTTCATGTTGAAATAGATACCCTTTCGCATGAAATTTACCATGATTCTGTTCATAGACTCTTATTTCAACATTTGGTAGCTTTAATAATTCTCTAAACATCTGAGGTTTATTAAAGTATAGATATGTAGATGTCAATATTCTTCCTTGAACATTCAAATCTTTCAAAACTGTCTTTAAAGAATTAAGAATACCACTCTCAATAAAAGCCACCGCAAATGTAAAAGATTTACAATGTTGAACTTCATCCAAGATACGATTATACATTGTTTCATCTTTGGTATTAGCAATTAATTTGGCAGCATATTCATCATTTTGTTCAAATGTATTTTTGTCCAAAAAAGAATTCAAAATTGCATTCTTTATTTTTTGGTTAGTCGACTGCATCAAATTTTACCCCATTTAAATTTGTTTTACTTATTACTTTAGCAGCAGGAATATCTGCTGGAGCCCAAGTTAATTTTGAAACTTCTGCCGGATCAATCCATTTTACCTCACTATGAGCAATTAAATCGAAATTCTTTGACAAAAATTTAGCATAATAAACCGTCAAATGTACTGTTCCAAATTCATATTCATAGCTCGCTGTTTCAGTAACTTTTTCTCCTACAATAATCTCATCATTAAACTCTTCTTTTAACTCACGCTTAAGACTTTCTTGAGGTAGCTCGCCTTGTTCAATTTTGCCACCAGGAAATTCCCATAAATCTCCCAATATACGATCACTATTTCTCTTAGTAACTAATAATTTACCATCTTCTATTAGCGCAGCTCCAACAACATAAATATTCTTCATAAACTTTCTCCTAATCCTATTATTAATCTATTCTAAGAATACCAGCTTTATTTTAAAAAGTTAATACTAGGATCGATATTTGCTGCCTACCATTAGTTACTATGATACATAAAAAAATTCGACTCTCAATCTTGCATTCACAAAATTAAGGGTCGAACTTATATTTTCATTTAGAAACTATTTTCTAGTTTCTTCTGTTACTTATTCAAATTCTTTAAAATTATGTACTTCTTTGGGACTTATATAATCTTGAGGTACTTGCCAGAAAAATCCTTGTTGCAACTTGATATTGTGGCACAACATCTCTTTAGCTGCGATATTATCCTCAATACCTTCAATTACCAACTCAACATTATTGGCCTTAGCAAAATTTATCCAAGACATAATGAAGAGATTTTTCGTCTTTGAGTCTGTGCTATCGTCATTAAAAATTAACAAGGATAACTTAACCCTATCAATACCTTTGATATTTTCTTGAACAACTTTAAAACTATATTGTCCAGAACTAATATCATCTAAAGCTACACGATAGCCTAAATCTTTTATATGCTTAACTGTATCAATTAAACCCTTTTTCAAGTTTAATTCTTGCGATACACGCTCTGTAATTTCAATTGTAATTTGTTGGTTGTACTCAACCATTTTGTTCAAAAAATCCCAGGTTGATTGATACAAAAATTGATGTGGATCAATATTTATATCTACTCTAACTTTTTTGTCTGTTAAAACTTTCTTTATTTCAGGAGTAAACCATCCCCAAAACATTTGATTACAACTTTCATTATTTACAATCTTTTCAAATATTGCAGCAGGGAAACTCTTCTTGTCCTTCGACCGCAACAATACCTCGTAATCAGATATTTCAAATGTATCTTCACTAACTATTCTGACTATAGGTTGAAATGCTAAAGTTAGATTATTTGGTGCTATGTTTAAAGTAGAATTCATTCCATCTCCCCCTCTAGTCAAGTCTAATCCCACTAGCTAAATTATATACTTATATCATCTTTATGTAAATAATTTTCAATATACAATTCAACTTATATAACTAAACGTCGTATTGAAGTACATGCTGAGCAGAGTCAATAAATTGGCTGACACTCTTTATCTTATCTTCATTGTATTCAACAACTCCAATAGAAATTTGAATATCATACTTTCCTAATTCCTCATCTTCACGTAGTAAAGTCGTTACTCTTTGCTTAATTCTATCCATCGCCACCATTGCTCCATCATAATCCGCGAATAATAGAACTCCCCATTGAGGCACACCACCTACGCCATCAATACTGTAGACAATATCATTATTTCTAAAACTCTCAGATAAAATATCTGATAATCTTTTGATCAAATGATGATGTTGTTCTTCTGTTAAAATATTCATAATTTGATGGAAGTAACGAATTGAAATTATTCCCGTTGAAACAGGAATGTCAAAACGTTTATGAGTTTCAATAAATACTTCTGCATCTTGACGATAAGATCTCATGGTACGCAAGTCTGTTTCACTATTATACCCCAGATTACGTGCATTACTTTCTCTAAGACTTAGATTTTCTTCTTGTAGTTTTTGAAGATTTCGTGTCATAAAGCTTACTAATAATGACCAAATCAATGGTAAGAAAATCCAAACAATTAACCATAAATCTAGTTCTTTTCCTAAGACCACATCTGCATATAAAACATAACTTCCCTGAATAAAGACAAACAGTAAATTAAAGATTAATCCAGCTAATAGGCCGAGAAAATAAGTAATCAATACTAAGAAACAAGTAATTGCTAAGAAAACACAATTCAAAATCATCAAATTAGATGAAATTCCAACGAAAATAGCTGTCATGATTGAACAAACTAACAACAAGATAATATAAATATCAGTATTTAAACTATAATTCTCATTTCTTCTCATTATTTTTATCCTTTCTTAACAGATTATTTTTCCATAGAACCATAAAGATTGCTGCAGCTAGCAAAGCAACAAAGATTAAAGCAATTACTAAGTAAATGATCAACTTGGTATTTTTGTGAATTGTTTGCTTCAAAGATACCTTTTTGTCTAAATCAGCTTTCTTCTTGAAACGATAATTATAAATATTATTATCATTATCCACCACAATTGCATCGCCACCATGTTCAACAATGGTCTTTTGATAATTAATTTGTGTTGATGCTAGATAAACGTCTTTAGATGTAATACCTGTTACAACTAACATACCTCTCTTATCATTGTAAGGAGAGCGCAATAATTGAGCTGTACCCATTGTCTTACCATAATCATATTCGATACTCAATTTTTCATTAGAGATAAAGCTTGTATATTTTTTATTATATTGGAAATAAAGTTTGTCATTTAAGTTCTTAATCATAGAATTTTGACTAGGTGTTCCCAATACGATTACATTACTGTTCTTTAATGTTTCATCATCAGGTTGTTGACTATAGAATTCAATTTTTCCAGTATTGCTCTTAGCATAGATACCAATCAAATTGAAAATATTAGATAATGCTTCAAAATCATTTGTTGTCATCTTTCTAGGCTTAACAACTGCTAAGTTACTATAAGTATTGTTTCTAATGAATAAACTTGGATAATTTGAAAATAGGATGTCGTTCTTTTCAATAGACTTAACAAAAATCTTTGAGTTAGTATTGATTGCTGCCCAAGGTGTTTCACTATTATCTGACTTAGTAATTTGACTTGGTTCTAAATCAAAAGCTACTCTGACAGAAAAACCACTACCTATTTTCATATTATTAGGAATATTGAAGGTTAGCTCATCATTATCAGCATTATCTTTAGTTAACTTATAGCTGCCAATGTTGCGGTTATTGATATATACAGTTGCTAAAGAGTTTTTAAAATTCAAGTTCTTTGAATACTTCAAACTCAATTTTACCTTACTACCATAGGAGTTACTTTGACTAGCTGGTAAAGCAACAAAGAATGTTTCTTCGTGATGTCCACTTCCAGTTAAAGTTGCTCCTTGATTAGTCAATTGGTAACTGCCATCGTAATGTAAGCTTGACATATAAGTTGCTGTCTTAGATCTTACATACTTAACTGGCTTTTTAGTTTCTGTCATCAATTCTGTATTAGCTATAAAACGAGTTGCTTTTTGCAACATTTCATCATTTAAGGCTGTTATTATCAATGTGTATTTATTCTTACTATACACTAATCTTAAACAACCACGATTCTTCAATCTATCTACCGAAAACTTACTCTTATAATTCTTAGGTAAATTGTCATATTTGGCGATAATAACGCGATAATCTGCATCCTTAACTCTACCATCATTGTATGGTAAAATTCTAACTTTGTCTGTATCTGTTGCGATTGTTCTAGTTACCCCAGTTAAAGCATAAGTTGCAGCTGACAACTCAGCATCACTAGGTTGTTGAGGAACTGCAATAACAGATTGTCCAAATGAAATTGTATCTGCCCCTGAAAAATGGTTATAGAAAGACTTTAAATAATAATCTGGTTGCTTTAAATTATATTGGAAGTTAACATTTGACTCTTCATAAATTGTCAACCAGTTAGCAGGTGTTTGTACACCAACCGTTGATTTATCAGACTTATTCAAAATTTGTCCGTAAATTTTAAGATTATTTGCCCCTTTAATTAAATTTAAAGGAATATCAATTTGCTTAGTTTGAACACCATCTTTTATTTCAGGTCTAAATGAGTAAAATTTAACCCCATTAATTGATACTGTAATGTCAGATGTTTGATCATCAGCAATTTGTGAAACTTGGTAACTCAAGTTCAAAGTTGCTTTCTTAACATCCCAGTAATCGATTTTTGTAAAATATGTATTATCTGACACAGATTTCCCTGAAAGAGTTTGCGTTGAATTTTGAAATGGTTGCGTATAACTCTTCATATCATCTGCCTTAACTTGTGTACACCACGAAATCATCAAAACTAACATTGATAAAATCGCAATGAATAATTTTTTCTTCATTCTATTCATACCTCTGTGTTTTATACCATTTAGCTTTTTTATGAAAAATTTGTTCTTGAACATACATGATCATGCCATAAAAGGCTACTACTAACCACATTTGACTATAGACTAGATACATCAAGACAATGATTAATAAATTTTGGAGTGTCATCTCACCTTTTTCTGTTGTAATAGTTATAAAAGTTCCTAATACAAATAAGATAACCGCAAAGAACCATAACCAATTACTAAAACCATTAATTGATGTATGAACTAATCCAGATACTGATAGAACAAAAACTGTATCTGAAATAACTAAAGATGTCATTAATAGAAAATAAATTGATAAAAAGTATATCAAATCAAAGCGAATAGCCTTACTCTTAGGATTAAATAGTAATTTCAAGTTTTTTAAAATCACATAAATATTACCTTTAACCCATCTCGTTCTCTGTCTAAACCAAACCACAAAAGTTTGTGGCTCTTGCTCCCAGGTAACAGCTGCCGGTTGAAAATTAATGTGATAACCCATTAAATAAGTTCTAAAACTTATCTCTGTATCTTCAGCTAGGGCTTTTACGTCCCAACCACCAATTTTCTCCAATAAACTACGACGAATAACAAAATTAGTTCCTGGTATTGTACATAAATTAAATAGTTTTTTTCTACCTGCTTGTGCCATCCATTGAAATGACAGAGTTTCAATATTAATAAATCGTGTTAATAAACTAGCATTCTTATTACGTGTCCTGAATTTTCCGATTACTGCTCCAGCTTTATCATCAGCTAATAATTCAGATACTAAAATACGTAATGCCTGTTTTTCAGGAGTATTATCAGCATCATAAACTGCGATAATAGATCCTTTGGCCTCTTTTAAACCAATATTTAAAGCATTAGACTTCCCTTTTCCCCCGGTTATATTATCAGTATTGATAATTTTAAGATTTCGGTTAGGATACTTACTTTGTACCTGTGCTAAAAGTTCAGCTGAATTGTCAGATGAATTATCATTAATTACAATAATTTCATATTTATCTTGAGGATAGTCCAATGCTAGCAATGATTTTACCGTTCTAACAATTACAATACCTTCATTATGTGCAGGAACCATAATTGTTACGAATGGTGCATCTGCTGGTAATTTATCATGAACTTTCATTGTTAAATAATTCATATAACCAGCAAAAATCAAGACAACATTAACCGCTAAAATTGTCCAAATTGAAAAAATACTGATAAATAATAATATATCAAGTAATGACAACTACTTTCCTACTTTCTTTTAAATTTATCCCAATAAACTTTGCGACCTTTATAAATAAGTAAGACAAAGCCTATCAAAGTTACTAAAATGAAGACTGTTAAGAATTTACCTTGATAAGATAAGATCAAATTCAAACCAGTTTCTTGGTATTCTTTGTGTTTATGTTTCTTTTGAACTGGAGCAGTATCGTTAATATTTTGTTCATTACCATTAACAAAATACGTTCCAGCATGGTATTCCAACTTCATTTTTGCAAAATTCATTTCTCTTGAATTATCTTCTGCAGCTGGATTTTCCCAATTTAATTCTGATCCCGAGACACTCTTCTCAACCTTACGTAATTCCGACAATGTTCGTGGCATTTTTATATTCAAGGCTGTCGGTAAAGTGTAATTTAAATTATTTGCTTTAGTCAAAGATACCGTCGTTTTAGCCTTATCCAAATCTTTTAAAGACATTACATAATATGCCTTATCAAATTCTTGACTATAATCCGTTTGCTTAACTTTTGGATATGTTTTAGGATCTGGCAGTAGCAAAACATTAGAAGCTGATTTTAATCCGACTTTTCCTAAAACTGCATCCTGATTCCAATGATTAGGCGTAGATAAACCAGTTGGATAAACACCACTTCTTACCATTAATTGCAGACGTTCACTCATTGTTGCCTTTAAATTCTGCGCATTAATTTCTTTGCCAGTATAGGAATATAAATATGGTACTCGCATAAAAATAATTCCATTTTTCAATTCAATTATTCTTAAAGAATACATATATTTCTTATAAGCAAATTGATTGGTATTACCTTCGACATTAGTTGCACTGACTGCAAAAGGAATATTATTACGATATAAATCATCAACTAACTTATCAAGATATTCTAGATTACTTGTTGGTGTAACATTATTAATTACTAATAATGGCCTACTATCTGTCTTCGTATTAAACAAATCAGCAATTAATTTCTCTTCACAATTAACTGCTAAACCACTAGTATTCCAAAATGGTAGGAAGGCATTACTATCTACTTTGACCCCATATGGTAAAGTTTTTTGATTTCCTACATTTTGCGTATTCAAAACACCATATTTGTCACTACCAGCAACGTCTACCAAATATTCCATTCGATTAGTATATGGTATCTGTTCTGTTATTCCATCATCTGACAGTGTTAACTGCTGCTTAATAATCATACCTTTTTTTGCATGTAAGCCTTCTAATTCATCATCTTGTAAATTAGGCCCAATATGCAATTTAGTACCTGAGAATTTAGCTCTATCATGTGTAAAGCTATCATTACTTAAATCAGCTTCCTGCCAATTAATCAGAGTTACTACTCCCCGATATTTGTTGTCGCTCAATTCTCCACTTCGGTAATTTTCTAACATAACTGTTTTTACCTTTAACCCGTCTGCCGTTAACATTCTTTGAACAGAATCAATTTTTTTAGAACCGTTATAGTAGACATTTTCACTATCATACACTAACAAAACTGGTCGATTATCATCTGCCTGTACTGGAATATGTATACTCAAGATGCTGAGAATTGACAAACAAATTAATAATAAATATCTTTTCAATATTCACCCTCCCTCGAAGGATGCCAAAAATTATGATGTAAGACATCTGAAATTATCTGCAAGAAAATTAAGTTTAATGATAAAGGTACCATCAATAAATGCTTAGCTAAATCAGCATCACCGTCACCAACAACCGCTGTAATAAAGGTCCCTATCACCATTGTTGTATATCCAATTATCATAAAAACTTTAATTGCAGATTCCATTTCATTACTTTTTACGCTAATAACAAAAATTACTATATATAAAGCAACTAAAACTACACATAATGTCATATAGAAAGCAAACTTTTTAGGGAAGAAAGCCTTCATCATCGCTCCATATAAAGTAAAGTATTGCACTTGTTGATGCGGTTTTGCACCAGATTTTTTAGTAAAATCACCGACCGCTTTAATTTGTACTAGGTAACCATCACGTGCAGCTACGTCTAACATTTCATTAAATTGTTGCTTATGTGTTAGATAATATTTCAAAATCCAAGCAAAATTATATTTTGGAATAAAATCCTTGGTTATGTTTTTAGACTTAATAGATGTTGCGGCATAAGTTTGGGTATAAATATCCCCTTTCAACAATCCATATTGACGAGATATCCCACCCTTTTCTAGAGAATTACCCGGATCTTGTTCTTTTAACATTACTCCTCGAGTCATTGATTGATAACTATTAATATTACTAAATTGATCTGTAATCATTACATAAGTCGCAATCCCTGATCCCAATAAGATTAAACAAGAAATTGGAATTAGTAATCTAGACAATTTATTTCTATATACAAAATAAATTCCGATTGTAACTACAACTAAACTCAATGCTAATGGTGCATTTTGCTGTTTAACAGTTACCAATGCTAATGATGACAAAAAATACACTGCTAGCATATACCAACTACGAGCAAAATGTTTTTTCATCAGTAATAATAAAGAAGCTGTAATATACATCATTGCTATTATCATAACTGGTTCAGCGAAAAAAGAGTTAAAATACAATGTCAGCGATGAATCAGCAAACATCAAAACTACAATTAGTGCTATTACATAATCTACATTTTTGCGCCTATTTGAGTTTGTTACAGCTAGAGTTAGTAAGTAAATTGCCCCTAAATAAAAGACGTAATAAACTAATCCCATAAACCTAATATCAAACACTGTTTTGCTGTAGAATAACTTATTTAACAATACTGCTGTTTTTACAAAAATACCCTGTGAAGAAAATAGCATCGCAATATGTTCATTGTAGTATTTAAATAACCCATAATGTTGCGTTAAATAAGTTGTATACTGGTAATTCTTCGTATCTAATGGGTAGATTCCATTAATATAAATTACCCTGGCAAAATCCCCGTTATCTGCATATCCATTAATTGGAGATACAAATAACAAATACCCCACTATCACTGCTGCTAAAACACAGGCTAGTAGGGGCGGAGAAATATTTTTCCTAAATTTTTCTATCATTACTCACATTCCTATTGATTTAATGCTACTAAAGCATTTAATTCATTAAATGAATATACCTGTTTAGTCTTACTATCTCCAAAACTTCCGTAAATTTCAGATTTCTTATCTGTAACTTGCATCGATAGTAAAACTTTTTTTGCAGCATCATACAATTGGTCATCATGAACTGCATTCCCTATCATCATCGCAATTGCATAATTAGCTGCTGAAGTAGACTTATCTTCTGCCTTTCCTGTAACAGAATAAGCATTGTATAAAGTTTGTGTGTCTACTTTTTGTTTTACCCAATTCAAACTATCTTTAGGTAACTTATCTACCTCAGCTAAATGTAAAAATGTTATTAAAAGCTGAGGAGTTACCAACTTATCTTTAGCATATTTTTTATCCTTTAAGTTATAACTTTGATAATATAATGGCACTTCACGACTAATTTTACCCTCTTCCACTACTCGTAAAGCTTTGTGATAACTCCTTGAATCTAATTTCTTCAAAACAGATAAATCTTGGTAGCACAAAGTAACCAACTGATTATGTGTCTTACTATCAAGACTATACATATCAGTCAATAAGCCTGCTTGTTTCACTCTTATACTTAATTTCTTGTATAGATCTTTAACTTCAGACTGGTACTTTTTTGTGTGATTAACTTTATCATAAGTCACTAATGCGGATATAATACGCAAATCATCCACTGTTGCATTAACTTGATATTTATCTGGATGTTTGGCATCAAAACGATATAAGAATACTCCTTGACGATAAAAAGTTTTCTTCGTTAACGCATAAAATGCTCTAAACTTTTTATTTTGCTTTGTTTCAGCTAAATATTGCAGATAATATCCAGATGATTCACTTAAATATTGATGACCTGTTGCTAAAGTATCATCATTGCCTATTTTTGCTAAATAATTAGTATATATTCCATATTTTCCTGTTAGCTTATTATCTATGAAATGAACCAGTGCATCACTAGAAGTAACTGTATCTGCCTTAACTAAATTTGGAAAATTAGTAGCTAAGAGGCATATCAGTATCAGTAGACTTCTTTTCCAAATCTTTAGCACAGGTTACACTCCCCTTTTTATGTCGTTTACTGTAATAGAGTGCTTTATCGGCCTCTCTTAAAACAGTTTTGATATCTTTCTTATCACATCCTAGGGCAATTCCTCCAGAAAATGTGACTGTAATTTTATCACCGGTTGCTGTTACATAATCTTTAGTTCGTAATTCTTCAGCTAGTTTATCTGTCATCTCTAGACAATCTTCAACTGTTACTCCATGTACAGAAACACAAAATTCTTCTCCACCAAAACGATATACTGAAGCTAATTCACCAAAATGAGCCTTAACTTCAGCAAACAAACGTTTAGTAAAATAAACCAATACATCATTACCCTCAAGATGACCATAAGTATCATTAAACTTTTTAAAATCATCAATATCTAAGATGCAAATTATTTGATGTCTACTGCTCTTTTGTGATAACTCATTCATATGACTATGAAATGAATCATAATTTAACAAGTTTGTTAGTCCATCATGAGATACATCATATCTTGCCATTCTCAATTCTTCATATTGCTTAGTTAGGAAGTTAACGTAAACATTTGCCACTGCAAACATTAATAACGTCCCTAAGGTTACATCTATTATTGATGCAAATGTAAAATGTGTTGCACTCATCGCATGATATTTACCAGGCAATACAAAATATACCAATGGTGGAATTTGGTTAACAATTAGGAATTCTAATGTACAGCGGTAGATCAGTGGCAGTGCTTCAATTCTAATGAAGATTTCACATATAATTAGTAATAGTGCACCTTCCCAAGCAAAATTAAGCATCGCTGCTGCAGGAATATCGTTGATAGTATATAGAAAGAAATTATCAAATAATGGCGCAAGCACTAACATTACATGTCCTAAATATTTTTCACGCATGTAATTTGATAAATAGAAGCTCAAAATCGCCATTGAATATTGATAATACAAGCCATCAATTGTGGAGCGACAAAATTCTATAATAAAGAATTGATATAAGCAAAAGATTAATAATACAGCAACATAACTTTGAACCTTACTTAAACGTTCCTCAATATAACTTTTATAAAAAGTCCACTGACTGTATAATAAGCTAACTATCATCAGAGGCATCACTAAAGACAAAATAATCGCCTTGTACAATAGTGTTTCACCACCTAAATACTAAAATAAATTATCTTTCACTCTTAAATTATTACTCGTACTATTAGATAATATAAATATTTGCTCTAGTTGTCAATCATCATTTTTTAGTGATATAATCGCTATTTTTAATAAGGATTACTAATTATATCCTAGTTTTTTTGCCAAGTATCACAACTGAATATTTAATGATACTATTAATAAACGTTTATATTTCTCAAAGTGAGTAATAAGTATAAAATTTCGTATATCAGCAATTTTTTTCAATAAATCATTATTTATTTTTTGATATTAATTTATATAGCGAAAAAATATTATTTTAATTTATTAATTTTAATATGCAAATCAAAAAAACGTCTACGTATTCACGCAAACGTTTTGATACTATCCTATAATTGATTCGCAAACTAGTTGAATCAAAAATAATAAACTTAAAGCATACATCACTTTAGATACATCGCGATAATTTCCTACTACTAATTTACAGATTGGATATACGATGAATCCAAAAGCTAGACCTGTTGATATTGAACTAGTTAAAGGGATTAAGACTAGGATCAAGAATGTTGGGAACCATTCACTAAAATCTGCAAATTTTACAAATCTTAACTGTTGCATCATAATGGCTCCTGTAATAATTATTACTGGTGCAATCGCTGATTCAGGTATAAATGATAATAATGGAATCAAGAAAATTGCTGCTAAAAACAATAAACCTGAAGTAATTGCCATTGCCCCTCTACGACCACCACTTTGAATACCAGAAGCACTTTCAGCTGCTGCTACTGTTGGACTAGTTCCTAAAAATCCTGAAAGAAAAGCTGCAATTGAACTTGCTTGAAATGCCTTTTTGAACTGTGATTTAATTGGCAGTAACCCTTCTAAAATCCCCATCGATTCAAAAACTAAGATCATTGTCATAGAAAAGATTGCTATTAAAAATTTTAACGTAAATAGCTGACTAAAATCACCTTGAGCAACAATTTCACTGTACTTACTAATCTCGGTCAATCTAATATTAGGTACGTTCGAGCCCTTCACTCCGATGATATTCCCTAAAATACTAATCACAATTATTCCTATTATAAAATCACCTGGAACTCTACGTAAAAATAAGATCAAAGTTAACATTATTCCTAATAAGGATAGAATAACTTCAGGTGCTAATAAGTTACCCATAGCTAGTAAAGATCGACTGCCACCTGACTTAACAATGCCAGCTTTTTCTAATCCTAAAACTACTAGGAACATTCCAATTCCAGCTGTTATCCCTATCTTTAAATTTTGTGGTATCTTTTGTGCTAAATACTCACTAATTGGAGTAAACGCTATTACCATGTATAAAAAGCTACTAATTATTGAGATCGCAATAGCTTGTTCCCAAGTTAAATCCATCCCTACAACTAAAGTATAGGTAAAAAATGCATTAACCCCCATTCCTGGAGTAATGATAATTGGCGCATCAGCCCAAATACCCATTATTAATGAACCTATAAATGAAGAAAAAATTGTTGCAAAGACACTTAAATTAGCTGGAATTCCTGCATCAGTTAAAATTATCAGATTAACAATAATAATATAAGAGATTGCAAAGAATCCTGTAATCCCTGCTAAAATTTCCTTTTGAATTGGTGTTTTCTTGGGTTGCCAAGATCTTTTTATTTTATTTTCCATACTTTCGCCCTTTCTCTTAAAGTGCAACTATTTTAATGTAGCGGAAATAGGTTTCATAGTCAAGGGATAGCCCATAAAAAAGAGCCACCTCACCTAAGTGAGATAGCTCTCTTGTCATTAATTCTAGTGATATAAGTCGAAACGACCTTTAGCAAATAATTCTTTTGCCCCACCAATATCAGCTAATGATTTGTTCATAATCATCTTCTTGACGAATGAAGCTGGGAAACCTTTGTATTCTTTCTTACCTACAAGACCAAAGGCATGTGTGTTACCAACAGAAGCAACTGTACCTAAGGAGTTGTAACTAAATGGTTCTGGAACTTCACCCTTCAAACGTTGAGCAATTGCATGTCCAACATAAGCACCCATACGTGTAGCAATTTGAGCTGTTGTTGGGTATGGACGATCTGTTGCCTTATCCATAAGAGCAGATACGTCACCAATGATGTATAAATCATCATGATCTGGATCAAGTAAGTTATCATTAACAATTACACGACCACGACGTTCCTTGAAACCAGATTCACCCATAACGGGACTACCACTAACACCAGTTGTCCAAATAATTGTCTTACCTGGAACTGCTTGAAGTTCTTCGTTATCTTGTGTTGCGTACATTACACGACCATCTTGGATTTCTTTAATCATGCAACCCGTCATGATCTTAACACCTAAACTCTTAACTAATGATACACCGTAGTTTGCAAGATTTTCACTAAACATTGGTAATAACTTAGTTGCAGCTTCAACAATTGTGATAGAAATTTCAGATTCGTCTACACCTGCAAGCTTAGCATATTTTGGACGTTCATCAACTAAAGCACCTGCTAATTCGATACCTGTGAAACCAGCACCACAAACAACAATGTTCAAGTATTCCTTGTCTTGTGTTTCACGATACTTCTTCATAGTTTCAACGATGTGTTCATGAATAGCAACAGCTTGGTCAATATCTGTCATTTGTAAAGCATTATCTAAAGCACCTTTAATGCCAAATGTTTCAGATACAAAACCTAAAGCTAATACACAGTAGTCATAGCGTAATTGACCTGAATTCTTCAATTCAACAGTCTTCTTATCAGCATCTACTTTAACTACTTCGTCTTGAATAAATTTAACCTTGTTATTCAAAACATCTTTAATTGGATATGTAATTTTATTCTTGTCTACAGAACCTGCAGCAACTTCGTGCAATTCTGTAGCTTCATAATGATAGTCATTCATATCAACTAAAGTAATATGAGCGTTGTCTCCTACTTCTTTTTGAAGATTTCTAACTGCTTTTAAGCCCGCATAGCCAGCACCTAAAACTAAAACTTCTTTCATGGTTTAAAACCTCCTACAAAAATAATAATCCAATAGAATAGGTTAGAACTTGTATAAATGAACCAAAAGCTAAAATCTTTACTGCACACTTAAATGTTTTGGATTTAACTTGTTCTTTCATCAACATCCTATCTTGTTTATATACAAATGGTATTGCCAACAAAGCTAACAAACTTGTCCATGGTGCTAGCTTGAGATAAAAAGATAGAATAATTGCAGCAAATGCTAAAACATTCTTCAAGCTAAATGCAAATAAAGCATTTTTTACACCAATAAAATGAACAATTGTGTGTCGATTATTTCTTTCATCCTCGTCATAATCACAAATATTATTAGCTAACATTAGATTAGAGATCCATAAAATATTTGGTAAAGAAATCAAAAATACCTTAGCTAGATTCTCCCAATGCCATGAAAATATTTGGTATGAATTAAGATAAACACAGATTAAGCTTATTACAAAACCCATTGTAATACCGGAGAAAAATTCTCCTAAAGGTAAACTAGATAAAGGACGTGGACCTGAGGAATAGAAAATTCCTACAGCAAAACAAAACATTCCCATCCAAAGCAATGGCAAGCCAGTTACATATACTAGATATAGTCCCATAATTGCAGCAATTACTGTCATAATTGCTAAAATTACAAATACCAATTTAGGAGAGATATTTTCTCTTCCGATGATATTTGTCTTACGCTTATATTCTAGTTTATCAACTGCATGGTGATAATCATTATAATTATCTAATGCGTCAACTGCCATATTAAACAAAAGCATCGCAATAAAAAATACCACCGATAGACCTAAGTGTACTGAGTTATAGTAGTAATAACTAAAACAAATTCCTATCAAAAATGGTAAAATACTTGCCGTTTTAGCTTTGATCTCAACAAGCTCTAGGAAGACTTTTAAAGACAAAACTCTGCCTCCTAGTAAAATAAAATATATTACCCTCTACATAATATATTACCATATTCTTATGTAATTAGTTACAATAATCTCTCAAAAAATTCATATTTAGCAAAATAATTTTGCTTATTTGTCTCAATTTTTTATTTACTCATTACAAAATCATATTCTTCAAAATAATTTTTAATTCATCGTGGTTGCACAGGCTATTTTAGGGTAAAATAGAAACATAGACTATCATTAAGGTGGTGAAAAAATGGCATTCAATTTATGGTTACAGTACCCTGAATTGGCAAAAGATATCGAAAAAGTTAAACATAATCTTCAAGATAAAATCTCTGTCGACTATCCTGATTTACAAGCTGCTCTATCAAAAATGGCAAGCAATGGCGGTAAATTTTTACGTCCAGCCTTTTTCTTACTATTTACCAAATTAACAGCAGACTCACAAAATCGTGTAGACGATAAAAAACTCATTGATATAGCTACTTCACTTGAAGTTTTACATATGTCCACACTTATTCATGATGATATTATTGATGATTCTCCTAAACGGCGTGGTGAAGTTAGTGTCCAAAGCCAATTTGGTAAGGATATTGCAGTCTATGCTGGTGATTATTTATTTACAGTCTTCTTTGATTTAATCACTGATAATGTTTTAGACACACCATTTTTTAAGATCAATTCAAGAACTATGAAGAAAATTTTATTAGGCGAATTAAATCAGATGAAACATCGCTACAATACCCAACAAACTTTCTTGAATTATTTGCGTAATGTAAATGGTAAGACCGCCTATCTTTTCCGCTTAGCAAGTGCTGAAGGAGCATATTTTGGTGGAGCTTCTTCACAAACCGTTAGCTTAGCTACTAGAATCGGACAAAATATCGGAATTAGTTTCCAGATTTTAGATGATATTCTTGATTATTCTGACGCATCAAGACTTAATAAACCAACTCTCGAAGATTTGGCAACTGGGGTTTATTCTTTACCATTATTGCTAGTTCTTAATGAAGATTCAGATGAATTACATACTTTATTAGCTAAAAAGCAAGACCTAACTTTACCTGAAATTCAACGTATCCAAGCTTTAGTCGTTGAATTAGGTGGTGTAGAAAAAGCTAAAGATTTAGCTGCTAAATTTACTAATAAAGCACTTATTGATATCGATAAATTACCTGATTCTACAGCTAAAAAGAAACTTGCTAAACTTACTAAAGTCTTATTAAAACGTACAAATTAAAAAGTCATCACTCTAATTTTTTAGAATGATGACTTTTATTTTATCGTCCTTCATCAATTGCTTTAAGCTTTTGATAACGTTCGTTTGTTTTTCTCAAATAATCAGGACTACCCTGCATTTCAATAGTTCCATCTTCAATAAAGATAACTTGATCCATTGCTTCAACACCTTGTAAGTGATGAGTTATCCAAATTAAAGTTTTATCTTTCAATTCACGATTAAAAATTGAAATTACTTCTTGTTCAGTTAATGGATCTAAGCCCACAGTTGGTTCATCTAAAATGATAATTGGAGCATCTTTTAACAAAATTCTTGCCAATGCCATTCGATGTCTTTCACCACCAGAAAAACGCATTCCGGCTTCGTCCACCATTGTTTCCAGCCCTTGTGGTAAAGCTTTAACCATATCTTTCAAGCCTACACGTTCCAGCACTTGCCATACTTGCTCGATAGTAGCCTCTTCATTTCCGATTCTAAGATTATTTAAAATAGTAGTATTAAATAAATATGGAGTCTGATGTATTACTCCAATATAATTGGAAATTTGATCGCCAACTTTGCTTACGTCAATATCATTTATAGTAATCGTACCTTCAGTAGCAACTCTATCCCCTCTAATCAAGTTAGCTAACGTACTTTTACCTGAACCACTTCGACCTAAAATTGCTAACTTATCGCCAGAAGATATATCTAAGTTAATACCCTTAAGGATTTCACGACTACCATTTTCATATCTAAAATGCACATTATCTAATTTAATATCATAAGGTGCAATTAATTTAATTTCTGATTTTTCTTCTTCAAATGAATTATCTTGTAGTCTATTTAATCTAACTAAAGAATCCTTATATACATTAGTTTCTTGTGAAGCAGCTGGAATTACTGCAAATGCATCAACCACAGGGAAAAGACACAAAACAAAAGCAGCAATCCAGTTAGCTAGACCTGTATATACTCCATTACTGCCACCTAGGTATGTACCGCCCCATAAAATAAGACTCACAACTACCAACATAAACACTAACTGTAAGAGATAATCTCTGATTTGATCAAAATGATGTAGTTTTTCTTGAACATCTATCAATTTTTCCTCATTTTGTTCATGTAGCTTAACATAATCACGACCACGTTGAGCAAAAATCCAATCTGTAATCCCAACAATATTATCAGTTAAGTCTAGGTATAATTCATTCTTTATTTTCTTTTCATATTCTTGTCTAGCACCATTTACGATAACTGACCAGATTGGGAATGCTACTAACATAATGCCTATCATTAATAACATCAAAAGTCCCATCCAAATTGAAAAAATACCGACTCCAATTACAATAAATACATAAAGTCCCCATGCAACAAAGGTTGGGAAAATAGTTCTTAGATACAAATTTTGGATGTGATTAATATCTTCTGATAACAATCCCAAGACATCGCCTAATTGATACTTACTCTTAAAAAATACAGCATCTTTTTCCAAAGCTTTGTATAACTTAACACGTAAATCAGAAGTCATTTTAAAAACCCAGTTATGACTTGTTAATCTTTCAAGATAATGGAATACCGGTCTACCTACACCAAATGCACGTGTCAAAACAATTGGAACATAAACTAGCAAAATATTTTCTGGACGTGTAGCTGAACGACTAATTAGATAACCAGAATTAAACATCAAGGCTCCTGCACAAAAGAATGTTAAAATTCCTAAGAAAATTGCTAGTACCAAAGTTTTCTTGTATTTTTTCAAGAAAGGCTTAACCCAAGTATCTTTTTTCAATTCTTGTAATAATGGAATTTTCTTAAACATTCTTTTCACCACCTTTTGCTCGATTTAATAATTCATAGAAATATGCTTGATGAGCTAACAATTCATCATATTGTCCTTCTTCGGCAATTTTTCCATCCTTTAAGACGACGATTTTATCCATATCTTTCATCCAATGTAGACGATGTGTAGCAAAAATTACCAATCTATCCTTCATTAAAGGTAACATTCTTTCCTTTAATTCCAATTCAGTCTCAATATCTAAGTGAGCTGTTGGTTCATCAAAAATCAATACTTTTCTTTGCTTATCTAAAAATGCTCTAGCTAAAGCAATTCGTTGAGCTTGTCCACCACTTAAAGTTCTTTGACCATTACCAATTAATGTATCAAGTTTATCTGGAAGTTCTTCTAATAAATCTTCCAATCCTACTGCTTTAATTGCTTCAATAATTTCTTCATCGCTAGCATCAGGTGTATGGAAAGCAATATTGTAACGCAAAGTATTATCAAAGATATATGGGCTTTGTGGAATATAGATAATTTGGTTTCGCCATGCATCTTCATTTAAATCAGTGGTTTCTTTACCTTGAATTTCAAATTTTCCATTTTTCAAAGGTAAAAAGCCACTTAACAAATTAATTAGAGTTGTCTTACCAGCCCCACTCATTCCAATAATTCCAACTTTTTGATAGCCTGTAAACTCTGTATTAAACTTAACTGGCTCTGCATTATCATCATAAGCAAACTCAATATTATCTAGTTTCAAACTATCTGTAGGTTGCCATTGATGAAGCTCTAACTTACTTTCTTTGACTTCAGCACTATTGATAATTTCTTGAATTGAGTGGAAAGAATTTTTCCCATTTAAAGTTGCATGATAATCGTTAGCAAATGCTCTAATTGGTAAGAAGTATTCCGGCGATAAAATCAATACTGTTAAAGCTGGAAATAATGTAATTTCACCATTGATCAAACGTAATCCCAAAAATACAGCTACTACCGCGATTGATAAAGTTGTAAAAAAGTCTAACGCAAATGTTGAAAGAATTGCAACGCGTAATACACTCATTGTAGTCTTTCTAAAGCGTTCACTTGTCTTATAAATACTGTTGGCGTATCGTTTACTTAAACCAAAGTATTTTAATGTATCAATTCCTCGTAAAGAATCAATAAAGTGATTGGATAAACGTTGAAAAGAAACAAATTGTTTATCTGCCTTAGCCTTAGCTGCATATCCTAAAATAATCATAAACAATACAATTAAAGGATAGATGAAGAATAAGATTACTCCTGATACCCAATCCAGATAAAAGGCCATCGCTAAAACTACAATTGGCACAATCATCATACTAATCATTTTGCTAAGTGTTAGTTGAATATAATCTTCAACTTCAGAAATACCATCTAAAGTCAAAGTGACCATGTGTCCAGTTCCTTGTTTCTGTACCAATTCTGGTCCTAAAATGAAGACTTTTTCTAATAAAGTTTTACGTAATTTTTTTGCTTCCACACGTGCATAATCGTCTAACCAGCGATTGCTCCACCACTGTAGTCCTTCTCTTCCGGCAAAAGAAATCATAAAACCAATAATATAGATAAATTGTTCCTTAAGCGGTTTTCCATTCCATAAATGTGTAATCACTAACCCTAGACTGACAGCTTGACCAACTATAAGAAAAGCTTGTAGGATATAAAGTCCTACAAGCCCTCTCATAGTTTTTTTAATGTCTGTCAGGGTTAATAAACCCTTATCAAACATTATTCACCCTCCGTTATAGTAGGCATTTTAATTCTTCTTCTGAAGATATAGTATGCCCAAATTGTGTATGCCAATACAAAAGGTAAAAGACAGAATGTTGCAATTGTCATGATCTTCAAAGTATAAGGTGTTGAAGATGCTGTCGAAATTACTAAATTGTATTTAGCACTGATAGAGGAAATCATCAAACGTGGGAATAAACCTGAGAATAGTAATGCTACTAAAGCTACTAAAGTCAATCCACTATAAATGAAAGAATTAATTTCCTTACCTTTAAATACTGATACATGTGCTAAAACAGTTAAAAGTACAATTACAACTAAAATAGCTAATGTGCTAATTGGATGTACTTTCAAGAAGTCTGTTTGGAAAATTAACAATAGTGCAAATACAACCAAACCTACATATAGTACCCAATATAAGAATTGAGCATAGTTCTTAGCTCTATCTCTGATAGCACCTTCTGTCTTCAATGCAATGTAGTTCAAACCATGTAAGTAAACTAATAAAGTTAAAGCTACACCACCAACAACTGAAAAGACATTGATGTAATCAAAGAAACCAGCATGCATATTACCATTAGCATCAATTGGCATGCCTTGAACCATACTGATGAATAAAATACCAAAGAAGAATGGTACGATGAAACTACCGATTGCTAAAGTCCAATCCCATGTTCTCTTCTTAGCACCTTCAGCATGATGTCTAAATTCAAATGATACTCCACGAATAATTAAACCTAATAGGATAATTAATAAAATTAAGTAGTATCCTGAGAATAAGGATGCATACCAGTAAGGGAAAGATGCAAACATTGCGCCACCAGCAGTGATGAGCCAAACTTCATTTCCGTCCCAAACTGGACCGATTGTTCTAATTAATTGAGTTCTTTCAGCATCATTTTGTGCCAAAGTCTTAGTTGCCATCCCTACACCATAATCAAATCCATCAAGGAAGAAGAAACCTGCAAATAGTACCCCAATTAAAATAAACCATAAAAATTGTAAAGCAGTCATCTAAAACGCCTCCTTGTCAAAAGGATCTAAACCATGTTTTGCAAATTCAGGTTCACTAGCTTCGTCAGGACCTTTACGAAGTTCCTTAACTACAAAGCCAACCATTACAATAGCTAGAACTGTGAAGATTGTAAAGTATAAGATGTTTGAAATCAATAATGATGTTGCAGAAACACTTGGTGATACACTTTGTGCGATTGTAAACAATCCATATACAGTCCATGGGTAACGACCTAATTCTGTAATTAACCAACCACATGTATTTGCCAAGAATGGTGTAAATGTCATTAAAGCTACAACCCACAACATCCAATTTGTATTAAATAAGCTTGCCTTCTTCTTACGTGTGAAGAACAATCCTAAAGCAGATACAAGGAATGTTAAAGCACCAAAACCTGCCATTACACGGAAACTCCAGAATAATGTGTTAACTGGAACGTAGTAATTATTCTTAGTTCCGTATTTTGCTTGTAATTCTTTGTTGATTGTGTCCATACCTTTAACTGAACCAGTTGTCTTACCATAGGAAAGAACACTCAACATACCTGGAATTTCAATTGTATAATTTGTCTTATGATTCTTGGTATCAGCAATTCCGACAACTGTCCAACCTGCTGATTTACCAGTATCTTTGTACAATGCTTCCATTGCGCTAAATTTCATTGGTTGTGTGTGAAGTAAGTCTTTCATTTGAAGGTCACCTACACCCATTACAGATAAGGAACCTAGTAAACTTACAATCATACCTAAACGCATTGAACGTTTGAAAATATCCTTACTTACTTCAGATAGAGACTTTCTCTTCAAAAGTCTAAATGCAGCCATACCAGCTACAACTACACCACCCATCATGATAGCACCAGAAATAACGTGTCCCCATTCATACCAAACTTGTGGGTTTCTTAATAGAGCAGAAAAACTTGTCATTTCAGCACGTCCATTACGGATTGTGTAACCTACTGGATGTTGCATAAATGAGTTAGCAGTCAAAATCCAAAGAGCAGATGTCATTGTACCAATTACAACCATCCAAACAAAGAATAAGTGCAAACCTGGTTTCACTCTATCCCAAGTAAACATCCATAAACCAATAAATGTAGATTCAATGAAGAAAGATAGTAAAGCTTCCATAGCAAGTGGAGCACCAAAGATATCCCCCATGAATCTAGAGTAATCTGACCAGTTCATACCAAATTGGAACTCTTGAATAAGCCCGGTTACAACACCAACAGCGAAACTCAACAAGAAAATATTCCCCCAGAACTTTGTCATTTTCTTATAAGCTTCGTTCTTTGTACGAACATAGCATGTTTCCATCAACGCAACCATAAAAACCATTCCGATTGAAAATGGAACGAAGAAGAAATGGAATATGGTCGTCATGGCAAATTGGAAACGAGCCAAACTTAAAATACTCATAACGATAAACCTCCATTCAAATTTTAAAAAAATCAGTATACCACTAATCTTAAATAATTCTTTACAATGTTATTTTAGCCTTTTTATTAATTGTTTTCAATATTTTATACCATTTTTGTTTGAAAATGTTTTCAATATAATTTTAATTAATTTAGATGGTTTACTTAAATACACAAAAAAATACTAGTAATCATTTAATTACTAGTACTTTTAATAAAATATTTAGTATCATATTTAAAATTACATACATTATTTATATCTAATGATAATCATCACTTGATACTACAAAATATGAATACCATTTTCTTCACATTTTTTAAGCATTTCATCTGGCCAAATACTTGCTTGTACTTCCCCAACATGTGCTTTACCTAGAAGTAACATACATAAGCGAGATTGTCCAATTCCTCCACCAATTGTGTATGGTAATTCTTTGTTCAAAATCATCTTATGATATTGTAATTTCAAACGATCTTCATCGCCTGTCTTCTTCAACTGTTCCACCATAGAATCTTCATCAACACGAATACCCATACTTGATAATTCTAAAGCACATTGTAATGGTTCATACCAGAATAAGATGTCACCATTTAATTTCCAATCATCATAGTCAGGAGCTCTACCATCATGACGCTTACCACTCTTTAGAACATCACCAATTTGCATCACAAAGACACAACCTAGTTCTTTACAGATGGCATTTTCACGATCTTTAGCATCTTCTAACTCTGGATATTTGTCTTCCAATTCTTGTGAAGTTATAAAATGAATCTTATCAGGCAAATGGTAAACAGCATTAGGGAATTTGTACCATACTTCGTGTTCCATATGCTTGACAACTTTAAAGATTAATTCAACTGTTTCTTTTAATGTTTTTTCATTGCGTTCATCTTTGGAAATGACTTTTTCCCAATCCCATTGATCAACATAACTAGAATGGAAATTATCCAAATCTTCATCCTTGCGAATAGCGTTCATATTAGTATATAAACCTTCATGTAAGCCGAAGCCATATTTCTTTAAGGCCATACGTTTCCATTTAGCCAAAGAATGGACAACTTCGATGGTTTCGCCAGGCATATCTTTCATAGTAAAAGATACTGGTTTTTCATATCCATTCAAATTATCATTAATCCCTGAACTCTTTTCGACATACATTGGAGCTGAAACACGATTTAAGCCCATTTCCTTGCCAAATTCATCTTGGAATGTTTCGCGAATATAACGAATTGCTTCTTGGGTTTCGCGGATTGATAATTTAGGATCATAATCCTTTGGAATAATTAAATCCAATCTAATCACTTCTTTTCTATTAATTAATATGTCATTAATACTACACTAAGCATCAGTAAATTACAATACTTTATCTAAAATAAATTTCTACTTACTATTAGCTATTTATCAACCTTTACCCAACTTTATTATTTCTTCTCCCCTTTCAAAAAAATAATTAAAAAAAGCTAAGATTACAAAAAATTAATAACTTAGTAATATTTTTACTATTTTAATGTAAACGATTTTTAGTTATACTATATAAGTATAGACAGAAAATCTATTTAATTTGGAGTGAACTTAGTATATGAAATTAAACAAGACTTTATTATCCTTAACTGCCGCTACTGGTATTATCGCAACTGGTGCAGCTGCTAATGGTGCTAAAGCTGACAAAATCACTGTAAAATCCGGTGATACTGTTTCTCAACTTGCTTTAGACCATGCTACTACCGTTGATAACGTACAACAATTAAATAACCTTGAAAATGTTGATTTGATCTTTGTTGGTCAAACTCTTGAAATGGGCGATGGTAGTTATACTACAACTACATATCAAACTGCATCCCAATACCAACAAAATTACGCTCAAAATACAGATGCACAAGCTAACTATACTCAAACTGATTATAGTGCTGCTCAAAATAATGTGCCTGCTACAACAGATCAAGTTCAAGATACTACAACTACTGTTGACCAAACAGCTACTCCTGAAGATACAACTACTCAAGATGCTCAAACTAATGTTGCTAGCGATACTACAACTTCTGAAGCACAAGTTGATGCTACAAATACTGATCAAGCAGCTACTACAACAAATGATGCAGTTTCCACAAATACTACTGATCAAACAGCAGCTCCTGTAGAAACAAAAACTACAACAACTCAAGCACAAGCAGAAGTTCAAGCACCTGCTACTACAACATATGTAGAAAATACACCTGCTGAAGCTCCTACTACAACTTGGACAGATACTACTAGTTCTGTAAATAATACTGTAGCTAATACTAACTCTAACTATTCTTCAGCAAGTACTACACCTGCTGCTACTACAACAGCTACTCAAAATACTACTACTAGCTCTACTTCTAGCGATGAAGATGCTGCTAGAGAATGGATTGCTAATAAGGAATCTGGTGGTAGTTACACAGCTAAGAATGGTATCTACTATGGTAAGTATCAATTAACTGCAACTTACTTGAATGGTGACTATTCTGCCGAAAACCAAGAAAAAGTTGCTAATGAATATGTAGCTTCTCGTTATGGTTCATGGACTGCTGCTAAAGCTCATTGGGAAGCAAATAACTGGTATTAATATAATTACTATATATAGGAAGTTTTTATCTTCCTATTTTTTTATTGTATTCTTTGCAATTTTAACTTAAAATTGTCTATTAGATATACAAATTATAAAGGTGATTAAAAATGTTTTTTACTAATTTTTTTAGTAAGACTCCTACTATTACAACTGATAAATTAGCTGAATTATTAGCTAAAAAGACTCCGATAACAGTTTTAGATGTACGGACTCCACCCGAATTCCACACTGCACATCTACCTAATGTTAGAAATTATCCTTTGGTTCAAATTGATAGCTATTCTAATAGTAAGAAAAATAGAATATATCTTATCAGTCAATCTGGTAAACGTAGTGAAGAAGCTACTAAGATTTTGCGTAACAAAGGATATAAAGCCATCAATGTTAAAGGTGGCTTAAATAGTTGGACTGGTAAACTAGAACATGATAAGTAACTTTAGCAAGGATTCGTCCTTGCTTTTTTATTATAAAAATTTCTATCTGAAGTCTCCCTAGTTAAAACTTGTCGTCTAATTATGGGAGCTTTTATTTTAAAACTTACGAAAAAAATCTATTTTAATAATAATTGCAATGTATTATCTTCTTTTCTTAGTTAAAAGTAAAATGTTATTTTATTTTTAAGGGTAAAAAAACAAGGGAAAGCCCTTCCATTTTTTGTTTCAAAATAACAGTAATTTTACAAAAAATGGTATTTTGTCCAAATTCTAGCGTTTTTCAAAGAAAATTAGCAAAAATTCCTACTTTTTATCATTAAATATTTTCTAATAAACAAAATGCTTGACAAAAAAAGCCGATTTTTGTCATATAATTTCCACTCTTGAATTGCTATTATAGCAATGTTCTTATTAAAAAATGACGATTTTATGTTTCTGAATACTACAAACTGTAATAATTATTACATTAAAGCTGATTTTAGTAACCTTTCTGGAATTTCACTGTTATATTCTTTCCGTATACTTCTAACCGTTGATTCGCATAACAGGCGAATTAAGTAGATACACAAATAATAGATTTAATTTACAGGAGTGAATATTTTTTATATGAAATTCAACAAAGCTTTATTGTCAGTTACAGCCGCAGCAGGTTTACTCGCAGTTGGAACTATTGCAGCAAATGCGGACCAAGTTACCGTACAACCTGGTGACACAGTTTCTAAGATTGCTCAAGAGCACAATACAACAGTTGATAGTATCCAACAATTAAATAACTTAGCAAACGTAAACTTAATTTATGCTGGTCAAACACTTGAAGTAGGTGAAAATGGTCAAGCAACAGCTTCCGATAATGCAACTACAACAAGTGCTACAACAAATAACTACCAATTACCAGCTCAAACTTATAACTATAATTACCAAGCAGCTACAACACCTAGCTATAGCTACAATAACAATAATAACTATAGCTACAACGCTAATGCTAATACTCAAGCTACTACTAACTCTGGTTACAACTACCAAGCTACAGGTAGCTCAAGTGAAGAAGCTGCTAAAGCATGGATCGCTAATAAGGAATCTGGTGGTAGTTATACAGCTACTAATGGTCAATACATTGGTAAGTATCAATTATCTGCATCATATTTAAATGGTGACTACTCTGCTGCTAACCAAGAAAGAGTTGCTAACCAATACGTAACATCACGTTATGGTTCATGGGTTGCTGCTCAACAATTCTGGCAATCACATGGTTGGTACTAAAATAAGACCATAATATAACGAAAGCAAGTAAATTCTGGCTCTAGTCAGATTTACTTGCTTTTTTCTTTATCCTTTTTTTCGTACCTTTTCATTAAATTTTATTACATCATTTAAGTAACCACGTTCATCATTAATTTTCTTCATCAATTCATGATCATGTGTATGTACTTTTCCTGTCACAAGTTGTAACTTATAAATGTCTAAATAAGGTAAATTAGCTAGTTCAGCCCGCTTATATTCTAAATCTCTATCATAATAGACTTTCCTAAAGTTCGTTTCTTGAATTCCATGTTCATCAATTTCTAAAATCAAATATTCAGCACGCATATCTTTTTGAAATTTATCCCATGCAAAAAACGGCTGCCCTACAGATCCAGGATTTAAAACGAATTGCTCATCGCTACTATATCTCATTAGTGGGTGATGAACATGGGCATAAATAGCTAAATCAAGATTTTGATTTCCATCAAACAATTCATTGAAATTGCGCTGTTTCTCAGTAGGATACAAAGCCTGTCCGTAATTTAAATCAGGTAAATTGTGTGTCAATCCTACCCTAATATCTCTAACCCTTGTTTCTTCCCTTATAGGCCATTTTTTTATAGTAGACGTTACTTCATTAGCGTCTAACCTTTTAGACAATGTTTGTGCCAATTTAGAGATATAAACTAAACTTGTCCTATCAGTATCAACTACTCCTCTGAGAGCATTTAAAAACAAATTATCCCAATTTCCACGAATACATATTTCAGGTTTTATTTGTTTAAATAAATCCCATAAGTCCTGAGCACCTGGTCCAGGAGAAAATAAATCACCTAAAAACCAGTACTTATCAACTTTTTGTTTGATTGAATCTTGATAAACTGCCTCTAATGCAGTCGTATTCCCATGCACATCTGAAAAGACGGCAATTCTTTCACCCATTTAATCACCTACTCTGCTAAAATTCTTTTTTGTAATGCTTCTGCAATTTGCATAAGGCTTTCCTCATTATTAACCTGAGAAATTTGGTAACCTATGAAATATGGACTAGCTACATAACGTGGCATTATCTTACACTCGATTTTTTGATCTATATTATAGAAAAATAAATTATAGGAGTCATAGTGTCCATGATAAAAGTCATCGCTCAAAATAAATTTAACAGTTGATTGAATATAATCAGCAAAAGTTGCAACATCACCATCTTGTGACATTTGAACATTAAACTCAACAAATCCCTTTAAAGGATAGCGAGAAATGTTAAGTTGAACATTATTTTTAGAAACGACATCTACTCCCTGGAAGTTTTTCGATGAAATATTAGCATATCCATCCTTTTTATCTAATCCTACAATTTGAAAATGCGGATGCCTTAAACTACCACCAGATCGTGGTCCAAAATTCTTATATAGCAAAACACTCTTATACTTATTTTGATTAATCATCTTTTGCCAACATTCTAAAGCATATTTTATAATTTTCCGATTTTCAAGTTGACTGTAACTACTTTGATCTCCAAGATGGTCTTTAGATTCAATAATGATCGTCTGCATTGTATCTTGAAGTGTACGAAACTTATTTACAAGCCAGATGCAATCTCCATCCTTATCTAATATATTAGTCAAATTCTCTCTATCACAGAAAGGACAGTAACCTTCAGGATGTTTAATATTTTCTGGCTTTTTACGTGCAACTTGCAAATGAAAAATTAATAGTTCTTCATTACTCAATTAGTTCACGTCCTTAATAATAATCACTTTAACTATTTTAGCACAAATCCCCTATTTTCATGCTAAATTTTCCTTATACTACTATTATAAGTCTATCTTTATTAAGAACCAAAAATAAGTCTATCTTTATTAAGAACCAAAAGTCAACTGCCCCAGTCTAAAGACTGAGGCTTGTAACTCACGACCTTACGGTCAGTGGTAATAACGCAACTTCGTTGCTCCCACACTATACGTGGCTACGTCATTGGGTGGTTGACAGCACCCACTTAACTAACACGTTTACGCATTAGTTGTTAGTTCAAATTTAGGTTGTTCTTGTCCGCTAATATACTGAGTTCCAAGTAATTGGATATTCATGGCACCGATACGGTCATCGTTAGAACGATAACTACAATTATCACAGTGATATTCATGTTTTTCATGATTGCGA
>NZ_AYYT01000049.1 GCF_001435955.1 Ligilactobacillus salivarius DSM 20555 = ATCC 11741 | reverse complement strand
TCGATCCCCTGACCACCCATCAGAGATTATATAGCAGGAAGAATTTTATTATTCTTCCTGTTTTTATTATATCAGAATATATTAAAAAAGTTTTACAGCTACCATCTTAAGTAACTGTAAAACTTTTTTCTTTATCCTTCTCTCTTAAATGGTCCTTTAGGTGCAATTAATTCTAAATTTGTTCCATCTGGGTCTTTAAAATAAACTACCCCTGTCCCAAAACCTGCTTTTAATCCATCTGATTCTTCAAAATAAATTGGTTCTCCTTCTGGTTCAATGCCAATTTCTTTCATTCTAGCAACTGCTGCTTCAATATCATCAACTTCAAAGCAAAGATGCATCGCGCTGATTTGTTCATTAGAATAATTAACCTTAGTAGATTTTGGTTCCACATATTGTCAACTGCCCCAGTCTAAAGACGTGGGGCTTGTAACTCACGACCTTACGG
>NZ_AYYT01000048.1 GCF_001435955.1 Ligilactobacillus salivarius DSM 20555 = ATCC 11741 | reverse complement strand
ACCCTGATCTGATCCACAATTATTGTTTTCTCCTTGGCTTTGAGGGTCCGAACAGGGTCAACGATTTTTTTAAGATATCACGCTCCATTTTGACTTGACGTAATTCACTCTTTAGTGCCGCAATTTCATCACTTTCCTTTTTTAAAATTTTACGTGCATCCTTCTTTGTCATTTTTGACATCTTACTTGGCCTACCTTTCTTCTTGGGTTTCAAGGCCTCAGATCCACCTTCCATAAACAACTTCAACCAGATAGATATCTGTGAACACAAAAGATTATGGGAAGCCGCCACTTTGGACATTGAAACATCATTATTTAGGTAGTAGTTTATCACACGAAGTTTAAAATCAACAGTAAATTTACGTTTGAAATGTCGTAATTTCAACCCTTCGGGTCCTTTTAAATTGTATACAGTCCACCATTTTTTTAAGGTATCCTTTGGTAAAGAATACTTATTTTCTAG
>NZ_AYYT01000047.1 GCF_001435955.1 Ligilactobacillus salivarius DSM 20555 = ATCC 11741 | reverse complement strand
TTCATTGACATAGTGGGCGAGATACCAGTGGTTTTAACCACTGGAGGGATAGCCCTCACTTGTAAGCTCGTTAGAGCTTGCTTTTTTACCCTTGCCTCCTCTTTGGTATATTTCACTAACTATTTATGTTATAATAGTTAGTGAAGAAAGTGAGGTGAACCTAATGGAAATGCAAGTTACAATCAAGACTAAACTAAAGATTTCTAACTCTGAAATAGCTTGGAGTTTTTCTAAAACAATGGAACAATACCGTCAAGCATGTAATTATGTATCTGAATACATTTTTAATCATGATTTTGATATGAAACAAAGTAGATTAAATAAAGAACTATATACTAAGTTGCGCAATCTATTTAGTCTTAAATCACAAATGGCTCAATCTGTAATTAGAACTGTTATTGCACGCTATAAAACTGTCAAAACTCAAATGGCACGTAGACCTTATAAATATCAAGACCAAAATACTGGTGAGTGGTACCGTGAAGTACGTGAT
>NZ_AYYT01000046.1 GCF_001435955.1 Ligilactobacillus salivarius DSM 20555 = ATCC 11741 | reverse complement strand
CCTTACTTTAGTGAGGGGATGGATAGCCTAAGCCTAGGACTCGTAGAGTCCTATTTTTTATATGCATTATATTTTTGGTCGTTAATATATCTCTCAACAACATCTTTACTCATGTTACCTAGAGAGCCTAGATAATAGCTAGAAGACCATAAATGACCGCTCTAATATTGTTTTTGTCTAATTTCTGGATGTGTTTGTAAGAATAGGAATGCACTTCTGCCTTTTAGTGCTTTGATTACGTCTACTGCTGATTTTCTCGGTGGAAATGAAATAAGCATATGTACATGGTCTGGCATTACTTCCATTTTTTCAATGACTATTTCATTGTCGTCAGCTACTCTTTGTAGAATATCTTTCATTTCGTTAGATAACTTTTCATTTGTAAAAGTCTTATTTCTGTATTTTGTACACCAAATTAAGTGAAAATGTAAATTATACACATAACGTTTTGTGTATATTGCGTCTTTTATTTTATTAGTCATTGTATAGTCTCCTT
>NZ_AYYT01000045.1 GCF_001435955.1 Ligilactobacillus salivarius DSM 20555 = ATCC 11741 | reverse complement strand
AGCCGGATTTGAACCGGCGATCTCCTGCGTGACAGGCAGGCGTGATAACCCCTACACCATAGGACCATAATTGCGGGAGCAGGATTTGAACCTACGACCTTCGGGTTATGAGCCCGACGAGCTACCAGACTGCTCCATCCCGCGATATTAAAAAAGGAGGATAAGAGATTCGAACTCTTGCGTGGTTTGACCCACCTGACGGTTTTCAAGACCGTTCCCTTCAGCCAGACTTGGGTAATCCTCCATAATAAATCATACTTGCAATTTTTAACAAGAAATCACAATGGACCTTGTAGGACTCGAACCTACGACCGGACGGTTATGAGCCGTCTGCTCTAACCAACTGAGCTAAAGGTCCAAGTGCTGTATGAATATCGCGGCGGGGGGGATCGAACCCTCGACCTCCCGGGTATGAACCGGACGCTCTAGCCAGCTGAGCTACACCGCGATCACTAAATGAATTATTCATTTATCGGGAAGACAGGATTCGAACCTGCG
>NZ_AYYT01000044.1 GCF_001435955.1 Ligilactobacillus salivarius DSM 20555 = ATCC 11741 | reverse complement strand
TTGTTTCAGTACTAGAAGATGATTTAGCCTTACTAGTTTCTTTCTTTTTTGTTTTCTTTGATTCTTTTTCTACTTTCTTAGATACCTTCTCAGTTGTATTTTCCTTATTTTTATTGATTAAATTTGGTGTACCTACTTTCCAAACAATTAAAGAAGCGATTATGACTATCACAAAAATAGTTATAATTGAGCTAACTTTTTTCATAAAATATCACTCCTTACTCAGGCATGGTAGTACTATAAGCTAAACGTTGACCTTGATTAAGCACCTCTACTGCATCACTATCACTGCCTCCTAAAGGTCTAAATTCAAAACTAAGACCGGTACCCATGCTATGCCCCATTTCTCCAGTCAATGCAATAAAACCACTATCACTTGTAACATTTCTTATTAATTCTTGTTTTCCATCAACAGTAATTGCTTCGGTATCAGAAGTAATAGTAAAAGAAGTTGGAAACATATCAGGAACTTCTGCACTATCTCTATCTACTGCATAATAAGTTTTTCCAGCATATTTTTGTAACGCTGGATATTTTACACTAGGCTGAACACTACTTGTAGATTCACTAGAACTTT
>NZ_AYYT01000043.1 GCF_001435955.1 Ligilactobacillus salivarius DSM 20555 = ATCC 11741 | reverse complement strand
GAAAAGAGTCAGGAACTGGAATTCCTGACCCTAGTGGCGACCGCTTAAGACGGTGGCGATAAACTAAATACTATATTTTAAAACCTTCAGTCCTTCGCCAAAAGTTACTGACGGTTTTTTCTTTTGTCATCTTTGAGCTTCTTCCACGCTTTCTTAACTTTAAAAGCTAAATCTAACATGGTAACTAGTTTACATTCGCAATGAGTAATAGCTGAAATTAATTTAGCCAAAACTATCATTACACCAGTTAATGCCCAAAGAATTGCACCTATTTCGCTCAACCAATGAACTATGAGCATCATAGGCGGGTGAATCCTCCTTTCTTTTAGGATCAAAATTAAATGGTACATAAGCACCACATCCTTTCACAAGGAACTTCACCACCGTCTTATAACTTTCGCCAAAAGTATTATATCATGGAAATAATCTTACTTTTCATAAATTACAGCATAAAAAGTTAATGGTTTTTGTAAACTATTTTGTGTTATAATGTATATGAAAAGAGCCAGGAACTACAATTCCTGACTCTAGTAGCGACCGCTTAAGACGGTGGCGATAAACTAAAAATAATGGTTCTGTACCAAATTCTGTGGGTAAGCTTCTTACCTACAGCTTTTTTTTGCTTAAAATTAGAAGTTTTATTAAAAAATCTACAAAAAAAGCCCATATAGGCTTACAATCAAAATGACTAAATAAAGATTGGAAGTGGCCCATATGAACTCATATGACAATTTTAACAAAATAATTCTAAACATTAAAGACCCTAACCTAAAATGTTTGCATTTTCAAGTTCTCGGTAGCCCAATAAATCATCATCTAAATTAATTTACAACTTATGTAAATATAAAATAAAACTTCGCACCGATAATCAAATCATCTACACTATTCATTGATAATATTGATTTTACCATATTTTATATACAATTTTAAGATTTTTTTACTCGAAATTTATGATAAATAACCATAAAAATTATGTCAACTACCCCAGTCTAAAGACATG
>NZ_AYYT01000042.1 GCF_001435955.1 Ligilactobacillus salivarius DSM 20555 = ATCC 11741 | reverse complement strand
TTATAATTATAGTATAAACTTAAAGGAGGTGAAATACAATGAAGAAGATGAGTGATTTAGAGTATCATTATGGATTGAAAATGCGCATTTATCCAAGCACTAACCAAAAGAAGATTATTAAAATCAATGGTAACATTGCTAGAACTGTTTATAATAAAATGGTTGCTATTGACCAAGAATTATATAAGTTGAAACAAGTTAAGTTACCTATTGATATTGTTAAGGAACGTATTAAAGAATTAAAAAGTCGTAAAAACGCTAGAAATTTATCTAATCATTATCAGTACATGCAAGATAAGAATATTGATAGTTTAGCTAAAGCTAACGCTATTCAAAATTATCAAAAAGCATGGAAGATGTTTAGAAAAGTACATTCATCTGGTACACCTAAGTTCCATAAAAAGAGTTACCGTTTGAGTTATCAAACTAATGCTCAATATGGTAAAGATGCTAAAATGGACGTTTATTCTGCTAGCGTAAAATTTCTTGATAAGAATCATATTAGTTTGCCTAAATTAGGTAGATTAAGAGTATCTGGTTCTCACCGTCGTATTATTGACAATAAAGATGATATTAGAATCGGTACTGTTACTATCTCTAAAGATACAGCTGATAGATATTTCGTATCAATGCAATTAGGCTCTGATACACCATTTGTAAAGAAATTAGCTAAAACTAATTCTCAAGTTGGTGTTGATTTGAATACAGAGAATTTTTTGACCGATAGTTTTGGTAAAGTGGTAGCTAATCCGCGTTATTACCGTACTATTAAGGGTAAAATAGCTAAAGCTCAAAAAGTATTATCTAGAAGGCAAAGAAGAGCTAAAAAAGAAAAACGTTCTTTACGTGATAGTAAAAATTACCAAAAACAAAGAGTTTTAGTAGCTAAGCTCCATGACAGAGTGCGCAATCAACGTAATAACTTTTTGAATCATGTTACTACTGCACTTATCAATAACCACGATTTGGTGGTAGTAGAAAATTTGAGAAGTAAAAATATGCTCAAGAATCACGCTTTAGCTATGTCTATATCCGATGTAGGCTGGAGAAGCTTTTTACAGAAATTGGATTATAAAGCTAATTTGTATAACAGAACAGTTATATCAGTTAATTCTAAAAATACAACACAGACTTGTTATGCTTGTGGCTTTATAATGGGAACAAATGGAACTGATAAGTTGAATCTCAAGGATAGAGAATGGACTTGTCCTAATTGTCATGAACACCATATTAGAGATTGGAATGCAGCTAAAAATATTCTAGCTAAAGGATTAGACAAGTTAGAAAAACCAAAAAACTTAGCTAAAGCTAAGTAAAGGGTGCGTTTGGCAGCTCGCGCCACCCGTATATTATTGTATACAAAGTGCTGTGGTAAATTGATGTGTAAGACGTAAGTATCTTTTTTTGGATATTTATGCTGTATTTTACCCACGGAAGAGTGTGTTAGTAGAGCCGAAAGGCTTGAACACTCACAAGCCCCATGTCTTTAGACTGG
>NZ_AYYT01000041.1 GCF_001435955.1 Ligilactobacillus salivarius DSM 20555 = ATCC 11741 | reverse complement strand
CCAAAGCAACGTTCGTATGATGATAGTGGACTGTTGGCGGTGTTGGTGGTGTACTTTTAATAGGTAATGGAATGCCACCTAAATTCTGATGATAGAAGCCCATAAATCCTGAACCATCAGGAGCGTCATTTCCCCAAGCAGGATCAGCAGCACTGAATACATATGAAACAGCGCTTGAGTTAGGTACTAAGAACCATGATTGATACTGTGTATTCTTACCTTCAGAGAAGTCATCAACACCATTTGTATTAATAGATCCAAGATAACCATTTCCACTATAATCTTTATTCTCAGAACCACGCAAAGCACTAACAGCATTATAAACAGCAACTGATTGTTTAGCATCAACGTCACCTACACCAATTAGACTAGTTATATTAATTGGTGTATTAGTACCATGTTCTAAGAATGTAAGTCCATATTTAACAGCACCAATTCCAGCTACGTCAGAACCAATATACTTCTCTCCAACCATAATCATTGGAGGTAGACCATATCTTCCACTGTAATCTAGTCCTAATCCTTGTACTGTAACTTTAAGATCAACGCTTTTACCAGTCTTAGTATCAGTAAAGGCATTATTATATTTCCAAGTTGTTCCTTGTGCTATCTTATATAAGCTACCATAAGCTTTAGATGCAATATAATTCTTTAAACCAGGGTCTACTTTAGGATTATTTAGAATAGAATTTAATTCATTTTGACTGAAACTTTGCAATGTTCCTTTGTCAAAAGTCATACCATCTCCAGCACTAACGTAAGACACGTTAGGTAAGTTTTTACCCAAAAAGCCTAAAACTTGTTGAACAGACCAGCCTGTTTTAGCTGCAGCTGCTTCTAAAAATTGCTGATTAGCTTTTTCCCAAATAGCATACTCATTTTTGCATTGTTGTATCTGATAATAAATATGCTCATAAATATCGTTAAAATTTTAAGGATTATAGAGTAAATTCTTCATGAATAAATAAAATTATTGATACTATTTACCATGAAATAATGTTCAGATACAACAATACAAACAAAAACTAGATGAATATCAAAAGAATCTTAGTTCAGATCAAATTAATCCTGACTTAATCAAGCAAGAATTAATATTAGGTAGTGAAAAAGATGCTGAACTTAGCTATAAATTGTTATCAAAAGATGTTGATGCTTCTTACGATAAATGGTTTGGAGGAGGTGTAAGTCGCGATAATTATAAACATACTGTTAAAGTAGATGCTCATAACAAAGGTAACCTAACAGGAGATATTATTGAAGTTACATATACGAACCTTAGCAGAAGTAGCTATAGAGGCAAAAAAATTTCAAAAATCATTGCCACTTTTTCTAATGTAACTCAAGATAATCTTTCTCCTTACAACATTTCATTTGCAATATATTCAAATCCTTACTATGGGTTTTGGTATTGGCAATCTTCCAAAATTACAGTAAATTACAAATTTTATGACGAAAATAATCATTTGATTAGCTTTGATAATACAGATAATTCATGGATTACAATTGGTTCTTTAAATTCAGGAAAAGGTCGTTATGAATCAGCTAAATTAAACAGTTCAGGTAAGGTTTATGGTTTCAAAGATTCTAGCGTTACTGTTCACAATGGAAATACTCTTTATTCAGATAAAGCTAACGATTCAGGATCAAAGATTGGTGACAGTTGGGAAACTACATACCAAGCTGATGTGACGTCCAATTATCCATGGGGAACTAATGATTGGGATAAAGGTCTAGCTGATCCACATGCCTACTATGGAGCAGGTATTTTTAAAATCAACGGAAGTAACTTGAATATTACTTATGGAACTAAGAGAGCTGTATTTGTAAACCCTGGAACGTGGGCAACAATATCAACGACTATTCCTAAGTCAAGCAGTGGTATAGTTCCACCAACAATCCACTATCATCATACAAACGTTGCTTTGG
>NZ_AYYT01000040.1 GCF_001435955.1 Ligilactobacillus salivarius DSM 20555 = ATCC 11741 | reverse complement strand
TTGAACTACCTGTGATTAAAATCACAGGAATCACGTCACGTGATTACATTACGTATACTATACTCATAGTACACGCTCCGAACCTAGTTATAATGACTGGAAATACCACCATTATACTAAAGATAATCTTCACTAATTATCGTACCTGTTTTGACTCGCTCAAGGTATTACGCATAATTTCGTGCTATTAGTTCGGTAGGATTTGTTCCGTTTCCTAAAAACTTCGTTTTTTAAATTATTTCAACTAAGTTATTTGCTTTTAATTTAGGATAATCTCTTAGTTTTGCATGTTTTTCTGGGTGTAAACCCCATTCTTTGATATTTAAAGCTGCATTATAATCTCTATCTACCTCTTTACCAGTATATGCTGAAACATACATACGTTTACCATCTTCATTAACTTCTTTTAACTCGTGTTTTGACTCGTATTTAGTCCCATATTCTACTTGGCTCGTTTTATATGGATCCACTTTAATAAGAGTTTTATTTTGCTTGTTTACTAACGACTCTACAATTTTTGATAATTCATAAGGTTTGATTAAAGCTAATCGCTTATTCTTACCTGTATTCTGTGCTTTATTCATTGACAAATTACGTTTTCTCATCTCAAAAGCATCTATTTTTTCGATGATGATAGTATCGTAGTCATCGACTAATTCGTGTACTAATCCTCTATATGTTTCAGTTAGGATATTAGCTTTTTTAGCACTTAGCTTTGCTTGTTTACGATGATACCTTCTCCATAAATCTGTTTTACCATGTTTATTGTATTCATTATCTCTTAGTGACTTTATTTTATCTTTTTTAAATTCTATTTTACCTACTTTTTCTATTACTTTTTTAGGAATAGCTATTACTTTGTTTTCAGAAGTCCTAAATACTTCATTTTTAAACATGTTCCAATCTGCACCAACAACTTTATTTTGAAAAATACGTTTCTTCTCACGAGTAAAAGTTATTTGTAGTCTAAATGTATTATCTGGTAATCTTTTAATCTTAGTTAAAGCTATCTCTTCAAAATTAATATTCTTTAAATTCTCAAATACTATTATTTCTCCAAAATCGGCTACATTTAAATGGTGTGGCGAAACTAATTTTGTATTGCCATTAGGCAATTTTTGTGAAGTAATTGTCCTAAACGAGTTATTATTTCGTAGAAAGTTCATTGAACCCTTACGATACCATGAACGGTGTTTAGGATTTTTGTGCTTACCGTTTTTATCTTTAGTAATATTCATTCTAAGATTATATTTTTCAACATCTGACATTCGCCCTGCTTGTTCCAATCTCTTACGATACTGAGAAAAATTAGTGAAGATTGTCTTTAAAAATTCATCTGCGGCATGAGAAGATAATCCTAGTTTCTTAGCATTCCAGCGTTTTAAGTCGTATTTTTCTTTAATAAACATTGCCTTAATTTTATTATTAAGGTAGTTTATTCCTTGTCCAAAAGGTAAAGGTCTACCAATATGTTTACGACCATAGGTCTTATATAAGTATTTCAATGTAAATTGATATAACTCATTTTGTATTTTTATTGCTTTTTCATACAATTCTATTTGTTGATAACTTAAAGAAATATGATATTGTCTTGTATATCCAAATTTATTACTCTTCTTTTTAACCATTCATGTAACCTCCTTTCGAGAAATATATGTTATAATTATTATAATATTAAAAGGGTGGTATGTAAATGATTATACATGAAGAGGGATACGTTTATAACTTCAATTTTCACTTAGTTTTCGTTACTAAATACCGAAGAAAAATATTTGACACTCAAGAGAAAGTGAACACTATGAAAGCTATTTTACAACGACAAGCAACTATTTCAGAAGTAACTGTTAGTCAGTTAGAGGTTATGCCAGACCATGTACATATGTTAATTTCTTTTAAGCCTAAATATGCTCCATCTAATATTGTTAAAAATCTTAAAGGAGCGTCAGCTAGAATATGGTTTAAACAATATCCTGAAACTAAACAATTATTATGGGGTGGACACCTATGGTCTCCTAGCTATTACATGGGTACTCTAGGGGATATGAGTAAAGAAGTCGTAGAAAAATATATTGAATCTCAATATACAGAGGCTATGAGAAGACAGCTTAAAGGCTACTATGGTAAAAATAGATAAGTTAGTTTAGCGGGCTTGACCCCTGATTGAAATCAGAGGTTTGCGCCCGTTTTCTAATCAA
>NZ_AYYT01000004.1 GCF_001435955.1 Ligilactobacillus salivarius DSM 20555 = ATCC 11741 | reverse complement strand
AAAGTTCTAGTGAATCTACAAGTAGTGCATCTAGTTATAGATCCGATGTAAAATTTCCAGCATTACAAAACTATGCCGGAAAAACTTATTATGCGGTAGATAGGGATAGTGCAGAGTATCCCCAAATGTTTCCAACCTCTTTTACTATCACTTCTGACGGTGAAGCAATTATCATTAGTGGAAGACAGGAGCCGATAGAATATGTTAGAACTGGAAAGTTTGGTTCCGTTCAGTTGGGTGGAGGACCAGTTTTTGTTTTTGAATTTAAGCCTCTAGGTAGTAGTGATGAAGTAGAAGTAGTAAACCAAGGTCAATATTTGACTTACAGTACTACTATGCCTGAGTAAGAGGTGATGTTTTTATGAAAAAAAGTGGATCAATCATAACGATAATAGCTATTGTTATATTGGCTGGTGTAATCGTTGGGGTATTTGGAATGCCTTATATTCAGCAGCATAAGTCAAGTTCTAGCAGTAGCAATGTGAAAGTAGAGAAAAAAGAATCTGTTAAAAAAAGTAGTTCAAGTTTATCACATGAAGAAAGTATTTCAAGTTCTACGTCAAATTCAGTTGAAAGGTCAAGTTCTACTGTTGCGAGAAGAGATTCGGAACCTATTATAGAATCATTTAACCAAAAAAGAAATCAAGAAGATGTTGATTTAGCCAATATGACAGTTCCTCAATGTTTGTTGTGGGCATTAAGTGAACGTTATAGTTATCAAAATGCAGATGAACAAAATTGGGAAGAGTTAAAGGACTCTATAGATGGTGCAAAGCTAATTCCAGCCGCTAAAAGTAGCGATGGATATGTACATATTTATTTTAAATATGGTTTTCAGGATTGCAATTACTATATTGATGGTAATTATGATTTATGCGATGAAGAAGGATATGTTGTTAGTCGATACCCAACAGAATTTGAAAATGAAAAAGCAAATAACTATTTATTGAGCAGATATGAATAAATTGATACAATAGAGAAATTAAGGATAATTAATATATTCCTTAGTTTCTCTATTTTATTTTATAGTAGTATAATTAAGAAAATAAATCATAATTAAAAGATAGAAAAGGGGAATAGACGATGAAGAAGTGTAGTAAATGTGGGACAGAAAATTCTAAGGATGCGCTTTTTTGTGAGAATTGTGGGAATAAATTATCAGAAGATAAAAAGATAGTATGTCCAAATTGTGGTTTTTCAAACTCAGTAGAGTCTTCTTTTTGCGAGAATTGTGGAAGTAAATTATTAGAAGTGCAATCAAATGATACCGTATCTAATAATAGGGACAATACATATGGAGATTTACCGGAAGAAAATTCAGATAGTACAAATAGAAACCAAAAAGATGACCCAGAAATAAATTCTAAAAATATAAGAAGATCTCAAGGAATTTCTGAATCTAATAATCTAAGAAATATTATCGTTGCAGTAGCGATAATCATTGTAGTTGTTATTGGGGTATTTAGTTTGAGATATTTCAAAGCTAATAGACAAACTGAAAATTCAAGGGATAGCAATTCAGCTGTTTTGCAAAAAGATAAATCTAGTAGTGAAAAGAGTTCAAGAGCAAAAAATCATTCTGAAACTTCTTCTAGTTCAGAAAAAGAGATGTCAGATAACTCGGAAAAATTATCAGTAACATCTTTGACTAATAAGCAAAATGCAGCTTCGATCTTGGTATATGGAGCTTTAAAAGCAAACGCTCCTTTGTTTAAAGGTAATTATGATCTTGCTTTAAAGAATTCGCAGTTATATGTTAGTTTAGTTAAACTAGATAGTGATGAAACTGAAGCTGACGAAACACCAATCCTTTATGAATTGGCACCAGGACAAATCGATAGTTCTTGTGGATACAAATTAGGAAGAAATAGAGAAGTTTATTTCTATTCTCAAGTTAAAAATACACCTGGTTTTAGTAGAATAAGTGAAACTACTCAAGATGAAATTGTAGATTATATCAATAGTCATCATCTTGTAAATAAAGTAAATGAATTAGCAAATGAAACAACTGTTTATGGAGAATAATCATAACATCTACAAATGTCTATTAAAATAGCAATCTTTCTCTATTATTGCGAATTAATAATGCTTAGAATGCGACAAATGGCGTTATCTGTTTGTTGTATAAGTGGTAACATAAAGTGTATATTATATAACGTTAGAATATAAATTGAGAAAGAGGGGGTATGCTACTTTGAAAATGGTAGCTGAAGAATTTAATAACATTCGTAAACATAAGATTTTAACGGCAACAATTATTGCTATTATGATTATTCCCTTCCTATATAGTTTATTCTTCTTAAAATCAGTATGGGATCCTTATGGCAATACTAAGTATTTACCTGTCGCAGTGGTAAATAACGATAAGCCAGTTAAGTATCAAGGAAAGACATTTAAAGTCGGTGAAGACTTAGAGAAAGAATTAAGAGAGAATAAAGATTTAGGTTGGCATTTTGTTAACGCAAAAGAAGCTAAATATGGATTGAGCCATAAGAAGTACTATATGGTAATTACAATTCCTAAGAACTTCTCTAAAAATGCTACGACTGTGTTAGACAAGCATCCTAAGAAGATGCAACTAACATATAACACTAATGATGCGTTGAACTACATTGGTAAAGTTATCGGCGAAGAAGGAGCTAAGCAAGTAAATTCTTCTGTTCGTGATTCTGTTTCCGAAGCTTATGCCACAACAATGTTTGACACAGTGAAGAAAGTTGGTAAAGGTTTCAATAAAGCTGCTAAAGGTGCTACACAACTTTCAGATGGTGCATATACATTGTCTGATGGCTTGAAAGTTTATACAGCAGGTGTTGACCAAGTTAACGATGGTGTTATCCAACTTAAGAACGGTGTTGCTCCATTGAGTGCCGGTGTGTTGAAGTTAACAACTGGTGCTAGTGTGTTGGCAGATGGATTAAACCAATTGCAAAGTAAAACAGGGACACTTGCTTCAGGTGTAAATCAATTAGCAACAGGTTCTAAGACTTTATCATCTGGATTGAATACATTACAAGGTAAGACAGCTGTATTACCAGTGGGTGTAAAAAAGTTATTTGATGGTAGTAATTCTTTAAATGAAGGGATTAATACTTATACAGGTAAAGTAACTGATTTACAGAAAGGTCTAACAAAGTTAAATGCTGGTTCAAACGACTTGAAACTGGGAACTCAACAAATTGCTAATGGTAATAAAGCATTAGCCGATGAAGTGGCTAAAATTGATGTTAGTCAATTTAACAGTGGAGATACTACCCAATTAATTAATGGGTTACAACAATTGCAAGTAGTAAAACAACAATTACAACCAGCAATGCAAGCTATAGCTACTCTACAAAGCAGTGTGAGTGGAATGAAGGATGAATTAACTGCTGTTCAAAGTTCATCTACAGAATTATCTAATAAATTAGGTAGTGACTTGAAGACTGCTGGAAGTAGTGTTCAAGGTTCATCTGCAAATATTCAAGCTGTTTTAGGTTCTAGCAACTTAACAGACGCTGATAAGCAAAAATTACAAGCAGCTTTACAACAAAACCAAGCAGCTGGTAATGCAATTTCAGATGCAGGTACAACAGCAGGTCAAATTAAGGCTCAGATGGATGGTGTAAATACTAAGCTATCAGGACTTCAAGGTCAACTATCCAGTTTATCATCAATGTCTGATAAATTGACTAATGCAGCTAGTGTATTGAATGGAATCAGTATCGATCCTAATAATTTAAAAAACTTACAATCATTATCAGGAAAAGTAGTAGATTTACAAAAAGCAACTAAAGATTTAGCATACTACTCTTCTAAGCTAAATGATGGTGTAGAAGCATACACTAATGGTGTAGCAAGTGCGGCAAATGGTGTAAGCAAATTAGCTGATAAAAATGGAGAATTGACTTCTGGTTCCGCACAATTAGCTGGTGGAATAGGTCAAATGAATGCACAGATTCCAGCATTAACAAGTGGTGTAAATCAACTAGCAAATGGTGGCAATCAATTAGCTAGTGGTTTAGGCCAAATGAATGCACAAATTCCAGCATTAACAAGTGGTGTAAGTCAATTAGCAAACGGTGGTAACCAATTAGCTGGTGGTCTCGGACAACTTAACGCCCAAGTACCAACATTGACAAATGGTGTAAACCAATTAGCAAGTGGTACTCAACAATTAGCTGCTAACTCCGGTCAATTAATTGATGGTGCAAACAAAATTAGTGAAGGTAACGGAACTTTAGCTAAGAGCTTAAGTGCTGGTGCTAAGGAAGTTAATAGTCAAAACTTGAATAGTGTAAATGCTAATATGTTCGCTGCACCTACAACATTGAAACATAAGAACTACTCATATGTTCCTAACTATGGTTATGCATTAGCTCCATACATGTTATCAGTTGCTTTATATGTTGGTGCATTGGTATTTAACTTAGTTTACCCAATTCGTCGACTATCAACTCCTGATGGCTCTGCAACAGAATGGTTCTTCAGTAAAGTAAGTATCGGTGCTGTTGTAGCGGTAGGAAATGCTATTGTTGAAGTAGGATTGATGATGTTAGCTGGATTACATCCAGACCATCCATTTGCTACATTCATGAACGCTATTTCCTTCTCACTGGCGGCAATGTTCATAATTATGGTATTAGCGATGTTGTTCAGTAACCCTGGGCGATTCATTGGTATGATTTTCTTAGTAATTCAATTAGGTGCCTGTGGTGGTTCCTTCCCAATTCAAATTACTAAGGGTATGAATGGTTTCTTCCAAGCAATCAACCCATACTTACCAATGACTTACTCTGTTTACGGATTCCGTGAATCATTATCCAGTGGTTTAGGAAGCAGCCAAATGACAATTTCATTAACAGTTCAATTAATCTTTATCGTAGCAAGCTTATTGCTATTATGGATTTCTATGAGTTACTTACGTACAAGTGGAAAGGTAAGTTATTCAGAAGAACCAACAAGTATTGAAGATTAGAATAGAAAAGAGAGATTTTCAAAATTCGAAAATCTCTCTTTTTTCGTCTAGATATTAATTTCTAATACAATTGGAGTATGATCACGACGTTCGCCAGAATCTAACATTTCAGAACGAACAATTTTATCAGCAATACGATTACTTGCTAGCCAATAATCAATTCTCCAGCCAGAGTTGTTAATCTTGCTTGTACGACTTCTTTGAGCCCACCAAGAGTAAACATCCTTAACATCGCCATGAACATAGCGGAAGGTATCTGTAAAGCCCTTATTAAGCAAGTTAGTAAAGCCTGCTCTTTCTTCATCAGTAAAACCAGCAGAATGATGATTATTACCAGGATGAGCTAAGTCGATTTCCTTATGAGCAACATTGAAATCACCGCTAGAAAGAAGAGGTTTATTTTGATCCAATGAAACTAGGTAGTCAGCGTACTTTTCATCCCAAACCTGACGTTCAGCTAAACGTCTCAAACCATCGCCAGCATTAGGAGTATATACTTGAGTAACGTAAAAATTATCAAATTCAAGTGTGATGATTCTACCTTCAGAATCCATTGGTTCAGGTGCATCAATTTCAGGATAACTGACAGTAGGATTTAAATTGTTTTTATAAAGAAACATAGTACCGGCATAACCTTTACGAGCTGGTTCTTGTGAACTTCTCCAAGTAATTTCATAATCTGGAAATTGTTCAGCTAAAATAGTTTGATGCTTTTTAGTTGGACCTGTAGCTGATAATTTTGTTTCTTGAATTGCTATTATATCTGGATTTTCATCAATAATAGTTGCTAAGACTTCACGTGATTGTTTGGCACGAGCAGAATCACTAGTTAAAGCAGCATTCAAAGAATCGATATTCCATGAAATAAGTTTCATGACTTCACATCCTTAATTAATATATTTGACTCAATGTTACCACATTTTTCAAATTCTAAAAAAGGGGTATAATGAAAATAGGAAGTGATTAAAATGGCAAAAGCTACTAACGAAGACAAAAATATAGAAGTTAGTGAAATTGGTAAAAAATTCGTTAAAGGTACACATGTTGAATTTAAGTTTCATCGTCATACTTTTACAGGAGTAGTCGATAAACAATTACATAATTCAGCGATGATAATTTTTGACGATGAGTATAATAAATCAATTACTTATCAAGACGCTAAGGGAAAAATTATTATTAGCTATAGTAAAATGCAGATAATCAAATAAATCTGATATTAATTTTTATTTTAAAGTTTAAATAATCATGTGTTATAATTGGATTGTGAGGACTTTATTCTTAAAATGGAGGCTTATTCGTGGAAAAAACAGAAGCACGTTGGGTAGAAGTATTCAAGGTGTCTCTACCATTATGCCTAAGTTATGTGCCAATCGGTTTAGCGTGCGGAATTTTATTACATGCTGCCGGTTTTAACCCGCTATTAACTTTATTGGTATCCGTATTAGTATTCTCAGGTGGAGCTCAGTTCTTGATAGCTTCTATGTTAACTACGAATACCCCAATGCAAACGATAGTTATTATGCTATTTTTCCTAGAGTTACGTTATGCGTTGTTGGGTTCAAGTTTGTCACAATATATTAAAGGAACAAGCAAGAAGTTTTTATATTTCTTTGCCGTTTCACTGAATGATGAAAATTATGCTGTAAACTACTTAAAATTCGCAACTGATAAGAGCTGGACGCCTAAAGATGCCTTAGCTGTAGAACACTGGTCCTTACTATTTTGGTCTGTAGCTAATTTTATTGGGAGTTTAGTTGGTAATTTATTACCAATGGAGAATTATCTAGATATTGTCGACTTTGCTTTAACTGCAATGTTTATTTATATGATTGTTATGCAAATTCGCAACAAACTAACAATTTTAGTTAGTTTTATTTCAGGGGTAATTGCAATTGTTGCGTTAGTTACTTTGAAGAGTACAATGGGACTAATAGTAGCTACATTGTTAGCTTCCTTTATCGGTTTTATGATTGAACATAATATCGTTAAAAAAGGTGAAGCCAAGGGCAATTTCTGGTTGAAGAAGATCAAGCCAAAGGCAAGTCGGAAAGTTATTAGTAAGTCAGGAGAAAAATGATGCAATATTCGTCAATGGACCATTTTATACTTATTATCTGTTCGATGATTGCGGCTTTCATTCCTCGATTTTTACCATTGAAATTCTTCTCAACTCGTAAGATTCCAGAATGGTTTAATGAATGGATGAAATACGTGCCAGTATCTTTGTTTACGGCACTCGTAGTCAGAGACCTTTTTGTTAATACAAAGACCTATACATTTGTAGGTTTAGAATATATGGCTAAGTTACTAGCAGCAATAATCGTTATTGTTGTGGCTTATCGCTCACGTTCCATGGGACTTTCAGTTCTTTTTGGATTGGTAGCAGTAGCAATTTTAGCCACATTTTTGACAGTTTAGAATATAAGGTTTATTAGCTATCTTAGGCATATTATCACTAAGGTGGCTTTTTGTTTTAAGGAGGATTTTATTATGCAAAAAATAACAGAAAAGATCACAGTTGCAGGTCATACAGCTGAATTAATGGGATATACAATTGAAAAGAAAAACGACTGGGGAGTACAAGATAAGCATGCTACAATTATCATTTGTCCTGGTGGGGGTTACCATTTTGTTTCAGATCGAGAAGCTGATCCAGTTGCTTTGAAATTAATAACTATGGGATATAATGCATTTGTATTAAACTATACTTGCCAAGTTAGATATCCTGTAGCCTTGGAACAATTAGCCCAAAGTGTAAAATTAGTTAGAGATAATGCTGATGAGTGGAATGTTCGTGAAGATAAGATTATTATTATGGGAATGTCAGCTGGTGGTCACTTAGCTGCTAGTTTAGGTGTTAAATGGAATAGCGATGAATTAAAACAAATGGGATATAAGCCAGAAGAAATTAAGCCAAATGGTTTAGTATTATCTTATCCTGTCATCACAACTAATAAAGATTTTTGGCATCAAGGTTCCTTTGAACAAATTTTAGGTAAAGATGGAATTGAAGATGAAAAAGCTTTAGCTAACCAATCACTTGAAAAGTTAGTTACTGAGGATGTACCACCAGTATTTATGTGGCATACATTTGAAGATAAGGCTGTTCCTATGGAAAATAGTTTATTATTTGCCTCAGCATTGAGAAAAGCTGGAGTATCAACAGAATATCATATCTTCCCACATGGCCCTCATGGTTTGGCATTAGCTAACGAAGAAACAGCTCGTGTAGGTCGTCCTGAAGATATTGAACCACAAGCTGCACAATGGGTAGATTTATTCCATAGTTGGATGCAAGCACTTCTTAAGTAGAATTGGTGAGTAAATGCTATACTAGACTAGAATAGAGAAATGGGGTGAGATGATGAAGCGGTGGATGTTTTGGTTAATAACAGCAATTGTAGTGGCACTTGTATTTGTTGGCTTTGGCTATACTAAAAAACGTGAAACACAAAAGCAGTTTGATAATTTAATGTCTCAAGCAATAACTAATGCTCAAGCTGCAGAATATAAGAAAGCAGAACTTAATTTGCAAGATGCTCTACGTAAGAAACCAGATGATATAGTAGCTAAACAACGATTAGAACAAGTTAAACTCTATCAAGAAGGCTTAGCTGAATTGAAACAAGATGATTATGAACAAGCACAGTTAACATTTAGATCAACTGCAAAAGTATCTCCGTCTTTATCAATTTTAACCCAAAGAGCTAAGAAGAAAGATAAGTTTCTAGAATCAGTACTAAAGCAACGTGAAAAGTATGATGATCTTTATAATGAAGCTGTAAGACTTACTGAAATGGGAGCTTATAGCCAATCGAATGAAAATCTAGTTCAGATTTTAGATGGAAAAAATATTGACGAAAAGTATTATTCACAAGTAAGAAAAGATGCACGTGAATTGCAAGAAAGAAATAATAGTATTTTGGAACAAATTAGAATTCAAAATCAACAAGCTGCAATAAGAAGACAACGTGAACAACAAAGACAAGAAGAAGCTAGAAAAGCACAACAAGCTGCTGCTAGTTCATCATCGTCAGCGGAAAATCAAAATGATGAGCCCAAGAAAAGTGACGATAAAAATGATGATAGAAATAGTGGTCAAGACAATGTAAAAAATAGTTTGGAATCTAAGCCAGAAACAAATAATTCTGCAGCTGAGCCACAACCTAATAATGAAAATAAGTAAAATAAAAGCAACACCTAGAGTGCTGCTTTTAATAATTATTAGGGTTAATCACTGATTCTACGCCAGATTATAAGTGAACTTTCCCATAAAAATAGGACTAATAAAACACTGGCAATAGTATCAGTAGGATAATGTACATGTAAATATACGCGCGTTAAGGCGATAATAAGAATCCAAAGGAAACCTAGGAAGGTTAGAATTCGTCTTAACGTAACATCCTTAATTTGAGGAACAATTAAAAATACTACGAAAAAGATAAATAAGGCAGTTCCAAAGGTATGTCCACTTGGAAAACTATAGCCACCAATTGCGACTAATTTATCACTAGGACGTGGACGTTGGATTAAATTTTTAGCTAGTACATTGATAAGATTTCCAATTACCAAGGTGCTGGCTGACCAAATTCCAGCCTTGAAGTTATGTCTAATGAACATATATAGACTAACGATAATTGAAAGAATTGCGGCAATTCTAGGGCCACCTAGATAAGTAATTTTTTCAACAATTCTTGTATTAGTAGGATTGGTAATGGGTAGAAGTAAGTTCTGTACAAATTTATCAAATGATGTAACGATTGTGCTGTTAGTTTTAACTAAGATTAATAAAATTAGAAATAAAGCTAAGTAAATAGATGCGATAAAAGGTCTATACTTATTTTGTGGAACAAACATCAAAAAACTCCTTAATAAATAATATCTACTAGATTATACCATTTAAATTATTTTTAAAGAAAGGAAACTGATTATGGGGAAAGATTCATCACAAGAAATGCGAAGAACACAAGCTGAAAAAATGTTAAAGCAACCCAAGAAACTTCGTGCTAAGTGGATAAGTCGGTTATTTACTTTAATCATGGTGGCTGCTTTAAGTGTCGCAACTATGGGACTTTTGATAAAGACTACGGTTTTGAACGCAGATTTTACCAGTAAGGAATTAGCTAAAGATGAAAATATTGGGAAATTATATACTGAAGCCAATCAAACATTAGCCTCATCTGCTCAAATGTACCGAATTCCAGCAAGTTATGCGGATAGTTTAATTACCAAGAAGCAATTTAGACAAGATGTTGAGATTGCAATTAAAAGAATTTATGACGGACAAGTTACACAAATTGTGGATACTAATACTTTAAGCAGTCAAATTCAAACAAATGTGAATAAGGAAATTGCAAGCTCAGGAGTACCTGTTGACGCTTCTGTCTTTAGTGGAGTAGTGGAGTCACTGGCTTCTGTATTAAATAATTACATCAGCCAACAAATTCCAAGTACACAGTTACAACAAGTATATGATGCTGCCAGCCATATCAGTGGTTATGTGACGCTGATGATAACTGCAGGAAGTATCATTACAGTGATAATGTTGATCTTAGTATTATTATTACAGAGAAGTTTATTTGGTTGGTTGCACTATACAGGTTTAGCATTTTTGATTACAGGGATAATCTTTTGCATCATTGGATATACTAGTGTGCCTGCAGAGATATTTCCAAGTTTAATTAATCAATCAGGAATTTTGGGAAGTATTGTTGAAAACTATGCCCACGCAATTTTAAGTCAGATTGTGAATATGGGAATAATCGAATCTGTAATTGGTATAGTGGCATTATTAGTAAGTTTCTTTAGAAAGGTTTAGCGATGAAATTTACGTGGAATAAAGAAAGTGACGAGAAAATGACACTCAAAAAATTTTTAAAGAATAAGGGTGTCAGTCATCGAACTTTAAGTAGTTTGAAAAAAGGAAATGGAAAAGTTTTAGTAGATGGCAAAAAAAGGTCATTATCTATTGAAGTTGGTAAAGGAAAAATAACTTTGATTTTACCACCAGAAAAATCAGATGAAAATGTCAAAATAAGTAAAGAACCGCTAGATATTATTTATGAGGATAGCAATTGGCTAGTGGTAGATAAACCACCATTACTTTCAAGTGTTCCAGGTCCTAGTAATCGTACCGATACCTTAGTTAATCGGGTTAAATTTCATCTATGGCAACAAAAATCAAAAGACTTAGTTCCGCATGTAATTACTCGTTTAGATAGAGATACAAGTGGCTTAGTTCTTGTAGCTAAGCATCGTTTTGCTCAAGGATTGATTAACAAACAGGTTGAAGAACATAGTATAGATAAAAGATACTTGGCAGTGGTCGAAGGAATTATTGCAGAAAAGCATGGCATAATAGATAAACCACTTGGACCTAGAGAAAATGGAATCGGACAAATGGTAACTGATACAGGAAAGATTGCCAAAACTGAGTACTGGGTTAGAGAATACTTAGGAGATAAAGCTACTTTAGTTGAATGTAAGCTACATACAGGTAGAACGCATCAAATAAGAGCTCACTTCAGTAGTATTAATCATGCTTTGATAGGCGATAAGCTATATGGTGGCAGATTAGATTGGGGATTAGAAAGACAGGCACTCCATGCATATCAGTTAGCTTATGTAGATCCATTTACTCAAGAAGAAAAGTTATTTAAAAGTAAGATGCCAAAAGATTTAGAAAATTTGATAGTTAAATTTAAAAATTAAGATTTATTTTTGGTGGACCAAAATTTAAATTACTATAGTGTTTGAAATCTGTTATAATTAGGTAGTAAACGTTTTACATTTATGAGTGACGAGTAATTTAAATTTGGAAAAAATAGAGGTGAGACAATGACACCTAAGAAAGAAGATTATTTAAAAATTATTTTTGAACTTGGTGGAACTAAGAAAAAGGTTTCTAACAAGCAAATAGCGATGAGTTTAAATGTTGCTGCTGGTTCTGTAACTGAAATGGTTAATAAATTAGTTAAAGAGGGTTTAGCTGCACATACACCATATGCAGGAATTTCATTAACTGATGAAGGAATTGAAGTAGCTGAAAAATTAGTTCGCCGTCATCGTCTATGGGAAACTTTTTTAGTAGAAAAATTGGATTATCAATTATCAGAAGTTCATGATGAAGCTGAAGTTTTAGAACATGTAGCTAGCGATAAGTTAATGAAAAAGCTTGATCAATTTCTTAATAGCCCACGTGAATGTCCACATGGTGGAGTTATTCCAACAGAAGCTGGGGAATATGAAGAAGAAAGTCACGAATTTTTAGCTGAAATTAAAGTTGGAGAAACGGTTGAAGTTGACAGATTTATTGATAACCATGAGTTGCTAACTTATTTAGATGATTTGGAACTTAAATTGGGAGACAAGATTGAAGTTTTAGAATATCTTCCATTTGAAGGACCAATTAAGGTTAAAAGGTTAGCTGATGGGGCTGAATTAAGTATTGGATATAAAGCTGCTCATTATATTTTCGTGAAATAATTTGGTTATTGCCAATAAGTATGTTATACTTAGAATTGTATTTTTGACTAGGTTTCATTTAGATTGTTTCAATGAAATTTCTCTATTATGTGCCACTCAGAATTACAGAATTATTATGTGCTTAGGCACAAGGAGGATTTTTCATTTATGGAACAAGGAACAGTTAAATGGTTTAACGCAGAAAAGGGCTTCGGTTTTATCACACGTGAAAATGGTGATGATGTATTTGTACATTTCACAGCTATTCAAGGTGAAGGTTACAAGACTTTAGAAGAAGGTCAACATGTAACATTTGACGTTGAAAGTAGCGATCGTGGTTTACAAGCTGCTAACGTTGTTAAAGACTAATAATTAAGTAGATAAATGATAGACTGGAAAGAAGAAATTCTTTTCAGTCTTTTTTTGCTTTAAATATCGTGATATGATTAGATAAATTTTGAAGACGGTGGGGGTTAGTTACAATGCAAGATACGCAAATGCAAGAATTAATAGATTCTGTCATGTTAGCTGGAAAAATTATGATTGAAAGTGGAGCTGATATGGCAAGAGTTGATGATACTTTAAAACGTATAGCTCGAAATGGTGGAATTAAAGAACCAAAAATTTTTGAGACTACCACCGGAATCATGATGTCAGTTCCAGATTATAAATTGGCACAGGTAGAACCAATTCAAAAAAGAACAATTGATTTAGAAAAAGTATCAAGAGTCAATGACATCTCACGTGCTTTTCAATTGAAAAAAATCACAGTTGAAGAAATGAAGGTAAAGTTGGAATTTATCGATAAAAAAGCACCATTTTTTGCTTGGACATGGCAAGTATTGGCTGCAGCAATGATAAGTTGCACTCTGATGATAATGTACAATGGTCATTGGCAAGATTTTATCACAACTGCAGTTATTGGTGGATTGGGTTATGCTTGCTATTACTTTATCAATACAACATTTAAAATAAAGTTTGTAAGTGAATTTTTAGCTTCGTTAGTAATTGGTGCTTTATCCGTATTAGCTGTTAGAAATAACTTGGGAATATCAGTAGGTATGATAATTATTGGGAGTGTTATGCCGTTAGTACCAGGAGTACCAATTACCAATTCTGTAAGAGATGTTTTAGCTGGCCATTTATTAAGTGGATTAGCTAGAGGAACAGAAGCATTATTATCAGCTAGTGCAATTGCTTTAGGGATTGCGATGGTTCTAAGATTCATGTAAGGGGGAAGGTTAAGGTGAACTTATTAATCAATATCTTATTCAGCTATCTTGCATCTGTAGGCTTTGGAGTACTTTTAAATATTCCTAGAAGGGCCTTAAATGGTTGTGGAATTATTGGAGTATTAGGTTGGATGGTCTATTTATTTATTAAGCACCTTGATTTAGGTAATATGTTAGCTAATCTTTTAGCTGCATTTGCAATTGGAGTTACTGCGATTATTTTTGCACGTGTGAAAAAGATGCCTATGATTCTTTTTAATATTCCTAGCTTAGTACCATTAGTGCCAGGTGGACAATCTTATCGTGCTATTCGCTATTTTGCTTTAGGAAATAACTCTTTAGCAATTGAATATTTAGTACAAGTAGGGATGATAGCTGGAGCCATAGCGATGGGATTCTTTTTAGCTGAATTAGTAGGTCAGGTTTACTTTAAGATAAGGACTGTAAAAGAAAGTTAACGCTATTATTACACAAAAGTAACAAAATGAAAACTTGAGTTAATATTTTTTAAAGAATTAAATACGTTTTAATATAAGTGTTTGTTATCTAATAATTTTTTGGTAAACTGGCACTATGATTATTACATAATTTGAAAAAAATGATTCAAAGTATATTATTATAAGCGGATTGTTTTTTCGATAATTTTGGAGGAGAAAATGCCATCACGAAGAGATGATAATTATGTTGTTCAAAGTGATGAGAATGGTTATATAGATACAGAGCATATGACTCGTTCTCAACGCTATCATCAACGTAATAATAAACCGAAAAAAAAAGGACATAAATTACTATGGTCAGTTATAGTTATTGTAGTAGCAATTATTGGGGGATTTTATGCTTATAGAAAATATACTAATGCTAAACAAGCTGCTAATGCAATTTATAGTTCAACTCAAGTTACAAAGGCCAGAAATGTTAGTGACGCTTTGAAGAAGAAAAGACCTATCTCAATTTTGCTAATGGGTACTGATACTGGAGCTTTAGGACGTGATTTTAAAGGAAGAACAGATACAATGATACTTTGTGTCTTGAATCCTGAAGACAAGAAGATGACGTTAGTATCATTACCTCGTGATACTGAGGTAGCTGTTTATGGTTATGAAGATTACTTTCCAAGCAAGATAAATTCAGCATACGAATATGGTGGATCAGCAACAGCAGTTAAAACTGTGCAAAAATTCTTAAATGTGCCAATTGATTTCTATGCAACTATCAATATGGGTGGGTTAGAAAAATTAATTGACGCAGTTGGAGGAGTTAAAGTAGAACCAACCATTAGCTTTACCTATGATGGATATACTTTCAAAAAGGGTAAGGAAGTTAATATGGACGGGGAAAAAGCTTTGGCATATGTTCGTATGCGCCATGAAGATCCACGCGGAGATTATGGTAGGCAAGAACGTCAACGTCAAGTATTAACTAAACTTGCATTTAAGAGTTCAGGGTTAACAAGCTTAGTTAATCAAAAGTTCCTAAGTACTATTTCTAAGCAGATGAAGACAGACTTAACATTTGATGATTTATTAACACTAGGAACTAAGTATCGTGTTGCTACACATGATATGGATTCAGACTTCTTACAAGGAACTTCTGAAATGATTAATGGAGAATCTTTTGAAGTAGCATCAACAACTGAAAAACAACGTATTACTAATAAGCTTAGAGAAGCACTTGGTTTATCTAAGGCTAAAACAGGAAATACACTTTCCAGTGATAATGATGTGAATATCAGTTCAGAAGGCGAAGATACTAATTATAGTAATGATGATAACACTTATTATGGTGGATATTAGATGATTGAAGAGAACCGGTTTAGGCTGGTTCTTTTTTCTTTGCTGTAATGTGTTACAATATAAATTGAAGTTAAATTAAAACAAAGGAATGAATGATATATGTATAAATTAGTAGCGATTGATATGGATGAAACTTTATTGAATGATGACGCTGAAATTACGCCTAAAAATGTATCCGTTCTCAAAAAAGCGATTAAAGACGGAGTAAAGGTGGTTTTAAATACAGGTCGAAGCTATCTTTCTGTTCAAGAAAATTTGAAGACATTAGGAATTTACCAAACTAAAGATCAATATGTAGTTAGTTTTAATGGTGGAGCAATTGTTGAAAATAAAGATTTAAAGGTGGTACATGTTGAAGGATTGGCCTTTGATATTGTTAAACAATTGTTTGATATCAGTTTGAGATATTATCCTGAAAGCTGTATCCACGTTTATACTTTGGATGAATTGTACATGTGGAATGTCAATCAAGACGAAAAAGATTACTTGCAACCACGTGGAGTAGAGTGGACTGAATTGCAAGAACCTAATATTGATTTCTTAAAAGACACTCCTATTACTAAGATTATTATCAATATTAATGATATGGATAAGAGACTTGCCTTTAATGAGATTGCACGTAAAGAAATTGGCGATAAGTTCAAGACCACATATTCTTCAGGTCGTTATATTGAATTCAATAACATTTCAACGGATAAAGGTACAGGGATGTTGAAATTAGCTGAAATGTTAGGAATTAAGCCAGAAGAAACAATTGCAATTGGTGATAATAGTAATGACTTACCAATGATTGAAGCTGCCGGAGTAGGTGTAGCTGTTAGAAATGCTAATGAACAAGTTTTATCTAAAGCAGATTATATTTGCAAGCGAGATAATAATCATGATGCCGTTGCTGAAGCAGTGGATAAATTTATTTATAATAAAATAGATTAAGCAGTAATTTTGTGTATAACTCCGAGATAGTGGTAAGATAAAATTACTAAGTTATATGAAATGAGGGATTTAAATGGCTAAAAATATCACTCCTAAGGATTTAGCTGATGTAACTAAGGAAGGGCTAACTTTGGTTGATTTTTGGGCAGAATGGTGCGGACCATGTAAAATGATGAATCCAGTTTTAGAAGAATTGGAAAAAGATTATCAAGGAAAAGTAGAATTTGCTAAAGTTGATGTAGATAAGTATCAAGATTTAGCGATGGAATATAAAATTATGAGTATTCCAGCGATGATCTTATTTAAAGATGGAGTAGCAAAAGAAAAAGTTGTAGGTTTCCATCCTAAAAAAGATATGGCAAATTACTTAGATGAAAAACTTGCAGAAGTAGAATAGAGATAGTTTTGCAATTCGATCAAATCTAACTTATACTATAAGGATTAATTAGTGGAGATGATTGAGGTGCAAAACGTGAAATTAGGCACTTTAATAAGTGTCTTTTTCTTTGGAATGATAGGTGGCACGCTAAGATATTTGTTAGGTCTTAAGCTAGCATCTACGGGAACTATTTTGGTTAACCTAATTGGAAGTTTTTGCTTAGCTTTCCTGACATATTATGTGATTGAAAGACAAAAATTACCAGCTTGGTTAAGTACAGGTCTAGGGACAGGAATGGTAGGAGCTTTCACAACTTTTTCCACATTTACAGTGGATGTTTTAGGCTTATCTACATTTACTGATGCTACCTTTTACTTGTTGATAAGTGTGGTAGGTGGTTTCCTATTAGCATATACAGGAATGATTTTAGGAATAAAATTAGGAAAAGTTGGTGATCGAAGATGATAGAAGTAGCTTTAGGAGCTGGATTGGGGGCATCTGTGCGGTATTTAATGACACAAGCATTGAAGAGCAGAACTAGAGTATTTCCTTGGGCAACTTTTATTATCAACATAACTGGAGCCCTATTATTAGGATTTTTACACAGCAAAATCACAAGTAGTCACATATTGTTATTGCTAGGGACTGGATTTTTAGGTGGATATACAACTTTTTCCACATTTCAAGTAGAATTAGTAACACTTGTTAATAATCGCAAGCGAAAAATGATGCTTATATATCTATTATTAACAGTGATATGTGGAATACTGGCTGCATATTGTGGATCTTGGTTAGGAAAGTTATAAGACAAACAAAAAGTATGATAGAATGGAATAGTAGTGTCGTTTTTGAATAGAATAATTTAAAGGATAAATAAATGAAAGTTGCAATTTTAACTGATACTTCAGCTTGTCTGACAGTTGATAAGATAAAAGAACTTAATATTCATCAAATTGAATTGTCTATTGAATTTGAAGGTAGTAGATATCCAGAAAAAACAGGGATGACGCCTTATCTAAGAGATAAAATGTTAGACAAAAGGACTGATACTCCGGTTTTAGAACCAATATCAACGGCTTATCTAGAAGAATATTTTGAAAGTCTAGAAAAAGAGGGCTATGATGAGTTCTTGTATATTTCTTTAGCTAACGGAATCAGTAGTTTGCCTAAAGTCGTATCATCATATGCAAAAACTTCAGATAGAAAGATAACTGTATTTGATTCTTACTCTAGTGGAGCCATACAAGGACAAATGGTTGAATTGGCTGGTAAAATGCTTTTATCTGGAAAAACAGTTAATCAAGTTGTGGATCAACTTATTAATTTAAGAAATAACAATCGCACTTATATGCTTATTTCTGATATCTATCAACTAATGAAGACGGGATATGTATCGAACGGTGTAAATTCAATGTCGAATCTATTTTTGCGTCCATTAACAATGATGAAATTTAATGAGAACGGGAAATTAGCGATGGTAAATACACACTATCGAGAGAAAAGGGCCTATAGTGAGGTATTAGAGCTAATTATTTCTCAGTATCACAGTATGAATGATCAGATGCGGATTACCCTAATGGGCGATGAGAATAATAGTCAATTTGACGAATTATATGAATTGTTACAAGAAAATTTTCCAACTGCTAAAATTGAAAAAGATGAACTTCCAATATCTTTAGCTATTTATACAGGAAAGAAAAGTATAGGGATAAGTTTTGGCTTAGATTGGAAAACCGTTTTATATGAATAATTTTTAAGAAACATTAAAACTCCTAAGTTTTAGTGTTTTTTTGTTGAAATTAAATTGCAAAAGATATAGAATAGCTAAAATCAAGTAATGGATGAATAAATTATTAAGTATTTAATAAAAGTTATGAAAACGGTATAAAAATATTTGAACATTGCTTGTGAAAGTGTTATCATATTGATTGTAGATAGCATTACTAAATTTTTAGGAGGTGAGGCATATGAAGTGGTATTTAGTTGAAACTGTTAAAGATGGTCACGTAACTAACACAATTGTAAAGGCTTCCTCTGTTCAAGAAGCTGAAGAAAAGTCAAATGAATAATTGGAGCCTAGAACGTTGCAAAAAATAAAATTAACCCATAAGAAAAAGCGACTGCGAGAATTTAAATAGTTCTTGTGGTCGCTTTTGTTATTTAAAAAAGTTTGTTATACTGTATTTCGTGGTTTTTCCACACTGGTTCGTAAACATCCCAGTTAAAAAAACTAGAAAGCAGGTAATTTATATGGTTGATACACAATCACACGAAAAACTTATTGCGGTGATTAAAGGTGCTTTAGTGGCAGCTTTATATGCAGCAGTAACACTAGGTTTAGCTCCTTTAAGTTTTGGAGCAATTCAATTCAGACTATCAGAAGTATTTAATAACTTGGTAGTCTTCAATAAACGTTATATATGGGCATTGACAATTGGATGTGCAATTGCAAATCTTTGGTCCCCAATGGGAATCGTTGATGTCATTTTTGGTTCATTAGGAACGTTAGTTATGACGGGTTTAAGTTATTTATTAAGTAAACATGTAAAATCAGTCCCATTAAAGCTCTTAATTACAGTTATAATTTGTACTGTTATGACATGGAGTGTAGCATTGGAATTATATTATGTAAGTAAGCTACCATTTTGGCCAACATATTTCACTGTAGCAATCGGTGAATTTGGTTCAATGTTAATTGGTTCAATTTTAATGTGGATTTTAAGTAAACGTATTGATTTAACTAGATAAGCGAGGGAAGATTATGACTTTTGAAGAAGTATTACCAGAATTAAAAAAGGGTAAAAAAGCTGTTCGTACTGAAGGGTGGGGTGGCTCTGAAGAATACATTTTCGTAGTTGATAATGATACTCTTAATGGAGAGAAAGTTAACCCATATTTGATGATTAGAACAAAAGAAGAACCAGCTTTATCACAATTTATGCCAACTTCTTGCGATGTATTGGCTGATGATTGGAAGATTGTAGAATAATGAACCTTTATCCAGAATTTGAAGGAAAAGTAGTTGTTATGACAGGTGTCAGCTCTGGAATAGGACTAGAACAAGCTAAAGCATTTTTACAAGCAGGAGCAATAGTTTATGGAGCTGATATTAAAGAAAGTGCAGAAATTAAGGAAGTAGAGCAAAAATTTCCGACTTTAAGTTTCCAACAAGTGGATATAAGAAAGAAAAAAGATATTCACATGTGGACAGAAAAAATAAAAAAAGAAATATCAACTGTGGATATTTTATTAAATACAGCAGGTATTCTAGATAATTATGCACCAACTTTAGATACTAATGAAGAACAATGGGACAATATTTTTAATATCAATTTAAAAAGTATGTTCTTGTTGACTAATGAAATTTTACCAGTAATGTTGAAACAGAAACATGGAGTTATTGTAAATATGGCTTCTATTGCAGGATTAGTTGCTGGTGGCGGTGGAGCAGCTTATACAGCAGCGAAACATGGAATCATTGGATACACTAAACAATTGGCTTATGATTACGCTGATAAGGGAATTCGAGTTAATTGTATAGCTCCAGGAGCAATTAATACACCGATGAATGCAGCTGATTTTGCTGGAGATGGGGCGATGGCTAAAGAAGTAGCCAGACTCACACCAGCTAAACGATGGGCAAAACCTAAAGAAGTAGCAGAAATGACACTTTACTTGGCAAGTCCAAGAGCTGATTATGTTCACGGAACTGTTTTTACAATTGATGGTGGATGGACAGTTAAATAGAATTGAAAAGATAGTGATTGATCATGAATCGATTGCTATCTTTTTTCTTATTAAGACAGAATTATTTGACAAAAAAATTAAAATATGTCCGTTGATTCGGCTGAAAATCAAGGTTTATAATCTGGGTTAAAGGCGAGGTAATTGTTATGAATGAAATGGATAAAATCAAAGTATTAGCAGATATTGTTGAAATCCCATCAGTAAACGATGATGAAGTGAGTGTAGCTAAATATATAAGGGATTTATTTGCAAAATATGGAATCGAATCTAAAATTTTAAAAGTTAAAGGGAACAGGGCCAATTTAGTTGCAGAAATAGGAGAAAAAGGTCCCATTCTAGGATTCTCAGGGCATTTAGATGTAGTTGCAGCTAAGGAAAGTGATGGTTGGCATAGTGATCCATTTAAATTAGTTGAAAGAGATGGGAAACTTTATGGTCGCGGAACATCAGATATGAAGTCTGGGGTAGCAGCGATGATCGTTTCTTTAATTGAATTGCAGCAAAAAGGATTAAAAAACGGAAGAATTCGCTTGATGCTGACAATGGGTGAAGAAATAGGGGAAGAAGGATCAGCATATTTTTACGAACATGGCTATATGAAAGATGTTTCTGCCTTAGTGATTAGTGAACCTACGTATTACAGAATAATTTATGCGGAAAAAGGTTCATTAGATTTGAAGATTACTTCTAGAGGTAAAGCTGCACATAGTTCAATGCCAAATCTTGGGTATAATGCTGTAAATCCACTAATTGAATTACTTAGTGAATTAAATGAATTTTTCAGTAATCCACCAAAAAATGATGTATTAGGGCCACTTACATTCAATGTGACAGTCTTTAAAGGTGGAGAACAAGTAAATACAATTCCTGATTACGCTGAAGCGGAAATTAATGTTCGGACATTACCTAATTTTGACGGAAATGATGTAATTAAGAAGTTAGATGAATATCTTGAAAAGAAAAATGAAAATGGCGCTACATTAACGAGAGAAGTTTTAATGAATGAAGATGCAGTACTAAAATCACCAGATTCAGTAATTGCTGATTTAGCTGCTGAAATTGTTGAAAGCCGTGGAAGAGAAGTCGTTAAGACCATTGCACCAGGTATTACGGATGCTTCTAATTTACTAAAGGAAAAGAAAGAAGATTATCCATTTATAGTATTTGGTCCAGGTAATCCATTGGTAAGTCATCAAGTAGATGAATATGTGGAAAAGAAAGCTTATCTAGATTTTATTGATATTTATCAAGAGTTAGCTGAAAAATATTTTATTAATGATTAGAAAAATCCCCACTAAGTTGCAATTAAAGTAACTTGGTAGGGATTTTAATTAACTATTTTTCAAATAAACGACCAAAACTAAATGTTTTAACAACATTTAAATCAGAATCAAGCACATTTAAGTCAGCATCTTTGCCAACTTCAATAGCACCTTTTTGAGTTAAGCCAAATTCACGAGCTTGGTTAACAGAAGACATTTTCACAGCTTCTTCAATACCGCAACCAGTAAATTTCATAATATTCTTAAAGGCATCTTGGTATTGCAATACAGAACCAGCTAAATTACCAGATTCTAGACGAGCTTGCTTATCTTTAACGATAACTTTTTGACCACCTAATTCTGAAACTCCTTCAGGCATACCTTTTGCACGCATGGAGTCAGTAACTAATTCAATCTTGTCTGGTCCTTTAAGGTCATAAGCTAGTTTAATCATATCTGGGAAAACGTGGAATCCATCAGCAATGATTTCGCAATACATATTTCCTTCGAGAAGGGCATGACCAGTAACACCTGGTTCGCGATGCTTCAATTCACGTTGAGCATTGTATAAATGAGTAACGTGACTAGCAAGTGAGCCTTTCATTTGAGCACGTGTAGCATTACTATGACCTACAGATAATACGATGTTGTGTTCAATACAATATTTTTCAAATTCAGTAGTATTTTCATTTTCAGGAGCATAAGTAACTAATTTAATCATGCCACCAGATAGTTCATTCCAATGAGCGAAAGCATCGATATCAGGAGATTCGATATATTCTTCTGGTTGAGCTCCTTTGAAAACAGGTGAAACAAAAGGTCCTTCAAGATGAATACCTTGAATAACTGGATTTTTTGCAGCAGCTTCTTTAATGCCAACCATCGCATGCGCAATATTTTCATGAGATTGAGTCATAGTTGTAGCGAAATATGTAGTAATACCTTCATGGACCATATCATTAACCATTTCATCAATTTGGTTAGCATCGCCATCCATGGAATCGAAGCTATAACCACCATGGCTATGAACGTCGATAAAGCCAGGAACTACAACTTGTCCTTCCAAATCAATAATTTTATCATCAGATACTTGGGCTTTATATTCAGACATTGGTCCAACATTGATAATTTGTTTATCAAATCGTAAATATCCATCTACAATTTTTTCGGAACCAGTATAAATAAGTCCATGTTTTAAAACTGTACTCATATATTTGACCACCTTTATTTTAAATAATAGCGATAAACTCGCACTTCTATTAACTTAAGTAACAACTTAATAATAAATGGTATAGACCATGAATGCAAGAGTTTACAAATAGAAATATTAGTTGTATAATTGGTATAGACCAAAACGGAAGAGGGAGTATTTATTATGAAAGTAATCAAAGTTAAAGATCAAGTAGAAGGCGGAAAAGAAGCATTAAAAGTATTTAAAGAAGCTTTAGATAATGGGGTCAAAGTATTCGGCTTAGCTACAGGTAGTACTCCAGAAACAACATACGATGAATTAGTAAAAAGTGATATTGATTTTTCTAATAGTATCTCTGTAAATTTAGATGAATATGTAGGATTAAAACCAGAAGATGAACAAAGTTACGCTTATTTCATGAAGGAACATTTATTCAATGCTAAGCCATTTGCAAAATCATTTTTACCAAATGGAATGGCTGAAGATGCTGATCAAGAATGTGAGCGCTATGATAAGTTGTTAGAAGAATATCATGTTGGATTACAACTTTTAGGAATTGGACGTAATGGTCATATTGGTTTTAATGAACCAGGATCATCATTTGATGGTAAGACTCATAAAGTGGCTTTGACACAATCAACTATTAATGCAAATTCACGTTTCTTTGACAATGAAGAAGATGTTCCAAAATACGCATATTCAATGGGAATTGGAACAATAATGAAATCTGACACAATTTTATTAGAAGCATTTGGTAAGAACAAAGCTGAAGCTGTTAAGGCAATGATTGAAGGACCAGTAACACCTGAAGTTCCAGCAAGTGTACTACAAAATCACCCTGATGTTGTAGTAATTATTGATGAAGAAGCAGCTTCATTGTTGAAATAATAGTTAGAGAGTACATGGAATTTCCATGTGCTTTTTTTCTTGCCTTGAAGTAAGCTCTAAGCTTTATAATAGGCTTTGAGGTGATGTGGGGTGTTACGAAAAAATAAATCTGTATGGTTAGTTTTACTAGCTGTTTTATTAATAGTATTTTGTGGAGTAAGACTTTATCGAGTACAAGCTGCTCAGAATAATTATATTAATTCAAATGTTCCTACTTTATTCTTCCATGGTTGGGGGAGTAGTTATCGTGCGGAACGACAAATAGCAAATTATGCTAAAAATAAAGGTGTAACTAATACAATCATCAGAGCTGATGTTTCGGCTAAGGGTGAAGTTGAATTAATAGGAAGTATGAAAAAGAACGCAAAAAATCCAATTGTTGAAGTGAATTATCAAGATAATAAGAACGCAAATTATAACGAAGATGCTAAATGGATGAAAAATGTAGTAGTAGCCCTACAAAAGAAATACGGCATAAAAAAGTTTAATGTAGTGGGACATTCGATGGGAAATATGTCAATTATGTTTTACTTGCTGAACTATGGTGGAGATAAGAATTTACCTCAAATTCAAAAGCAAGTAGATATTGCTGGTCACTTTAATGGTATTTTGGGAATGGATGACAAATTAGGTGAAAGTAAATTGGAAAAAAATGGTAAGCCAAATATCTTTAGGCAGAGTTATAAGAAATTATTGGCAATTAGAGAGAGTTATCCTAAGAATCAAATTGATGTCCTAAACATCTATGGAGACATAGGTGATAAGTCAGATGGAAGGGTAAGCAATAATTCATCAAAATCTTTAAAATACTTATTAAATAGTCGTGAGAAGTCATATCAAGAATTAAAAATAAGTGGAAAATATGGACAACATAGTAAATTGCATGAAAGCAAAGGGGTTGATAAAGCATTGATAGGTTTCTTATGGGCTAAATAGGATTTGCATAAATTAGGAAATTGGTCCTGTGTCTAGAATTGACAATTGTATAAAAAATAAAATCTCAAACTGGTATCCAAAATATCAGCTTGAGATTTTTTAGATTATTTATAAGTTGAAATTTCAATCAAATTTTGATCGTAATCACGTAGATAAATCGATGTCATTTCGCCTTCAGATCCCATTTTTGTCATAGGGCCAGCAACGATATTTACAAAATAACTCTTAAGATGGTTTTCAATATCAGACATTTTATCTCCAGAGACGATACAAATATCAGCTGCACCAATTGTTTGATTATTAGCACGCAAGTCACTATCTTTATCAGCTTTACGTAGACGAATAAGTTGATGTCCACAACGAAGTGTAATTACATCTTCGGTAGTTTGATCCTTAATGACTGGCATGTCAAATACTTCATGATAGAAGCGTTCAGCCTGAGCTAAATCTGATACTGTTAATACGATGTGATCTAAACGTTTGATTTTCACAATAAAGATTCCTTTCTTATTTGCATAGTAGAAATTTTTCTATTAGTTAGATATATACCTAAGCTTGCTACGATAAATTCGGTAAATGGAACACTTGCCCAGACACCAGCTATGCCACCAAAGTAAGCAAAAATAATAATTGATGGCAATAGGATGATGTATCCACGTAAAATCGACAAGAAAAAGGCACCTCTAGCATCGTTAATAGCTGCTAAAAATAGCATTAAAACAAGGTTTAGACAACTAAAAAAGATACTAATAAAGTAAATAGGAATACCTTTAACTGCATAAGCAACAAGTTGAGCTTCGTGTTCAGCGTTGAAAATATCGACAATAGGAGCTTTAAAAATAAGAAGTAAGAAATAACTGATTATAGCTATTGAAAAAGTAACAAGCAATCCAATTTTTAAAGCAATTTTTACGTTTTGGTATAAGTGTTTACCATACTCGCGACTAGCAATAGGTTGTACCCCTAAGGCAACACCGTTGAAGATTGCTAAGAAAACAATCCCAATATTAGCAATAACTCCATAAGCAGCAATCGCATAATTTCCACCTAACTTTAGAAGTACTAAGTTGAAAACAAAAATGCTAACTCCAGTACTCATTTCATTCAAGAAAGATGGAATACCTAATCGAGCAGCTTTTAGGACCGTTTTGAGATGGACTTTGGTTTTAAAAAGTTTTAATTGTCGTTGTGCAAAATGGCGATGTCTACTTAAAACCGTTAGACTAGTTAAAGGAGAAAAAATAGTTGCTAAAGCAGCACCTTCCATTTTTAAATTTAACCCAAAAATTAAAAGCCAATCCATGAATATTACAAAAGCTGTTTGTGTTAAAGCAGCCCGCATTGTTAGCGAGGGGTTGCCATCATTTCTAACAAAGTTAATAGTAACATAATTTGCCATAAACAATGGAGCACCACAGGAAACAATACGAAAATAAGTGGTTGCCATATTGATGGTTTGTTGATTAGCACCCATTAAAGTCAAAATTTGATGAGGAAAAAGATTTCCAATTATTGCAAAGAGAATTCCTAATCCCACACAAAAAATGATGAGTTCACTGTAAAGTCCTTCAATTCTTTCAGGGTGACGAACCTTATTTAAAGAAAAAATAGCGGCACCACCAACACCTAAAAGCAACCCTAAAGAGTTAAAAAGATTGAAAATCGGCAATACAATATTTAAAGTTGCAAGACCGATTGAACCAGCTGCAAGAGCTATAAATAAAGTATCAACCAAAACGTATAATGATATTCCTAAAGATGCGAAGATATTTTTCACGATATAACCGGAAACTTCACGTCTTACTGAATAAACAGTATTTTGCATAATTACCCTCCGTATAAGCAAACCTATGCAGAAAATCTGCCGCCTGTCAGTTCACTTGTAGTTTAGATATTGTGGCAAAACCCGGCGATTTTGCATCCTTATTTCAAAAAAGTATTATAGCACATTATCAGAATAATAAAGGTAATTATCTACTTGAAAATAATTTATATTATATGTCAAACGTTTAGCATATTTTTCTTTACCTTTTAAATGATATGTTATAAAATAATAGTTGTTATAGAGGAAAACGTTTACCAATTAATAGAGGTGAGATAAATTGACTAAATTATACGGAGCAATTGAAGCCGGTGGAACAAAGTTTGTTTGTGCAGTGGCTGATGAAAATTTAAATATAGTAGAAAGGGTTTCAATTCCTACAACAGTACCAGAAGAAACAATGAGCGATGTTTTCAAGTTCTTTGAAAAGCATGAAGTTCAAGCCATTGGAATTGCTTCTTTTGGACCAATTGATGTTAATCGCAAATCTAGTACATATGGTTATATAACCAATACACCTAAGCCAGGCTGGAAGAACTATGATTTCTTAGGTGAAATGAAGAAGAGATTTGACGTACCTTATGCATGGACAACGGATGTTAATGGAGCTGCTTACGGTGAATTGAAAAAAGGTGCAGCTTTAGGTAAAGATAGTTGTGTTTACTTAACTGTTGGAACAGGTATCGGTGGCGGTGTTGTTATCAATGGTAAAGTTATCGAAGGATACGGACATCCAGAAATTGGACATATCATTATGCGTCGTCATCCCGAAGATAAGTACGAAGGAAAGTGTCCATTCCATCATGACTGTTTAGAAGGTTTAGCTGCTGGTCCTGCAATTGAAGCAAGACAAGGTGGTGTTAAGGCTTATGATATTCCTAAAGATGATAAGGCTTGGGAAATTGTAGCATATTACTTAGCACAAGCATGTGTAGATCTAACTTTAACTTTATCACCAGAAAAAATTATTTTTGGTGGTGGTGTTTCTAAGCAAGAACAATTATTCCCAATGATAAGAGAATCATTTAAAAAGCAAATGAATGATTATGTTCCAACACCTGATTTAGATGACTATATCGTTCATGTAGAATTAGGCGATGATGCTGGAATTACAGGTTGCTTCTTACTAGCAATGGAAGCAGAATAATTATTTTTTAAATGGCGTGTCTATTAATAGGCATGCCATTTTTTTATTGGAATTTTTTAAGAAATACTTGCGTTAAGTCTTTGTTATGTGTATAGTTAGTTATGTAAGTAATTAACCAATGAAGATGATTAGTGATATATAGTGAAGAACATAATTGATCTAGGGAAATAATTTGGAGGATAGAAGATGAAGAAAAAAAGAAGTTTACGAAATAAATTTACAGGGAAAAAACGCTGGGTAATAGTTGGTGGAGTTGTAGTATTATTGGTAGCTGGAGTAGCTGTACATTCTGCAATTTCAGATAAAAATTTAAGTGAAGATTCAAAATATCGCGTTGCTAAAGTGTCACAACAAACTAGCTTTACGTTAACAGGAAGTGTTGAGCCAGTTCAAAAGGAAATTTTAGATACTCCTAGTGGTGATATCCAAAGCATTAATGTTAAGAATGGTGAACATGTTGAGCAAGGACAAGCTATCCTAACTACACACAATGCAGATAAGCAAGATTCGGTTGTGGAAGTTCAAGGTGAAATTGATAAATCTCAAAGAGCGATGAACTCCCAACAACAAAGTATTAATAATATTAAGAAGCAAATGAGCAGTGTGGGATCAGGTAATGATGGATATAGTGAGTTACAAGGACAATTAACAGAAGCACAAAATGCTTATGCCGATGCCCAAGCAAGTGTGAATGCTGCGAAAAATAAATTAAATACTTTATCTAGTAAAGTCAATCAAACATTAACAGCTCCATATGCTGGATATGTTGAAGTAGATACATCTAAACAGAATCAGCCAGTTGTTACTTTATATTCGGATGATAGACAAGTTTCAGCACAAATTTCAGAATATGACTATAGCAAGGTTAAATTAGGTGGAAATATTCAAGTTAAGGCAGTTGCTACTAATAAGGTTCAAGAAACACAAATATCATATTTGTCAGAAGTGCCAACAAAAGATAGCAAGGGCAATAATACTAAATATGATTTAAATGCTAAAGTAGATGCTAAGAAATTTATGTTAGGTCAGACAGTCAAAATGTCAGTAGTACAAAAGGGGATAAAAATTCCTAAAGCTGCTGTAAGAGATGGAAAAGTATACGTTGTAAATAAAGCTGGAAAAGCCCAAGCAACTAAAGTGTCAGGTAAAGAAGTTAATAGCTATTTTATTGTAGATCAAGGCCTTGTAGATAGCGATAAGATAGTTACTAATCCAGATAAAGACCTAAAAAATAATGAGCAGGTAGAAAATAATGATTAGGCTAGAAAATATTAATAAATACTACCAACAAGGCGATTCTCAATTTCATGTGTTACATGATATTAATCTAAATATCGATGCAGGAGAATTGGTAGCAATTATTGGTGAATCTGGCTCAGGGAAATCTACTTTGATAAATATTATTGGTTTTTTAGATGATAAGTTTGAGGGGACTTATTATTATAATGATGAACCAATTCATGATTATGATAGAAAAGATTTTTCAAAACTTCGGAACGAAAATGTAGGGTTTGTTTTTCAAAATTTTAAGTTATTAAGAGACGTTAGTGTGGCAGAAAATGTGGCTTTACCATTATTGTATGCTGGTAAGAAACGTGCGGAGATTAAGGAAAGAGTTAGCGAAGTTTTGAGTAAAGTAGGTCTGGCTGGTTATGAAAATAAATTGCCTAAAAATATGTCTGGTGGGCAGCAACAGCGTGTTTCGATAGCACGAGCAATAGCTACGAATCCTAAATTCTTAATTGCTGACGAACCAACTGGGGCTTTGGATACACAAACTAGCCAAGAAATTATGAATTTATTTAAGGAACTTAATCGAGAAAGTCATACAACTATTATTTTAGTTACACACGATCCACACGTTGCTGAGCAATGTGAAAGGGTAGTAACAATTCTTGATGGTCACATGATAAAAGATGAAAGGAATGAGATATAATGAAGTTTATAGAGTTATTGAGAACAGCCTTTCAATCTTTGAAAACTAATCGGAAAAGAAGCTTTTTAACAATTATCGGTATAATGATCGGGATTGCTGCCGTTATTACAATTCTGGGCATGGGTGATGGTGTTAAAAAGACAATGTATGATAAGTTTGGTAATTCTAAACAAGGACAACAAACGACAGAAATTGGATATTCTTCAGTAGACATGGGATCGACAGTACATGGCTTTACTGAAGAAGATATTGCTAATATTAAGACGGAATTTGGTTCAGAATTTAAAGATGTGAAGATAGAACATGATTCATTAATCAATTCTAAGATGACTATTGGCGATGAGGAAAAATCTGTAAGTATTAATTTAGAAAAGAAACCTGAAAAGTCGATTGACTTAATAGCTGGTAGAGAGATTACTAAACAAGACTTACAGATGAAAGAGCCAGTAGCGATGATAAAGGAATCCTTGGCAAAAAAAGAATTTGGAACTGCTCAAAATGCAGTTGGAACTTCAATTTCATCTAATGAGACAACTTATCGTATTATTGGTGTTTATGGTGGCGGAAGTAAATATGATCAATATGGGACATTAAGTGCAAAAGGAACTGATGTTGTTGTTCCATATAAGTTATACTACGATGGTCAAAATGCCAATGAAGGTGATGTAATTAAATTAACATTCCCTCAAGATGCTCCGGCAAGCAAGGTATCTAAAAAGATTGCTAAGTATCTTGAAAAAAATGGAAGTGCCATGAATAAAGGAACATATACATATTACGATATGGAAAAAGAACTAAAGGCATTTTCTTCACAAATTAATATGATAACAGGATTTATCAGTTTAATTGCGGCAATTTCTTTGTTCATCGCTGGAATCGGCGTTATGAATATGATGTATATTTCAGTTTCAGAACGAACTCAAGAGATTGGTATCCGATTAGCGGTAGGGGCAACTCCAACTAACATTATGTTACAATTTTTAATTGAAGCGATGGTTCTGACTGTAACTGGTGGTCTAATTGGTTTTGTTTTAGGTGCAGGCTTATCACATCTACTGGCACCATTGCTAAGCCTAGGTGGAGGAATTAAAATCAAAGCACATGTTACGCTAAATGCCTTCTTATTAGCGTTTGGAGTTTCTAGTGCTGTTGGTTTGATTTTCGGTATATTACCAGCTAGACAGGCAGCCAATAAGAATTTAATTGATATATTGAGATAAAAAATAATGAAGTAGAATTATTTGGTTATGATACAGTTTCATAATTGGGTAAGGCTACTTTTTATTTTGCCATGTTTCACGAAAATTATTATAATTAGCTCGGATTAGAAATGAGGGAAATGATGAGTAAATATAAATTTGAAAGAATAGTCAATGCTGAATTTAGTGGAATTTCATTACGAGCTTTATTGTCTGAAAAGTGGTTACTTCCACGGAAATTTATCCATTTTTTAAGAATTAGGGAAAATGTAAAAATTGATGGTAAATATTATCCGATGAATACAATTGTTCAAGGAAATCAAAAGATTGAATTAATCTTTGAAGGTGATGAATTTAGGACAGCTACCTCAAATTATATTGTAGATAAAGGTAGAAAAATTCCGATTATTTTTGAAAATGATGATTTATTAGTAGTAAATAAGCCTCAAGGAATCAAGAGTCACCCCAATCAACCATATGAAACAGGAACTTTGATGAATTATATTGCTGGGTACTTGGATGCAAGAGATGAGCATCCTTATATGGTACATCGTTTAGATATGTTGACCAGTGGGGCGATGATAGTGGCTAAGAATCCAGTTGTGGTACCAATATTGACTCGTTTGATTAGTACGCACACAATCAAGCGTGCCTATTTAGCTATAACAGAAGGAATCTTTGATCAAAAAGAAGGAGTTATTGATCTACCAATTGGTAAGGATGAAAATGATAAGCGTAAGCGAAAAGTAGACGGCATAGGCGCACTACCAGCTAGAACACATTATCAAGTAATTAAAGAATTTGGAAATAATTCAGCAGTTTATTTAAGATTGGAAACAGGAAGAACGCATCAATTACGCGTACATCTGTCGGCAATGGGACATCCTATTGTAGGAGATGTTCTATATAATCATGTAAGTAAAGAAAAACATATGATGTTACATGGCTACAAACAGAAATTAACATTGCCATTTTCAATGAGAGAATTAGAGTTAAAGGCAGATATACCTGAATATTTTGCAAATTATGAGGAAAAGATAAAAGAGAATAAAAAACTAAATTTTTACAAAAAATATTGATAATGTATAACCAGTTATAGTAGATTATATCTTAGAATAATTTTTAAGGACGTGAACTAAATGGAAATCGAAGTAGGAAATTTCATTACTGCGATTGAAAACGAGGATTATCACAAGGAGACAATCACAGCTAGAGCCTCAGACGTAGACAGCATGGGAGTAGCTGATGTTATGGTACCGGTGATTGATAAATTTGAAAGTTCTATTAAAGATAATAAATTAACTCAAATTGAGTTAGTTATTGATTATGCAGATGGCCCAGTTTTTGTTAGATTAGAATCCGGAATAATTAATTTACCATATAGCAATATTGATAAGGTTGATAATTTCTTTAATGGATTGGAAGAAAAGGTACCAGTAGTAGTGAATTTAATAGTTGAATCACCTAAATTGAATGCATCAGGATTCAGGATAGACACCTTAGGAAGTGTCGATGAATTTCTCGCAAATCCAGAAAATTATGAAGCAAAGATTGCAGGAAATATTGCCAAAAAAATTGCAGTAATTGAAAGTGCAGAAATTTCTGAAGAAGATACAAATAATTAATCTAAGTATAAGGTAATTTTACGTAAAAAATGCTATGATAGAGCATATAAGAATTAAAAAATCAGTAGATGAAATTAAAAGGTGTTAATTAAGACATCAATATTTTGAGAAATGGGGAATGCATTTTGTCTAGTGGTCAGGCGGTTAGCAATTTAATCGTTGTAGTAATTGTATTTTTCTTTGCTGCTTTCTTTGTGGCAGCTGAATTTGCAATTGTTTCAGTACGTAAAAGTCAAATTGAGAGTATGTTAGAGGATGGAGAAGGTAACAAGAAAAAGCTCGAAATGGCTTTGAAGATGGTCGATAACATGAACGAATATCTATCTACAACTCAGGTAGGTGTTTCATTGACAGGAATCATCTTAGGTTGGCTTGGAGCAGATACCTTATCGCAAATTTTTGCTGACTTTTTTGGTTTTACACCGTTAAATCACACAACTATTATGGCAATTAGTGCAGTTTTAGGTGTTGTTTTACTTACATATTTAGAAGTTGTTTTAACTGAAATTGTACCTAAGAACATAAGTATTGATATGCCGATGAAAGTGATGATGTTTGTGGTTCGCCCACTACATTACTTCCATATTCTATTCTATCCATTTGTGTGGTTATTAAATGCTTCTGCTAACGGTATAGTTAAAGCGATGGGATTAAAACCAGCTGGAGAAGACACAGATGTATTGTCAGAAAATGAAATCTTAAATTTATCAAAGAATGCAGTTACTGGTGGTTCGATAGACAAAGAAGACTATCTATATATGCGACGTGCATTTGAATTTAATGACAAAGTTGCTAAAGATGTTATGATTGATCGAACAAGTGTTGAAGTGGTAGATATTACTGCTACTGTAAAAGATGTTTTGAATAAATATCTTCAAGAAAAACACTCACGTTATCCGGTAGTAGCCAATAATGATAAAGATAAGATTTTAGGTTATGTCTATATTTATGATTTGATTCGTCAATCACGTGTAGATGATACGATCAAGATTTCTAAGTTATTGAGAACAATTATTTCTGTTCCTGAAACTACAGAATTACAAGGTTTGTTACGACAAATGACAAGAAAACGAGTTCCAATGGTTGTGGTATTAGACGAATATGGTGGAACTAGTGGGATTGTAACTGACAGAGATATTTATGAAGAAGTTTTCGGAACAGTTTTAGATGAAGCTGATGATGTTTTACCAGATGATATTATTGATAATCACAATGGGACATATAAAGTCTCAGGTAAGACAACTTTATACGACTTTGAGCGTTATTTTGGATTCCAAGAAAAAGATTTCTTAGAATCAGAAAGCGTAACATTGGCAGGATATTTACAAGATAACTACAAGATTCAGTTGGGAACTGAAGTTGAACTTGGTGGCTTGAAAGTTAAAGTTACCGAATTCAATAGAAATTATGTTGATTGGGTCGAAGTTTGCGAAATGAAGAAGTAATATATTTTGAGTAATAAAAGCTAGGTCTATTATAATTAAGGTAGACCTAGTTTTTTTGAATTGTAGGTGAAATTAATTATGGAACATAGAATGTTAGAATTAGAAGAAGGTATAAATTTTAGAGAATTGGGCGGTTATTTAACCGAGGATGGTAGAAAAATTAAATGGCACAAACTATTACGTTGTGGAAGTATGGCACAACTAACCAAGAATGATGTAGATTATCTAGATCAATATGGAGTTCGCTATATTATTGATTTGCGCTCACCCGAAGAATCTAATTATTCGCCAGATAAGTATCCAGATAAAGCACAATATTTCCAAGATACTGTGTACCCATTTTCTTTTAGCTTGTTTAAAAATTTAGGAATCATCAACAATATGCGATTAGGAGCTAGCAATATGGATTTTGGAAGACAAACTTATCTTCAAATGTTGTTAGATCCTCATGCACAAGCTGCTTATCGTAAAATGTTCAATGTCTTATTGGAAAATGATAAAGAGGGAGAAAGTGTGGTTTTCCATTGCACAGCTGGAAAAGATAGAACAGGAGTAGCTGCATTTTTAATTTTGAGTGCATTAGGTGTGAGTGAAAAACAAATTGTGGAAGATTACTTATATACCAATCTATTTTTTGATAATTATTCTTCTGAAACAATAAATGATGCGTTAGAAAGTGAATCGCAAACAGAAATAGCACAGAGATTAAACAGTAAAACAGCAGTTATCGCTGAAACAATCGAAGTTTTACCTAAAGCGTGTCGAGTAGTAAGTGGATCTGTTGCGAGATTTTTGGAAGAAAAATTGGGAATGACAAAAGCTAAAATTGAAAGATTGCAAGAATTATATTTAGAATAAAAATGCAAAGGATGAGAAGTAGATAATGGATAACGAAACATTGAAGGAAGCGATGCTTAACGGCTTGTATGCTGCTGATTATTCCGGGCATGAATTATTAACTCCTAAAATGTTAGTCAATGCTAATGATCAACATATTTGGACAAGTCTGAAACAAGAATTAAAAACATGTAAAAGTTTTATTTGGTCGGTAGCCTTTATAACTTTGGATATGTTAACTCCTTTGAAAGTTGTTTTGGCAGATTTAGATAAAAAAGGGATAAGGGGCAAGATCGTTACAAGTACGTATCTTAATTTTAATCAACCCAAAGTATTTACTGAATTGCTAAAGTTAAAGAATGTAGATGTTTATCTTGCCGAAGAATCTGGCTTTCATGCGAAAGGATACATGTTTGAACATTCAGATTATTATACGATGATTGTTGGCAGCGCTAATTTTACTAGAGCTGCGATGTTAAGTAATTATGAATGGGCGATAAAACTAACTTCAACGGAAAATGGTAGTCTATATCAGCAAACCCATTCAGAGTTAGAGCGAATTATAGAAAATTCCCAAGTACTGACACAAGCTTGGATAGATAATTATAAAGAAGTTTGGCAAAATTTACGAGTAACAGAAAAGTCTATTAATAACAAAGCCAAAAGTGAGATAGTTCCTAATAAGATGCAGATGGCTGCTTTAAAAGAGCTAGAAAAAATAGTTGCTGAAAAGAAGAGTAAGGCTTTAGTTGTGTCTGCTACTGGGACTGGTAAGACTTATTTAGGAGCATTCGCGGTTAAGGAATACCAGCCTAAACGATTTTTATTTGTAGTTCATAGGGAACAAATTGCTAAAAAAGCGATGGAAAGTTTTAAGAAGGTAATCGGTGGAAGTGAGAGATTGTATGGAATGTTAAGTGGTGATAGGCAAGATACTCAAGCAAAGTATATTTTTTCTACCATTCAAACAGTAAGTCAAGATAAAATATTAGACCAATTACCAAGTAATTATTTCGATTATATTTTGATTGATGAGGCACATCGTTCAGCAGCGCCATCTTATCAAAAAATCATGCATTATTTTAAACCAGATTTTTGGTTGGGAATGACGGCGACACCTGAAAGGATGGATAATCAGGATGTATATGCCTTATTTGATTATAATTTAGCTTACGAAATTAGATTGCGTGATGCTTTAGAAAATAAAATGCTCAGTCCATTTCACTATATTGGGGTTCAAGATTATGAAGAAGATGGTATTACAGTAGATGAAACAACAAATCTACGCTATTTAACAGCCCCTAAGCGTGTGAAATATATTTTGGATCAATTAGATTATTATGGTTACTCTGGACTAAAAGTTCATGGCTTGGTTTTCTGTAGTCGTCAAGATGAGGCATTAGAATTGGCTCAGGCTTTTACAGATGCAGGACATCAAGCTAAAGCTCTAACTAATCAAGATAGTAATGAACGTAGAAGAGCAGTAGTTAGAGAATTAGAGGAAGGGAAAATAGAATATATTATTACCGTTAATTTGTTTAATGAAGGTATCGATATTCCTTGTGTCAATCAAGTTGTGATGTTACGAAATACACAATCAAGTATTGTATTTATTCAACAATTAGGGCGTGGATTAAGAAAATATCCAGGAAAAGATTTCGTAACAGTACTAGATTTTATTGGTAATTATAAAAATAATTATTTGATTCCAATTGCTTTAACTCAAGATAATAGTCGCAGTATTGACGAAGCTAAAGCGGAGTTAAGGGTCCCACCAGTAATTGATGTTTCAACGATTAATTTTACGGAAATTGCTCAAGAAAAGATTTTGCAATCATTGGATAAAGTGAAGTTAGATTCAATGAAGGAAATGAGAACAGCTTATCAAGATTTGAAAAATAAACTTGGTAAAGTGCCTTTGCTACAAGATTTTTATAGATTTGGATCAGTTTCTCCAATTGTTTTTGCTAATAACGGAAATCTTGATAACTATGATATTTTCTTGCAAAAAATGGGAGAAGATTCTGAGTTAACTTTGTATCAAGAACAAGTTTTAGCTTTTATAACCAAAGAATTATTGAATGGAATGAGACCTCACGAACTCATATTATTAGATCTATTGACTAAAAATAAAGTATGCAGTTTATCTGATTATGAGCAAGAATTACAAGAAAAACAAATTTACTTCAATATGGAATTAATGAATTCTGTTGAAAATATTTTGAACTTATCTTTCTTTGATGTGAAGGCTGGAAAGACAACTAAAGCTGAACAGTATGGTGGAATTCCTATCGTAGAAAAGGTCAATTTGTTAGATTATCAACTTAATGATCAAATTAAAACAAGTTTGAATAATCCTAAATTCTATCAGTTATGGCAAGATGTTATTCAAACGGGATTATTATTGAATAAAGAATATCAACATAAAAAGCAGTTTACATTCTATAAAAAATACACTCGTAAAGATGTATGCCGCTTATTAAATTGGGAAAAAGACGTCAGTGCACCAATGTATGGATATCGTGTAGGTGAAAAAGAATGTCCAATTTTTATAACCTATAAGAAAGATTCTGAAGATAAGAGAAATGCTAAATATCGTAATGATTTACAAAATGGTAAAAGTTTGAGATGGTATACCAGATCTCCTCGACATATAGATTCAGATGAGGTTCAACGACTTTTAGCAAAAGATAAAATGGGAAATTATAAAATAAAACTACATCTTTTTGTAAAGCGTAGCGATGCCGATGGAAAAGGTTTCTATTATTTGGGAGAAGGTAAGATTGTATCAGATAGTGTTCGTGAAGAAATCGTTGGGAAAAAGACAGCAGTAGGAATGAACATAGAGTTGCAACACCCATTAGAAACTAAAATGTATGATTTGTTATTTACTGAATAATATATTAATTGTTCGTAAATAAGATAGCTAAAAAACGAATTTTAACCTTAAAAATAAGAATAAGATTAAGAATTTAAAAATTAACTAAGAATACTTGCTTTTTCTTGAAATATTTTGTATTCTGTAAGACAACATATTAACAATTACGTAAAGGAGAGTTCTAACAATGTCCAAATGGGATACTAAATTTGTTAAAAAAGGATATACATTCGATGACGTACTATTAATTCCGGCTGAAAGCCATGTCTTACCTAATGAAGTTGATTTAAGTGTTCAACTTGCGAAAAACATCAAATTAAATATCCCTATCATTAGTGCGGGAATGGATACAGTTACAGAATCTGCAATGGCAATCGCAATGGCTCGTCAAGGTGGATTAGGTGTTATTCATAAGAATATGACAATTGAACGTCAAGCTGATGAAGTTCGTAAAGTAAAACGTTCTGAATCAGGTGTTATTATTGATCCATTCTTCTTGACTCCTGATAATAAGGTTTTTGAAGCAGAAGCACTTATGCACAAATATCGTATTAGTGGTGTTCCAATCGTTGAAAATGCTGAAAACCGTAAATTCTGTGGTATCATTACAAACCGTGATTTACGTTTTGTTACTGATAGCAAAGTTAAAATCGACGATGTAATGACTAAGGAAAACTTAATTACTGCTCCAGAAGGTACATCTTTAGAAAAAGCAGAAGAAATTTTACAACAATATAAGATTGAAAAATTACCAATGGTTAATGAAGAAGGTCAATTAACTGGATTAATTACAATCAAAGATATTGAAAAGGTAGTAGAATTTCCACATGCTGCTAAAGATGAACACGGACGTTTGTTAGTAGCTGCAGCTGTTGGGGTTACAAGTGATACTTTTGAACGTGCAGAAGCTCTTTTAAATGCAGGTGCAGACGCATTAGTTATTGATACAGCTCATGGACATTCAGCTGGTGTATTACGTAAGATTAAAGAAATTCGTGAACATTTCCCAGAAGCAACTTTGATTGCTGGTAATGTTGCAACTGCAGAAGCAACAAAGGCATTATATGATGCTGGTGTTGATGTAGTTAAAGTAGGTATTGGACCAGGTTCTATTTGTACAACACGTGTTGTAGCTGGTGTAGGTGTTCCTCAAATTACTGCAATTTATGATGCTGCAGGTGTTGCTCGTGAATACGGTAAGACAATCATCGCTGATGGTGGTATTAAGTACTCTGGTGACATTGTAAAGGCAATTGCTGCTGGTGGTAATGCTGTAATGCTAGGTTCAATGTTAGCTGGTACAGACGAAGCACCTGGTGAAACAGAAATTTATCAAGGACGTCGCTTTAAGACATATCGTGGAATGGGTAGTTTGGGTGCTATGGATTCTACACATGGTTCTTCTGACCGTTACTTCCAAAGTGGTGTTAACGAAGCTAACAAACTTGTTCCAGAAGGTATTGAAGGACGTGTTGCATACAAAGGTAGCGTAGCAGATATTGTATACCAAATGGACGGTGGACTTCGTGCAGGTATGGGTTACTGTGGTGCTCCTGATTTAGCAACACTTACAAATGAAGCTCAATTTGTACAAATTACAGGTGCTGGTTTAGTTGAATCACATCCACATGATGTACAAATTACTAAAGAAGCTCCTAACTATTCTAAATAAGAAGATTAAATAAAAAAGGAATTACGCGAATAATGACGTAATTCCTTTTTAATTATAGAAAAATTGCAATTAACAAGGTGCTAGCGATTAGTATTAATTAACTAATTACTAGCACCTTTTTGGGTTATATTAAATTATTTATTTCCGGAAAGCTTACTGTGCTTAATACCGTAACTGAAGTAGATAATTAAACCAATTAAGAACCAAATACCGGAAGCAACCCATGTTTCTAATGAAAGTTGAGATAGCATGATTAAACATAAAACAACAGAAACAATAGGAAGTACAGGATAAAATGGAACTTTGAATCCTTTGCTGTTATCAATATCTTTACGACGACGTAAAGGAATAACACCTAGAGAAACAACAGTAAAAGCAACTAAAGTTCCAATATTAACTAAGTTAGCTAATTGGTCTAAAGAAACAAACCCACTAGTTAAAGCTATAACAACTGTTACAGCATATAGAGCAACTTTAGGTGTATGTGTCTTTTCATCTAATTTACTTAAAGAAGCAGGTAGTAAACCATCGCGACCAATTGAGTAAATTAGGCGAGAAGATGAGAATGTAGTTGAAAGGATCATAGTAAACATACCGATCAAAGCACCTAAGGCGATGATACCGGCAAACCAATCTTGGTGAGCTAGTTGCATAGCGTATGATACAGGATTTCCAACATCAAGTTTTGTATACTTGACCATTCCAGTTAAAACAGCTGCTACAGCAATATATAGGACAGTAGTGATTGATAAAGTTCCTAAGATACCAGCTGGCATTGAACGCTTGGGATTTTTAACTTCAGCAGCTGATGAAGCAATAACATCAAATCCTAAATAAGCAAAGAAAACTGTTGAGGCACCAGTGAAGACACCTTTGATTCCAAATGGCATATATGGATTCCAATTAGCAGGTTTCACAAAAAAGGCACCAACGATGACAAATAATAAAATAATTGCAATTTTTAGATAAACCATAATGTTGTTAAGACGAATAGATGCTTGCACACCCCTACTTAACAAGAAAGAAATAAACAATACAATTAAAATAGCAGTTAAATTAACGTAAGTACCTTGAGCTGGATTAAAAGGACCACTGACTGCTTTAGGAATATGAATTCCAAAACCAGCAATAAAAGAGTTGAAGTATGAAGCCCACCCAGTTGCAACAGCAGCGACAGCTAACATATATTCAAGAATTAAAGCCCAACCTAAAATCCAACCTATGAGTTCACCGAAGATAACATTACCGAATGAATAAGCACTTCCGGCAACTGGTAAAGCAGATGAGAATTCTGCATAACATAAAGCTGAAGTAGAACAAACAATTGCAGCCAGGATGAAAGAAATAGTAATCGCAGGACCACTATGTGTTGCGGCAACAGTTCCTGGAAGGATAAAAATACCTGTCCCAATAACAACACCAATCCCCATGGCAATCAAATCTTTAGTTCCGATAATACGTTCAAGGTGATTGTCGGAATCTAAGTAACGTTCGAGACTTTCTTTTCTTAGAATGCGATTTAAAATCCCCATTAAATCACTCCATTCATTATTAATATAGTGACAATAATAGCAATTATTAGAGTATAATGTCAATGTTAATAGAAAAATTAATTTTAGTAATCGATTTTAGCAATAAAAGCCGATAAAATAGGAATTGAAAAATTAGAAAAAATAATAAATTAGCATTTTAAAATGATTGATGTTAGTATAAATTAGAAAGTAAAGATTACTATTTAGAGAGATGGTGAATGACTTTGGTTAAGGAAGCAATTAGTATTTTAAAAGAGCATAATTTAAAAATAACCAAACAACGACAAGCTTTACTGGAATATTTGAGTAATTATCAGCACCGTTATGTGGATATTACCCAGGTGGATAAATATATGCATACTCTTTTTCCAGGAATGAGTCATAATACAATCTATCGTAATATAAAAGATTTTGATAATTTAGGAATCATTGAAACACAAGAAAAACCATCAGGAGCTTGTGTAAAATATCAATGTGATTTTGGAAACTTGCATCATCATCATTTTATCTGTGAGAAATGTGGAAAGGTTGAAGAAATTAATCTTTGTCCTCTAGATGATTTATTACAGACTCAACTTCCTGGATATCAAATTGACGGACATAGATTTGAAGTATATGGTGTATGCGACAAATGTCGTAAAAACTCTTAGTAAATCTTTAAAACTTCATCATAAAAAATTCATGTATTCTTTTGGACGTATGTAGTAATATAGGTAAGAAAGTGAAAGTATAGATAGGAGGAAGAAAAATGGCATATCGTACACCACCGTTTATCACACCATTTGCAATTTTATCGGCGGTATTAGCTTTAGGCGCAACTAACGTGGCAGTTAACACTGCGACTGGAACTTCTGAAGGGAAGCCTAAGGTAGAAAGTGTGTCTACGTCAACAGTTTCTTCAAGTTTTAGTTCAAATTCAGAACAAGATAATTCTAAGATGTCATCAAGTCAAAGTGATGACAAGAAACATGATAGTAGTTCATATGATAATAGTGAAAATGATCAAAATCAAGATACTAACTCTACTACTGATGATGGCAATACAAATGGCAATAATAAATCTTATTCAAGTTCTACTAAAACCACTGATAATACAACTGGTGGAACAACGACAAATAATAATACTAACAGTAATGATACAACTACTGATAGTAATAATACGACAGGAAATACAACAACTAACAATAACACAACTGGCGGAACAACAACGAATAATAATCAGTAAAAAGAGGTGAGATGATTGTTTAGTATTTTAGGGTTGATAAATACCTGGATAGGATATATCAACATGAATGTTAAGATAAAAAATAGAGTCTACACTGTAGTAGGTGGTATAGGCAATTTCTATCTTTTATATGTAGCATGGCGTTTCTTTGCGAATGGCTTCATCGGAAGAGGACTTCTTTTTATTTTAGCATTCCTAGTGTTGTTATATTTTACTTATCTTAATGCAATATATTGGTTTACAGAAAAGAAAGCTAAGTGGGATATTTCTCCTAAAATCGAAAATGCTTTAGGAATTAAGCCTAAGGATCCTGAAGAAGAAGCTCGCAAAAAAGTTGCTAGAATGAGACAAGCAGGATTTGTGCAAACTAATGGTATTTTTGATGAAAATCAAGATTTCTTACCGGCAGAAATAACAACTTCTGAAGCGGAGTTAGCTAATATTCAAATTGTTGCTGACAGTTTGAAGAAGATTAATTACCTTCATCTTGACTATGATGGAAAGAGTAAGAATACCATCTTTAAAGAAATAAAAAGCGATGGAAAAGTTAGATATGCTTTAGGCGAGACACCACAAGCATTACCATATTTTGAATTGAAAAATGTAGAAGGTAAATTAGTTATTTATGGTGGTATTAATCAAATTGAAAGTTACCAATTAGGAACAGTCAAAACAATTGGCTTAATGCCAGCTAGTGAAGCAGCTAAGAAATATCATATTTATTTAGCAACTGTTGTATTAACAGGTGGCCCATTTATGATAGCGGGACGCTCTACAGCGATGGAAGATAATGAACCGTTTAGAATTGATGCAAAAATTGCATATACTAGTCGCGAAAAAAAGGCTGCACCTAAGTTTGATTCTTCTTACTATGAAAAAACTTCAAGTATTGAAGATGAACATTTAAGCAGACGTAGAGACAGAAGAAGGTAAAAGTGATACCTTGTAAGTAGTAAAAGTTACTTACAAGGTATTTTTTATAAGGGGGTTATAAAAATAGACTGGAGTTTAATTTTAATTATCTTAATAGGTATAAGTATCTTTTTTAATGCTAGGAAAACGCGAAGTTTGATTTTTGTACAGTCCATTGCACTTTTATTTGGAATGGTAATTATTAATTTAATTCTGTTTATTATTTTATTTAGTTTAGCAATTATTTTGGCTGACAGTTTTAATGCTTTAAGAATAGGATCGATTTTTACGTTATCAATGTGGGTAATAGTTCTTTCTGGCTTAATTCACTATTTAATTTTTAGGAAATTTCAAAAAAGGTTTAATTTGCCAACAACTGTATTGACGATGGTTGAGTATTACATTCAATGGATATTGATCTATATGACTATTTATCAAGTAATGTTTGATACATTACATAAAGTAGTAAAGGAAATTCCTGATATTTTGAATTTAGACTTAAGTTATTTGATAAATCCTACATACCTAATTATTGCAATTTTTCCAGCATTAATTGCGACTTGGATAACGATAGTTTTATATAAAGTTTATAAAAAAGATATTTAAGAAAACACCATATAGTTGTTAGATTTTCTAACAATTATATGGTGTTTTTATATCTATGTAACCTAATATAACATGTATTTTGAATAAACACTTGCTTTTTAATTATAAAAAGATTAAAATTAGAGTACGTTGTTATTATTTTTATATAATAATTAAGTGATATCAACGATTTTGATTATGTATAAAATGTAACGTGGAATAAAGGAGGAGCAGAATATGTCGATGATTGAATTTAAAAATGTTGATAAATATTATGGAAATTTCCATGCTTTAAAGAATATTAACTTGAAGGTAGAAAAAGGCGAGGTTGTCGTACTTATTGGTCCCTCTGGTTCTGGTAAAAGTACACTTATTAGAACAATTAATGGCTTAGAAGACATTAGTAATGGTCAATTGATTGTTAATAACTATGACTTATCCGATAAGAAAACAGATATGAATAAGATCAGAAAAGATGTCGGAATGGTATTCCAACACTTTAACTTATACGAAAATAAAACAGTATTAGAAAACATTATGTTAGCTCCACGAATAGTTTTACATAAAGATGAAGCTGAAAATAAGAAGTATGCTCTAGAATTGCTAGAAATGGTAGGTCTTTCAAGTAAAGCAGAATCATATCCTAGAATGTTATCTGGTGGACAAAAACAACGTGTTGCAATTGCGCGTTCCTTAGCTATGCAACCTAAATGTATTTTGTTTGATGAACCAACTAGTGCTCTAGATCCTGAAATGATTGATGATGTATTAGATGTTATGAAGACTGTTGCAGAACGTGGAATTACAATGGTTGTGGTAACACACGAAATGGGATTCGCACGAGAAGTTGGAAATAGAATTGTATTTCTAGCAGATGGGGAAATTTTAGAAGATGATGATACTGAAACATTCTTCAAAAATCCTAAAGAAGAAAGAGCCCGTCAATTCTTGAGTAAGATCATTACTCACAAATAGAAAGAGGGGTTAGCTATGAAAAATTTAAGAAAAGTAACACTGCTTTTTTCAGCGTTGTTAATGATCTTTTTCTTAGGAGCATGTGGAAAAAAAGATAAAGCAGCAAATATTGCTCAGAGAACTGAACAAACTAAGACAGTTACCTGGGGTGTAAAAGCAGATACTAGATTATTTGGTTTAATGAACATTAAGACAGGGCAAATTGAAGGTTTTGATGTAGATATGGCCAAGACGTTGACGAAAAAAATGTATGGTAAGGATGCTAAAGTAAAATTAGTACAGACAACAGCCAAAACTAAGATACCACTCTTAAAAAATCAAAATATTGATGCTGTAATTGCTGCGATGACAATCACGCCTGAAAGACGTAAGATAGTTGAATTCTCACAACCATATTTTGCAGCTGGTCAATCACTATTGGTACCAGAGAATAGCACAGTTAAGAATGTTCATGACTTAAATAAAAAGGGCATGGTTGTTTTAGCTGTAAAAGGAACAACTGCTGTAGCAAATATTCATAAGTTTGCTCCTAAAGCTAAAGTTTTGGAATTTGATGATTATGGTCAAGCATTTACAGCTTTGAAATCTGGTCAAGGTCAAGCGATGAGTACAGATAATGGTATATTGGCAGGGATTGCTTCTGAAAATCCTGGTTATCAGGTTGTAGGTGGTAACTTTACTAATGAACCTTATGGAATTGCTGTAGATAAAGGCCAAACTCAAATGATGAAAAGAATTGATAAAGCTTTAGATGAATTAAAAGCTGATGGTACTTATGATAAGTTAATTCAAAAGTGGTTTGGAAATGTTAAGGGGTTTGATGCGAAAGGAGCTGGAGAAAGATGATACATATACTATCAGAAAATTGGCAAACTTTCCTAACGGGGTTTGAAAATACGATTTTATGTAGTGTGATTGCACTATTCTTCAGTTTGATAATTGGATCAATATTTGCAATCTTGCAAACAGTCCCTTCTAAATTAGTGAGGACAATAGCTAATATTTATATTGAAATTTTCAGAAATATTCCTTTATTAGTTATTACCATGGTGTTTTATGTAGTAGTGCCACAATTTTTTATTAAATTAAGTGGATTTACTGCAGGAACAATCGGTTTAACATTATATACCTCAGCTTTTATTGCAGAAACTGTAAGAGCTGGGATTAAAGCTGTTGGAGTTGGGCAAATGGAAGGTGCACGAGCAAATGGTTTAACTTACTGGCAAACAATGAGATACATTATTTTGCCACAAGCCTTTAAATTAGTAATACCCCCATTGGGAAATCAATTTATTAATTTGATTAAAAACTCATCAGTATTAGCGTTTGTTGCTGGCTTTGATTTGATGTATCAAGGTGATGTAATAGCTTCAGCTTCTTTTGAAACAATTAATACTTATTTAGTTGTAGGTGTGTTTTATTTGATTTTGACATTGCCTTTAAGTTATTACATGCGTTATTTGGAAAAGAAATTGGCATAAATTAAAAGGAGGCGATTTAGATGTCAACATTTGAACAAGCATATTCATGGATAAATCTACGCTTTCTTTTAGAAGGATTGTGGGTAACGCTAGAAGTATCAGTAATTTCAATTGTTTTAAGCTTTATAATTGGTTTAGTTCTAGGAGTAATCAGATATGTTAAGATTAAATATTTATCTGCAGCTGTAGGATTTTTGATTGATATTATTAGGAATCTTCCTTTGCTGTTAATTATTTTCTTTACTTATTTTGGGTTACCAGAGCTAGGTTTAAGAATGACACCAATGTTAGCGGCTGTTACTGCTTTGGTAGTTTTTGAATCTGCGATGTTAGCAGAAATTGTTCGTAGTGGTATTCAAGCTGTTCCGGTTGGACAAATGGAAGGTGCAAGGTCAAGTGGGCTGACCTATGTACAAGCAATGTGGCATATAATTATGCCTCAAGCATTACAAAAGATGATACCACCTTTAGTATCACAATTTATATCTTTAGTTAAAGATACATCTTTAGCAACTATCATCGTTTTACCAGAATTACTATATCATGCACAGATTATATATAGTCAAAATACGACTTACATGGTACCAATGTACTTAATGATTGCAGTTATGTATTTTGTAGTATGTTATTGCTTGTCATTGGTAGCTAGAAGATTAGAAAAAAGATACGGTTAGAGATAAAAAAAGTACGGCAGATTGGAATTGCCGTACTTTTTTTGTGGAATTATTTTTTGACTTTCCAATAATATACTGGAACACCGATTAAGATAAATACAAATGAAACTAACACACCGTTAAGATCAGAGAATATTTCGCTAAGCATAACGAAGATAGCTCCTAAAATAGCAATAATTGGTGTAAGAGGATATAGAGGAACTTTAAAAGGTCTAACTAAATCCTTGCGTTGTTTACGAAGTTTAAATAAACCGAAAAATGCAATGAGATAAAAACAATAAATAGAAAAAATACAAATTTCGGATAATCTATCAGGGTTAAAGAATAATATCAAGATAGATGCAAAACTAAACATTGTAAGAACTGAAACAACAGGGGAAAACATTCTAGGATGTAACCAAGCTAATTGTTTTGAAAATGGAAGCTCGTTAGCGCGTGCCATCGCAAACATAATTCTTGGGAATGTCATAATTTTACCATTGATTGTACCAATGATAGAAATAATAATTCCAAGATTGAGAATTTTACCCCCAATTGAGCCGAACATTTTAATTGCAAAATAAGGAGCAGCATTTTCTCCAAGTTTAGTTATCTGATTAGCTGGCATAGCCTTGAAAATTCCTACAGTAAGTAAAACATACACGATTAACACAAAGGAAGTTCCTAAGATGATTGCTAATGGAAGAATTTTTTGAGGGTTTTTAATTTCTCCACCAAGATTAGCAATTAAGATCCAACCATCGTAAGCAAAAAGCGTAGCTAATACAGCAACACCGAAGTTACCAATGGAAGCTTGACCGTTATTTACGACTTGTCCTAATGCGTGTTCATCTCCAAATAAAATTCCACAGATAATGATTAAAAATATAGGAACCATTTTACAGAGTGTGGTAAATATTTGTAGTGCAGCTCCAAATCTATTGGATAACAAATTAAACAATGAAATTAATAAAATTGAAATAATTGCAATTGCGGGTGTCCAAGTTCTAGGAAAATGGAAAAATGCACCAATTAAGATAGCAAGGTATGCACCTAGAGATGCGATTAAGGCAGGACCATAAACAATTATTTGAACCCAACCAGCTAAGAATCCCCAAAATTTGCCATATATTTTTTCGATATAAACATATAATCCACCAGTATGAGGGAATAAAGATCCAATTTCAGCGATGGTTAAGCCGCTAGTTAATGTAATGATACCACCAATAACCCATGCAGCAATTGCCATGGTTGTAGTATGGGCATTAGCCAAAATGGAAGATTGTTTAAAAAATATTCCTGAGCCAATAATTGTTCCAATAACTAATGATAATGCTGAATATAAACCTAGCGAACGCTGAAGTTGAACATGATTTTTATTTTCTGGCATATTTCTCCTTCTTTCTGAGTAAAAATGATATTTTTATAATTATTTAAAAAACTCATAGTATTAATGTTAACATAGTGATGCTAAAAGATAAATAATTATTAGAAAATAAAAGCTTTTAATTAAATATATACATAAAATACACATTATTAAAAGTAAACTTGTAATAATTAGAGATTTTGAGTATAATTATATTTAACAATTATAATTTTTATTTAATCATTTTTTCATATTTCGAAAGTAGGTGATATTGTGGATTTGAAAGTAAACCCTAAATTTAATAAAGGTGAGTTACTGAATTTGTATGCTGCGCTAGGAAGAAAAGACGAACTAGAAAATTATGATTGCTTTAGAAAGAGTTTAAAGAAGTCTTATGTGATAGCTGCTTATGATCAGGGACGTTTGGCAGGGTTAGTTAACGCAATTAGCGATAATGCAACTACTGTTTATGTAAAAGACCTTTTAATATCACCTAATTTTGATAAATCAAAAGTGGGAAAATTCTTGATTGAACACTTAAAAAGTTATTATAAAGCAGTTCCTAAAATTATAATATCTACTAGTGACACAGATACTTCAGAATTAGTTCTGTTAAAGAGCGTAGGCTTTGAGGAACAAGATCAAAAAATTTTAGAATACTCCTAATAAATAAATCGGATAATGGATCAAGGTAAAATTGATTCATCATCCGATTTTATTTTATTTAGTATAATTCATACCCCAATTGTTACGAACACGATTTAAAATATGAGCTACATCTTGTGAAAGTGATAGCTGACCTTCATCATGACCTTGTGATATATAACGTTGCATATCCATAACTTCGTAATTTAAAGCTTTAGCAGAATCGCCTGCAGTTATTGTTTCGTGACTTTCAGTATGAGCATCTAGAGTGTATGTTACTTTAGCTTCTGTTGCGCGTGGATAATTATTTATTTCTACATATCCTTTTGTACCAGATATAACACCACGTTTAGGCTGCTTAGCGCGCATTGAAAGAGCCATGACAGCTAATTGTTCTTGAGAATTCTTTAAAATGATACCAGATTGTTCATCTACTCCAGTTTCAAAGAATTTAACCGTTGTTAGAGTTACTTCAGGCTGTTCATTTAAGAACATACGAGCAAAGGCAGTAGCATATCCCCCAATATCAAGTAAAGCACCACCAGCTAATTCTTTTGCGAAGAAACGATTATTTGGATCATAGTCTTTAAGACTACCGAAGTTTACTTGAACGAGTTTGATATCGCCTAATTTACCGCTAGAGATCAGGTCTCTTACTTTTTCATAGATAGGCATGTGATAAAGAGTGAATCCTTCAGTTAAAATTAAGTTTTTAGACTTAGCTAAGGCAATAACCTCATCTAATTGTTTAGCACTAGTAGTAATAGCTTTCTCAGCAAAAACATGTTTTCCTGCATTCAATGCTTTCTTTATATAGTCATAATGAGATATATGTGGAGTGGCGATATAAATAATATCTACATCTGGATCTGTGATCATTTCATCAGGATTTATAAAAGTGTGCTTAACGCTTTTTTCTTTAGCAAATTTATATAGAGATTCTTCATTAGGATTAGATACAGCGTAAATTTCGCCATTAACTTCATTCAAAGCGTCAGCCATTTCATGTGCGATCCAACCAGTTCCGATAATGCCCCAATTATATTTATGCATGTAAATCACCTTTCTTTATTTCAATAGGATTATTGTTTTTATCAAGTGTTAAAACAGAGTGGACAATGTTTTCAAAATATGAAGTTGATACAACTCCGTTAAGTGAACTTAGTATGCTATTTATTTTTTTAATGTCTTGCCAGCTTTCACAGTAGCAATCAATAAGATAATTGCCTAGAGGTGTACGGGCGTAACTAGCAACAGCACTGCCCAATCTTAATTTGGCTTTTAAACCTAATTGTTTAGCTGTAGATAAAACAGAGTCAACAGAAGGAGAAACAACTTCTAAACAAAGTTGAACATTTGGATTAAGAGAAGCCTTTAATCTTTCTGGTGGAGATATAATAATATATTTTTCTGCTTTATAGGCATACTCTTTCTCCAATGTATGGATACCACCGTTGCTTTTTAAGACATTTAAATCAAAATCAATAGCGTCACAACCATCAAAACCCAATTCGATAGTAGAGGTTTCGGTTATATCAATGAGATTTAAATTTAAATCACGACAAATTTGTCTAGTATATTCTGAAGGAGAACAAACTTTAATATTCAATTCAGGATGCTGACTCAATTTATGAGCGAGTTTTTTAACATTACTTCCTCCACCTAAGCTAATAGTAGTGTCAGGGTGGAGTAAATTGAACGCAAGATTGATAACATTATCCATAACGATTCCTCCAAATAAATTTATTGTAGAAATTAATTTTCAACAAAATAATAATATTGAAAATTAATTTTGTCAAGAGTAGAATTTAATAGTAAGTTAAAATGTAGTAAAGTAATAACGAGGTGAGCAAATGAATAAAAATATTATCGATACTATATATGAAAAAATGCCTCACATGTCGCAAACTGATAAAAAAATATCAGAAGTTGTGTTGAGAAATCCTCAAAAAACAGTGGATTTCACAATTTCAGAATTATCCAAGTTAGCGCAGGTGAGCGATGCTTCTGTATCTCGTTTTTGTAAAAATTTGTCATTGTCTGGGTTTCATCAGTTGAAAGTTGAGTTAGCTAAGGCCTCACAGAATGAAGATAACTACTATAAAGAATTAGATAAAGATGATGTAGGTAATTCTATAAAAAGTATCTTGGATAATAAAATAGTAGAGATAAAGAATACAATAGAAGGAATTTCAAAAACAGAATTAAAAGAGATAATGAATATTTTGAAAAAATCTCGGATAGTGCAATTTGCTGCTGAAGGAGATACTTATATTGTGGCTCAAGATGCAGAGTATAAATTTAATCAAATAGGTCGTTTAGCAATCTCTTCTAATATGTGGGAGAATGCCTTGGCACAGACTTTAAATATGAGCAGTCAAGATTGTATCGTGGCCATTTCTAATTCAGGGGAATCATCTAGACTTTTAAAGCAAATAGAAGAAGCTAAGAAGAAAGGGATAAAGGTTATAGCTATTACAAACCATTCTGAGTCACCATTAGCATTGTTAGCAGACTATCATATAAAAACAACTTTCCGCCAAAGAGTATTGCAGTCTGAATATTATTTTTCGCGAGTTGCTGCTATGTCAGTAATAGAATTATTATTCCTATTGTTAATTGTTGAAGATAAACAAATGCTAGAATCTATAAAAAATCACGAAGAATTAATTGCTGTTACAAAAATATAAAAGAGGTTGGTAAAAGTCTCAAAATTAAAAAACGTCAGAAATCACGTTATGAAAACTTGATTTCTGGCGTTTTTGCTGTTGATAGTTTCTGTAGTTTAACTTGAAATGTTGTTTTTTTCAACTTCTTTTTAGTCTATAATGAATTGCTTGAGTTGTTGTGCCATGATAGGCGTTGATTCAGCTGTTATTTTAGTACCCTCAGCAAGATAGTCAGTTTTTAAAATATTTGCTTGCTTGTTAATTATTTCTAAGTAGCGTCCCTCAGAAAATGGAATTAAGTAAGTATGAGTAACGTAGTCCTGAAATAGATTTTCTTTGATTAAGTTACTTAACATTTCAATAGACTTTTTATCCTTAGCGCTATAGTAAAATTGATTACCAACAGAACTTGGGTAAGGCGTACTTGTTAAATCAGATTTGTTATAAGCATATATCATAGGGATATCCTTAACTCCGATTTCATCCAAGGTTTGTTTAGTTGTTTCAATCATATCTTTTGCGTGTTCATCACTACCATCAATAACTTGAATCAATAAGTCAGCTTGATTAGCTTCGGAAAGGGTAGTACGGAATGCTTTAACCAATTGATGAGGCAAGTCAGAAACGAAACCAACAGTATCGCTTAAGAAAAATTCCTTGTTATCGGGTAATTTAATTTTTCTAATAGAAGTGTCAAGAGTGGCGAAAAGCATGTCTTTTTCAAAAACTTCCTTGTTAGTAGGTTGTTCCAGTAGTTTTAATAAACCATTCATAGTAGTTGACTTTCCGACATTTGTATAACCAACTAGAGCAACAGTTTTAATGCTAGAACGTTCTCTTGCACGACGTTGATTTTCATGCACGCTCTCTATTTCTTTGAGTTCTTTGGAAAGATTGCTAATCCTTTTTTCGATAACACGTTTATTAAGTTCTAATTTTGTTTCCCCGGAACCACGGTTGGTATAACCACCGCCAGTATTACCAGCAGTTTGTTGGTCCATACGGTTGATACTAGAAGTTCTTAATCTAGGTAATTGATATTGTAATTTTGCGATTTGAACTTGAAGTTTAGCTTCTTTTGTTTGAGCTCGAGAAGCAAATATCTCTAGAATTAAAGCTGTTCTATCAATAACTTGAAGCCCGGTAATATCTTCGAGGTTACGTAACTGAGTAGGGGTTAGCTCTGCATTTACAATTAAAGTGTCAATATCATTAATTTCTCCCACATGACGAATTTCCTCAGCCTTTCCTTTACCAAAGTAAGTAGCAGCAATTGGATGTTCTAATTTTTGCTTCACAGAAACGATAACTTCCATATTATTAGCGTAGGCTAAAGATGAAAGTTCATCCATTTTATATTCGAAATTTTCATAGTCATTTTCTAAACCGGCAATAATAACAGGTATCACACATAAGCCTCCTAAAAATTATTTCTACTATATTATAGTATAGTAGTTTTTAGAGTAAAGAAAGTCAGATGAAAATAAAAAATGAAAAAATTGAAAAAAGTACTTGATTTGCCTTCTATTTTATAATAATATAGAAAAGTACTTGTTCAAGGGGACGAGTATAGTTTAGTTGTTTATTTTTCAGCTTTGATGTGGAAGGTTGCGACACACCCGGCCGCTTTGCCACGAGTGGATCGGTAATTTCCACGGAGCTAGTCTTATTTTTAAAATAGACGAAGGAGGGAACAAGATGGCAAAACAAAAAATTCGTATTCGTTTAAAGGCATACGAACATCGCATTTTAGATCAATCCGCAGATAAGATTGTGGAAACAGCAAAGAGAACAGGTGCTACAATTTCTGGTCCTATTCCATTGCCAACAGAACGTACACTTTACACAGTGATCCGTTCACCACACAAATACAAGGATTCACGTGAACAATTCGAAATGCGTACTCACAAGCGTTTGATTGACATCGTTAATCCAACACCAAAGACAGTTGATTCATTGATGAAACTTGACTTACCTTCTGGTGTAGATATCGAAATCAAACTTTAATTATTAATTATATATAGAAAATAAAAATATTGGAGGTGTACTCATGACCACTAAAGGAATCTTAGGAAAAAAAGTAGGTATGACTCAAGTCTTCACTGAAAATGGTGAATTAGTTCCTGTAACAGTTGTTAAAGTTGATTCTAACGTTGTATTACAAGTTAAGACAATGGAAAACGACGGTTACGAAGCTATCCAATTAGGTTTTGATGACTTGCGCGAAGTTTTAACAAACAAACCTGCTAAAGGTCATGCGGCAAAAGCAAATACTACTCCTAAGCGCTTCGTTCGTGAAATTCGCGATGTTGAGCTTGGAGAATATAAAGTTGGAGACGAAGTTAAGGCAGATATTTTCGAAGCTGGAGACTTCGTGGATGTAACAGGTACGTCTAAAGGACATGGTTTCCAAGGATCTATCAAACGTAATGGTCAACATCGTGGACCTATGGCTCACGGTTCTCGTTACCATCGTCGTCCAGGTTCTATGGGTGTTATTATCAACCGTGTTATGAAGGGTAAATTACTCCCAGGACGTATGGGTGGCAACAGAGTTACGATCCAAAACTTGGAAATCGTTAAAGCTGATACAGAAAATGGCGTACTTTTGATCAAGGGTAATGTGCCAGGCGCAAACAAATCCTTAGTAACAATCAAAAGTACAGTAAAATAAATCGAGGAAGGGAGGAAATAACACATGCCAACAGTTGCATTATTCAAACAAGATGGTAACCAAAATGGTGAAGTTCAATTAAACGAAGCTATTTTTGGTATTGAACCAAACAATAATGTTGTTTTTGATGCAGTTATCATGCAACGTGCATCATTACGTCAAGGAACACATGCTGTAAAGAATAGAAGTGCAGTTCGTGGTGGTGGTAAGAAGCCATGGCGTCAAAAGGGTACAGGTCGTGCTCGTCAAGGTTCTATTCGTTCACCACAATGGGTTGGTGGTGGTACCGTATTTGGTCCAACACCTCGTTCATACAGCTACAAACTTCCACGCAAAGTTCGTCGCTTAGCTATTAAATCTGTTCTTTCTCAAAAAGTTGCAGATGAAAGCTTGGTAGTAGTTGATGCATTGAATTTTGATGCACCAAAGACAAAGGCATTTGCTGAAGTATTAAGTAACTTAAATGTAAATTCTAAAGTGTTAGTAGTTCTTGAAGATGACAATACAACTGCAGCATTAGCAGCTCGTAACTTGAAGAATGTTACAGTTATTCCTGCTAAGGGATTAAACGTATTAGACGTTATCAACAATGATAAGTTAGTCATCACTCAAGGAGCTCTTTCTCAAGTAGAGGAGGTTCTTGCATAATGGAATCACGCGATGTAATTTTACGTCCAGTTATCACAGAAGCTTCTATGGCTGAATTGGACAATAAACGTTATACATTTGACGTAGACACACGTGCAACAAAGAGTCAAATCAAAGATGCTGTTGAAGACATTTTTGAAGTTAAAGTTGCTAAAGTTAACGTTATGAATGTTAAAGGCAAAAAGAAGCGTATGGGTCGCTACGAAGGCTACACAAAGAAGCGTCGTAAGGCTATCGTTACTTTAACTGCTGAATCTAAAGAAATTAAATTATTTGAAGAATAATTCTTTGTAATAGGAGGGAAACACTGTGGGGATCAAAAAATTCAAACCAACCACTAACGGTCGTCGTAATATGACTGGTTCTGATTTTGCTGAAATCACAAAAACAAAGCCTGAAAAATCTTTGTTAGTTTCTAAGAGCAAAACAGCTGGTCGTAACGCTTATGGCCGTATCACAGTTCGTCACCGTGGTGGTGGACACAAACGTAAGTATCGTTTGATCGATTTCAAACGTGTTAAAGATAATGTACCTGCAACTGTTAAGGCAATCGAATATGATCCAAACCGTTCTGCTAACATTGCTTTGCTTGTTTATGCTGATGGTGTTAAATCATACATCCTTGCACCTAAGGGCTTGAAAGTAGGCCAAGTTGTAGAATCAGGTAAAGATGTTGATATCAAGGTAGGTAACACATTACCACTTGCAAACATTCCTGTTGGTACAGTTATTCACAATATCGAATTAAAACCAGGTAAAGGTGGACAATTAGTTCGTTCTGCTGGTACATCAGCTCAATTACTTGGTAAAGAAGGTAAGTATGCTATCATTCGTTTAACTTCTGGTGAAGTTCGTATGATTCTTGTAACTTGCCGTGCAACAATTGGTGCTGTTGGTAATGAACAACACGAATTAATCAAGGTTGGTAAAGCTGGTCGTGCTCGTTGGGCAGGCAAGCGTCCACAATCTCGTGGTTCTGTAATGAACCCTAACGATCACCCTCATGGTGGTGGTGAAGGTAAAGCTCCTGTTGGTCGTCCAAGTCCTATGTCACCATGGGGTAAGAAGACTACAGGTCTTAAGACTCGTTCTAAGAAAGCAAGATCCAATAAGTTTATCGTACGTAGCCGTAACAAGAAATAATTTAAAAGCGGCCTAATGATTATATAATCCGGAAGGAGGATTACACTTTGAGTCGTAGTTTGAAAAAAGGACCTTTTGTCGATGAACATTTGATGAAAAAGGTTGAAGCACAAGCTGATCAAGAAAAGAAGTCAGTTATTAAAACATGGTCACGTCGTTCAACAATCTTCCCAAGTTTTATTGGTTATACGATTGCAGTTTATGATGGTCGTAAGCATGTTCCAGTTTATATCCAAGAAGATATGGTTGGACATAAATTAGGTGAATTCGTGCCAACTCGTACATTCCATGGTCATGGAAATGACGACAAGAAAACTGGCGTTAGATAGTTAAGGGAGGATAAAAAATGGCTGAACAAGTTACATCAGCAAAAGCAACTGCCAAGACAGTTCGAATCCCTGCACGTAAAGCACGTCTAGTGATCGATCTTATCCGTGGTAAGAGTGTTGCTGAAGCATTTGGTATCTTGAAGTTTACTCCAAGATCAGGTGCTTACTTAATCGAAAAAGTATTAAAGTCTGCTGTTGCTAATGCAGAAAACAATTTTGACTTAGATGTTGAAGATTTGTATGTAAGCGAAGCTTTTGTAAATGAAGGACCAACTTTGAAACGCTTCCGTCCTCGTGCTAAAGGTTCCGCTTCTCCAATCAACAAACGTACAAGCCACATCACTGTTGTGGTATCAGTTAAATAAGGAGGGATAACGCGTGGGTCAAAAAGTAAATCCAACAGGTTTACGTGTCGGAATCATTCGTGATTGGGACGCAAAGTGGTACGCAGAAAAAGACTTTGCTTCTAACTTACACGAAGATTTACGCATCCGTAAGTATATCGAAAGTAAATTAGCCGACGCTTCTGTTTCTACCGTAGAAATTGAACGTGCAGCAAAACGCGTTAACATTTCAATCCATACTGCTAAACCAGGTATGGTTATTGGTAAAGGTGGATCTGAAGTTGAAAAGCTTCGTAAAGAATTAAATAACTTGACAGGTAAGAGAGTTCACATTAACATTGTTGAAATCAAGAAACCTGATTTAGATGCAAAATTAGTTGGTGAAAGCATTGCAGAACAATTAGAAAACCGTGTTGCTTTCCGCCGTGCTATGAAGCAAGCTATTCAACGTACAATGCGTGCAGGTGCTAAGGGTATCAAAGTTCAAGTTGCAGGTCGTTTGAACGGTGCTGATATGTCCCGTGTAGAACGTTTCTCTGAAGGAACAGTTCCTTTGCACACATTGCGTGCAGATATCGATTATTCATGGGTTGAAGCTCACACTACATATGGTAAATTAGGTGTTAAGACATGGATTTACCGTGGTGAAGTTTTACCAGCAAAGAAAGAAAACAGTAAAGGAGGGAAATAATCTATGTTAGTACCAAAGCGTGTTAAGCATCGTCGTGAATTCCGTGGTAAGATGCGTGGCGAAGCTAAGGGTGGTAAAGAAGTTACTTTTGGTAAATATGGTTTGAAGGCATTAGATTCTCACTGGATCACTAACCGTCAAATCGAAGCTGCTCGTATTGCTATGACTCGTTACATGAAACGTGGTGGGAAAGTTTGGATTAAGATTTTCCCTCACAAGTCTTATACAGCTAAAGCTATTGGTGTTCGTATGGGTTCCGGGAAAGGTGCTCCAGAAGGTTGGGTAGCACCTGTAAAGCGTGGTAAAGTTTTATTTGAAATCGATGGAGTTTCTGAAGAAGTAGCTCGCGAAGCTTTACGTTTAGCTTCCCACAAGCTCCCAGTTAAAACCAAGTTTGTACAACGTGAGGAAGTAGGTGGCGAATCAAATGAAGGCTAAAGAAATTAATGAATTAACCACTGCTGAAATGCTAGAAAAAGAAAAGCAATTCAAAGAAGAATTATTTAACTTACGCTTCCAATTAGCTACCGGTCAATTAGAAAATACTGCTCGCTTAAAAGAAGTACGTAAGAACATTGCACGTATCAAGACTGCATTACGTCAACAAGAATTAAATAAATAGAATACGAAAAAGGAGGCTAATCGCGCATGAGTGAAAGTCGTAACCAACGCAAAGTCTATCAAGGACGTGTCGTTTCTGACAAGATGGATAAAACTATCACAGTTGTTGTTGAAACTTACAAAAATCACAAAGTTTACGGCAAACGTGTTAAGTATTCCAAGAAATTTAAAGCACATGACGAAAACAACGAAGCAAAAGTTGGCGATATCGTCAAAATTATGGAAACTCGCCCATTGTCAGCTACAAAACGTTTCCGTTTATTAGAAATCGTTGAAAAAGCAGTTATTTTGTAATAAATAACATTTGCACTGATTCGTATTCTGATCTAATAACGAAAGGAGGACACATACTGTGATCCAACAAGAGAGTCGTTTAAAAGTCGCTGATAACTCCGGTGCTCGTGAAATTTTAGTTATTAAGATTTTGGGTGGTTCCCGTGTGAAGACTGCAAATATCGGTGACATCATTGTTGCTACTGTTAAACAAGCAACACCAGGTGGCGTTGTCAAAAAAGGTGATGTTGTAAAAGCTGTTGTTGTTCGTACTAAGTATGGTACACACCGTCCAGATGGCTCATACATCAAGTTTGACGAAAATGCTGCTGTAATTATTGGTGAAGATAAATCACCTAAGGGTACACGTATTTTTGGGCCTGTTGCTCGTGAATTACGTGACGGAAACTTCATGAAGATCGTTTCCTTAGCACCTGAAGTATTATAATCAATTATCGTCAGCAAGGAGGTGCGAAGTAATAATGTTCATTAAGAAAAATGATAAAGTTAAAGTGATCGCTGGTAAGGATAAAGGTAAGGAAGGTACAGTAGAAAAAGTATTTCCTGCTCAAGACCGTGTGATCGTTAAAGGCATCAATATCGTTAAGAAACACCAAAAACCAACTAACGCAAATCCAAATGGTGGGATTGTTGAAGTTGAAGCACCAATCCACGTTTCTAACGTTATGTTGATTGATCCTTCTAACAATGAAGCTACTCGTGTAGGCTTTAAAGTAGTTGACGGTAAGAAAGTCCGTGTTTCTAAAAAATCAGGTGAAATTCTATAGTAAGGAAAGGAGGATACTTTCTTCATGGTTAACCGTTTAAAAGAAAAATATGATAATGAGATCGTTCCATCTTTGATGGAAAAATTCAATTACACATCAATCATGCAAGCACCAAAGGTTGATAAGATTGTTATCAACATGGGTGTTGGTGATGCTGTAAGTAACGCAAAGCGTTTAGATGAAGCTGTTGATGAATTAACTTTGATTGCAGGTCAAAAACCTGTTATTACAAAAGCTAAGAAATCTATCGCTGGTTTCCGTTTACGTGAAGGTATGGCTATTGGTGCTAAAGTTACATTACGTGGTCAACGTATGTACGAATTCTTAGATAAATTAGTATCCGTATCACTACCTCGTGTTCGTGACTTCCATGGTGTAAGCAAGCGTGCCTTTGATGGTCGTGGTAACTACACATTGGGTATTCGTGAACAATTAATCTTCCCTGAAATTGATTTTGATGATGTTAACAAAGTTCGCGGTATGGACATTGTTATCGTTACAACAGCTAATACAGACGAAGAATCAAGAGAATTATTAACACAACTTGGAATGCCATTCGCTAAATAAGGGGGTTTCACATTGGCTAAAAAGTCGCAAATTGCAAAGAATAAACGTCCTGCAAAGTTCTCAACACAAGAATATACACGTTGTGAACGTTGTGGCCGTCCACATTCTGTATACCGTAAATTTAAGTTATGCCGTGTTTGCCTGCGTGATCTTGCTCATAAGGGTCAAATCCCTGGCATGAAGAAAGCTAGCTGGTAATCCATAAAAGATAAGCAAAGGAGGCAAACGAACAATGGTCATGACTGATCCTATTGCAGATTTCTTAACACGTATTCGTAATGCTAACATGGCAAAACACGAATCATTAGAAGTTCCTGCATCAAAAATCAAACGTGACATTGCTGAAATCCTTAAGAATGAAGGATTTGTACGTGATGTTGAATATATCGATGATGACAAACAAGGCATCATTAGAGTATTTTTGAAGTATGGTAAGGGTAATGAAAGAGTTATTTCTGGTATCCGTCGTATTTCAAAACCAGGTTTACGTTCATATGTAAAAGCAGATGCTGTTCCTAAGGTTTTAAACGGTTTAGGAATTGCTATCTTATCCACTTCTGAAGGTGTTATCACTGATAAAGAAGCTCGTGCCAAGAAAATTGGTGGCGAAGTAATAGCTTACATTTGGTAATAAATAATAAAACGTAAGGAGGTGCCTAATCCGTGAGTCGTATTGGTTATAAAGTAGTTAACTTACCAGAAGGCGTTGAAGTAAAACAAGATGGTAATGTAGTAACTGTCAAGGGACCTAAAGGTGAATTGACACGTGAATTTTCTGACAAAATTACTATTAAAGTAGAAGGAAATGAAGTTTCTTTCGAACGTTCAGCAGAAGATAACAAAACAAAAGCTTTACATGGTACAACACGTTCAAACTTCCATAACATGGTAGTTGGTGTATCTGAAGGTTTCAAGAAGGAACTTGAACTTCGTGGTGTTGGTTATCGTGCACAAATGAAGGGTAAAACATTAGTATTGAATGTTGGTTACTCTCACCCTGTAGAATTTGAAGAAGAAGAAGGTATTACATTCGAAACACCTTCCGCAACTTCAATTATTGTATCAGGTATCAACAAGGAAGAAGTTGGCGATTGCGCAGCTCGTATTCGTGCAACTCGTGCACCTGAACCTTACAAGGGTAAAGGTATTCGCTATGTTGGCGAATATGTACGTCGTAAGGAAGGTAAGACAGGTAAATAATGCAGCATAATTTGCTGAATAAATAAATCTAAGAGGTGAAAATTGTGATTTCAAAACCAGACAAGAATAAGACACGTCAAAAACGTCATGCACGTGTCCGTGGTAAAATCTCTGGTACTGCTGAGTGCCCACGCTTAAATGTTTATCGTTCAAACAAAAACATCTACGCTCAAGTTATTGATGACGTAGCGGGTGTGACGCTAGTTAGTGCCTCTACTTTAGACAGTGAAGTAAGTGGCAACACAAAGACAGAACAAGCTAGTTCTGTAGGTGCTGTTGTTGCTAAACGTGCTGTAGAAAAAGGTATCAAAGAAGTTGTATTTGACCGTGGCGGATACCTATATCATGGTCGTGTACAAGCTTTGGCTGAAGCTGCACGCGAAAATGGTTTGGACTTTTAGGAAAAGGAGGAAATAACGTTTATGGCTTTTATTGATCCAGCTCAATTAGATTTAGAAGATCGCGTTGTTGCGATTAACCGTATCACTAAAGTTGTAAAAGGTGGACGTCGTCTACGTTTCGCTGCTTTAGTTGTTGTTGGTGACCACAACGGCCACGTAGGTTTTGGTACTGGTAAAGCTCAAGAAGTACCAGAAGCTATTCGTAAGGCTGTTGACGCTGCTCGTAAGAACTTAATCGAAGTTCCTACTGTTGGAACGACACTTCCTCACGAAGTTATTGGTCAATACAGTGGTAGTCGTATTATGTTGAAACCAGCTATTGCCGGTTCCGGAGTTGCAGCAGGTGGTGCTGTTCGTGCCGTTATGGAACTTGCAGGTATTGCTGATGTTACAAGTAAATCATTAGGTTCAAATACACCAGTTAATGTTGTACGTGCTACATTTGATGGTTTAGTAAATATGAAGGACGCTGAAAGTGTCGCAAAATTACGCGGCGTTTCCGTTCAACATTTAGCAGAATAAGGAGGACATATTCATGGATAAATTAAAAGTTACTTTAATTCGTTCTGTCATTGGACGTCCTCAAAACCAACGCGATATCGTAAAAGGCTTAGGTCTTGGTCGAGTAAATAGCTCTGTTGTTGTTCCTGACAATGCAGCTATGCGTGGTGCAATTAGAAAAATCAATCATTTAGTGGACGTTGAATTGGCTAAATAGTCTATTTTATAAATTAACAAGGAGGTGCCAACCTAATGAAATTACATGAATTGAAACCTGCTGAAGGTTCACGCCAAGTACGTAATCGTGTTGGTCGTGGTACTTCATCTGGTAATGGTAAGACTGCTGGTCGTGGTCAAAAAGGTCAAAAGGCTCGCGGTAAGGTACGTTTAGGTTTTGAAGGTGGACAAATGCCATTGTTCCGTCGTATGCCAAAACGTGGTTTCAAGAACATCAATCGTAAAGAATATGCTATTGTAAACTTGGAAACTTTAAATAAGTTTGAAGATGGTGCAGAAGTAACACCTGCATTATTAGTAGAATCTGGTATCATTAAAGATGAAAAAGATGGTATCAAAGTACTTGGCAATGGTACATTGAACAAGCAATTGACTGTAAAGGCAAGCAAGTTCTCTGCATCTGCTAAGGAAGCAATCGAATCTAAAGGCGGTAAAGCTGAGGTGATTTAATAATGCTTAAGACAATGAAGAACGCCTTAGCTGTAAAAGAGATTCGAAAAAAAATCTTATTTACCTTAGGTGTCTTGATTGTATTTCGCTTAGGCACTTATATCACTGTCCCTGGGATCAACGCTAAAGCTCTGCAAAGCGTTGCATCTTCAGGGTTAATTAATATGTTGAATATTTTTAGTGGTGGTGGTTTAACTAACTTCTCACTATTTGCTATGGGTGTTTCTCCATATATTACTGCGCAAATTGTTGTTCAGTTATTACAAATGGATATTGTTCCTAGATTTGTTGAATGGAGTAAACAAGGTGAAGTAGGGCGTAGAAAGTTAAATCAAGTAACTAGATATTTAACTATTGTGCTTGCGTTTGTACAATCAATCGCAATCACTGCTGGTTTTAATGCTTTGAGTAGCTTAAACCTTGTAACTAACCCAAGTGTTAAAACATTTGTAGTTGTAGGAATTGTTTTAACTGGTGGAACTATGTTTACTACATGGTTGGGTGACATGATAACTGATAGAGGTCTGGGAAACGGAATCTCTATGATTATTATGGCTGGTATTTTATCTCGTGTTCCAGATGGAATCGTACAGATTTATAAAGATCAGTTCTCAGGTGTTACTGGTAGTGATTTATGGGAACCAATATTATATGTAGTTATTTTATTGATTGTTATTTTAATAATCGTTACATTTGTTACGTATGTTGAACAAGCAAGCTATAAAATTCCTATTCAATATACTAGAAGATTGGCTGGAGCAACTGAAAATTCTTATTTACCATTGAAAGTTAATGTTGCTGGGGTTATTCCTGTTATTTTTGCTAGTTCATTTATTTCAGCACCTCAAACAATACTATTAGCTTTCACACAGAACCACTCTGAAGATACATGGTATAAGATTATGACAAGTATTTTTAATATGCAATCTACTCCAGGTATGATTCTTTACACAGTTTTAATTGTAGTATTTACTTTCTTCTATGCATTTGTTCAAGTTAACCCAGAAAAACTTTCTGAAAACTTGCAAAAACAAGGAAGTTACATACCTAGTGTATGGCCAGGAAAAGAAACTGAAAGATATGTATCAAGATTATTGATGCGTCTCAGTTCAGTAGGTTCATTGTATCTAGGTCTTATTTCATTAATTCCTTTAGTTGCATCTGCAGTTTGGGGATTGGATGAATCAATCGGACTAGGTGGTACTAGTTTATTGATTGTTGTTGGTGTTACAATTCAAACAATTAATCAATTAAATGGTATGATGATGAAACAAGAATACGTAGGCTTTATACGTGAATAAGAACTGAAAAGGTCAGAGAGATATTTTATATCTTTCTGACCTTTTGCATATTAAAAAAATAAGTTATAATTAACAGGTACAATTTAGGAGGTAATTATAATGGCAATGAATTTAATGTTGATGGGGTTACCAGGTGCTGGTAAAGGAACACAAGCTGAAAGAATCGTTGATGAATATAAGATTCCACATATTTCTACTGGTGATATTTTCCGCGCTGCTATGAAGAATGAAACTCCAATGGGATTAGAAGCTAAGAAATATATCAACAAAGGTGAATTAGTTCCAGATGAAGTAACAAACGGAATTGTAAAAGAACGTTTGACACAAGATGATACTAACGTAGGTTTCTTATTAGATGGATTCCCAAGAAATATGGCTCAAGCAGAAGCATTAACTGAAATGGGAAAAGAATTAGGAAAAGAATTAAACGGTGTTATCAATATTCATGTTGATCCTGAATCATTAATGGAAAGATTAACAGGTAGATATATTTGCCGTAATTGTGGTGCTACATATCATAAAGTATTTAATCCAACTAAAGTAGAAGGTACATGTGATCGTTGTGGTGAACACGAATTTTACCAACGTGATGATGACAAGCCAGAAACAGTTAAGAATCGTTTGGATGTAAATATCAAGATGAATACACCATTACTTGATTACTATAAAGAAAATGGTTTATTACATGAAGTTGATGGCAATCAAGATATTGACAAAGTATTTGCTGATATTAAGGCAATTTTAGATAACTTAAAATAAATTTTAAAAGGATGCAAATATTTTTGCATTCTTTTTTAATTATTTCTTGAATTAGTTAGGTATATGTGATATTATAATTCAGGTTTATCTTTTCAATAGGCTCAGTTTGCCTTTAAATAGGCAAATGAACTTGCGGAAAAAGGTGGGACTCCAAAGAAAGCTTCTCACATTTTTACGTGTAAAGTTTTAAAACCAATTAAGGAGGTACTTTTGCATGGCGAAAGATGATGTGATTGAAATTGAAGGCACGATTAAAGAAACGTTGCCTAATGCGATGTTCAAGGTTGAACTCGAAAACGGACATGAAATTCTAGCACATGTTTCCGGTAAAATTAGAATGCACTATATTCGTATCTTGCCTGGAGATAAAGTGACAGTTGAAATGTCCCCTTACGATTTAACTAAGGGACGCATTACCTATCGCTTTAAATAGATTGTACTTCGAGAATATATTAGGAGGTATAATTAATGAAAGTAAGACCATCAGTTAAACCAATGTGTGAACACTGTAAAGTAATTAAGCGTAAAGGTCGCGTTATGGTTATTTGCAGTAATCCAAAGCACAAACAACGTCAAGGATAATAATTAATTAGGAGGTGTAATTGTAATGGCTCGTATTGCAGGTGTCGATTTACCACGTAACAAGCGTGTCGTAATCGGATTAACTTACATTTATGGTATCGGTAATTCCACAGCTCAAAAGATCTTGAGCGAAGCAGGTGTTTCAGAAGATGTTCGTGTACGTGATTTAACAGCTGATCAAGAAGATAAGATTCGTGCAGTTGTAGATAAGTACAAAGTTGAAGGTGATCTTCGTCGTGAAGTTTCCTTAAACATCAAGCGTCTTTCTGAAATTGGCTCTTACCGTGGTCTACGTCATCGTCGTCATTTACCAGTTCGCGGTCAAAATACTAAGAACAACGCACGTACACGTAAAGGCCCAGCAGTTTCAATTGCAGGTAAAAAGAAATAATAATTAACAAAGGAGGTTAGCTATTTCATGGCAGTTAAGAAATCACGCAAGCGCCGTGTAAAGAAGAATATAGAGAGCGGTGTTGCACATATTCATTCAACATTCAATAATACACTTGTTATGATTACTGATGTTCATGGTAACGCAGTAGCATGGTCTTCAGCTGGTTCTCTTGGTTTCAAGGGTTCTCGTAAGTCTACACCATTTGCAGCACAAATGGCTTCTGAAGCAGCTGCTAAAGGTGCTATGGAACATGGTATGAAGACAGTTGAAGTAGCAGTTAAAGGACCAGGTTCTGGTCGTGAAGCAGCAATTCGTGCTCTTCAAACAACAGGTTTGGAAGTTACATCTATCAAGGATGTTACACCAGTTCCTCATAACGGATGCCGTCCTCCAAAACGCCGTCGTGTTTAATGTGGGTCAGTATTCATTTTTGAGAGAAACTCATAATGTTTTCGCCAGATTACACGTTACGTTTTGAAAGGGGTAAAGATAAGAATGATCGAATTTGAAAAACCAAAAATTCATAAAATTGAAGAAGATAATAACTACGGCAAGTTTGTTATAGAACCGCTTGAACGTGGTTATGGTACAACTTTAGGTAACTCTTTACGTCGTATCTTACTTTCTTCATTACCAGGTGCTGCTATTACAGACGTTCAAATTGATGGTGTTCTTCATGAATTTTCTACTATTCCAGGTGTTCTTGAAGATGTTACTTTAATCATTTTGAATTTGAAGAAAGTTGCTTTAAGTATGGAATCTGAAGACAGTCAAGCATTAGAAATTAATGTTACTGGTCCGATGGAAGTGACTGCTGGAGATATCCAGAGTAATAGTGATGTAGAAGTTCTTAATCCAGAACAATATATTTGTACAGTTGCTGATGGGGCTGAACTTCATGTTCGGATGAATGCTAATAAGGGTCGTGGTTATGTTTCAGCTAATGATAATAAGGCTCTTGCAGATGATATGCCAATTGGTGTATTACCTATCGACTCTATTTATACCCCGATCGAACGCGTTAACTACCAAGTAGAGAAAACACGTGTTGGTCAAAAAAATGATTATGACAAATTAACTCTTGATGTGTGGACAAATGGTTCTATCACTCCTAGTGAAGCTATTAGTCTTTCTGCTAAGATTTTAACAGAACACTTGGCATTGTTTGTTGATTTAACAGATGAAGCTAAGAATGCTGAAATCATGGTAGAAAAAGAAGAAACGCATAAAGAAAAAATGTTAGAAATGACGATTGAAGAGCTTGATTTGTCAGTTCGTTCATATAACTGTCTAAAACGTGCAGGTATCAATACAGTTCAAGAATTAACTAATAAGTCTGAAGCTGACATGATGAAAGTACGTAACTTAGGACGTAAATCCTTAGACGAAGTTAAGGCTAAATTGGCAGATCTTGGCTTGTCTTTACGTCATGATGACTAGAATTTACTATAACTAAAGGGAGGGAATCTGTTCATGGCTTACCGTAAATTAGGACGCACAAGTGCACATCGTAAGGCAATGTTGCGTAACTTAACAACTGATTTAATTGTTAACGAAAAAATCGTTACAACAGAAACACGTGCTAAAGAAGTTCGTAAATTTGTTGAAAAGATGATTACTTTAGGTAAAAAAGGTGATTTAGCTTCTCGTCGTCGCGCTGCTGCATTTGTAATGAATGTTGTTGCTGATGTAAAAGAAGAAAACGACGATGTAGTTGTTCAATCAGCTTTACAAAAGTTATTTGATGATCTTGCACCTCGTTTTGCAGAACGTAATGGTGGTTACACTCGTATTCTTAAGATGAGTGAACGTCGTGGCGACGCTGCAAAGATGGTTGTGCTAGAATTAGTCGACTAAACTTTCGATAAGTAAATAAAAGAAATTGTCACTTTTATAACGATAATTGGGTGTTATGATGTTGGGAGATATAAATTAACCGAGTCTAGTCCAAAGTAGCAGATATTTGATATCTTGTGAATCTTCGTTATAAAAAGTGATTTTTTGTTTTCTATAAAATTGATATTTATCATAATCATTGGTATATTAGCATTTTAAAGACACTCATTACGAGTGTCTTTTTTGTTTGAATACGTCATGACTAAAATAAGTTTTCTTAGTTTATATATGGTATATTATTACTATGTATATATAATATCTAGGAGTAATTGTTTATGAGTTTGACAGATGGAAATATAATTGAAATTGATAATTTATCTTTCAAATACGCTCGACAAAATAAATACATTCTGAAAAATTTAACTTTAAATATAAAGGACGGTCAATGGATAGCTTTAATTGGGCATAATGGTAGTGGAAAATCCACATTAGCTCGGCTAATAGATGGACTGTTAAAGGCTGAATCTGGCAGTATAAAAGTTGATGGCTATGAAATGAATGAAAAAAATATTTGGGATATCAGAAAAAAAATAGGAATGGTATTCCAAAATCCCGATAATCAGTTTGTTGGCGCGGATGTTGAAAGTGATATAGCATTTGGTTTAGAAAATCAAGGAGTACCTAGAGAAGAAATGGTATCGCGTGTAGCCGATGCTTTGAAAGTTGTCGGGATGGAAAAATTTGCTACTCATGAACCAGCAAGATTATCTGGTGGACAAAAGCAAAGAGTAGCAATTGCTGGAGTATTAGCATTGAGACCTAAAATAATTATCCTTGATGAAGCTACAAGTATGCTTGATCCAGAAGGAAGAAAAGGTTTGATTACTCTTATCAAAGATTTAAAAGATGAGTATAAGTTCACTGTTATTTCTATTACACATGATATTGATGAAGCTACTTTAGCAGATAGAGTTATTGTTCTCGATGACGGTAAAATAATTGATGATGGTAAGCCAGAATCTATTTTTATAAAGAATGATGAATTATTAAATATTGGATTAGATATTCCTTTTGCTGAGAAAATTAGAAGAGAACTTACAAAAAAGGGTGTAGATATTCCAAATAAATATTTTACAGAAGAGGAAATGGTCGATTGGTTATGTCAATTCAAGCAAAAAAATTAAATTATACTTACCAAATTGGAACACCTTTAGAACATGTAGCATTGAAAGATGTATCTATAAATATTAAAGACGGTAGTTATACGGCAATAGTCGGACATACCGGTAGTGGCAAATCTACATTGCTACAGCATTTGAATGGCCTATTGAAACCTACTAGTGGAGAAATTTCAATCAATGGATATACAATCGATAATACCACTAAAAATAAAGAGTTGGGAAAATTAAGAAAAGAAGTAGGATTTGTTTTTCAATTTCCTGAAGCACAATTATTTGAAGAAACAGTTCTAAAAGATATAGCATTTGCTCCTAAAAACTTTGGAAAAAGTGAAGATGAAGCCGAAAAAATTGCAAGAGAAAAAGCAAAATTAGTAGCTCTTCCTGAAGAAGTATTGGAGAAATCACCTTTTGAATTATCTGGTGGTCAAATGAGAAGAGTAGCAATTGCAGGGATTTTGGCAATGGAACCAAAAGTTTTAGTATTAGATGAACCAACTGCGGGATTAGATCCTGAGGGACGCCATCAAATGATGGAAATGTTTAATAGATTGCATAAAGATGAAAACTTAACAATCATCTTAGTAACACACCAAATGAATGATGTTGCTGAATATGCTGATCATGTAATAGTCTTGGAATCAGGTAAAGTAATTGCTGATTCTACTCCTAAAGAACTATTTAGTGATCCAGAGTGGTTAAAAAATCATCATTTAAATCTTCCACAAACTACAGATTTTGCCTACAAATTGTTTGATAAGTTAGCTCTTTCTAAACATAGTATTCCACTACAAAGTGAAGAGTTAACTGATGAAATTTTGAAAATACTAGGGGGAAATTTGAATGAATAAATTACTTTTAGGAAGATATATCAATGGTAATTCTTTAATTCATAGAATGGATCCTCGAAGTAAATTAGCACTAAGTTTCTATTTTATAGGAATAATTTTTCTCGCTAATAACTGGCAAACATATTTATTGTTGATAGCTTTTACTTTTTTGGGAGTATTATTATCAAAAATTAAATTGAGCTTTTTTATTAGAGGAATAATACCATTAGTTTGGTTAATATTATTTACAGTATTATTGCAAGTCTTTTTTACAAATGGTGGTCATGTATTTTGGCATTGGGGGCCTTTTACATTATCTAAATATGGGCTAGTAAATGGTGTCTATGTATTTTTTAGATTTGTCTTGATAATAGTGATGTCTACCTTATTAACATTAACAACATCGCCATTAGAAATTTCAGATGCTATGGAGTCATTGTTAAAGCCATTGAAATATTTGAAGGTTCCAGTATATGAAATTTCTCTAATGCTTTCGATAGCATTAAGATTTGTACCTACTTTAATGGATGAAACAGCTAAAATAATGAATGCTCAGCGTTCAAGAGGTGTTAATTTTGGTGAAGGTTCATTAGTTGAGCAAGTAAAAGCTGTAATTCCTATACTAATCCCATTGTTTGTATCTTCTTTCAATCGAGCTGAAGATTTGGCTACTGCGATGGAAGCTCGAGGATACAAAGGTGGAGAGGGTAGAACTAAATTTAGAGTACATGTATGGAAATTGCGTGATACGATGACTATCATTGCTTTTGCAGTTTTAACAATAGCATTAATTATTCTAAAAAACTAATTGAAAGGAAGAAATATGACGCAAAGATTTAAAGTAACGTTAGCTTATGATGGTACTAATTTTGCTGGTTTTCAAGCTCAACCCAATCAAAGAACAGTTCAATTTGTTCTGGAAAAAGCTATTAACAAAATGAGTAAAAAGGATGAGTATATAACTGTTTATGGATCAGGGAGAACAGATTCTGGAGTACATGCTTTAGGGCAAGTTGTACATTTTGATTTTCCGCATCCTATTTCTGCTAAAGGTATGTTGAGAGGATTAAATAGTATGTTGCCGCTGGACTGTGAAGTAGTAGATTGCAAAATAGTACCAAATGATTTTCATTCAAGATATACAACTCATGGGAAAAGATACTTATATCGTGTTAGTAGAGGGGAATTTGTAAATCCTTTTAAGAGATTGTATACAGGACACTATAAGTATCCTTTAGATATAGAAAAAATAAAAGAAGCGATGCCAGATGTTGAAGGAACACATGATTATTCAAGTTTTGTTGCTTCTGGTAGTCAAGCGAAAAGTCATGTAAGAACAATTTATGAAGCTAAAGTTTACGAAGATAAGGTAAACGATGAAATAGTTTTTGAATTTTATGGAAATGGATTTTTGTATAATCAAGTTAGGATAATGGTGGCAACACTTCTGGAAATTGGTAATGGAAAAAGACCAGTACACGATTTTTTGAGATTGTATAAAGTTAAGGATAGAAGTCAAGCAAGACAGACAGCACCAGCTAGTGGCTTATACTTAAAGGAAGTATATTATGATGAAGAGGATGAAAAATTATAAGAAAACTCAATTATTATATATTGACTTATTGTTAAACAAGTAATAAACTAGTATTTGGTATTGTTTGCCCCACAGTAAGCCCCGTTAATCTTATTGTATGTCAAACATGTATACAACAAATGGAGGAAATAAACGTGCGTACAACATATATTGCAAAACCAGGCGAAGTAGAACGTAAATGGTATGTAGTTGATGCAACAGATGTTCCTTTGGGACGTTTATCATCAGCTGTAGCATCTATTTTACGTGGTAAGAATAAACCAACATTTACACCAAACGTAGATACAGGTGACTATGTAATTGTTATCAATGCTGAAAAGGTTGCTTTAACAGGTCGTAAGGCTTCTGATAAAGTTTACTACCACCACTCAAATCATCCAGGTGGTTTGAAAGCTCGTACAGCTGGTGACTACCGTGAAAAGGATCCTGAAAAGTTATTAGCATTATCTGTTAAAGGTATGCTTCCAAAGGGTACTCTTGGTCGTCAACAAGCTAAGAAGTTACATGTATACCGTGGTGCAGATCACAAGCATGAAGCACAACAACCAGAAGTATTGGATATTAACAAATTAATCTAGGAGGAATTAGAAAGTGGCTCAAGTACAATATCAAGGCACAGGCCGTCGTAAGAACTCCGTTGCTCGTGTTCGCTTAGTACCAGGTACAGGTAAGATCACAATGAACGGAAAACCTGCAGAAGAATACATTCCATTCGCAAACATTCGCGAAGATATGGTACAACCATTTGGCGTTACAGAAACAAAAGGTCAATACGACGTTTTTGTTAACGTAAATGGTGGTGGATTCTCTGGTCAAGCTGGTGCAACTCGTCATGGAATTGCACGTGCTTTACTTGAAGTAGATCCAGATTTCCGTGGAGTATTGAAGTCAGCTGGTTTATTAACACGTGACGCTCGTATGAAAGAACGTAAGAAACCAGGTCTTAAGAAAGCTCGTAAAGCTTCACAATTCTCAAAACGTTAATATATACCATATTATCGGAAAAGCACATCTCTTGTTGGGATGTGCTTTTTGTTATGCATTAATATGATAGTAAAATTGAATTAACTGTGGGATTGAAATTTTAAATTAGAACTTTATAGGGGGCAGATAATGTCGGAAAGAAATACTAAAATAAAGTATGATAAAGTTGATCAGCAATATGGTTTAATGTTTGGAAAGTCTAAGTTAGTTTTTATTAAAACTGGTGCTGCTGGTTCAATTTATGGGTATAAAAATAAGTATTTAGAATTAGCAAGTAAAATTCAGAATGAAAGAGGATATGCCGTGGTTGTTTCAGCTAATCCAGTTGATTCTCCACTAAATTTACAAGAAGAGTTGGAAAAAGTTTCAACATACTTAATAGATATTAAAGAAATTATATTAATTGGAATTTCGCGAGGTGGATTATTAGTATTGCAACAAGGATATTTAAATACTAAAGTTAGCCGAATTTTAGCAATTAATCCACCACTGGCAATTAATTGGCATAAAATTAAAAAGGGCCTGATTAACTTTAGTGGAGCAAAAGTACAAGTGGTTTTTGGTCAATATGATCCTAGTGTTGATTATTCAGATCTTATTGAGAGATTGGAAGTACTAGAAACAGATTGTAGTAGTCAAATTATTTCTAAGGCAGATCATAATTTTAAAGGGAAACTCGATACTTTTAAAAAATTAGTGATGCAATTTGTATTAGAAGATTAAAGTTGTTAGTAGTGATGATTAATAATTTAGATAAAAGATAGTGATGTATATTGAGAATGAAAAAAGGACTACGCATTGAGCATAGTCCTTTTAAACAACTATTCATTCCTTCTTTGAAGTTTACGTCTGAAATAAGCACTTTCTTCAGCACTAGCAGAGAAGATAATATGATCACCTAATTGTAATTGCGTATAACCATGAGGTGCAATAGCATGTCCATTACGATAAATTCTACTGATTGTAATCTTATCAATATGTGGTAAGTCTTTAACTTCAACTCCAACAAAAATTGAATCATTAACTACCACTTCATATAAACGAGATTCAGAACTTGTAAGAATTTGTAGCATAGATGGACTATCAATCATTGAACGCATCATACCTACATTGATATCGAAATAACTGAAGTATTCAATACCAGCTTTTTTAAGTTCATCTTCCATATCATTAAGTGGATTACGATTTTCAAAACGAACAATGACACGATTTACACCATACTTTTTAGCTGCAAGAGATAATTTATAATTAACATTATAATCAGCATACCCTAAAACGAGAATATCAGTATCAAAAATATGATTAGCAATTAACTCATCAGGATCTAAAGAATCTAAGAAATGTACATTAGCTTGAGAATTGTAGGTTGTAAAATTCTTAGAATTATCTGTATACATTTGAACATCATACATTCCTTTAGAAAGTTGTTGAGCAGCAGATACTGTAACTAGATTTACACCAATAATATGCAATGAAGTTTGCTTTTGATCTTCTGGTTCAGGTTTATATTGTTTATTAAAGAAAACAGGTCCTACGATACAAGTAAGAATTCCAGCAAGTAAAAAAGCACCAGATTGTTGTGGAGTTATAGCATGTAAGTGTTCAGCAATCTTTAAGGTTGTTACTACTAATGTGATAGTAGTACTTGTTGCAACAGCACCAACAAAGGAGTTCTTTTTACTAAAACGTCTTTGGAAACCAAAATATCCTGGAAGTTTTGCGAGGATAAAGGCTACAAAGAATAAAGGAATTAATAATAATGTTTTAGGCGAACGCATCAATGATGGAATATCTAAATTTACCCCTGTTAAAATAAAGAAGAAAGGAGTAAAGAAACCATATCCAATTGCATCAAGGCGATGTTCTGTTTCTTCAGCAGGTTCTAATAATTTCAAAACAATTCCGGCAACGAAAGCACCAAGAATATTTTCAGCTCCAACTGTCTCAGCTACTAAAACTAAAGCGATGATAACAAAGAAAGCAAGACGCATATCAATTTGTGTAGTTGCTTTATTGATTTTATCAAAGAATGAGAAGAAGTGTCTGAAACGATTGAATAAGAACGCTGCAGCTATGAATAGCAATGTAATCAACCATAAACTAGCACCTTTTCCTGCATAGATAGAGGAATAAGCGGTTAAAGCAATCATAGGAATAACTTCACCTAATACAGAGAACAAAAGAATAGTTTGACCGAATGGACGGCTTAGTAACTCATTTTCTTTCAATAATGAAGTCATAATTCCTAAAGAAACAGTACTAAATAAAATAGTAGCTAAACCAACATCTGAGAATAAGCCTGTAACTTTAAATAGCAAAGCTAAAATTAGCGATGCGACTAAAGAAAAAGCATACGCATAAGTTGCAGCTCTAACAGGTGAAGTTTTAGGTTCATTAGCTGCCATTTTTGCTTCTAACGGGGATAAGGTATGTGAATTCTTCTTAAATAAGCTAAAATCAATTTCCATACCACTTAAAAACATTAATAGTATAACCCCGAAAGTTGAACACCAACTCAAGAGCGTATCAGCATGAATTAAATTGAAACAACTTTTACCAATAATAATACCTATAATAATTTCAGCAACTGAAGTAGGAAGAAAAGATACTTTGAATCTTGCTAAAACCATAGGTGTGATAAAAGCTGCCAGTGTAACAATTAAAAATGAAACTGACATAGTAATACCTTCTAATCTTAAATTTTTTCTATATAAGTATAACATAAAGGCTAGAATGAATTAAATTATTCATCCTAGCCTTCAACACTGTATTCGTATTATTACAATACATTATTATACAGGCTCGAGTGATTTATTTGTAGGTTAAATTAAATGATTTTTACTTTTTTATAAATTAAGTAAAGGATAATAGTTATAAAAAATATTTAAAATTTGTTATAAACAGTTAAAAATGATACAATAGTATGACGAGTTTTTTGATAATTTGAAAGGGGTTGTTAAAAATGGCTCTTACTGAAAAAGAATTAGAACAAAAACATATGGATGATGTTGTTGCTAAAATAAAGCAAGCTGAAAAGAGACATCAATCCGAGATTAATAAGGTTGAACAAGATAGAAAAGACATTATGGATGATTTTAAAAATAATGTCAGAATTAAAACAGGCTCCTATGCTGGAATTATGGAAACTGGTCTAACTGTAAGACAACAGCAACAACTTTTACAAGAACGCGAAAATAGTTGGCAACATGCAACACAGAGATTAGAAGTTCTTGAAAAGTTAGAGAAAAAGCCGTACTTTGCTAGAATAGATTTCACTGAGAATGATGGTAAGCAGGAATCTATTTATATAGGATTAGGTTCGTTTGCGGATACCCCAGACCATTTTATGATTTATGATTGGCGTGCTCCAATTTCTAGTATTTACTATGATGGTAAATTAGGAGAAGTAACATATGATACACCTGATGGCCCACAAACAGCAGTATTAACTCTAAAAAGACAGTTTATGGTAGAAGATGGCAAGATCATAACTTTATTTGACACTGATGAAACTGTTGGGGATCAAATGTTATTGGAAGTTCTAGACGAATCTTCTGACATTAAGATGAAGAGTATTGTTACTACGATTCAAAAAGAACAAAATAAGATTATCAGAGATACTAAGTCTGACTTGCTATTTGTTCAAGGTGCTGCAGGTTCAGGTAAAACATCTGCTGTATTACAAAGAGTAGCATATCTATTGTATCGTTATCGTGGAAATTTGAGCTCGAGTCAAGTGGTATTATTTTCACCAAACCAGTTATTTAATGACTATATTGATCAAGTTCTACCAGAATTAGGGGAACAAAATATGGTTCAAATGACTTACTATCAATATTCACAACGTCGTCTACCTAAGATACATGTAGAGACGTTACAAGAAAGATTTGATGAAGATAATCAGCCATTAAGAAGAAAAATTTCAGCTTTAAAAAGCAGCTTAACAATGTTTAATGCGACAACTAATTATAGTGATTATTTAAATACTGCTGGAATGAGATTTAGAGATATAAAATATAATGGAGAAATCTTCTTCTCTAAAAAAGATATAAAGAAAATTTACTATAGTTTTAATAGTAATTACAATCTACGTAATCGTTTGTCTGCTACTAAAGAAAAACTTATTAAAATTCTGAATAGTAAGGTAGGAGAACTTGCTAAGCAAGATAGTGTTCAAAAACAAATACAAGATTTAAGTAGAGAAGAGCTCAATGAATTATATGGTGATGAGCCACGTAATTTTGTTAATGGTGATCAAGAGCTAAAATTCTTAGCCCGCAGTTACGTTATGAAACAATTACGTCCAGTTCAAAGAGCTATTGTGCGTAATCGCTTTTTAAGTATTAATAAACAATTTGTTCATTTCATGCGTAATATTCCAGAACTAGTTGATTTAGCAAAATTTGATTTAACTTTAGAACAGTGGAATGATGATGTCGATATGACAATCAGTCGTTTGAAAAATCATAAATTAACAATAGCTGATGTAACTATTTACCTGTATTTGTATGATTTGATTACGGGAAAACGTGGCGAAGTAGATATTAAGCATGTCTTTATTGATGAAATTCAAGATTATACAGCATATCAATTAGCATATCTAAAATTTGGTTTTCCACGTGCTAAATTTACAATGTTAGGTGATTTAAATCAAGCTATTTTTACCAAGGAAAATAGCCATACATTGTTGGACGAATTAGGCACAATGTTTGATAAAGATAGAACAAAAGTTATCCAATTGACACAATCATATCGTTCAACCCAACAAATAACAGACTTTACAAAAGAAGTATTAGTAAATGGAGAAAAGGTTACATCTTTTGCTCGCAAAGGACCATTACCAACTATTACAATTGATAGCGATGAAGAAAAATTAGTTAATGATGTAGTTATGCAATTGCACAGAAATGATGCAGAAAAGATGACTACTGCAATTATTGGTAAAACATTAGCTGAATGTGAGAAGTTGACAGAGGAATTAAAGCAAAAAGGTGCTCAAGTTACTTTAATTAAGACTGAAAACCAACGCTTAGTTCCAGGGACAATTGTGGTACCAGCATTTTTAGCAAAGGGACTGGAATTTGATGCTGTAATAATGTGGAATGCTAATAGAAATAATTATCATGATGAAAGTGAAAGACAATTAGTTTATACAATTTGTTCTAGAGCGATGCATAGATTAGATATATTCGTTGTTAAAGAATTAACACCATTAATGGACAGGGTAAATCCAGAATTGTATGAAATGTTATAAAAAAATTCCTGAGTACTTGATTGGAAATGTAAGCCAATCAGGTCTTAGGAATTTTTTAATTCCAAAGCATACCTTTAGAATGTGTTAATTCGAGAACTTCATCACGTTTGGTAACTTTTCGATTAAGATTGCTATTTTTGCCAATAATTTGTTGAGTGAAATTCTCTTTACGTGGGTTAGAGGTACGACTTAAATAGTAATGTTCAACTTCTTTATCGTAATCTTCATAGTCTTGTGTAGACAGATTATCCTGATATTCATTTTCAAAGACTTTGAATGATAATGGTAAACGAGGCTTTTGCTGAATTTCTTCATCAGGGATACCTATTTGCAAACCTAAAGCAGGAATTACCATATCAGGAAGATTGAATAATTCACTGACAGCACGAATATCATTGCGAATGCTACCTAGAATTACGCCTCCTAGGCCTAAACTTTCAGCTGCAAGGTACATGTTTTGAACAGCTAAAGTAGCATCAGATAAGCCTTGAAGGTACAAATCCATTGTATGCAAGCGACCATCATCAAGGTTAGCTTCTTGGCGCAATTTTACATTGCGATGTAGATCGATTAAGAAGATAAAAAGTTCACCATTTTCAGATACTGGTGGTTGGTTACAAATTTCGGCTAACTTAGTGCGTTTGTTCTTGTCTGTAACATGAATAATAGAGAATTGTTGAAGAAACTGGCTACTTGCAGTATGATTTGCAACTTCATAAAGAGTATTTAAGGTTTCTTTATCAAGTTGTTGATTCTTGAAATGTCTAATAGAGCGATGATTAAGTTGCGTTTTAATAGTATTATTTAAATTCATTACAGTTCTCCTATCTCTCTAGATAAAATATACATTTAAGTATAGCACCACAAAAAGAAACGCAACAAATGAAATGAATTGTTGCGCCTAATATTATATTATTTAGATCTTATTAAATTTCCATCATCTAATTGGTAAATTTCATCGGCAAATTTTTCTAATCTAACATCATGTGTGACGACAAGAATTGCTTTATTCTGGTCATGGGCTAGATTGGCCAGTAAACTACCAACTTCTTTAACTTTTACACTATCTAAAGCAGCTGTTGGTTCATCAGCTAAGATAATTTCAGGGTTGGTATATAAGGCTCGAGCAATGGCCACTCTTTGTTTTTGACCACCAGATAGTTGATCTGGATATTTATTAATCAAATTATCGATACCTAGTTTAACTAATAATTGATTTAATGCCTCTTTAGAAAGATTATTTACTTTTTTAATCTTATCAACTAAAGTAAATTGTTCAGCGACAGTTAAGTAAGGAACTAAGTTATAAGCTTGTAAAATAAAGCCAATTTGATTTAGTCGTAAATTATCACGTTCTTTAGCAGAAAAAACACTAATATCTTTATCATTAATCATTACTTGTCCAGAATCTGCAGATTGAAGCCCACCAGCAATCGTTAAAAAGGTACTTTTGCCAGAACCAGATGGACCTAGGATTAAAATGAGCTTTCCTTTTTCAGCAGTAAAATTTAAATCACGTAGGACATGTACTTGAGCAGTATCTTTACCGAAATACTTATTAATATTTTTTAATTCAATAACAGACATTTTTTATCCTCCAATAACAGAAACAGGATCTACTTTAAGAACAATTCTGATAGGAATTAGTGAACCAAGAATTGCCATTAAAATTAATCCTAACGAGACGACAAACATAAAAGTTAGGTTAAAGGACATAGGAACAGTATTTGGAATTGAAAATGACGTTCCGATAGTTAAAAAGATACTAATTCCAAGACCAATAATAGTTAGGATTAGTGACTGAGAAAAAGTAGCATTAACTAAAAGTTTAGCAGGACTACCTTGAGCTCTGAGAACAGCATAGTTACCAATCTTTTGAATCGTGATTATATAAAGGAATACTGCAATGATAATTAGGGAAATGATCATCAAAAATCCAATCATAAAGATAAAAGTTGAATTCTGAGCAGAATATCCTGGTAACTTATTAATAACTTCTTCAACTGTATAAAGTTTTAACGAAGTATCAGTATTTTTGATTGAATTTTTTTTAGAAACAATAGCACTTCCACCGAAATTAGATCCCATACCACGCAAATTTTGCCATGTTGTAGTAGTTCCATAAATAATAGGTGAAATATTAATTTTAGCATTATGAGTGAATCCAACAATTTTATATTTAGTACTATCTGAATTTAAGGTTAGATAATCTCCTAATTTATATCCTTTTTGTTTAAAAGAATCGTCAACCACAACTTCATGATTATTAGTAAATTTTCTACCACTACTTATTTTTAAGTCACGATTAATAAATTGTTCTTTCTCTAGTCCGATAAAAGAAGCAGATTGCTTTTCTTTATCAGTAGCTTTAGCAACAACTGTAGCCTCAGCAATAACGGCATTATTTTTGTTCTTTGTCAGTTTATTTACTTGTTCGGTAGTTAATAACGATTGACGTAAATTAGTATCAGAATCTTTATTAAGGACAACACTCTTTATTTTCCAACTATCAATAGCAGCAGTATTTTCTTGAGCAAGACCTAATGCAAGACTTGTTAGGATAAAGATTAAATAACTAATCAGGGCGATCATGGCAATGATTAAGCCATAACGTAACTTTTCATGTTTAATTTCTTTTAAAGCAAGAAACATACAGTATCATTCCTTTCATTTTTCCAAAAGCTTTGTCAAAACTACGTAAAGTTGTTCCAGATATTTATCTTGTTTATCGGGAGAACTCATACTTTCTCTAATTGTTGCGTGACATAACTCAGCAACTGCCCAAACTAAAGGGGAAACGTCAGGAGACATTGGTTTGGCAGGAATATGATGTTCGTTATGTAAGATATGCATCCTTATTAAGTCATAATATTTACTTTTTTGAGTATTGGTCAAAAAATCAAGAGTTTGCTGAACGTAAGCATCGGCTGTTTGATCGCCCTTAGAAATAAAGGGAGTATGGATGTCTTTCATTGCTAACTTATAAAGAAAAATATATGCATCAGTTAAATCAGAAAAATATTTATAAAAGGCACCACGTGCGATCTCAGCTTCTTTAACAATTGGAGCAACTTGAGCTTTACTCAAAGATACTTTTGAAAATTCATGGAGTAAGGCGAGAATAATTGTATTTTTCTTTTTTTCAGATAAATGTTCAAATGTAGATGAAGGCATAAATTATCATTCCTTTGATTTAAATTAATTAGTGACACGGTGTCAACTTTACAAAAAGTATCATACACCAAAAGTGACACGGTGTCAACTTTAAAATGATTTATAAGTTAAAAAGTAGGAAGAGAAAATAATAGATCTATAAGTTATAATTTAAGACAGAGGTGATTTAGATGGATAAAAAATTAACAGGATTTACTAATATTCAGAAATTAGATCCAGATATTATTGTTGATCTAAAATATGCGACAGAAGATAATTTTACAGGCAAAGTAATTTATGATTTTACTACTGCTATAGCCAGAACCGGAACCGCATACAAACTAGCTGAAGCAAGTGCAATTGTAAAGAAACAAGGATATAGATTGAAAGTATGGGATGCTTATCGTCCTGTAAAATCTCAGAAAAAATTATTTGAAGTTTATCCTGATCCTAAATTTGTGGCTGAACCTAATCCAAATTTCAGCCATCAAAAAGGTGTGACATTTGATTTAACTCTAACTGATAATCTAGGAAATGAAGTAGAGATGCAAACTGGATTTGATGATTTCTCTGAAATGGCTGCTAGAAAAGCACCAAGAACCCCTGAACAAGAGAAAAATTATAAGATCCTAAATGATGCGATGCTTGAAGCAGGATTTGTAGGATATGAAAATGAATGGTGGGATTACCGCGATAGTCAAATGGATGAATATGAACCTTTAGATGCTGATCCTAATGAATATAAAATAAAATAAAAAAGTTGCACAAAACACTTGCACTAAAAGTAAGTAAGTAGTACACTATAAAACGTAATCGAAAGAAAACGTTTGCAATATATAATTTAGATTTGTTTTATGGAGGTTCTATTTATGACTGAAAAGAAAATTGCAGCAAGTGTTGCTATGTTAAAAGTTTTAGAAGCATGGGGAGTTAAGGATGTTTATGGTTATCCAGGTGGTTCTTTTAACTCAACAATGAAAGCGCTAGATATTGAAAAAGAAAATATCAATTATATTCAAGTTAGACATGAACAAGTAGGTGCTTTAGCTGCAGCTGCTCACGCAAAATTAACAGGACAAATAGGTGTGACTTTTGGTTCTGCTGGACCTGGTGCAGTTAATTTATTAAATGGACTTTATGATGCTAAGGAAGATCATGCACCTGTTTTAGCATTAGTAGGACAAGTTCCTCATACTAATATGAACTATGATTATTTCCAAGAATTTCCTGAAGTTCCAATGTTCCAAGATGTAGCAGTATATGATCGTATTGTAATGACACCAGAAAGTTTACCTTATGTTGTTGATAAAGCAATTCGTGAAGCTTATAAGAATAAAGGTGTAGCAGTAGTTGTAATTCCTAACGATTTTGGATATGTAGAAATTCCAGATGTAGACTATGCATCTACTACAATTTTAGATAAAGCTGAACCTAAGCCAGCACCAACAGATGAAGAAGTTGACAAGTTCTTAGAATTAGTTAAGAATGCTAAACGTCCTATTTTCCATGTGGGTTCAGGTATTAAAGAAAATGCTGATAAGTTAATAGAGTTATCTAGAAAATTACAAATTCCAGTAACAATTACAGGTTTAGCAAAAGGTTCTGTTCCTGATGACTATGAAGGTAATTTAGGTACATTAAATCGTGCTGCTTCTAAAGCTGCAGATGAAGCATTTGCAACAGCAGATTTAGTAATTGCTTTAGGTGCAGATTTCCCATTTGCTAACTTGGTATATCGTACACATGACTTTAAGTTTGTACAAATTGATAATGACAGATCCCATTTTGGTAGACATCATTTCTTAGATCTAGGAATTTGGTCAGATTCAGGAGAATTCTTGGCAAAAGCTTTAGAAAGAAGTGAAACTGCTCCAGAAAGTGCATTCTTTAAAGCAAGTGTTGCAGCTATGAAAGACTGGAAAAAATATCTTAACAAATTAATGCATAAAGAAGAAGGTCCACTTTCATTTGAACAAGTGTACCGTGAAATTAATCGAATTGCTGAAGAAAATGCTGTTTTTGGTATTGATACTGGTGATAATATTATTAACAGTTTCCGTTTCTTAGACTTTAAAGGCGATAAAAAGTGGACAATTTCTGCATTATTTGCAACTATGGGATACGGAGTACCTGCAGCTATTGCTGGTCAATTAGCTTATCCAGATCGCCAAGTATTCAATATTTCTGGTGACGGAGCTTTCTCAATGGTTATGCAAGACTTATTGACTGAAGTTAAATATAATTTGCCAGTGATCAACATTGTAACTTCTAACCAAACACTAAACTTTATTAAATCAGAACAAGATGATATTTTTGAAATGAATCATTCTGGTATTGATTTAGTAGATGCTGACTATGCTAAAATTGCAGAAGGAATGGGAGTAAAGGGAATTACAGTGAAGACTCTTGAAAAACTTCCTGCAGCATTTGACGAAGCATTAGCTACTACAAAGGCTGGTCGTCCAGTATTAATTGATGCTAAGATTACTGATAAGCGTGGAATTCCAGTAGAAGAACTAGAATTACATGTTGAAGATGGTAAATTTGTTGAAACAATTTCTGCTGGTTATCAAGCAACACATGCTGAAAAGACAGTAGAAGATTTCTTCGCAAGTTATGACGGTGCTGAATTAAAACCTTTAACTGCATATTTTGAAGAATATGGCGTAGAAGCTTAATTAATATAAATCAATTAGCCAATCTAAATTTATTATAAGAATCTCCTTAGGCGTCGACATTGGAATAAATGTTGATGCCTTTTTATTATGCTGATTTTTGGTAAAATAAAAAGTCCCAATCTAAGAGGATTGAGACTTAAAAATTAATTTCAATATAGTAATTGTGGCTAAATCTTAGTACCAGCCGTTAGATAACCAGTGAGATTGAGCAGCTGACCAAGAACCATAACGACTAGCTACGTATTGATCTGCAACACGTTCTTGGTTAGCAGGGGAGTAATCTCCACCTAAGTAAGAAGCAGATAATTGATATCTACCAATGTATTGACCATTACGAGCGCCATAATTGCCACCAGATTCACGAGCAGCAATCCATTCCTTAGCAGCTTGTTCGTTACCAGAAACACTGGATGTGTAATTAGAATTTGTATTGTAGTTTGTAGTAGCTTGTTGTGAACTTGCAGCTGGAGCAACTTGTTGACTTTGTTGACTTTGAGCTGCTTGTTGGTTGTTATCAGCTTGAGTAGCTTCACCAATTTCAAGTTTTTGACCAACAAAGATTAAGTTAGCATTTGATAATTTGTTTGTGTTAACAATAGCATCAACAGTTGTGTTGTAATCTTTAGCAAGTTTTGAAACTGTATCACCGGATTTAACTGTAACTGTATCTGCGTTTGCAACTGTTGCGGAAGCAAAGACACCTGTTAATGCTGCGGCTGATGCGATAACTGCTGTTTTTTTCATATAAAATATTCACTCCTGTAAAAAATTCTTATTTAAAATCTAAATCTTAGAATAATATACATAGCTTAATAACTTGAATAAGTTCTCCTATGTATCAACGTTTATAAGTATAGAAAAATAATATAACAGGCATATAGCATATAAATTACTTTTTTCGATGATTATGTAATATTTTGTAATATTTTAGACTATTTAATGATCTAAATGTTGATATAATGGGAATTACAAAAAAATATAAAGTACTGAAAAATGTAACAAAAAAAGTAAAAAATATCCAGAAATTATTCATAAAAATCGAAAAATTGATAAAACTTTGGTTATTTTACGAAGATATTACTTAGTATAAGAAGTTGTTACGAGAAAAATTAAAGAGATTTTTTAGGATTGAAAGTAGTGTGTAAAAAAATTAAATTAACTACTACTTTTTTTATTACCACTATAATATGGTAAAATTAATATAAAACTTATGTTCGGAGGGGTAATATGAAATTTTTACATACTGCAGACTGGCATATAGGAAAAAAACTACACAATTTTGACTTGAATTATGAAGAAGATGACGCGTTTAAACAAATTGAAAGAATTGCAGAGGAAGAAAAGGTTGATGCAATTATTATAGCTGGTGATTTATATGATAGATCATTACCAAGTGAAGAAGCAGTAAAAAGTGTAAATGAAAAATTAAAGAGGCTAAATCTGGTTGATAAGTATCCTTTATTAGTTATAAGTGGGAACCATGATTCAGCAACAAGATTAAATACTGGTAGTGAATGGTTTAAAGCTACAAATTTATTTTTAAATACAAAAATTTCTGGAGCATTTGAACCAGTAGAAATAGAAGAAACACAATTTTTTCTCTTACCATATTTTGAACCACAAGAGGTAAGAAATTATTTTGACAGGCAAGATTTGAAAAATGTTCAAGAAACGATGCAACTTATTGTAGAAAAAATAAAAGAAAAGTTTAAGCCTAACATGAAACATGTGTTGGTTGCACATTTTTTTGCTGCTGGAAGTACACAAACTGATTCTGAGACTAATGTTATGGTCGGTGGTTTAGACGCTATTCCAACTTCTTATTTGAATGATTTTGACTATGTTGCGTTAGGACATTTACATGATGCAAGAGCAAGTCAAGCAGAGACTATAAAATATAGTGGGTCACCTGTAAAATTTTCAGTGTCAGAAGCGACATCTCAAAAGGGTGTTTGGATTGTAGATACTGAAAAAATAGCACCTAAATTTGTTCCATTAGTTCCAGTTCATGAAATAAATGTATTAGAAGATTCGTTTGACAATTTAATTTCTCCATCGGTATATGAAAAGTATTCCAAGGAAGACTATTATGCTATTAGATTGACTGACACTAAGGTTATTCCAGATGTGATTAATAAATTAAGAAATTACTATCCTAAGATCTTAGAATTGAGGCGTGTTAGTGAAATTCAAGAGCTGAAAGTAGAAGAGAATAAAGAAAGAGATTTAACTGATCCCATGAAATTAGTTAGTGACTTTTTTACTGAAGTTACAGGTGAGAAGTTAACTTCAAATCAGCAAAAATGGGTAGAAAATGCATTAAAGGATGTGAATAAAAAATGAAACCATTAAAGTTAAGAATGAAGTACTTTGGACCATATATTGATGAAACAATGAATTTTACAGAGTTTGATAATACACCTTTATTTTTAATCAGTGGAAAAACAGGTAGTGGGAAAACAACCATTTTTGATGCTATGAGTTTTGCTTTATTCGATCATACTTCTGGCGATGAAAGAGACGCTAAGCAGATGAGATCTGATTTTGCTACACCTAATGATACAACTGAAGTGACATTTGTATTTGAGCATAATGGAATAAAGTACACAGTTATTCGTAGCCCCAAAATGAATTTAGCTAAAAAGAGAGGAAATGGAACTAGAGATGTTGAGGCTTCTGTAAAAGTAAAATATATCAATAAAGAACAAGAAAATATAGAGATTACTAAAAAAAATCAGGCAGATAAATTTTTACGTGACTTAATCGGCTTGGATGCACAGCAGTTTACACAAATTGTTTTATTACCACAAGGAAAATTCAGAAATTTCTTGAATACTAATAGTGCTGATAGAGAAAAGATATTAAGAAAATTATTTGGAACGAGTCTATATCAAAAATGGACAGAGAAAATCCAAGAACAAGCAAAAATCAATGAAAGTGAAAATGAGAAGTTAACAACACAAATACAAACAATCCGACAACAAGTAGAAATTGAAGATAATGATGAAATTAATGACGAAGAATGGATAGTTAAAGTTAATAACCAAATTGAAGAAAAAAAGAAAAAACAAGAAAAAGTAAATAACGATATAACTATTAGTCAAAAGCAACTTGATAACTTGGTTGAGACTTATCAAAATGAAAAAGTATTAGCAGATAGTATTAAGCAAAAAGAGGACAATATACATAAACTACAATCTCTAGAAAATAATCAAGATAAGATTGAATTAAAGAAAATTTACGCTTATAAATTGGCTTGGTATCAAAAAAATCAACAAATATTTAACAATAAAACTGATTTAGAATTACAGATAAAAGAAAAAAGTGACAAATTGGTATTACTAAATCAAGAAAGTAAATTTTTAATTCAAAAACATGAATCTGCAAAAATAGAAGCCCAAGAGCTAGAAAAGCAACAAGAAAATATTGAGAATCTAAAAAATAAGATTTCAACATTAGAAGTAAAATTACCAATTTATCAAGATGTAAAAGTAAATCAAGAAAAATTGGATAATTTGGATAAGAATCATCAAGATACTAAAAATAGGCTTGATAATTCAGTAAAAGAACTAGAAAAACAAAAAGTAAGCTATAATGATTTAGAAAAAGAACTAGCTAAGTTAGAAAATATAGATGAGAAACAAGTTGAGTTGGTTAATGAGAATAATAAATTAACTAGACTGAGCGAAAAAATAGATTTAGTAGATCATTTAGATAGTGAAATTGAATCAAAGAAATTACAAAAAGAAAAATTAGAAAAGAAATATCAAGAACAGGAAGAATTAGTACAAGAAAGTACAGATACTGAAGAAAAGTTAAATACTTTGTGGGTAAAAAATCAAATTTACTTTCTTGCTAAACAATTAGCACCAGGAGAACCTTGTCCAGTATGTGGATCCAAAGAACATCCATTACCAGCTAAAATAGATGAATTGGAACAAGTAACTGAGGAAGATGTAAAATTAGCGAATAAGAAAGCTGAAATTGAAAGATCTAAAGCAAAAGAATTTAAGTTAAGACTAACATCTATAACAGACGAAATAACAGAATTAGAACAAAATAAAAAAGAAAGCATAGATAAAATATTACTTGATTTTGAACTAGGGGAAAAACATTCTTTATTAGAACTACAAGAAATATTTCAGATTAAAAATGATGAGTATCAGAAAAAAGCAAAAGATCTTGAAAATAAAGTCAGCTTGAAAGAAAAGTTAAAAGGTGACAGTCAATTAATAAAAAATGAAATAGCTAATTTAGAGAAAGAAAAAGATAAATTAAAAGAACAATATGATGATGTATATTATCGCTTAAAAATGACCGAAACTACTCTACAAGAACAAAAAAAGCAGTTGAGTCCTGAATTTGAAGATGTAAAACAAGTTGAAGAATATATTACAGATACTAAAAAGAGAGTGGAAGATTATCAAATAAATAAGGATAAAATCACTAAAGAACTTCAAGATACTAAAGCAGAATTAATTAAAGTTCAAGCTGATATTGATAGCAATCATCAAGAATTAGAAAGTAAGAAAAAAGGACTAAGTAAAATTAATAAGGAAATAACTACATTAATAGAAAATAGTGAGATTAATTTAGAAGAAATAGCTTCCTTAGCTAAGGATCTAGCACGATTAGATTCTATTAATAATGAAATTAATAGTTATGAAAAACAAATATTAATAGTAAAAACAAAAATATCGGAATTGGACAAAACAATTAATAATAGAGAAATGCCAAATTTAGTTGAACGTAATAGTGTGATTGCTGATAAAAGAAAAGAACTTCTAACATTCCAAGCAGAATTTAGTGATATTACAACGGAAATTAACCATATACAAAAAATAAAGCAAGAAGTAGAACAATTACTGCAAGAACAAAAAGGAAATTATAAGTTAATGGCAGAATGGAAACAATTATCAGATGTAATGACTGGTAAAAGTGCTACTAAGTTGAGTTTGGAAAGATATGTGCTACAAATGTACCTTCAAAGAGTGTTAAATGTTGCTAATGGACGTTTGAAAGAATTAACTCAAGGAAGATATAGTTTCCAAATAAAAGATGAAAAAGGTAGTTATAGTAGTAATACAGGATTAGAGATTAATATATACGATGATAACGCTGGGAAAGTTAGACCAGTTCAAACTTTATCAGGTGGTGAAAGTTTTATTGCTGCTTTAGCTCTAGCACTAGCTTTAGGTGAGGTTATCCAAGCTAATGCTGGTGGAATATTTGTGGATGCTTTATTTGTAGACGAAGGATTTGGTTCCTTGGATAGCGATGCATTACAGATAGCATTGGAAGCCTTGCAGACGATTGAAGGAAAAAATAGGATGATAGGGATTATCAGTCATGTTAAAGAATTGCAAGAACAAATACCATTCCAAGTAAAAATATCTAGCAATTATGGAAAAAGTAAGATAAGTTATAGAAAGGATTTCTAAATAAAAGTACATTAAAGAGGAATAATAATGCAGGCGAAGACTCATATTACAACAACTTTAGCATTAGGATTACCCTTGATGTCGTTGACAAATGAATTAACACTCGTAAATGTTGGAGTATTAGCAGTAGGAAGTTTATTACCAGATATTGATCATCCAAGTTCTTATCTTGGAAAGAGGCATAAAATGGTAAGTGGTGTAACTAATAAAGCTTTTGGTCATCGCGGTATTACACATTCTTTGCTAGGATTTATCTTGATAGGTATAATAGTCAAATTTATCCAAAAACAATATTTGACTGATAGGATTGAAAATATTGTGTTTTGGTTAATGTTAGGATATTTACTTCATTTGTTAGAGGATAGTTTTTCTCAAAGAGGCGTTAAGTGGTTATATCCTTTTACAAAATCAGGTTCGTCATTTGGTGGAAAATTTGCATTCTATAAAACTGGTCAATTAAGTGAATATTTAGTGATGGGATTCATGTTGTGTTTATTACTAATGGAAGTACGTCTTTTTTGGCTAGGAAATTTAAACCGGCTTTTACCTGGCGTAGTGGCGGATATATTAAAAACATTGATATTAAAAGTGCAAGATATTTTAAATAGTTATTAAAAATTTAATACAATATATTGCTAGACATAATTTGATTTTTGTATCATAATAATGTTAGAGAAATTAGTTTATAAAAGTTATAAAGTGGAGGAGGAAACCGTATGAATAACCAGGAACAATTAATGATGGCTGCAGAAAAATTAAAGAAGCGTCATATTAAGAATACTCCACAAAGACAAGTAATTTTAGCATACTTAATGTCATCTAAGGAGCATCCTTCAATTGAAATGATCTATTCATATGTTAAGGAAAATGGCTTTAGCGTAAGTTTGGCAACTGTTTATAATACATTAGAGTTATTTATGGACAGAAAGTTAATTATTGAAGTAACGCCAGACAATGAAGGACATATGCGATATGATTATTTTGCAGAACCACACTATCACGTTATTTGTGTAAACTGTAATAAAATTATCGATGTACCTAATGATGAATATGTAAAATTAGAAAAAGATGCGGCTGAGAAAACAGGCTTTAAAGTCTTTAATAGTCAATATGAGGTCTATGGATTATGTCCAGAATGCCAAGCTAAGATAGCTGATTAGCTATTGACTTTATATGAAAGTTATCATATTATTAATGACATATTAAAGCGATGAAGTAGATTAGTAGATTTGATAGTCAATTTTTAAGAGACTTGGTGGTGCTGCGAATCAAGATAAACTATCAATCGAATTACACTATGGAGCTTGTCCGGGTCATTCCGATAAAGATGACAGAGCGGCTTTTTAAGCAATCTGGGTGGTAACGCGGAAATAATTTTTCGTCCCTAATGTTATTATTAACGTTAGGGACTTTTTTATTATCAAAAGAATGGAGTGTATCTAATGAATATTTTAGATGAATTAGCATGGCGTGGTGCGATTAACCAAGTTTCTGATGAAGAAGGGTTAAGAAAATTATTAGATAAAAAGTCAGTAGGTTTATACTGTGGGGTCGATCCAACTGGAGATAGTCTTCATATCGGTCATTTAATTCCATTTATGATGTTAAAGAGATTCCAAGAAGCTGGACATCGAGCACATATCATCATTGGTGGGGGTACAGGTTCAATTGGTGATCCTTCAGGTAAAAAATCTGAACGTGTACTACAAACAATGGAACAAGTTCACCATAATGAAGAAGCTTTAACTAAGCAAATGAAGCATTTGTTTGGAAAGGATAATATCACAATTGTGAACAACCGTGATTGGCTTTCTAAAATTGATTTATTAGGTTTTTTGCGTGACTATGGCAAGTTATTTAATGTAAATACAATGCTTAATAAAGAAGTTGTTGCAAGTCGTTTAGAAGTAGGTATTTCATTTACTGAATTTACATACCAAATTCTTCAATCTATTGACTTCCACCATTTATGGAAGAATAATGATGTTCAACTTCAAATTGGTGGAGCTGATCAATGGGGAAATATTACATCTGGTATAGATTTAATTCATAAGATGGAAGGTAGCGAGGCTGAAGCTTATGCATTGACTATCCCATTAATGTTAAAAGCTGATGGAACTAAATTTGGTAAAACAGCTGGTGGAGCAGTATGGTTGGATCCTGAAAAGACAACACCTTATGAATTCTACCAATTCTGGTTAAACCAAGATGATAGAGATGTTATTAAATACTTGAAGTACTTTACATTCTTATCTCAGGAAGAAATTGCTGACTTAGAAGAAAAAGTTAAGACTCAACCAGAAAAACGTGAAGCTCAAAGAAGATTAGCAGAAGAAACTGTAGAATTTGTACACGGAAAAGAAGCAGTTAAGGAAGCTGAACACATTTCTGCAGCATTATTCTCTGGTGAAGTTAAAGACTTAACAGCAAGTGAAATTGAACAAGGATTTAAGAACATGCCAAGTGTAGAAGTAACTGCTGAACCTAAGAACATCGTTGAATGGCTTGTAGATACTGGAATTGAAAGTTCCAAGCGTCAAGCTCGTGAAGACGTAACAAATGGTGCAATTAGAATTAACGGAGATAGAATTCAAGATTTAGAATTCACAATTGATCCATCTGCAGAATTTGATGGTAAATTTGTAATCGTTAGACGTGGTAAGAAGAAGTATTTCTTGGCAAGAGTAAAATAAGATAATATAAAAAGTGTATCTCTTATCCGAGTTGAAATTGGATTGAGATACACTTTTTTTAATTATTTTTCACGTAATCTTTCTTGACGAGTATGTTCTGCTAGATGAACTAAGTTTGTTAAGAAGGCATGTGTTTTAGCTTCGTAATTATGTTTACGTCCAAGTTTTACTAAATATCCGTTGATGTAATCTACTTCAGTAGGGCGATTTTTACTCATATCTTGATACATTGAAGGATAATGGAGTGGATTAGCAACTTTACTTACATAGTTGATAGTAGCCAATTCTTCTTCTCTAGTTTGTAGCATTTTTACGCCATCGTGCTCACAAACGTCATAAGCTTCGTCAATTAATGCACGGGATAGTTCATCTGCCTTTTCGAAATTAGCATATTCTCCCATAGTTATTTCAAATAAAGTACATAACGTATTGACCACTGAGTTAAATACAACTTTAGCCATAAGAGTACCTCTGAAGTTTGTAGTCAAAGTAGGATTTATATTGGCTTTTTCTAATTCAGCTACAACTTTATGTGTCATTTCATCAGGTTTCTCTGTGTAGTTAGCTAAATTCATAGATCCAGCTCCAGGCTTACCAACGAAATCTACTTCTCCAGGTGCTTTTAGAATTGTTGCAACAAGGGCAGTACCTGCTAAAACTTTTTCAGGTTTAAAGTATTTTAGTAGTTTTTCAATATGACCCATACCGTTCATGCCAGTCAAAGCATATTGTTTGTCTGTAAAGAAATGGGAACATCTTTCAAGCATTTCACCAAGTTGCATTTGTTTTAGGAAGAAAATAACAACATCAGAGTCTGTATTATGATATTCTTCTGGGGTATATACTTTGACAGGAACTAAATGACGATTTTCCTTATCTCTAGTAACATAAACGCCACCTTGTTCTTTCATTTTATTAACATGTGGTTCCCAAGCATCTACAAATTCAACTTCATTCCCTGCTTGTTGAAGTAATACACCATATCTAAGTCCCATTGCACCTGCACCAACAACTGTAAATTTCATAATTCAAGCCTCATTTCTCTAAAGTATTTGGTTATAAAATAAAAACGTCCTTTAGTCTAGTAGAGACTAAAGGACGCTTAGCGTGATACCACCTTATATTTATTATGAATTCGCACTCATAAACTCGGTATGTAGCTGTTTTTTAACTACACATAGCTGTAATGGGCTAACCCACCAATAACTACTAAAATTCATTATGGCACTCAAAGTGATATTCGCTTTATTAGTAACTATCTCTTTTCACCAACCAGAGATTCTCTGAAGTATTTAATAAAGTTACTCTTCTTTTCATTGTGTTTTATAACCGATATTTAATTTAATGTTAATTATACACAAATAAAAATAAAATACAAGACAAAAAATAAAAAAGTATTAAGTCATCCAGTAGACAACTTAATACTTAAATTAAATCTTACTTAAATCTTCAATTTCTTCAATTTCGAACCCTTTACGTTGTAATTTTGATACAATACGTTTGAGCTTTTGTTCCTCAATACCAGCAGGTAAGGTAAATAGGGTGCGATGGAGATTATCTTTTTTTCGGAATCCTAAAGAGATACAACTAGCGATTTCGGAATATTTAGTAATAGCCTTAGACATCTCTACTAAATCACCACGTTCACCAGCAGAAAGAACAGTAAGTACATAACTTCCAAGTTCAACATTCCAGGAACGAGATAGCATTTTTAATAAGCGATTATGGGTTAAAATACCGAAAAAGTAATTGTTTTCATCTAAAACAGTAATATAAGGTAAATCCTTAATAGTGAAAAATATATTAAAAAATGCAGCATTGATAGAAATGAATTTTGTAGCATTTTTTAATAAATAAGTGACGGGTAAAGTCATATCACCACCACGTGATTTATGACGGTAGATATGCATCTTATAGATGTTGCCTCTAAAGATTTTGCCAGTTTTATCAAGAATTGGGACGCAACGAAAACCGGAATCTTCTAAAATATCTAGTGCTTCAGCTAAAGATACATCTTCTTGAACTGTGACTAATTCGTCTTTAGTTTGGATTAAAGATTTTGATATCATTAATAATTCTTCCTTAAAATTAAAATATGCTAATTAATAATAACATATATGTAAGATTAATGATAGAGGAGAAAAGAAAGAAAAATTTCTTATTTTACAAGTGAAGTGCTTAATTTCACAAAGGGTGTATTTTATATAATAAAAAAAGAGATTGGAATTATATCCAATCTCTAGAAACTTGTAATTAGCTTTCTTATTACTTGTTTTCTTCAAGTGCCTTTAAGCCATCTGTAAGAACCTTCTTCAAAGTAGCAGCAGATTCTGTCATCTTCTTGCTTTCTTCTTCGTTCAAAGGAACTTCGATAACTTCATGTAAACCAGTACCGTTAACAACAGCTGGAGTACCGATAAAGACATCGTTCAAACCATATTGACCTTCCATGTATGCGGAAACTGGTAATACAGCATTTTCATCACGTAAGATAGCTTTAGAAATACGTGCAAGAGCAGCAGCAACACCGTAGAATGTAGCACCTTTCTTGTTGATGATTTCGTAAGCTTTGTTACGAACGTCATCTTCCATCTTATCTAAATCTTCTTTAGAAACGCCATGTTCTTTTGCCCAGTCTAAGAATGGACGACCACCGATTGTAGCAGCAGAGTATGCAGCAAATTCAGAGTCACCATGTTCACCCATGATGTAAGCATGCATAGAACGAGGATCCTTGATGCCTGTCATTTCAGTCATAGCAACACGTAAACGTGCTGTATCTAAAGAAGTACCGGAACCGATAACTTTTTCTTTAGGGAATCCAGAGAATTTCCATGTAGCATATGTCAAGATATCTACAGGGTTAGCTGCAACTAAGAAGATACCGTTGAAACCAGAATCAACAACTGGTTTTACGATAGAAGATAAAATCTTCAAGTTCTTGTTTACAAGATCTAAACGAGTTTCACCTGGCTTTTGAGGAGCACCAGCAGTGATAACAACTAAATCTGCATCTTTGCAGTCAGCGTATTCTGCTGCATAAATCTTCTTAGGGAATGTGAAACCTGTAGCATCGAATAAGTCAAGAGCGTCACCTTCTGTACGTTCTTTAACAACGTCTACGATACCAAATTCTTCGGCAGTACCTTGTAAAGCCATAGCATAAGCATAGCTAGATCCAACAGCACCGTCACCGACTAAAATAACTTTTTGATGATTTTGTGTTTTTGACACAGTTCTTCATCCTTTCATAAGTAAGCTTTTTTTACAAATCTAGTATAACACGTTTTTCATAAAATGTGATATTATTTTCAAACAAATTTTCTAAGATTTAAGAGAAAATATGTTATACTTGACTAAAGATTTGGTGATAGGTTTCTGGGTAATGATGAATTAGCCAGCCTTTTTTGCGTATATAAATAAAAAATTCTTTGAAAATGATGAAAGTTATTTTGCTAAAATTGAAAGGAAGATATAAAAAAATGAAAATGATTGTAGGTCTAGGTAATATAGGGAAAAAGTATGAAGGTACAAGACATAATGTTGGATTTATGGTAGTAGAGCGTTTTGTGGAAGAACATGGTGGAAATTTTAACAAAGAAAAATTTGATTCATTGATATCAGAGTTATTTATTAATGGTGAAAAAATAATAGTAATAAAACCTACAACTTATATGAATGAATCTGGTAGAGCAGTTAGACCATTGATGGATTATTTTAATCTAACTACTGAAGATATTATCATTTGCCATGACGATATGGATTTGGAAATTGGACATTTACGTTTACGACAAAAAGGATCTGCTGGTGGACATAATGGAATTAAGTCTATTATTTCACATGTGGGGACTGAAAAATTTAAGAGAGTCCGTGTAGGAATTGATCATCCACAAAAAATGTCAGTGGTAGATTGGGTATTGTCTAGATTTACTAAAGAACAAGAAGCAAAATTAGATGACGGATTAACTAGAGCTGTTGCTGCTCTAGATGATTGGATAGAAAATGATGATTTTATGAATACAATGAATAGATTTAACTAGTTAAGTGAGGAATCTAATTTAATGGAATTAATAGATACTTTTTTGAATGTCTCGGAATTGAAAGAGTGGGAAAAGAATTTAACTACTGATGGACGACATATGTTGACAGGATTGGTAGGCTCTTCCAAGACATTGATGATAGCTAAACTATTAAAAGATAAGAAAGTACCACAATTAATTGTGGAAAGTGATTTATATCATGCGCAACAATTGCAAAGTGATTTAGAGAATATAATAGAAGACACAAGAATTGAGTTATTTCCAGTAGAAGATATGTTAGTTGCAGAAATGGCAACTAGTTCTCCAGAATACAGAGCTCAAAGAGTAAGCGCCTTAACTGCATTAACTTCAGAAAATCCAGTAATTGTAATTACTACAGTAGCTGGGATAAGACGTTTTTTACCTAGTGTGGAGTACTGGAAACAACATGAAATTCAATTGGAGATTGGTAAAGAAGTTGATCCAGCCGAACTAGAGAAAAAATTATTTGAAATGGGATATATTAGGTCAAATATGGTAAATGCACCTGGAGACTTTGCGATTCGTGGATCTATTGTCGATATTTTTCCTTTAGATGCAGATAATCCGTATAGAATAGATTTCTTTGATATTGAAATTGATTCAATGAGGACTTTTGATATTGCAAATCAAAGAAGTATTGAAAATGTGGATCAAGTAACTATCATTCCAGCTACTGACTTTATTGCTAGTAAAGAAGTTCTAGAGTTGGCTAGTGAAAGAATAAAAAAAGAATATAATAAGCAATTTTCAAAATTAAAGAATATAAAAGAAGAAAAGCTAACTGAAAATATTCAAAAAATGTTAGCTGATTTTAAAGATGGTTTTTTAAAGGCTGAATACCTACCATATGCGGAATATATTTATCCACAAAGTACAAATTTAATTGATTACTTGAGTGATGAAGGGTTAGTAATCTTTGATGACTATTCTCGTTTGACTGAGAAGCAAAAGAACCTAGAATATTCTGAAGCTGATTGGGTAACGGATAGACTACGTACTAACAGTTTATTTGATAATTTAAAGTTGGGACATGATTTTAGAAGTGTAGAAAAGAAAATTAAACAGCCTAGAATTTTTTTATCGTTATTTCAAAAGGGACTAGGCAGAATGAAGTTTGCCCAACTTGTAGATATAAAGACACGTGCTGTTCAAAAGTTCTTTGGACAGATGCCACTTTTGAAAACTGAAGTTTCAAGTTGGGAAAAACAAAAACAAACAGTTGTATTTTTGATTAATGATAGAGAAAGACTGGAAAAGGTCTCTCAAACATTAGATGATTTTGAAATTAAGTCGATTATAACAGATAAGAACGCAATTCAAGTTGGAGTTACACAAGTAGTCCAAGGTTTCTTAAATGAAGGATTTGAAATTCCTAAGGATAAGCTCGTTGTTTTAACCGAAAATGAATTATTTTCTAACGTGAAGAAAAAGCAACCTAGACGTTTAACTATGAATAACGCAGAACGACTAAAAAGTTATACTGAGTTAAAAAAGGGTGACTATGTCGTTCATGTCAATCATGGGATTGGACGCTATATGGGGATGCAAACTTTAGAAGTTGGTGGACATCATCATGATTATATGACCATTCTTTATCAGGACGATGCGAAACTTTTTATTCCGGTATCTCAATTAGATAAGATACAAAAATATGTGTCTTCAGAGTCAAAAACCCCTAGAGTTAATAAATTAGGTGGTTCTGAGTGGGCTAAAACTAAACGCCGTGTTGCTAATAAAATTGAAGATATTGCTGATGAGTTAGTTGATCTTTATGCTAAACGTGAAGCTGAAAAGGGATACGCATTTACTCCTGATGATAGCTATCAAAAAGAGTTCGAAGATGCATTTCCATATACAGAAACACCAGATCAACTTCGAAGTTCTAAAGAAATTAAACAAGATATGGAAAAGCTTAAGCCGATGGATCGATTGTTAATTGGTGATGTTGGTTATGGTAAAACAGAAGTGGCGTTAAGAGCGGCTTTTAAAGCGGTTCAAGATGGTAAACAAGTTGCTTTCTTGGCGCCAACAACAGTTTTGGCTCAACAACATTATGAAACAATGGAACAACGTTTTGAAAATTTCCCTGTTGAGATTGGTATTTTATCTAGATTTAATACAGCCAAGGAAATTAAAGAGACTATTGAAAATTTAGAAACAGGTAAGTTAGATATTGTTGTTGGAACACATAGGTTATTGTCAAAAGATGTAAAATTTGCAGATTTAGGGTTATTAATTATTGATGAGGAACAACGTTTTGGAGTTAAACATAAGGAACGATTAAAAGAATTGAAGACAAGTGTAGATGTTTTAACATTAACAGCTACACCTATTCCAAGAACGTTAAACATGTCTATGTTAGGTGTACGTGATTTATCAGTTATTGAAACAGCACCCATGAATCGTTATCCAATACAAACTTACGTTATTGAAAAAAATTATGGGGTAATTGTAGATGGAATTAAGCGTGAGATAGAGCGTGGGGGACAGGTTTTCTATCTGCATAATCGAGTTGATGATATTGAAAAAGTTGCTAGTGAATTAGAAAGTTTAGTACCTGAAGCTAAAGTAGCTTATATTCACGGAAGAATGACCGAAACGCAACTAGAAAATATTTTGATAGATTTTATCGATGGTGAGTATGATGTTTTAGTCACAACAACAATTATTGAAACTGGTGTTGATATTCCTAACGTGAATACATTGTTTGTTGATAATGCGGACAGAATGGGATTATCACAGTTGTATCAATTAAGAGGACGCGTTGGACGATCAAATCGCATTGCATATGCTTACTTTATGTATCAACCTAACAAAGTGTTAACAGAGGTTGCTGAAAAACGTCTGGAAGCTATTAAAGATTTCACAGAGTTGGGCTCAGGATTTAAAATTGCGATGAGAGATTTATCAATTCGTGGAGCTGGAAATCTGTTAGGTAAGCAACAACATGGTTTTATTGATTCTGTTGGATATGATTTGTATACACAGATGTTAAATGATGCTGTAGCTAAGAAACGTGGTAAAGAGATTAAAGTTAAAACGGATGCTGAACTCAATCTTGATTTAGAAGCTTATTTGCCAGCGGACTATATTACTGATCCTAAACAAAAGGTTGAGATTTATAAACGAATCCATCAATTTGAAAATGAGGATCAATATATAGAAGTTCAAGATGATTTAATTGATAGATTTGGGGAATATCCAATAGAAGTACACAATTTATTAGAAGTTGGCCTATTAAAAATGTATGCTGATGCAGCTTTAGTAGATAGTGTTAACCAGAATAAAAAAACAATTGAAATTGAGTTATCAGATAAGTTAAATGGGAAATTAGACATTAAGGATGTTTTTAAAGTATTATCGGTAACTAAATTTAGTACGACTCTGGGAAATAAAAATCAAAAAATTCAGATTAAGTTAAACATCCAACCTGGCATGGAAAGTAATCAGATTTTGGAAGAATTAAAAAAATTACTCAAAGAATTAGCTAAAATGGTGGATGTCACTATTGATAAATCAGCATAGGTGAAGGTAATGAAAAATAATTTTGGAAATGTTATGAAGGGAGCAATAATCCTATCAGGGGCTTCTTTTATAGCTAAAATTTTAAGTGCGATGTACCGAATTCCTTTTGAAAATATGGTAGGGAATTTAGGATTTTACGTTTATCAGCAAGTTTATCCGATTTATGCAATTGGAATGACTTTTTCTTTATCAGGATTTCCTGTATTTATTTCAAAAATTATTGCTGAACAAGATGATATGGAATCAAAATACCAGATTTCAAAAAGAATATTCAACGTTTTAGTTGTACTGGCTATCTTGTGCTTTTTATTTCTACAATTAGGATCAACTCAAATTGCTGAAGCCATGGGAGATATAAAGCTGGAAGTAATTATCAGGAGTGTTTCCTGGATGTTTTTGTTGATGCCTTTTTTATCAGTAGGAAGAGGATTTTATCAAGGTATATTCAATATGACGCCCACTGCTGTATCACAAGTGTATGAGCAACTAATAAGAGTGATTGTTATTATTGGAGTTGCATGGTATGCGGTTAGACATCATTGGTCTATTTACAAAATGGGAGCTTGGGCTATGTTTGGCTCAACATTAGGAGGTTTAGTTGCGCTACTATGTTTTGTAGGTATTTTTATAAGACTTTTTTCAAGAAAATCCCATAAACATAGCATCAATTATCGAGATTTAGTAAAAAGACTAATGACAGAAGGAATCATGATATGTTTATTTACTGCATTGATGGTACTTTTGCAATTAATAGACTCCTTCACAATTAAGAATAATTTGGAGATTTATGGCTTATCTTCAATAAAAGCTAGCAATATAAAAGGTATTTACGATAGAGCTCAACCTCTAATACAATTAGGATTAGTAATAGGTGTAAGTTTTTCTTCAACGCTTTTACCTTCCCTAACAGCCGCAATTGAAAAGAAAGAAAAAACTACTTTTGAAAATACTGCATCATCTATCTTGAGAATTAGTTTAGGAATAGCTAGTGCTGCTACAGTGGGATTGTTAGCCTTATTGCCTGAAGTTAATAAACTTTTATTTGGTGATAGTGAACTTAGCTTGGTAATTGGAATATATTTACTGGGCATAATTTTAATGACAGTAATCAATAGCTATAGTTCTATTTTACAAAGCATTGATGAGTACAGAGTGTTACTAATTGGATTAGGGGTAGCTTTCTTAACTAAATATATTCTTAATAGTTACTTAATTGGTAAATTTGGAATAATTGGAGCAAGTATAGCTACTACAGCTAGTTTATTATTAGCTGCAATTATCATTGTTTTCTTTAGTTCAATAAAACTTGAGATTTTATTTAGAAGTGATGGTTATGTCTTAAAATTATTACTTATTTCATGTATTATGGGGATAGTAGTAAAAGGACTTTCGATATTATTAGGATATCTATTGGGAAGTTCTAGATTAGATGTCGGAATAATTTCAGCAATATGTATTCCTATAGGAGTATTTATTTTTGGAATTTTAGCGATTAAGTTTAATTTATTTACCAAAGAAGAATATATGGCTATGCCAGGTGGGAATAAGATTATAAAAATAATTGACAAATTAAATGGAGGACGTTGATGAGATTAGACAAGTTTTTAAAAATATCACGTATTATTAAAAGAAGAACAGTAGCAAAAGAAATTTCAAGTCAAGGTAGAATTACAATTAATGGCAAGGTGGCTAAATCATCATCAAATGTAAATGTTCGCGATGAAATTGTGATAAACTTTGGTAATAAAGTATTAACAGTCAAAGTTAATGATATTAGAGATACAACAAAGAAAAAAGAAGCACAAGAATTGTTTGAAGTTATCTCTGAAGAATATAAGGAAGATTTTTCTATATAAATCGTTTTGGACAAAGAATGGAAGGGGCTAGATAGTCAGTGAAGAAAAGATCAAAGATTACTATCATGGATAATGATTATTTTCGTAAGCAACAAGCTAAAAGTAAAAATGCTGCTTTAAAAGCTAAACACTATCAACATTATCGATTGTTTAGAGTAAGTATTATTTCTTTAACTATACTATTAACAATAGTGTTTGGAATAAGACTCATTACAATGCACTATCAAACCCAAAATATTAATGTTCAAACGGAAGAAGCTAATAAGAAGTTAGAAAAAGTAAAAGCTAAAAATGCTGATTTGAAAGAGCAGATTAAGCAATTAAATGATGAAGATTATTTAAGAAAATTAATTCGAGAAAAGTACTCCTATTCTAAAGATAACGAAATAATTTATAACTTACCAACAGATGTTACAAAAAATATTGGACAATAATTAAAAAAAGTTTAATTTAGTAGTATTAATAATATTTAGTGCGTGATATACTGAGAGGTATAGAATTTCGAGGAGGAAGACAATTTTTATGTCGATTGAAGTAGGAGCTAAACTTTCCGGAAAAGTTTCAGGAATTACAGATTTTGGTGCATTTGTTGATTTAGGGGATAAGAAGACAGGATTAGTTCATATTAGTGAAGTATCCAATACTTTTGTTAAAGATATCCATGAAGTCTTATCTGTTGGTGATGAAGTTACTGTTAAAGTTTTATCTGTCAGTGATGATGGTAAGATCGGTCTTTCCATCAAGAAAGCAGTGGATAAATCTCAAAAGCAAAACAACCAACGTCGTAACAATAATCACGAACAACATAATAATAGGGATAAAGTAAAGAAAAATCATAATACTTCTTTTAGGCCAAAGCATGAAGAAAAGAAGAAAGATTTCGATTCCTTATTAGCTGGATTTTTGAAGGAAAGTGAAGATAGATTGACTTCCTTGAAACGTAATACAGAAGGAAAACGTGGCGGTCGTGGCGGTCGTCGCAGCTAATACAACAAAAGGCAAGAGGTAATTACTTCTTGCCTTTTTATTTTTTGAAGTGAGTGATAAAGTTGAATGTAAAAAAATTTGAAAATCAATTATTACAGCGACTTAGGGATTTAAAAATTTCCAATAGAAAAGTATTGCTTGCAGTTTCTACAGGTGTAGATTCTATGGTCTTATTATCAGGAATGTTGAAATTGAGTAAAGTTTTAAATATAGAAATTAATGTCGCTTATATTGATCATCAATTACGAGAGCAAAGCAAAGAAGAAACAAAATTTATTAAAGAGTTTTGTTTTGCACGAAATATTCCTTTATATGTATACAGGTGGGAAAAAGAAGAACATCCTGTACAAAGCATTGAAGCTGCAGCCAGAGAAGTTAGATATAACTTTTTTGAAAAAGTCCTAAAAGAAAATAATATTGAGTACTTGGTAACGGCGCATCATGGAGATGACCAAGCAGAAACTTTTTTAATGAAATTAATTCGAGGTGGGAATATTCAACAATTACAAGCAATTCAATCTGTACGCATTTTCAGAGAGGATTATCAAATAGTTCGTCCCATGTTAATTTTTAATAAAAAAGAAATTTATGATTATGCTAAACAATTAGGGATTAAATATTATGAGGATGAAACTAATAAAAGCGATGACTACCAAAGAAATAGGTTACGACATCATATAATTCCAGTATTAAAAGCAGAAAATCCAGAATTTTTAAATCATGTATTAGAATATACTCAGCAATTAACAAATAATTTACAAGCAATTCAAGAAGTAGCTGATGTGAAACTGAATAAGATTTCTAAAGAAGAAACTTTGGACTATGATAAATTTGTTAAAGAAAGTCCCTTATGGCAACGTATTCTACTTGAACGATATTTAGAAGTAAAAGGATTAGAAATCAAAGAAACACAGGTACAGCAAATTTTAGCGATGCTTAATGATGAGAAGAAACCTCAAGCAAAGTTTGATTTGAATGAAAAATTTGAATTCTATCATGAATATCTCGAAATAGGAATAAGAATTAAAAGTACTACTAGTTTAAATCTAGAAGAAAATTTTGAATTAAAATTGAATCAATGGCACAACTTAGAAGAAGGAAAAAAGATAGGCTTATTTAAGCTTGATGAAATAGAACTAATGCCTGGAGATGAAACTCTAGTTGTAGAAGATAATGAAAATTGGGTAATTAGACATAGACAACCGGGTGATTCACTAAAAATGAGCTTTGGAAATCAAAAAATTAAAAAAGTTTTTATTGATAAAAAAATTCCAAGTGAACAGAGAAATAAGAGTTGGCTAATTACAAAAAATAAAAATGAAGTGTATTGGATTTTAGAAACAAAAAAAACTGATTTGTCACTGGCCCCACAAAATGCTAAAATTCATTACATACTAGTATTTAGAAAAAAGTAAGAAAGAGGTTAATCTTATGAACAACGACATCAAAGAAGTTTTATACAGTAAAGAACAAATCGCTGAAGTTACTAAAAGACTAGGAAAGCAAATTACTAAGGATTTTGAAGGTAAAAATCCATTAGTAGTTTGTGTTCTTAAGGGTGCTGTTATGTTCACAACTGATATTATTCGTGAAATCGATACATATTTAGAATTAGATTTTATGGACGTTTCTAGTTATGGAGAAGGAACAGAATCATCTGGTGAAGTTAAAATTATTAAAGACTTAGATACATCTGTAACTGGAAGAGATGTTTTAATCGTTGAAGACATTATCGATACAGGTCGTACATTACAACGTTTAGTTGAACTATTTAAGCATCGTAATGCAAAATCTGTTAAGATTTGTACTTTACTTGATAAACCTGAACGTCGTGTTGAAGGAGTTAAGCCTGACTATGTAGGTTTTGAAGTTCCTAATGAATTTGTAGTAGGTTACGGTTTAGACTTTGCAGGTCGCTATCGTAACTTAGGATATGTTGGAATTTTGAAGCCTGAAGTTTACGAAGGTTAATAAAATTTTAAACAATTTATTTTAGTGAAATTAATAGTCAATAATAGTCAAAATTTATTAATTATGCTATTATATTCACAATGGAGTGCTTATTTAATGGTGATAAGTGACTCTTTAATCCTTGGATATGGAGGAACGTTATGAATAACAACAGGAATGGTAACGGACTTCTTAGAAATAGTTTCTTTTATATCGTAGTATTCTTGGGTATTATGGGTGTCTTGTATTATATGTTTGGTAGTCGCCAAAGTATGCAGACACAACAAATTCAATCTAGTCAATTTATAACAGAATTGAAGAAGAATAATATTAAAGATTTTACGATGCAACCTTCTGGAAGTACGTACAAAATAACGGGTACTTATCGTCATGCTAAGAAATCATCTGGTTCGAGTGGTATTGCCGGAATTGCTTCCAGTGGTGCGGATGAATCAACTGGTTTTACAACTAATGTATTGACGAATGACTCGACTGTAAAACAAATTCAAGAGTATGCACAAAAAAATAAAATAAAAAATAGTGCTAAAGAAGAAGAATCTAGTAGTATTTGGATTCAACTTTTAATTTCAGTAGTTCCAATTCTATTCTTCATTTTCTTCTTCTACATGATGATGGGTCAAGCTGGCCAAGGTGGTGGCGGTGGCCGTGTTATGAACTTTGGAAAATCCAAAGCTAAGCCTATTGACAAAAAGAACAATAAAGTTCGTTTTTCAGATGTAGCTGGTGCTGAAGAAGAAAAGCAAGAATTAGTTGAAGTTGTAGAATTTTTGCGTGATCCACGTAAGTTCTTAGCTTTAGGTGCTAGAATTCCATCTGGTGTGCTATTGGAAGGACCTCCAGGAACTGGTAAAACTTTACTTGCTAAAGCTGTTGCTGGTGAAGCTGGTGTACCATTCTTCTCAATTTCTGGTTCTGACTTCGTTGAAATGTTCGTCGGTGTTGGTGCTAGTCGTGTGCGTGACTTATTTGAAAATGCTAAAAAGAACGCACCATCTATTATCTTTATCGATGAAATTGATGCGGTAGGTCGTCGTCGTGGTGCCGGAATGGGCGGTGGACATGATGAACGTGAACAAACACTTAACCAAATGTTAGTTGAAATGGATGGTTTCGAAGGTGATGAAGGTGTCATCGTTATGGCAGCTACTAACCGTTCTGATGTATTAGACCCTGCTTTGCTACGTCCAGGTCGTTTTGACCGAAAGATTTTAGTAGGTCGTCCTGATGTTAAGGGTCGTGAGGCTATTTTGAAGGTTCACGCTAAGAACAAGCCTTTAGCAAAAGATGTCGATTTGAAGATGATTGCTAAGCAAACACCTGGTTTTGTTGGTGCTGACTTAGAAAACTTATTGAATGAAGCTGCATTACAAGCTGCTCGTCGTGATAAGAAAGAAATTGATGCATCTGATATCGATGAAGCAGAAGATAGAGTTATTGCAGGACCTGCTAAGCGTGATCGTGTAATTAGTAAGCATGAACGTGAAACAGTGGCATATCACGAAGCTGGACATACAATTGTTGGTTTAGTATTAAATGAAGCACGTGTAGTTCATAAGGTTACAATCGTACCTCGTGGACGTGCTGGCGGATATGCTATCATGTTACCAAAAGAAGATCAAATGTTGATGTCCAAGAAGAACCTTAAGGAACAAATTGCTGGTTTGATGGGTGGACGTGCAGCCGAAGAAATTATCTTTGGTCAACAATCTTCTGGTGCTTCTAATGACTTCCAACAAGCTACTCAATTAGCTAGAGCAATGGTTACAGAATTTGGTATGAGTGACAAGTTAGGCCCTGTTCAATATGAAGGTCAAGCTAATATGCAACCTGGTGAATTCAATGGTCAACATAGTTACTCTGGACAAACAGCTAATATCATTGACGAAGAAGTTAAACGTATTGCCAATGAAGGTATGCAACAAGCTAAGGAAATTATCGAAGCTCATAGAGAACAACATAAAGTAATCGCTGAAGCATTACTTGAACATGAAACTCTAGATGAAAAACAAATCTTGAGTTTGTATAAGACAGGTAAGATGCCAGCAGAAAACGAAGATGAATTTCCTAGTGAAAAGGCAGCAACTTTTGAAGAAGCAAAACAAGCTGTTGAACGTAGAGAAGCTAAAAAACAATTAGCTGAAAAAGATGAGGAACATAAAGAAACAGAAGTGTTCTATCCTCATGAATCAGATGAAGATTCTGATAAGAAAGATGAATAACAAAAATGGTATTGGTGGTTTTAAACTGTCAGTACCATTTTTTATTTGACAAAATAAAAAAGATAATAATAGAAAAATTGACTACAATTTGTTAGTATGTAATTTGTGTATAAAAATAAAGAGGTAAGAAAAATGTCTGATTATTTAGTTAAAAGCTTAGTATATGATGGAGCAATTAGAGCTTATGCAGTTGATGCTACTGAAACTGTAGGAGAAGCACAAAAATTACACGATACTTGGAGTGCTGCTTCAGCTGCTTTTGGTAGAAGTTTGATAGGTACTTTATTATTATCAGCATCGGAACTATCTGGTGATGAAAAAATGACCGTAAAAATCAATGGCGATGGACCAATTGGGGCTATTGTGGTAGATGGTAATGCTAAAGGTACAGTCAAAGGATACGTACATGAACCACATGTGCATTTGCCTTTAAATGAAAAACATAAGATTGATGTTAAAGGCGCAGTAGGTACTCAAGGCTTTTTATCAGTAACTAAAGATTTAGGATTAAAAGAGCCTTTTACAGGACAAGTGCCCCTTGTATCTGGTGAGTTAGGTGAAGATTTCACTTACTATCTAGCTAAGTCAGAGCAAATTCCATCAGCCGTAGGATTATCTGTTTTTGTTGAAGATGATAACACAATAGGTGTAGCTGGTGGTTTTATGATTCAAGTTTTACCAGGAGCTAGTGATGAGATTTTAGATGAAATTGAAAAGAAGTTACAAGAAATACCGTTAGTATCTGAAATGATGCGTAAAGATGGTAAGACTCCTGAAGAAATTTTGTATACACTTTTCCCAAAAGACAAAGTAAAAATTCTTGAGAAAATGCCAGTAGCATATGAATGCGATTGTTCAAAAGAAAGATTTGCTGAAGCACTAGCAAGTTTACCTAAAAAAGATCTTGAAGAAATGATAGAACAAGATAAAGGTGCAGAAGCAGTTTGCCATTTTTGTGGGAAAAAATATGAATTTAATGAAGAAGAATTAACTAAAATTATGAATGAAGCTAATCAAGCTTAAAATGGAGGAAGAGAATAATGGAATGGAAAATTGGTGATATAGTTATCCCTAATCAAGTTGTAGTAGCTCCTATGGCTGGGGTTACAAACGTTGCCTTTCGTATGATTTGTAAGGAATTTGGTGCAGGTTTAGTTGTTTGTGAAATGATTTCTGACAAAGGAATCCATTTTAGAAATAAGAAAACATTAGATATGCTATTTGTTGATCCAACTGAACATCCAGTTAGTGTCCAAATTTTCGGTGGTAGCAAAGAAACTTTAGTTGAAGCTGCTCAATTTGTGGCAGAAAATACTGCGACTGATATTATCGATATAAACATGGGTTGCCCAGTTCCTAAAGTTACAAAGACTGATGCTGGTGCAAGATGGCTTTTAGATCCAGATAAGATTTATGAAATGGTTCATGCAGTTACTAGTTCTATAGATAAGCCTGTAACAGTTAAGATGAGAACCGGTTGGGATGAAGATCATATTTTAGCTGTTGAAAATGCATTAGCAGCAGAAGAAGGTGGAGCTAAAGCATTAGCAATGCATGGACGTACTAGAAAGCAATTATATACAGGACATGCAGATTGGGGAATTTTAAAAGAAGTAGCTGATCATTTAACTAAGATTCCATTTATGGGGAATGGTGATGTTCGTACACCAGAAGAAGCTAAGAAGATGTTGGATGAAGTTGGAGCAGATGCAGTAATGATTGGTCGTGCAGCTTTAGGTAATCCTTGGATTGTTAAGCAAACAACACATTACCTTGAAACAGGAGAAATTTTGGAAGAACCTACACCTGCAGAAAAGATTAAAGTTGCTAAGGAACATTTACATCGTTTAGTTAAAGCTAAAGGTGAAGTTATTGGGCCAAAGGAATTCCGTTCTCAAGCTGCATATTATTTGAAAGGAATCCCACGTTCCGCACGTACTAAAGCGGCTTTAAATTCTGCAGATACAGAAGCAGAAATGATCGATATTTTTGATAATTTCTTAGCAGATACATTAGCACGTCAAGCTGTTTAGTGGATATTTTGTTAATATTGTAATTAATATGTCCAGTTGACTATGATATAATAAAGAGCAGTGTATAAATTATTGAGAAAGTGAGGATTTTAAATGGCTAATCAACAATCAATGAATGATCAGTTAAGAGTTCGTCGTCAAAAGATGCAAGAATTGCGCGATGAAGGCGTTGATCCATTCGGTCATAGATTTGAGCGTGATTTCTTAAACAAAGAATTACACGACAAATTTGAAGATAAGACAAAAGAAGAATTAATTGACTTAGATGTTAAGGCTACAATCGCAGGACGTATGGTAGCAAAGCGTGGTAAAGGTAAGGTAGGCTTTGCTGATTTACAAGATAAGACAGGTAGAATGCAACTTTACATTCGTAAAGATGAAGTTGGCGAAGAAATGTACCATATCTTTAAACGTTCAGATTTAGGAGATTTCTTAGGTGTAACTGGTGATGTTATCAAGACTGATATGGGTGAGCTTACAATTAAAGTAACTAAACTTACTTTCTTATCCAAGGCTCTAAGACCATTGCCAGATAAATTCCACGGTCTTCAAAACGTAGAACAAATTTATCGTCAACGTTACTTAGACTTAATTACTAACCGTGAAAGTTACAATCGTTTTGTAAACCGTAGCAAGATTGTTACAGCTGTTCGTAATTATTTAGATAGTAATGGATTTTTAGAAGTTGAGACACCTGTATTACATAATCAAGCTGGTGGTGCAGCTGCACGTCCATTTATTACACATCATAATGCATTGGATATTCAACTTTACTTACGAATCGCTTTAGAATTACACCTCAAACGTTTGATTGTTGGTGGAATGGAACGTGTTTATGAAATCGGTAGAGTTTTCCGTAATGAAGGAATTGATACTAAGCACAATCCAGAATTTACAATGCTTGAAACTTATGCAGCATACTTTGACTTTAAAGACGTTATGGATGAAACAGAAGGTATCTTTAAAGCAGCTGCTAAAGTTGTAACATCTGATGGAAAGATTAACTATCAAGGAACGGACGTTGATTTTAATAAAGAATTCAAACGTGTTCACATGGTAGATTTAATCAAGGAAAAGACGGGAGTAGATTTCTGGAAAGAAATGTCTCTTGAAGAAGCTAGAAAGATAGCAGATGAGCATAAAGTTCATTACGAACCATACTGGCAAGTAGGTCATATTATTAATGAATTCTTTGAACAATTCTGTGAAGATACAATTGTTGATCCAACTTTTGTTTATGGTCATCCTGTAGAAATTTCACCATTAGCTAAGAAAAACGCTGATGATCCACGTTTCACAGATCGTTTTGAATTATTCATTTTAGGAAATGAATATGCAAATGCCTTTACTGAATTGAATGATCCAATTGACCAACGTCAACGCTTTGAAGCACAAGTTGCTGAACGTCAAGCTGGTAATGATGAAGCTGAAGGTATCGATGAAGATTATATTGAAGCTATGGAATACGGAATGCCTCCAACAGGGGGATTAGGTATAGGAATTGATAGATTGGTAATGCTTCTAACAGATGCACCATCAATTCGTGATGTACTCCTATTCCCAACTTTGAGACCAGAATAATAGAAAATAAGATAAAAAATCAGTTTGTAAATAAGCAAACTGATTTTTTTTAGATTTTATTAAAAAAAGTGTTGACGTAGAGATGTAACTCGTGTATATTATTTAAATGTTGCTGCTACTTAAGAAGTTGCAGGTTATGAAGTTGATAATTTTTTTATTGACATATTTTTTAACTGTGATATAATTAAATAGTTGCATGAGAATGTTATATGATCTTTGAAAACTAAACAAAG
>NZ_AYYT01000039.1 GCF_001435955.1 Ligilactobacillus salivarius DSM 20555 = ATCC 11741 | reverse complement strand
CTCACAAGCCCCATGTCTTTAGACTGGAGTGAGTTGACTAGAGAAGCCTGGCGTCTATTAAGAAATACTTTTCTTGATGAGCGTCAATTTTTTTAACGGAAATCTATCCTATACTAAATTTAGTAAAGAAAAAGGAGGAATCAAAGAAAGCTATTTTAAACAAACCAAAATTATAGGAGGAATAAATCATGACTGAAAATAAAGCTACTCAAGAAAGAACACCCCAAGAAAGATTGCAAGAAGAACAAGAACACAAGGAACATGTTCATCATACGAAAATTAATGCAGCGGCCATTGCAGATCATCTTTTAGGCAACATGCATACATTACATGTGAAACTGCACCAATATCACTGGTATGTAAAAGGAGCCAATTTCTTTACGTTGCATGAAAAATTTGAAGAGTTGTATAACGAAAATGAAAAATGGTTCGACAAACTTGCGGAGCGTCTAATTACTTCTGGGCATAAACCTGCTTCGACAACGGTTGAATTTGAAAAATATTCGATACTTTCGGAAGATGCAGTTAATAAATACTCTAAAGCAGAAGACATGGTTGAAAATATTATCGAGGACTTCAGAAGCACTCGTGACCTAACTATTCGTGCGATTCGTTTAGCTCAAGACGAGGGTGACGATGCTTTAGAAGATACATTGATTGCTTTTAAAAATGACTTAGACAAGAACATTTGGATGCTGCAAGCGTTCATTGGTAAAGAAGCATTAGAAGATGATGACGCTCTTGATGAGGATGAAGATTAAGGTAAAAGTAGAAGCTGATTTAGGGATTGGAATTCTTTCCAGTCCTTTTTCCATTTTCTTGATGTGCATCAATTTTTTTGTAGTAAGAGACTTATATAATAAAAGCAGCGAATATAAACAAAATAAATAAAGGGGGAGAATGAATTGACTAAACATACCCATCATGAAATTGGCGACCACGCAGCCTGTATCCGCTTGGTTCCAATATTCAATCACTTAGAGGATAGCGCGATGAATTACATTGCTGAAAAAGCCCACACGAAACAGTATCAAAAAGGAGAGTTTCTGTTTCGTTCACAAGAAAAAGAGGATACTTTATATATTATCAATCGTGGGAAAGTCCGTATTTATCGATTGGCAGACTCTGGCAAAGAGCAGCTAGTGCGGATCTTGAACCCTGGTGATTTCACCGGAGAATGGACCTTGTTCAACCCGGATGCAGTACACGAGGAATATGCCGAAGCAATCCAAGATACCGTTGTCTGTATGATTCAGCGAAAAGATGTCCAAGATTTTTTGGAACAATACCCAGCTATTTCTTTAAAACTATTGGCGGAAATGTCTAAACGGTTAGAAAGTTCAGAACGTCAAACGACACAAGTAGCCTTGGAGAGTGTCATTACCCGTTTAGTTTTGTTTTTGGCAGAAAATGTGGAACCTGAAATGGGCAACTCTCCCACCATCACCCTGCCGATGGGAAAAAAGGACATTGCTTCCTATTTAGGAACGACACCTGAGACCATCAGTCGCAAATTTGGAGAATTGGAGGACGAGGGATTGATTCAACAGCTGTCTGGGAAAAGGATCAAGATTCTGGATTTAGATGATTTATTGCTTTACAGCGAATAATCGGACACACTTTTTTCTACACGTTGGTGTTCTGTCGCTCTTCATTAACAACGGAACAGAACTCAGTGCTTTTGCTTCCATCTGTCCGTTTTTGGCTTTTTTAAGACAGAACGCTCTTCATTCATTGGGAAAATAAAAGCACAAACATGATATGGAGTGACCCCTGTCAAGTAGACAATTAAATATGTAAAATTTTATGCGGCCTGATTTCGGCATTCTGCTGGAGTCAGGCTTTTTAGTTTCCATTGATAACGCTCATTGTTGTAATAATTAATATATCCAGCGATCCCGGACACTAATTCTTCATAAGTTATAAAAGTATGATCATAGTAGTACTCATCTTTAGAATGACTCCAGAAACTTTCCATTGGTGCGTTATCAATACAGCGTCCGACTCGTGACATACTACGTGTAATTCCTGCTTTTGAAACTTCACGAACATATTCTTTTGATGTATATTGAAAGCCACGATCACTGTGTAAAATTAGAGTTACTCCTGGATTAGCTTCAATAGCTGCCTTAATTGTTTTCATAACTAAAGGATTGTCGTTAGTTTTACTTATCACCCAACTTATAATCTCTCCAGTATAAATATCCTTTACAGCACTCAAGTAGGCCTTATATTCATGATTTGGTTCTGTTGCAAAGTTTTAAATAAAGAATAAAATCCCTTACGGTATCTATGATTTAAGCTGGGATTCTCAATAATACCTTGATTTCAGTACAGACCGAAAACCCGAAGAGAGTGCCTTCTTTTTGGGTTTTCTTATATAATCCTCGGATGGCTTCCATGCCTTTAATCGTGGTAGAGGCAGTGCGTAAACTTCGATAGAATTTATTGCGTCTCTTTACTGGACGATGGTCTTGTTCAATCAAATTATTCAGGTATTTAATGGTACGATGTTCTGTCCCTTGATTAGAAAACGGGCGCAAACCTC
>NZ_AYYT01000038.1 GCF_001435955.1 Ligilactobacillus salivarius DSM 20555 = ATCC 11741 | reverse complement strand
AATGCAATTTGGTTGGCAAAATATCAACAACAATAGTTATTATTTTGATAAGATAACAGGTGCCGTTCAAAAGGGCCAAAAGAATATTGAGGGTCACTGGTACTTATTCGATAAGAACAATGGTTCAATGAAAAAAGGATTCCAAAATCTAGCACCATATGGACAAGATAAGACAGTATACTATGCTTCAAATGGACAAATGCAATTTGGTGTTCAAACAATTAATGGAAATAGATACTACTTTGATAAAGTAACAGGATCTATGTCAAAAGGTTTAGTATATAATAAAGATTCCAAAACGCTACAATATTTTACTAATGATGGTAAACAAGCTATTGGTAAGTTTGTAATTGGTGGTAAGAGTTACAATTTTGATCCCAAGACAGGAAACCTATTAGCCTCTGGTGAAGTTGATATTGATGGAAATAAGTATTTATTGAAAGATAATAAAGTACAATTAGGTTTCCAAAGTGTTAACGGTAAGATATACTACTATGATGATAATAATGGCCAAAAGCAGTTTGGACAAAAGTATATCAATAATCATTGGTATTTATTTGATAAAAATAGTGGTGTTATGCAAACAGGTTTTCAAAATCTAACAGCATACGGACAAAATAAGGTAGCATACTATGCACCAAATGGACAAATGCAATTTGGACAAAAGTATATTAATAATCATTGGTATTTATTTGATAAAGTAACGGGTGCAATGCAAACAGGTTTCCGCAATTTATCAGCATATGGACAAAATAAAACAGTGTATTATGCTTCAAATGGACAAATGCAATTTGGACAACAAAATATTAATGGTCGTTGGTATCTATTTGATAAGGTAACGGGTACAATGCAGACAGGTTTCCTTAATTTAGCACCATATGGTCAAGATAAGACAGTATATTATGCTTCAAATGGACAAATGCAATTTGGTTGGCAAAATATTAATAATAAGAAGTACTATTTTGATACACTTACAGGTGCTATGAAGACAGGTACAGTTAATATTAATGGTAAGAACTATACATTTAATTCTGATGGTACATTGAAACAAGATACATGGGGCTGGCCATTTCCATCTGTAGGTCAAGGTAGCTTTACAGGAGCTCAATTATTTGGTGTAAATCCAGGTGGAGAATTCCGTATGAATGGATTCCATGACGGATTGGACTTTGGTTCTTATGATCACCCAGGTTCTTCAGTCCATGCTGTACACAGTGGTGTTGTTACACAAATTGGTTATATTGCTGGTTTGGAAAACTACATTGTTGTTCAATCAGACGAATATAGCTTTGTTTACCAGGAAGCATTCAGTAATCGTGGTAATATTAAGGTGCATGTTGGTCAACAAATTAATACAGGTGACGTAATTGGTTACCGTGACACATCACACTTACACTTAGGTATAACTCGTGAAAAGAATATTATGAGAGCTATTGCCAATTCATTTAACAATAATGGTACATGGTTGAACCCATTAGAGTTAATTAGGAATGGTATTGCTAATCAGTAATGAAGTTTTGACAGGTAGATTTGGAGGATAAAATGAAATTAAACAAATTAATTGTTACTTTTAGTAGTGTACTCTTAGTGGGAACATTAGCTGCATGTGGCAATAAGAGTGCCGAATCTCAAGCACAGACTTCTGCACATGAAAGTAGCGTCGTAGTAAAGAAATCTCATAAGAAGAGTGCGATTAAAGCTAAAGCAGTTTTTGCTGAAGATGCAGATGTTGCAGATAATACATCTAAGTCTAACAGTTCTTCCAACGTAGATGAAAAGGCTAATAGTAGCAGTAGTAGTGAAACATTAGCTTCCTCTGCAGATGAGTTAACAGAACAACAACAAGCTGCATTAACAGGTTGGTATGCAGGAAACTATGCTAAAACAGATGGACAACCATCAGCTAACTCTAAAGTTGGTGTAACTAAAGCATCTCGTTCTCAAATGGGAACACCTGCTTTACCAACTGGTGGGGATACTTATTATCAAATGTATTGGCAAGATGGTTACGGTGATAAGTCATTGACTTATACTGTAAAAGATGGTCAAGTGTACATTTATGATAATAATGGAAATTGGCAACAAACATCTATGCAAGCTATTTTAGATAAAGCTAAGAGTGAAGGCGCAACTGGGCAAATTAGTACGGTGGCTGGAAACACTCAAATTACAAACGAACAAAAGAAATAATTTAAGCATAAAGAAAAGCAATTTTGATTGAGGTGAATCTCTTTCAAAATTGCTTTTTTTGTTGTGTTAAATTCTATACATTCTTCTATAAAAGATCGAACAAAGAAATGCTCCTAGTAGGGCAAGAAAAGCTAATGAGAACGGAGCTTGTGGACTGAAATTATAAATAATTCCCGCTAAGTAAGCACCTAAGATTTGCCCTAATGATTGTGTTGATTGATAAAATCCTAGCACTAAGTTACGTGTCTCAACCTGAGCTTCCTGCGTAATTAAATCTTGAAGTAGTGGGGTGCTTAAAGCATAGAAACCATAAAATATACAACTACTGATAACGTAAGCTGTTAGATGATGGCTAAATAAGATAAGTACCATTAAAGTTGAAGCACCTAATAGTACATAGATTAGACTTTTACTAATCTTAGTATTTTTCATCAAGTACAAACCAATTGAAGTATTAACAATCAAAGAAATAATGCCAATTGCTCCTTTGAAGATCCCATTAAAACTACTAGAAAGATTAAAGATATCTTTTAAATAGTAGTTAAAGCTTTGATCAAAGGCAGTATACCCTAAATACAGTAAGATCGAAACAGAGAATAATAAGGCAAAAGCTTTATTCATAAATAAACGTCCATCTTCGAGGCGTTTAAGTGGATTTGATTCTTTCAATATAAGAGATAATTGCAAACTATCAGTGTTTTTCGAATCTTTTTCAAGTAAAAGATAGAATAATATTCCAACTAAAGTCAGTTGAATAACTTGAACTGCAAAGGACAGATAAACATTATACGCACCAAGCATTCCACCGACAAAGTAACCTAAGGCGCTAGCAACAGTTTGAATAGTAGCATTAAGAGTTAGGTTAGCGCCTCGATTTGTTTCACTGGACAGATTAACAATATAGTTAAGTACACCTACAAAAAATGCTCCACATGCTAACCCAGCAAGTAAGCGTCCAATTAAGATAAGGCTTGTTGTATGTCCGACAGCAAATAAGAATTGTGCAATGGCATAGCCGATACAACCAATTGCGATAACAGACTTTGAGTTAACCAAACCCGCAATTTTACTCCAAAATGGAGAGGCGATAAAGATACCAAAGGACATTACAGCAAAGGCCGTTCCAAAAACGGAATTATCAAGATGAAGCATTTTAAAATATGTAGGTGTAACTGGATGGGCATAGTTAGCTGCTAGATTAAATAAAGCGACAAGAAAAAATAAAGTTTTTTTCTTCATTGACATAGTGGGCGAGATAC
>NZ_AYYT01000037.1 GCF_001435955.1 Ligilactobacillus salivarius DSM 20555 = ATCC 11741 | reverse complement strand
AACGTTGCTTTGGGGTGAACGTGAAAGTCTCAAAGTTCCATTAATATCAACTATTAAGGCTGCAGAGGAAATTATTTTTTACTCTATATCTATTCTATTTTATCTTGATTAATGATAATTTATTATATGTTGTTTTATTAGTTATTACTAAAGGAGAATGCATTATGGCTACGAGAACAAGTACAAAATTGTTTTACAAATACTACAGAAATTGGATTGATTTATATAAGAAAGGTGCAGTTCGACATGCAACTTTAATTAAATATGAATTAGCATATAAGCATGTTAGAAGACTATGCCCCGATCTACATATGAATCAAATTGATCGAAAAAGTTATCAAACACTTTTAAATAAATTTGCAGAAACACACGAACGAGAAACCACGCTAGACTTTCATCATCACTTAAAAGCTAGTCTTACAGATGCTTATGAGGATGGATTAATTAAAGTTGATCCCACTAGAAAGGCAATTATCAAAGGAATTCAAAAAAGAAAGAAAAAGAAGAAATTCTTAAACAAAAATGAATTAGAAGCTTTAGTTCATGAATTAAATTTATCATCTGAAATAAACTGGGATTGGTTCATCTACTTAGTTAGCAAAACTGGTTTAAGATTTGCTGAAGCTCTAGCCCTAACCCCTTCTGACTTTGATTATAAAAATAAGCAAATTATTGTTAATAAATCTTGGAACTACAAATTTAAAGATTATGGTTTTCAGCCTACTAAAAATAAAAGTTCTAATCGCAAAGTGTTTGTTGATGACAATACTTTAAAAGCTTTTAGAAAATTAAATAAAAGAAAAGACCCTAACCAACCTATCTTTGTCAGCAAGGGTCAAAAAATATTCAATTCTACTGTAAATAGTAGATTGGAGACACTATGTAAACATGCCAATATTCCTACGATTTCCATACATGGTCTAAGGCATACACACGCATCATTGCTACTATTTCAAGGTGTGTCAGTTCTAAGTGTGTCACAACGCTTAGGTCATGCTAATGTTACAACCACACAAGAAACTTACCTTCATATCATACAAGAACTTGAAACTAAAGACAATCGAAAGATATTAAAGTATCTAAAAACATTATAATACCAACATATCCTGTATCTTTTTAAGATATGGGATTTATTTATCTTTCTTTTATCAAATTAAATAACAAAACCCCAGACCTACAAAAGTCCAGGGCTTTATTTACATTTGTTTAATATACTCACGATTAATAAATAGAAGATAAGCTATACCAAGAGGGCAAATAAACCAGATACACTTAATCAAGATATAGTATTTTGTAAATTTCCATAGGTATATAATCCATATTGGAAAAATAAATACGTTATTTCCAATTAATGTATTCATTACTCCGTCCCAAACTAATTTGGCAAATGGAAAAAGCAATAGCGTAATCCAAGTTGTATCTCTATGCCAATACATAAAAGTATGTGGAGCAACTACAATTGCCATGTACAGAAAGCCTAGAATATAACTTCTAATTAAGTATCCACGATCTACACTAGCAAAAATCATCTTTACGATATTCCATGCTTTTTCCATATTGTCCCCTCCTATTTATTAATATTCTTTTTTACGACCTAATCCGAATAATCCAACTAAGCTACCCAATCCAACTAGAATTGCGCCTACAAGAGTTGTCTTACTTTCTTTCTCACCAGTTTGTGGTAATGCATTTGCTTTAGCTTTTTCAGGAACCACTACTGTGCTTACGTATGTCTTACCTGCTACCTTAGATTGAACAACTGGAGCTTGAGTACGTTTATTAGCTTGTAGGTTATCTACCACGTTCTTAGAATTAATTTGTTGACCAGTCTTGTTTACTACAGCACCAGCTTTATTAATAGTTAGTCCAGATACTACTTTACCCTTGTTATCAATAATTTGACCATTTTTAACAGTCCAATTTGATACTTGGTTACCATTTTCATCAACTACTTTGTTACCATCTACATGATAACCATTCTTTTCAGCTTGTGCTTTTTCTTCTGCAGCTTTCTTCTCAGCTTCTTCTCTTGCTTTTTCTTGAGCTGCAATTTGTGCTTCTAGAGCTTCACGATCATAAATTGCTTGTAGAACTTTCTTAGCATTATCTAGATCTGTTTGTGCTTTAGTTTGAATTGCTAGCTTTTCATCATAATTCNTTCTTTTGAGCTGTTGTTACATCAGCTTGTGCATCTGCTAAATCTTGTTTCAATGCTGATAACTTAGCTTTCTCAGAAACTAATACATTTTCTACTGGATCTAATGCTTTTTGAGCTGCTGCTAACTTATCTTCAGCTGCCTTTACGAGCAATGGTGCATTCTCTAATGCTGCTAGTTTATTCTTAGCATCGTCTAATGCTACTTGTGCTGCCTTAACATCTTGTATCTTCTCATTAGCTACTTGTTGCAAACTTGCTAATTTAGCTTTTTCAGCTGAGAGATTATTTTCAGCTGCTTTTTGTTTAGCTTGAGCATCTGTTAGAGCTTTTTGAGCTGTTGCTAAGTTTGCATTTGCTTGATCTAAAACTTTTTGTTTAGCAGCTTCATCACCTAATGCAGCTTCTTTTTTAGCTTGTGCATCTTCATTAATCTTAGTATCTGCAGCTAATTTATTTTGTACATCCGTTAAAGCCTTTTGTGCTATTTCTGTTTGAACTAGCACATTTTGAGCTTTTGTTAAATTATCTTGAGCAGTTGTTAATTCCACTTTATTCTTAGCTAAAATTTGTTGTGCTTGTGTATCAGCATCTTTAGCTTTATTCAAAGCATCAGTTGCACTAGCTAATTTAGCCTTTGCTGTATTTAATTGAGTTACTAAATCTTCGGTGGATAATATTGCTACAGGAGTCGCATCAAATTTATCATTTGTAGAAATTCTAGCTGTATTATCTTCATTTAGAACATAACCGTATGGGGTATACATAAAGTTAAAATGTTCTTGAGAACCCATCAATGCTCCTGGAATATTATCAAAGGAGACTCCAATATAAGCATGGTCTACTTGCTCATCATCTCCACCATATGAATCAGCATTATTCAACAATCCTAATGCAGCTCTAGCATGTCCCCAATTTGAATCACCATCATGTAGTAACATATCAACTAAGATTACGTACGTATATTCCTTCAATTGATCCATATTATCTGAACCATACATTAGAGCATTGCCACCTAAATTTTCACCAATATCTTGAAAATTATATTTGTTAGCAACTTCAACTAATCCGTTAATGTCATGTCCCTTAAATGTTGAGTCTTTAACATTTCCCCAAGCTGTCCAATTATCTTGCTCATATTTTTTAGCTACATCTTGAGCAATTTTCACAGAACCTTTTGATACCTCTAAAGGAATACTACCTACTTGTTTTCTCAAAGGATTTAATAAACTAGCTGTAAATGTTGCTAATTCCTCTAATTGACTTTGTGTTAAATTATGAATATCCCCATTTAATATCTTGTTATCTTCATCAATCTTATTGTGTTTATAATTATTATTGACTTCTTGTGAAGTTATATCTTCCCAATTTTTAATTGCTTGTAAATCTTCAGCTGTTGCTGTTCCTATATACTTTTTATAATTTGCTTCATTCCATGCTCTATATGCTTCTTTTGTATATCCCTTAGGTAGTTCAATAGTATTTACATTAGATAACTTATCATTTAGACCATCAACTTCTTTTTGGGCTGTATCTTTGATTCCTTGATACTTATTAAGTTGATCTTTCATTTCTTGAGCTTGTTTTGTAGAGAAATCAACATTAGCTTGTGCTGTATTTACCGCTTTTTTAGCATTGTCAATATTAGTTTGACGTGTTGCATCAGCTGCTTTTGCATTCTCTAAATTAGTTTGTGCCGTTGCTACATCTTGCTTATCTTGATTTACTTGAGCTTCAGCTTTATTAGCTGCATCAACAGTAGATTGCACATTAGCTGGATCCATAGCTGCCTTTGCATCATCAACTGTCTTTTGAGCTGCATTTACATTGTTTTGAGCTGTTGTTACATCAGCTTGT
>NZ_AYYT01000036.1 GCF_001435955.1 Ligilactobacillus salivarius DSM 20555 = ATCC 11741 | reverse complement strand
TCGATCCCCTGACCACCCATCAGAGATCTATTAAGCAGGTAGGACGATTCGTTCTACCTGCTTTTTTGTTATTCTAATCAACTGATTTTAGAGCTTCTAACATATCTACTGAACGTATCTTCCTATGCATTACAAAAGCTAGAATTAGCGTTACAATCAGTGGAATTACCCCTGATAAAATGTAATTCATCGCATACATATTAGGATCAAACATCGCATTCGTTGGTGGTAAACTCGTAATTATAAAGTTATGCAACCATTTTCCAAGCAGATACCCAAATAAAATCCCTACGAACGATAAAATTATCGTCTCTCGATAAATATACATTGTAACTTCCTTATCATAGAATCCCAGCACCTTAATTGTCGATAGTTCTCTTATTCTTTCTGACACGTTGATGTTAGTCAAATTATAAATTACCACTACAGCTAAAATTACTGCTATTCCAATTAAAATAAAGATTACTCTACCCAATCCATTCATAACATTGTCAATTGTCTTTTTATTATTTATATTTTGTGAGACTACACTAATCGCATTCGTTTCTATAAATCTTTCAGACATCTTTTGAATATTTTTATTACTTTTATTTCTAAGTGTTACTAACTCCCCATTAGTCGTATATTTTTTGTCCATACTTCTTTGATATGCATGCTTTCCCACAAACATATAATGTCCCATATACATCTCTGTAATGTCTGTTACTTTAAACTTACGCCATTTTCCTTCATCATCTTTTAAAGTAATTGTACTATTCTTTTTTGCGCCTAATAGATCTGCTAATTTTTCAGAGATAATTACACTATTAGCTGTTAATTTTAGCTCTTTATTAGTCTTGCGCTCATGCAATCCAATAAACTTTCCCAAATTTTTATTCGAACTTGGTACAAGTAGACTTATCATTTGTTCTGTATCATCTACTCCAGCTTTTTTCGTTAGTTGTTCATAATGTACATCTTTATACTGCTTAATTTCATCACTATTTAATACTTCATCTAGCTTATTTTGTTGTTTCTTGGTCAAATTATTTTGCTGTACAGTTACTAAATCATACTTAATGATATTTTTATACTGTATCTCACTAATTCCATTCAACGAGTCTTTTATACCAAATCCCATTACTAATAGACCTGTACATCCAGCTACTCCAAAAATCGTCATCAACATTCTACTTTTATAACGGAAAAGATTCCGTGCTGTTACTTTATAAGTAAAACTCATTCGATTCCAAAGTGGCGTAATTCTTTCTAGTAAAATCCGTGCTCCCTTTTTTGGTACCTTTGGTAATAGTAATTGCGCTGGTTTTTCATTTAACGTTCTTCTCAAAGCCCACAAAGCCGCGAAAGTTGTACATAATAGCCCAATAGCCAATGTTACTAATAAATATATCCATGAAAATTGTAACTTAACTTCAGGCATCGTTAAATTAGTAGTATAAGCTTTGTAAATCAATCTTGGCAGAAAAGTATATCCTAAAGTTGCGCCTAATAAGATTCCAAGGATTCCTGAAACTAAGCTATATAAAACAAATTTCTTTCTAACATCACCATCACTGTATCCCAATGCCTTTAACGTTCCTATGTTTATTCTTTCTTCATCTACAAATCTTGTCATTGTAGTCAAACAAACTAACGCCGCAATTGCGAATAGAATCACAGGGAAAATATTAGCTAGAATATCTATTCTTTCAGAATTAGATCGATATAAAGTATAACCTGGGTTATAGTCGCGGCTATGTACGTTATAAGTTGAATAACCTAATTGTTTTATATTTTGTTCTTCTTTATTTAATTCTATTTCCTTTTGGCTAATTTCTTTTTCAAGTTGATTAGCTTGTGCCGAAGAAAATAATTTCACCTGATTTATCTGTTCTTTTCCCTGCATTATCTGGTTTCTAGCCTGCTTAATTTCATTTTGATATTTATTTAATTTATTCTGGCTATTCTTATCTAGCCTATCTTTTATTGTTTTCTGATACTTCTTAACAGTATTTCTATATTGCGCAGAATAGGGATTCATGTTTGCAGTATTTTCATATCTAATTCTTGCAATTGTATATACTTTAGTCTTAAATGCTTTTTTCGCAACAACTGCTACTCCATTTAATTGCCCTGTACCTACATTAGTTTGGCCGAGATCATTTTTATCTAAATACTCACTTGAACGGACAAACCCCGTTATTCTAAATTTTTCATGCTTTAAACTTGTATTTTTATCTAAATTAATTGTTTGTCCAATTTTATATTTTCCTTTTAATAAATAACTAAGCGCAATTTCGTTACTTTTATGCGGCATCTTACCACTTACCAACTCATAGGTTGAAATATTCTTTGGATTAGAAAATACCCTAACTACCGTTTGCCCATTATTTACCTTAGTATCTTGAAAATAACCTAAATCATAGTTTTTAATTTTTGAATAATCTTTTATTACACGAACATCATTAGAATCCAAGCCGTAATTAGATACCACAGTTGTATCTGCTAATTTGTGCTGTTGGTAAAAACTAGTCGCAGTTTCTCTCATATCTGGCCCAGTAATTTTTATCCCTATTAATGTAAACGCGCCCAACATCATTAATAGAAAAATAGCGATAAATCTACCCAATGAGCTAGTAATAGCTTGAAATGCATCTTTCCATAAAATTTTCTTACTCATTTCATCTCACCTACCATTCGATTGATGAAATATCTGCTGGATTAGCATTTCTAGTAATTTCTTTAACCTGTCCATCATGGATATGAATAACTTGATTTCCAATCGGAGCTAGTGCCGCATTATGTGTAACGATAATGACTGTTGAATGATTCTTAACACTCATATCTTGTAAAATTTTTAACACTTGTTTCCCAGTATTATAATCCAAAGCACCAGTTGGCTCATCACACAACAAAATTTTAGGTTTTTTAGCCACTGCACGTGCTATTGCCACTCTTTGCTGCTCACCACCTGATAATTGCGCTGGGAAATTGTCCATTCTTTCTCCCAAGCCGACATTTTCTAAAGCTTTTTCTGCTTTCATCGCATCTTTTACAATTTCAGAAGCGAGTTCCACATTTTCTTTCGCTGTTAAGTTTGGAACCAAATTGTAAAATTGAAAAACAAAACCTACATCTTTACGGCGATATGTAGTTAACTGTCTCTTGTTATACTGTGAAATGTCATTACCATCAATAATGACATTTCCACTAGTATTAGTATCCATACCACCAATAATATTTAATAACGTTGATTTACCTGCACCAGATGTTCCTAAAATTATCACTAATTCGCCTTGTTCAATCGAAAAACTTATATCTTTGTTAGCATAAATTGTGCTATCACCCATCTGATAGGTCTTGGTACAATTTTTTACTTCAATATATGACATATTCACTCCTCTTTTCTTATATAGACATATTGTTCATTTAAGCTATAATTAAATAGTAGTAGTATATTGATGTTTAAACAATATACAATTAATATAGCTTTGTTGATTTAAGGTGATATATTATGGGAAACATTCGTAAAACGGATTCTAAAAAACGAATTCGCTCAGCTTTTATTCAAATTCTCGCTAATAAAGGGTTTGATAAGGTATCTGTTAGCGAAATTACACGTCTTGCTAAAATTAATAGGGGTACATTTTACTTAAATTATATTGATAAATTTGATTTATTAGATGAAATTGAGCGTGAATTCTTTTCTGATATTAAAGAAATTTTGCTGCAAAAAAACAAAATCGCCGACCATCGTACTATTTTTTCAAATAATCAAATTTTAGATATCATTTATTATCTAGAGGAAAATTCTGAGCTAATTTCAGCTCTTGTAAATAGTAATTTAAAAAATGAGATGCAAGAAAAATTCAAAATCTTATTAACAGATGTTTTTATTCAGCTACACGTTAATGTTGATTCACCAAAGATAGATAAAGACTATGCTTTTGAAATATATTTTGGTAGCATTGCTACAATTTTTATTTTTTGGATTCAAAAAGGTATGGCTGAAACTCCTCAAGAACTTTTGGATATCATCAATGCTTATCGCAAACTAGCACCTCTTGATATTTTTGAATAATATTTCAAAAAAAGCTTGCATGGGTACAAATTTTTTGTTATTATATTATTCGTTGATGAGTTATGGGTGGTTAGCTCAGCTGGCAGAG
>NZ_AYYT01000035.1 GCF_001435955.1 Ligilactobacillus salivarius DSM 20555 = ATCC 11741 | reverse complement strand
TTATAACATGATAACAGTAAATATTAGTTGATTTAGGAAGGTTGATTGTGTGGTTAAGAAAATAACGATGATTCAAACTCAAAAGAAAGCTGGCCGTTTCAATATTTATATTAATGATAAGTATGCATTTCCAGTTAGTGAAAGTGTCCTAATTAAGTATCGTTTACATAAAGGACAAGAACTTGACGAAAATTTAATAGAAGAAATTAAATTAGCTGATGACATTTCTAAGGGCTATAATGCTGCTTTAAATTATCTATCCTATCAACTCCGTACTAGAAAAGAAGTCGAAGATAAATTACGCTCTCTTGATATTCATGAAGATTATATTCCTGAAATTATCAACAAGCTTATTGATCTGGATTTAATTAATGATAAAAATTACGCTGAAAGTTATGTTAGAACTATGATGAATACTTCTGACAAGGGACCTAAAGTTATTAAACTTAATCTCTTAAAAAAAGGAGTTGATGATAATATAGCTGAAGATGCTTTAATTCTTTACACTGACAAGTTACAAGTAAAAAAAGGTGTCACTTTAGCTGAAAAACTAGCTAATCGCTATAGTCATGATTCATATCGTAATAAACAAAATAAAATTAAACAAGCCTTACTAACAAAGGGATTTTCCTATGACATTATTGATACAATCATTCAAGAGTTAGATTTAATTTTTGATGATGATACAGAACGTGAGATTTTATTGGAAAAAGCCAATAAACTTTGGTCACGTTATGACAATTTAGATATTAAGAAGAGAAAATTTAAGATTCAACAAGCTCTTTTTAAGCAAGGATTTTCTTTTAGCGATATTACATCAGCTTTAGATGAAATAGAAGATACTAACATATAATTATGTAAAAAAATATACATCATTATATTTTGATATATGCTATATTCTTCTCTAAAGGAGGATGTGGCGTGAATTTAAATTTAGATAATATTCTTTTAGAGAACTTCAAAGAACAACCTAGCAATGATAATTTTAACAAACTATTTCAAAAATATACTCCCCTTGTTTTTAAATTAATAAATAGTTATCATTTTACTTTTTACGAACGAGACGATTTAATTCAAGAAGCTAAAATTGTTTGTTATTCCTCAGCCTTACGGTATAGGTTGCCATCTAATATTACTTTTGGATATTATTTTCAGATTAATCTTCGCAATAAATATAATTCCCTCTACCGACTAGAACATGCCTATAAGCGTAAATCCGAAAAGGAATCAACCTCCTACGAACAATTGTCTTCTAACTTAAAAGAAGTCGTCATTGGTTCTGATTATAAAAATCACGCTCCTGATAAGAATATTCTGGTGAAAGAAGCTATTCAGGCATTTCTTCACTCTTTAGATGAAAAAAATTGTCGCTTATTTAGAGATATAATTTCTGGTAAAGTTCAAAAGAAGGATATTTTACAAGACTCCAAATTACGTTATCGCTATTATAAGCTTAAAAATCAATATAAAAATAATGTATTTGATATTTTTTTCAAGTAAAAAGCATCTGCTTTATTAATCATAACTAGATTAATAAGTAGATGCTTTTTTACTATCCTAATTTTCCTACAATTTCTAATTTTTCTAATGTTGACTTACCATGTGGTGCTTTGACGATTCTATCCGAAACATCATTTCCAGCATTATTTCCGTGATGAGTCCCACCTTGCCAAGCAGCAACGTTAGTAACATCATAAACAACACCATCAACTGCAATATATGCTTTGCGACCTTCCTTACCATCATAATTCTTTAACTCATCTAAAGTGAAAATTTTTTCTGTCATATTAAACGCTTCCTTCCTTTATATTTCTATGTTTATATTATCATAGATATGATTTTTAGTATTGGAAAAAGACTAAATTTTCTTTTTGTTATACTATATTTTTTCTAGTCCAATTAAATTTTTTACTATATAATAGCTTTATGTGTATTTGGAGGAAAATATGATTGAAAAAAAATATTTCTTTATTATCAATCCTATCGCTGGCAATGGTCGTGGACTAGCAGCATGGAAAAAAATAAGAAAGACATTACAAGAACAAGGTATTTCTTATACTCATAAATATACTTTTCCAAACCAAGAATCTAATCAAGAAATGATTTTAAACACTGTTGATAAAAATCATATAATTGTTGTACTTGGTGGAGATGGAACAATTAATGAAATTCTAAATATTTTAATTGATTGTCATCTACAAAATCCTTTAAGCTACATTGCCTGTGGTTCTGGAAATGATTTTGCTAGAGCAATTTCACTTCCTTCTAACCCTCTTAAAGCTTGGGAATATATTCATCATCAAGCTACTATTAAAAAAATTTGTGTTGGAAAAGTTAAAATAAACGATACAGAACGCTACTTTTTAAATAATGTTGGTATTGGCTTTGATGCTAGAATTGTTTATTCAGCTAATCATTCTAAATTAAAAATGTTGTTGAATAAAATCCATTTAGGAGCTTTAGTATATGCATCCTTTTTCTTAAAAGCACTTATTATTCAAAAATTTTTTCCTACATTGTTTAAAAATGATGGAACCTCTGTCCAGAAATATAAAAAAACTTTTTTATGTACGATAACTAATCACCCTTTCTTTGGCGGTGGAGTTAAATTAGTTCCTGAAGCTAGTGTTTTTAACCAGAGTATTGATGTAATTATCTTAGAAAAAAGTACTAAACTAGAATTTTTAATTAATTTTCTTCGTACAATATTACCGTTTAAAAATCCTAGTAGTAAAAATTGGCATCACCAACACGGAAAAGAATTTAAAATAACTATCAATTCTCATCAACCTATTCATATTGATGGTGAGGCAAGTATTATCTACTTAGATACTATTTCTTTTGATACAATTACTTTTCCATTTCTAGCTTGAAATCCCTTATATCATGGCAGTTTTTTCTCCATAATATAAGGGATTTTATTATTTAGCTAAATAAACTTGATCTTTGATAAAATCAAATGCCTTATGATGTCGATTCAAGTCAACTGGTCTTTCAAGATGAGCCTCTTTCCAAAAAGCTTTCGAGTTTGTAGCACCCATTTTTTCTCCAATCACTATCAAATTTCCTTTCCATTTTTTCTGACGTAAATAATGCAATACTTTGATATCTGTATCAGTACTATCTGGACACCATTCTATAATGATATTAGACACATTATTTAAATACTTTTTTACTGCTTCTAAGGCATCCAACTGCTCTACATCTGTCCAAGGATTAGGACGTTCGTTGTCTTGATGACGCCAATCTAAATTGTCAGTACAAATAATATTTTTCAAAAATTTCCCTAACACTGCATTTCCAGCCATTATCATTAACGTTTGTTCATTCGCCAAAAAGGCTTTTAAATCTTGTAACCACTCTTGCGAATATATATGCCAGATTCCATATTCTTCAATTATATATTCTCTAAAGTCTAGTAAATGACTCTCTAGTTCCATAATATTTGGGAATTCTGTTAAATGTTCTAAAATCTCTGTTTCCGTAAATTCTAAATTAGGCAACGATTTAATTGGAATCTTACCTTTCTTATAACAGTTATCAGCTTCAAGTAAAGCAGTTATTTTCTTTTTAGCTATTGGTAATTTATCGAATTCCACTAAATAGTTTTTCAAATTTTGAATATATTCTTCTTCCATCACATCTAACCTCTTAATATGCCGTTTACTTTTCTTTAACCAATATAACCCAACTTTTGCTATAATAAAATAGAAATACGCTAGAAATGGGGTTTACTCATGATAAGAGATATAAATCACGATGTTAAAATTCTTTCTAAAAAAAGTACACCTACTTCAAAAAATGATATAGCAATCGTTCAAGATTTAGTTGATACTTTAACCTATCATCGTGATCATTGTGTTGGCATGGCCGCTAACATGATTGGTAAAAATAAATGTATTATTGCGTGTCAATTTGGTCCTTTAATTGTTGCTATGATTAATCCAGTAATAACTAAAAAATCTCAAAAATATTCTACTTCTGAGGGTTGTCTTTCTTTAACTGGTGAACGTGAAACCACTCGTTTTAATAAGATTGAAGTTAGCTACTTGAACCAATCTTTTCAAAAAGTTCATGCTACTTTTGAAGGCTTTAATGCACAGATTATCCAACACGAAATAGATCACTGTAATGGTATCTTAATTTAGGGGGAAAATTACTTTGGCAAACAAACAACATATTAAAATATTTTCACACAATGATTTAGATGGTTTTGGTGCACCAGTTTTACTTAAAACACTTCAACCATACTTATTTAAAAATGCTACCTTTGACCTAACCACTTGTTCAGCTGGAAATTTAGATAGAGAGTTATCTTACTGGTTTCGTCAACCTTCATTACACCAATATACCGATGTTTTCATCGCTGACATGACACCTGATAGTGACTACTCATTCCAACAACTTGAACAACATTTCCCAAATCATTGGCTAATTTTTGATCACCATGAGAGTGAAGAAAAACTTCGCCAAAAATATCGTCAAAACTGTATTACACCTACTAATACAGATATTAATCCTAGTGCAACAAGTTTAGTCTGGGATTGGGTAAGTCAAAATGTTAATTTCAGTAATATTCCTAGTAAACGTCAAAATGACTTACGTTACTTAGTAGAACTTATCCGCGCTTATGATACATGGGATTGGAAAAATGATCCTAACATGGACAGTGCTACACGTTTAGCTGCTGACGAATTAAATCAGTTGTTCTGGTTCTATCCATTAAGTCGTTCAGAAATGTTTGTCACTGAAGTCTTTGGGACTAGTTGGGAACAATATCGTCAAAACAACAGTCTTTTGATTAATACCTTAAATGGTAGAAGACAACGTTATTTAGATAAACACCTCAAAAGTGTGCTTACCTTTGAACTTGATGGCCACAGTTTTGGAATTGTTTATGCTAGTGATTATAAGTCTGAAATTGCTCATGCTTTATTAAAGAATCATCCAGTCGATGCCGCACTAGTAATAGACAATCGCAGTATTTCCTTACGTAGTAACGGTAAGTTAGATGTTGCTTCCTTCTCTGAAAAATATTTTAATGGTGGTGGCCACTCAGATTCAGCTGGTGGCACCTTAGAATTCAATCCTGTTGAAACGGGAGAACAAGCTGTAATTGATGCTTTAAAACACCAATTTGAAATCAATAAAAAACTAGAGAAGCAAGAAAAAGAAGAAAGTAGCAGTACTTTCGCTGATAATCTTGATCCTGAAATGGCTGCTAAATTGGCTAGTCTATTTAATAATAATTAAGTAAAGAATGTGATTATTTGATAACATTAGGTCTAACAACTTGGAATGAACATCCTGCTTTGATTCACAATGAAGATCGTCCGGTTACACTTTCCGAATATTCTGCTTACTTTCCAACAGTAGAATTAGATACATTTTTCTATGGCATTCCTAGAATTTCCACTGTTGAAAATTGGCAGGCTCAAGTTCCTGAATCTTTTCAATTTGTTGTCAAAGCTAACAAAGTTCTAACCTTACATGAACAAAGTGATATTCAGCACATTAATTTAACTTTTCATAATTTTCTGGAGAGTTTACAACCTTTAATAGATAAAAATCAATTAAAAACTGTACTATTTCAATTTCCGCCGTACTTTACTTTAAACAAGAAAAGTACTAATTATTTACGTTATTTAAGGCAGAAATTGCCAAATATTTCTATTTCTCTGGAATTTAGACATAAAAGTTGGTATAACGATACTAAAAAATTAGTTAATTTTTGTCGAGAATTAGGTTTTACTTTAGTTATTGCTGATGAACCATCTCGTCTAGACTCTTCGGTTCCTTTTCTCCCAGTTATAACTAATCCTGATCTAACATTTTTCAGATTACATGGGCGTAACATTGAAGGTTGGGAAAATCCCGGAAAAAATTGGCGTGCCAAACGTACATTGTATCGCTATTCTGATGATGAGTTGTTGGAACTTAAACAAGTAATTCAAAAATTACAGAGCGACACTAAAGAAATTTGTATAATCTTTAATAACAATTCTGGTAAAGACGCTGCTCCTAACGCCTTAAAATTACAAGAATTCCTAAATATAACATTTGATAATTTAGGTCCAAAACCACCTGAACAACTTAATTTCTTTTAAAATAAATAAGAGGATGATTAACCATAAAAGATTAATCATCCTCATTTTTTATGTATAGAGGCCAACCCCACACTGATTTTCAGTGCGTTATTGACTCTCTGCATTAATTTTTCATCTATATGTGTTACTTTATCTTTTAATCTTTGCTTATCAATCGTTCGTAACTGTTCTAGTAATACTACTGAATCTTTTTCCAAACCAACCTCTTTAGCAACTAATCCTATATGTGTAGGCATTTTTGGCTTTGAGATTTTTGAAGTTATTGCAGCAATTATTACTGTAGGACTAAATTTATTACCAATATTATTTTGAATAATTAATACTGGCCTAACTCCCCCTTGTTCCGAACCAACTACAGGTGATAAATCAGCAAAAAAGATATCCCCACGTTTCACCTCAAAATCACTCATATCATCGACTCCACTCTATTCTTTTAACTCATCTGCATGATCTGAAGAACACTCACAATTCCAAAATTCACCACAAATTTCTTGATTTAAAGCTCCCATTTCCATATAACCAGCTATCAGTTGTTCCAAGCTAGTCTGGTTTTCTTGGATGTGATTCATCAAACTATCATCATTTACAACTTCATTGCTGTCAACAGAATAAAAACTACAATATTCTACAAAATTCTTATCTTTAATAATAGCTTTTACACTTTTCTTAATCATAAAAATTACCTCGCCTTACATTATAATTAAGATATTCTTTTACCTACTACTTGTAAATTCTTGGAACTCTCTCCGTTATATTACACATAATTTCATAATGAATTGTATCGGCATAGTTGGCCACATCTTGAGCTGTAATAACTTTACCATTATTTTCTCCAATTAAAGTTACTTTTGTACCAAGATCATACTTTTTAGGTAGTCTAACCATAAATTGATCCATACAAACTCTACCGACAATTTCACAATATTGACCATCAATCAAAACTTTAAAACCTTGCATTCTTCTTAACCAACCATCAGCATAACCAATTGGCACAGTTCCAATCCATTCTGATTGAGAACTAGTATAGGTAGCACCATAACCAATGGATGAACCAGCTTCTACTTCTTTAACTGCTACTAATTCACTTTCCAAACTTAATGCTGGCTCTAAATTCCAAGTTTCATCAATCACATCGCCAGAAGGATTTAATCCATACATTGAAATTCCCATTCTTACTAGATTTCCTTCAAAATTTGGATGCCATAGAGCTGTAGCTGAGTTAGCTTGATGAATATATTTTGGTTTCTTTTTCAATACTCCCACTAACTCATCAAACTTTTGAGATTGCTTTTCAAAATATGCTGGGTCCTTACTATCAGCAGTTGAAAAATGTGTAAATACTCCTTCACACTTTAATTGATCAGAATGTTTTTCAATAAAATCAACAGCTTCTTTCAAATCTTCAGTATTTCTAAAGCCAATTCTTCCCATACCTGTGTCTAATGCTAGGTGGATCTTTAAGCTTTGTTTTTCTTCTTGAAGTAGCTTTTGAGCTTCAGTCAAAAATTCTAAAGTCCCTACAGCCACAGACAAATCATGTTTAGCCATACAAACTGCTTCACTCGCTGGATTTACACCTAAGATCAAAATCGGATCTTTTATTCCACTTTCTCGTAAAGCTATTCCCTCATCAATAATAGCCACACAAAAGCCGTTAGCTCCTGCTTCTTTAGCAGCTTTGGCTACAGGAATCATTCCGTGCCCATAAGCATTTGCTTTAACTACTGCAAATAAAGATTGACCATCCTTTAATTTTGAAATTTGGGTTGCTACATTATGCTTAATTGCTTCTAGGCTAATTATAGCACGCGTATTGCGATGTCTTCCAATTACCATTCCTACACTTCTTCTCTCTTACTTTTGCTTAATTAAGAATTTTTTTATCTTAGTCTGCCATGTTAATTTTTCTAATATCACTTCTGTAACTACATATTCACCAGAGTGAGAAATCGAAATCTTGGCTTGCAATTTATTATCTCCAGGGAATTTTACAATTTCTGGTCTTCCAGTTTGACTATCATTTAAAATCTCAATATCTTGAAAACCAACCTTTTTTCCAATTCCAGTTCCATATGCCTTACTAAATGCTTCTTTAGCAGAAAAACGACCGGCTAAAAATTCATACTTTCGATTTCCTTTATATTTTTCAAATATAGCTAACTCATTTACAGTTAGTATACGTTTAGCAAAACTCTCACGCTTCTCTTGCGCTTTTTGAATTTTCCTTATTTCTTGTATATCTATTCCATTTCCATAAATCATAGTTATCGTTAGCTCACCCCTCAGAATATCACACCTATTTTACCAAATCATCTAAGAAGTTGCACCAATTTATTGCAAACAAAAACTGATATATACTTTTTACCAGTATACATCAGTTCGTCAACTCACCCAGTCTAAAGACATGGGGCTTGTGAG
>NZ_AYYT01000034.1 GCF_001435955.1 Ligilactobacillus salivarius DSM 20555 = ATCC 11741 | reverse complement strand
TTGTCTAACAATTGTAAGGCACTTCATCCTCATCCTTTTGGGTGGGGATTTTTATTTGGAAAATTCTGTAAAATAAAGATTTTCTATAATATTATAAAAGAGGATACATAAGAGTAATGCTACATTAATTTTATCGTTTAGTTTTGGATACAATAAATGAATAAGAAAGCTATTTATAGGAGAGAATAAAATGATAAGAGAATTTCAGATATCAGACACTCAGATAGTTATGCAGTTATGGCTTGCGGGAAATGAAGATGCCCATTCTTTCATTGCTAAAGAGTATTGGAAAGCTAATTTTGAAGAAGTGGAAAAACAATTATTGAAAGCTGATATTTTTGTTTATGATTTAAATGGAGAAATAAAGGGATTTATTGGACTGATGGATGAATATATTGCAGGGATTTTTGTTGATAAAGCGTATCGTTCTCAAGGTATTGGTAGGCAACTTTTGGAATATATAAAACAATTGCACAGTACATTGTCATTAAATGTGTATCAAAAGAATAAACGTGCATTAAGATTTTATCGTGAAAATGGGTTTACTATTGTTTCTAAGCAGAATGATGAACATACAGGGGAAATTGAATTTACGATGATTTGGAATAAAAATAAAGTCGAATAAATTCTATTTTTTAGCGAGAAAATTTTTGAATTGCGTATATTATTATTAGCACTGAAAAATGGGGGATAAATTATGAGTACAGTAAATATGAAAAAATTAAAGAATCTAACTCAATATAATTTTACTGCAACTTTTATTAAAGCAGATGTAATTGTTCGTGAAAGAAAATCAAGTAGCTTAAAAAATATATATCCAACTGTATTGTTAAAGAATGTATGTTTAGCGGATACTGGAGAATTAATCGCTAAGTATTATTGGTTGGGATATGGAAAAAGTCTAGCTAAACTTGGAAGGTTAACGTCAGGTACGCAATTAAAATTTGAAGCAAGGCCAGACATTAATGTTTTAGGAAACAAGAATAATGGAGATATTGCATCTTTAATTGCATGGCCAAAAAACTTTCGAAGGTTAGATAAAGCCTATCAATATCAAGCTATTCCGGAAGATAGTCATCAATTAACGGGATGTATATTATCTGGTAAACAACAAGAATATAATGAATCTGAACAATGGTATTTGGATCAATATGAGTTATGGCGAGAAGAAAATGCAGATGAATTAGATACTCTTGTAGAAGAAGTACCAGCAATAGATGATTATCAAGATATAAAAGTGGAAGATGTTTTAGATGATAAACTAGAAAAGTATGCTGTCATAAGATCGGAAGAATTATCAGATAGTGAAAATAGAAAATACGTAATAATTGACAGAGAAACAAAGAAAGTTCTAGATGATAATAATAGTTTGGGCTATCTAAAAGTTAAAGATGCTTATGAAAGCTATGAACATCGCCTAAATAATGCTAAAGAACGTTATCGAAAACGTCGTGCATTAAGCTGGTTATTGAATCATGCTGATTTTGATAAGAAATTATTGGAAATTTATATTGAAATAACTGATAAAGGCCAATGGGAAGGTTATATCAGTTTCGATAAAAAATTAGTTGAAGATTTGTTGTTACAAGGAAACCATACTCATTTAGAATTTACTTCTAAAGATTTACTTGAAGTTTGGTACAAAGGATAAGAGAAAGAGACACAAGAAGACCCTAACTCAATTGCGAGTTAGGGTCTTTTAATCATCTATTAATAATTATTTGTTAACAGCATCTTTCAAGCCTTTACCTGGTTTGAATGCAGGAACTTTAGATGCTGGAATTTCGATTTCCTTACCTGTTTGTGGGTTACGACCCTTGCGAGCTGCACGTTCACGTACTTCGAAGTTACCAAAGCCGATGATTTGTACTTTCTTACCATCTACTAAAGCTTCTTTAACTGTTTCTGTGAATGCTGAAACAGCTGCTTCTGCTTCTTTCTTAGTTGTACCCATCTTTTCTGCGATAGCTTCTACTAATTCGTTCTTGTTCATTAATAATCACTCCCAATAAATATAGGTATTAGGGCTATAAAACCTTAATCTTCTGCAATTGTACTATATTCAAATGTGTTTTTGCAAGGGCTTTATAAAAAAATTACAAGAATCTAGAAATTAAAAAGTAAAAATTAAGTAAATTTTATCAATTAGCTTTTATATAGGGCTTTCTATCATATTAATATGAACAAATGATTAAAGAATAATTGTTTATTAATTAAAAATATGTTAATATAAAAAATAACTTTTAGAAGAAGGAGATGAAGTGCATGGAAAAGTTGCTAGGTGAAAAACGCCGCTACAAGCTTTATAAAGCTAAATCTAAGTGGGTGGTGTCAGCGATTATTACTATTTCTGGAGTTACATTTTTAGTGACAAGTCCAGTTTCTAACGCTCAAGCCGATACCGTTACTGGTAGTGAAAGTGTAAAAACAGAAGCTACTCAGGCATCAAGTTCGAGTGTGCAGAATAATACGACAGCTCAAACAACTGTTACAACTAATAGTAATAGTTCTAACAATGTTTCTAATGTTCAAACTGATACCGTAAAAGAAGCAGCAACGAGCAATGTTGATTCAGTAGCTAGTCAAAATCAAGCTACAACAGCTCAACAGGCTAAAACTACTGCTGATACTGCTGATCAGACAGTACCACCAACAACCTATAAAGACCATGTCAAAGGAAATGTTCAAACTGCATGGGATAATGGCTATAAAGGACAAGGTATGGTGGTTGCTGTTATTGATTCTGGTGCTGATACAAACCATAAAGATTTCTCTAAAGCTCCTGAATCTCCAGCAATTTCTAAGGAAGATGCTGACAAGAAGATTAGCGAGCTAGGCTACGGGAAATATACTTCAGAGAAATTCCCATTCGTATATAATTATGCGAGTCGTGACAACAACTGGGTTAAAGATGATGGCCCAGATGCATCAGAACACGGTCAACACGTTGCTGGTATCATTGGTGCTGACGGCCAACCAAATGGCAATGAACGCTATGCAGTAGGGGTAGCACCTGAAACACAGTTAATGATGATGCGAGTATTTAATGATCAATTTGCTGATGAAAATACTGATGATATTGCTCAAGCAATTTATGACGCAGTTAAATTAGGTGCTAATGTAATTCAAATGTCCTTAGGTCAAGGCGTCGCAGCTGCTAATTTGAATGATGTAGAGCAAAAAGCGGTTGAATATGCAACTCAACATGGTGTATTCGTCTCCATTTCAGCTTCTAACAATGGTAATTCGGCAAGTGTTACTGGTGAAGAAGTTCCTTATGAACCAGGTGGAGCAGACGGAAACTTTGAACCATTCTCTAGTAGTACGGTAGCTAATCCAGGTGCATCGCGCAATGCAATGACAGTTGCAGCTGAAAACTCGGTTGTAGGTGCTGGTGATGACATGGCAGACTTCTCTTCTTGGGGTCCTTTACAAGATTTCACTTTGAAACCAGATGTATCAGCTCCTGGGGTTAGTGTAACTTCAACAGGGAACGATAATCGTTACAATACTATGAGTGGAACTTCTATGGCTGGTCCATTTAATGCTGGGGTTGCAGCTTTAGTAATGCAAAGATTAAAATCTACTACTAACTTAAGTGGAGCAGATTTAGTTCAAGCTACTAAAGCTTTAATCATGAATACAGCTAAACCAATGACGCAACAAGGATATGACACTCCAGTTTCTCCTAGACGTCAAGGTGCTGGTGAAATTGATGCAGGTGCTGCAACAGAATCTCCAGTATATGTTGTGGCAGCAGACGGCACAAGTTCTGTATCTTTGAGAAAAGTTGGAGATTCAACTCAATTCGCACTAACATTTAAGAACTTATCCGATAAAGATCAAACATATACTTTTGATGATTTTGGTGGTGGATTAACTGAAGTGCGCGATGCTGATACAGGAACTTTCCACGATGTTTATCTGGCAGGAGCACATGTCTATGGAAATAAGACAGTAACCGTTAAAGCTGGACAAAGCGCAACTTATAATTTCACATTATCTTTAACAGGTTTGAAAGAAAATCAATTAGTTGAAGGTTGGTTGAGATTTGTAGGAAATGATGGTCAAAATCAATTAGTAGTTCCATATCTCGCATATTATGGTGATATGACAAGTGAAGATGTATTTGACAAAGCTGCTAATCAAGAAGGTACAGTCTATGGTGGTAACTACTTTGTTAATGAAGACAACTATCCAAGAGGGATAGCTGATGAAAATTCCTTAAAGGCTTTAGTAAATCTTGAAGGTAATTATAATTGGCAACAAGTTGCTAAATTATACCAAGATGGAAAAGTTGCATTCTCACCAAATGCTGATGGTAAGAGTGACTTATTAAAACCATATGCCTTTGTTAAGCAAAATCTAAAGGATCTTAAGGTTGAAGTGTTAGATAAGAATGGAAAAGTTGTTCGTGTAGTTGCAGATGAACAAGGTCTGGATAAGTCTTACTATGAAAGTGGAGTTAATAAAGACGTAACTTTATCAGTTTCAATGCGTAATAATCCAAATACTTTGGCTTGGGATGGAAAAGTATACGATGATAAGACTGGTGAAATGGTAAATGCAGCAGATGGTGAATATACATATCGTTATGTTGCTACTTTGTATAATGATGGTGCAAATAGGGTTCAAACAGCTGATTATCCAGTAGTTATCGACACAACAGCTCCAGTATTATCAAATGTTAAGTATGATGCTACGACACATACTTTAAGCTTTGATTATAAAGATACAGGATCTGGCTTTACAGATTATTCTTATGCAGTAGTTAAAGTCAATGATAAGACATTTGGCTATAAGTTAAATGATGGCAAGAATTCGAAATTCTTAAATGCAGCTAAAACATCAGGAACATTTAAAGCCGTATTAGATAGTGATACTTTAGCAGCACTTACTGCAGCTAAGAATGCTTTATCAGTTGCAGTTAGCGATGTAGCTGATAATACTTCAACAGTAACCTTACTGGTAAATGGAAACAATGATGCAACAACTAAAGTATCTGTTTGGAATGCAACTAATGGATTAGAACTCGATCAAAGTTCCCCAGATTATCAAGCAGCAACTTCAACTTATAACTTACGTGGAAATGCAACATCTGATTTCTATTACAATGGTGCATTAGTTCAAGGTGATAACAGTGGTAATTTTGTGGTTCCTGTAAGTACAAGTGATACTGCGGTTGTCTTCACATCAGATGCAGCTGGTAAGAATGTAGTATATAAATTGAATACAGCAACTCCAAAGGCTGTTTTTGCATGGCAAGTAAATAATACTGTTAAAGAAAACTTTGGTATTGTTTTAGATACAGTCGTAAGCAACAACAAGGATGATGTAGTCGTACAAGCAGCGGTTACTAAGGGGGATAATGTTGAAGCTTATGCACGCGACTACTTCACAGGTGCAGTATATAAAGCAGATGTAAAAGATGGATTAGCAACTTTCCACGTAAAAGTAACTAATAATAGTGGTAGAACTGTATTATTAGGATGGACAGAAGTTGTAGGACCAACATTTAATGATGTTCAAAGAACTTCTGCAAATGGTGTTTATTTGGGTGTTGATACAGATACAGAGAATCCTACGCCAGCACCAGCCTTTACAAGTGCTGACCAATTAGGAACAAATGTTGTTCAAGAAAAAGCTGATTCTGCTACAATTGGTAATCCAGGAGATTTGCCAGGACACAGTCTAAAGGATCTAACAACACGTGCAGATGCTAACCCAGATATCCACTTTGACTACTTGAAAGATAATGATTACAACTGGGTAGGAGCACAAGCTGTTAAAGATGGTGTATATAATCCATCAACACAAGTATTTACTTTAACAGGTAAGGTTGATCCAAATGTCAAATCATTGGTGGTATTGGGAGATAGTTACAATGAAGATGATCCTGTAAATAAGGTTAACTTAAATAGTGATGGAACATTTAGTTTCCAATTCCATACAGCACCAACTTCACAAAGACCTGTTGCTTACATCTATACAAAAGATGATGGTTCAACAACTAGAGGTACAATGGAGTTAATCTTAGATACAGTTCTTCCAACACTCAGCTTAAATAATGTGGCTAATTTACAACTGGATAGTAATGGTGATTATCAAGTCTACACTAATAATAAGGACTTTAGTGTATCTGGAGAAGCTACTGATAATTTAGACGGATATCGTTTCTTCTTCAATGGAGATAATGATTATCGTGAATTCCACAATTCTGGTGTGAACTTTGTTACTGAAGCACATCAAGATGGAAGCACAGTAACTAATCCATATCCAGCATATAAGTTCAGCAAGACATTTAACTTAGCTGATGCAACTGGCGAAACAACACACGTATATACATTGAGTGTAGTTGACTTGACAGGTAATACTGTAACTAGGAAGTTCTATGTTCACTATCAACCAGCTAGTGATACAGTTAAGACTGTAACAACTGATAAAGATGGTGTAACCAAAGTTCTAGTAGATTACAATAACAATACACTACAAGTAAAAGATAGTACTGGTAATTGGGTAAATGCTACTGGAGTCGAAGCTGCCAAGGATTACCGAGTAGTTAATGAATATGGTAATGTGGTATTGTTACTAAATGTTCTTGCAGATAAAGAACAAGACAATAATAAAGTACAAGTTAATGAAGTTACAAATAATAAAGTAGAACAAACAGTAGTAACTAAGACTGTTTCAAATAAATCTGTAGCTAAAGTGGGCAAAAAAGCTGCAGAACCAGTAAAAGTATTACCACAAACTGGTGAAAATAACAGTAAATCTACTTCTGTTCTAGGTGCAGTCTTAGCCTCAATCGCAGGATTCTTAGGTGCATTAGGCTTAAGACGTGTTAAAAAAGATTAATAAGTAATAACAAAGTGTCATTTGAGATATGAGTGAATCTCGATGACACTTTTTTGTGTGGGAAAATTATTTAAAATGTAGGCACTATGAAGATGTAACACAAGATAATATTGTTCAGTGGCAAGCGTGATATTTTAAAAGAAAGTGGAGAATATCTATAAACGAACTCAATCATTTCAAAGAATATTTAATAGACAAAAATTTCATGAAAAAGATATACTATTATTGAAACATGGATTGTACGAATGAAATTGATGAAGAATAATTCCGATATGACATACAGAGAAACACACAAATTAACTAATAAAATATACGGTTATGAGACGTTTTTTATAAATAAACTAAAAAATGGAGATGATAATAATGTTGGGTAATTTTTGGGGAAAAAATGTTAGAATTATTGATGATGAAGGTGTTGAATGGAAAGGCTTCGTAAGAAGTGTTGAAACACCAGCAGATTCTGAAGATAATCAATGGTGGTTAGACGTAGTTAATGTGAATAAACCTGGTTTTGAGACGGGTCTTATCATCTCAGAAAGTGAGATAAAGAAAATAGAAGTTATATAGCATACCATTGAAAAAGTAGTTACTATTAAGCCGCAAAAGAAAAAGAGGCGTAAGTAAGTTATGGAAGATATTGGATACCTTTATTTTAGTCAAGACGACTATAGTTTTATAGAAGAACATTTTCCTGATATTTTTGCTATCTGTGAACAATATGTATCCAGTCGTGAACCTGATATTGAATTAACAGTGACAGATTCACAAACAGATATGATTGATAACAAAGTTTTAATGGCTATTGGGAGTAGTGCCATCGCTCCCCAAGGAAACCCGTCATCAGAGGCTATTGAACTTGAAGCAATTTGGGATAGAGCATAAGGATGTGGATAGTATGGATGATAAGATTACAGTACGTGTAAAGGGTGTAGATTATTCTGGAAATGCAGATGATCCTAGAATGCATATAACACTTAATATAGATATTTTTGAAGAAACACGATTTGATAATATGAAATTAGTAGAAAAGTTAGCACGTAAAGTAAATGAGATTAAATTATAACATTCCAACCTGAGTAAGTCGTTAAACTACTTTTTTTGTATGCAATCAATTAGCGTGGAGTGTTCCACGTAAAATAAAAATGTAAAGTTGATCCGGTAGTTTCTAGTATTGCAGCACATATGAAATAAAATAACAACAGTATTGAGGCAATATATTTGATAAAATGTTAAAAGTTAAATAAAATAATGTTGTACATAACTCTATGGAAAGAAGATGATATCATGGCAGAAGAATTACCAAGCTACAAGACAGAATTAATTTCAATCGAAAATTTGGAAAAAGACTACTATGAAATAAAGATTAAAAAACCTAATGATATGAATTGGGTGGCAGGTCAATACATGAGACTAGGCTTACCTACTAAAGAAATTACAGAAAAGAAAAAGTTACGTGCATTATCATTTGCTTCCTTACCTGAAGATGATGTAATCTTGCTAGGTACAAGAACAGGTAAAGAAATCAGTAACTTTAAACAAAATCTTTTAACTGTACAACCAGGTGAAGAAGTAGAAGTTAAGGGTCCATTAGGCCAATTTACACTTCCTGAAGATGAAAACCAAGCATTAGTGTTTTTTGCTGGTGGGGTAGGTGTTACACCTATTAGAGCATTACTTGAAAAACTAGCTAAAGACAAGAGTGAACGTACGATTAAATTTGTATATTCATCTTTGGATTATTATTTCTACAAAGAAGACTTTGCTGAATTTAAGAAATCATTACCAAATGCAGAATTTATTTTTGTTCGCGATGAAAATGATGTAGATAGAGAATTAACAAAGTTGACAAGCGAACTAGCTAATGATGCGTTATATTATGTATCTTCTTCAGAAAAGATTGTAGAAGCTGTAAGTCAATCGTTGCAAGATAAGGGAATTGATGCTGAAAACATTAAGCACGATATCTTATACGGATACTAAAATTATATAGATACGCAAAAATCTCTAAATATACAATGTGTATACTTAGAGATTTTTTCTATATTTTTTTAGAAATTGGTAATTTAATAACAATTTGGTGGAAATCTCCTTACTTTAGTGAGGGGATGGATAGC
>NZ_AYYT01000033.1 GCF_001435955.1 Ligilactobacillus salivarius DSM 20555 = ATCC 11741 | reverse complement strand
CTTGTCTAACAATTGTAAGGCACTTCAAAGTGCCTATTTCTACTATATTTACGATAAACGTATTAAATTCAGGATAAATAAATTATATATTCTCTTTTTTGAAACCATTAGCTTTATTTGTATTTTCTTTCAAATATCCAAAGCGAACCAGCAAGAACTATACACCCTAGTATGCTTAGCCATAAGACTTCGTTATGTTTCTCACCTGTCTGCGGTAAATCTTTTTTCTTATCTACTTTGACCGATGAATTAACTTTCTTACTTACTAATTCTTTCTTTGATGAACTTGAACTTGTCTCAACAGGAATCACCTTTTCACTACTAGTAGAACTCGAACTACTTGTAGATGTCGCAACAGATGGTACACTACTAATTTCTGAAGAAGATGAGCTGCTTTGTTCGCTTGAGACTTTGGAGGTTTGCTCACTACTTGAGCTACTATTTACACTAGAAGTTGAACTTACATTAGAACTTTCCACAGAACTTGAGCTACTTGAACTTGGAACACTAGACGAGGAACTTGATTCTTGTTGTTCACTTGAGCTACTTGAACTGGATGAAGTACTTTCAGCTTTTGTTACTGAGCTTGAACTACTTAAGCTAGAGCTACTTAAGCTAACAGTTGAAGTTTCAGTCTGGGATACGCTACTAGAAACCGAACTACTTGAACTTACCAAAGAGGAACTAGAAGTACTCTCAGCCTTAGTTACCGAACTGGAAGAACTAGGTATGCTTGAACTTGAAGATTCAATGCTTGATGAGGAACTAGAACTTGAAGGTTTCGAACTCGAGCTACTTGAAACTGAACTACTTGAATTAAATTGTGGATGTTCAGGTAATTGACCAAAACTTGTCCCTAGCAAGTCTTGATATGTACTGTCATCTCTTACATATATATTTAAGTTTAAATTTACCGGTACTGGACTGACACTTCGTATCAATTCGTTATATACCATTCTTTCTTCTTGTGTTAATTCATTTTCATTTACATTATATGAATCACTATAATGCCAAATTGCAAGTTGAGTAAGTCTTCTGAAAGCACCGTTGGATAGTTTTCCTTGCAACTTAGTAGCATTCAATGGATAGCCATTGTATATGATTCTTTTAATAATATCTGGTAACTGCTCCCTATCTACCAGCGGATTATCTAATGCCATCAATCGTTCTGGTGTCGCATCAAATCTGTTATACACTGCTGAATAAGGTAACTTCTTTGATTCATTTATACAATAAGCAACATCAACTTTTCCTGTACTTAAATTTTGTACATAAATTGGCATCCCATATGAATCTTGTGACTGACCAACATAAGCAATATAGCGATCAATATTATCAGCTGAAACATGACCATCTTCAAAATGAAAATTAATTACAAAACCTAATAAAAATACTAAACCAACAACAATTTTCCGCATAACCTTCATTATAAAAAACATATCCTCCTTTCCTTAAAAACTGTTGTTAGTATAGCTAAAATATTATGATTTTTTAGAAATTTGCACTGAATGGTACTAAATTTACACCAAACGGTTCTTTTACATTTCCATGAATCTTTCTTTAAGTATATTTTTTAATGGACCTATATTTTTTCGAGAAACCAGACAATAAGTACTCTCGTTAAAATATAATTTCTTTTCTTTACTATCAAATTTTTTAATATTGCCTACATTTGCGACAAACGATCTATGTACTCTTATAAAACTATCGCTCTTAGTTTCTATGCTTTTTAAATTTCCTTTGACTACAAAATGTTGAGATTTTGTATAAACTGAAAGTTTCCTCTTTGTTAAGTCAGTAATTGTTTCAAAAAAATATATATCAGATACTGGTATTCTAAAAATTTCAGAATTACTTTCTAATTCAATAAATTCAGTTTCTTCATTCAAGTTTTGTCTCTCTTTTATCAATTGAAAATCTGTAACCAAACTCTGTTTAATTTCATCATTTGTTTGAATTTTATCAATAAAGTCTAACGCCGCTACTCTGTATTCATATGTTTTTCGCATAAACTCTGAATGCGTAGTAATAAAAATAATTGTACCTAAATTATCAATTTCTCTAATCCTTTGAGAAGCTTCAAAACCACCATACCTAGAATTTTTTAATTCAATATCCAGCAAATAAATATTATTTTCATCTGGCTGAGTAATATGTTGTAATAATTTGTCTGATTCTTTAAAAGTTTGAATCACTAAGTTTGGTTGAATACTCTCCAAAATCAACTTCAAGCGTAAAATTTGAAGTGAATCATCCTCTAAAATAAATATTTTCATCTTTTTTCTTCCTTGTTTAAAACTAACTCCTGAGTAAATGTATAATCACGACTACTTGTTTTTAAGGATACATTGGGATAATGACCGATCAACCTTTTAACAGTCGCTAACCCTTGTCCCCTATTTCCACTTTTAGTTGTATAATTTTCTTTAAACAGTGGGGCTATCTCTACTCTCTCTACTTTAGTACTATTCTCAATAATTACTCTTTCAATATCAGTCTCTTTAATATATGCTACTAATAGTCGTGGCTCTTCACTTTCCAATGCTGCTTCAATCGCGTTATCCAACAATATAGATAGTATTCTAACTGCATCTAACAATCTTGTATATTGAATCGTAACATCATCATTTATTTCAATTTCCAATTCAACTCCTTCACGGGTTGCATAACTAAATTTATTATAAAGAATACTTTTAATTGCTGAAGTTTTTACATGTTTCAGTTTCCCCAAATCATAGTAAGCTGCGTTAATCTTTTCTTTACTTGGTTCCATAATTTTAGTATATATTTCTTCTATCAACTCTAAATTTCCACTTTTAATTGCTTGATCCATACTAAGTAAAATATTCAAATAATCATGCCTGAATCTTCTAAGACCTTGATACATTTCTTCAATCTTGTTCGCATAATTTTCAATATTCTGTAATTCAAAATCTTTTAGTTCATCAAGTTCTCGTTTAGTTTCCAATAAGGCAAGCGCTCTTATATATCCCCAAAATAAAATCAATCCTATTACATAAATACTTACCCACCAACTATTGTAATTATCATTAAATGTTGATCCATAAATTAAATAGATTGCTAAAAATACAATAGCTACCAATTCCATTTTTCTCTTTTTACTCGAATCGGACATTGATAAAATTTCCAAACTATCTTTAAACCAGTAGATAATTCCTACCTGCATTAAAAAGATTATACTTTGACAAACCAAAGTTCCTAAATAGTTATTATAGTTAAACCAATCGTAGATTTTATTTCCATAAAAATTCAGAACTACTTGTAAAATCCATGTCGTGACAAACGAATACATCACAAAAATTATGTATCTTAACCAACTGTCTCTTCCATTATCTTGATGATAGGTAATTAATACTCCTCCAATAATCATAATTAAATTGCTAATTTTAATCGGTATACAAATAACCATTAACAAAATAAATACTACTATATGCAAAAAATCAAACTTCACTTTACTCGAATAAGATAATGTGATTACTTCTATTATCAAAGTTGAAAGCATTCCAAAAACATAAATTCCCATATAAATCACCTTGTATAAATATTAATTGGCTATTATATTTTAAGCAAAATTTTAAAAATTTACAAATCACTATATTAGCTACTTTGTGTTAATACATATATATAATGTTAAATACATAATGTTTATACATTATGTATTATATATAATGATAAATGTACAATATATTAACATTATATGTTTTTTTAATTGTATTAATAGATTTTTCTCATTTAAAAGCGTATGATTAACTTATCTAATAAATGAAAGGTGGTCAAACAATGGGACAAGTATCACATTTGTATGATTTATTCCAACCAAAGCATTATCAAATTTATCTAGATATCAATCGTGAAAAGAAAACATTTACGGGAGTTACTAAGATTTCTGGGAATGCTTCTCAAAAAGAAATTGCTTTACATCAAAAATTCCTCAATATTCTTGATGTAAAGGTTAATGGTAATTCTACCGATTTTAAATTCGATGATAATTCTGAAACTGTCTCTTTTAATGTTCCTAATACTGGAGATCTTGATTTAGAAGTATCATATTCTGCTAAGCTTACTGATTCTATGATGGGAATCTATCCTTCTTACTATGAAGTTGATGGTGTAAAAAAACAACTTATCGGTACGCAATTTGAAACTACATTTGCGCGTCAAGCATTTCCTTCTATTGACGAACCAGTTGCTAAAGCTACTTTCGATCTTGCTATAAAGTTTGACGAGCATGAAGGTGAAACTGTCCTTAGCAACATGCCAGAAGTTAAGACAGAAAATGGTGTGCATTACTTTGACACTACTGTGAGAATGTCAACTTACCTTGTAGCCTTTGCCTTTGGTGAACTACAAAGCAAACTTACTGAAACTAAATCTGGTGTTAAAATCGGTGTATTTTCAACTAAAGCTCATGCCAAAAAAGAACTAGATTTTGCTTTAGATATTGCTAAACGTTCAATTGAATTTTACGAAGATTATTATCAAACTCCATATCCACTCCCTCACTCCTGGCAACTAGCCTTACCTGACTTTTCAGCCGGAGCCATGGAAAATTGGGGCTTGGTAACTTATCGTGAAGCTTATCTATTATTAAATCCTGATAACACATCTTTAGATACAAAGCGTATTGTTGCAACTGTTATTGCTCATGAACTTGCTCATCAATGGTTTGGTGATTTAGTAACTATGAAATGGTGGGATGATCTATGGTTAAATGAAAGTTTCGCCAATATGATGGAATATGTTGCTATCGATGCACTACAACCTGACTGGAATATCTGGGAATTATTCCAAACATCTGAAGCACCTCAAGCTTTACAACGCGATGCAACTGATGGCGTTCAATCCGTTCACGTTGAAGTCAAGGATCCTGCTGAAATAGATTCTCTATTTGATCCAGCTATTGTTTATGCAAAAGGTTCACGTTTATTAGTAATGGTTCGTGCTCTAATTGGCGATGAAGCTTTACGTTCTGGACTAAAAGCTTACTTTAAGTCACACAAATACAATAATGCTGTTGGTTCTGACTTATGGAAAGCACTTGGTGAAGCTTCAAATCTTGATATTGGCTCTATTATGAACTCATGGCTAGAACAACCTGGTTATCCAGTTCTTAATGTCAATGTTAAAAATGGTCATTTAGTAGTTGAACAAAATCAATTCTTTATTGGTGAAGGTAAAAATGTAGATCGTTTATGGCAAGTTCCTCTACATGCAAACTTTGCTCAAGCCCCTAAGCTACTTACACAAAAGGAATTAGATTTAGGTGACTATCAAGAATTGAGAAAAGCAGCCGATAAACCTCTACGTTTCAATGTAGGAAATACTTCTCATGTTGTAGTTAATTACGCTCCTGAACTATTAGAAGATATTTTAGTTAACTCACAAAATCTAACACATATTGATAAATTACAATTGTTGCAAGATTTACGACTCCTTGCTGATAGTGGTTTAGCTTCTTATTCTAAGGTTATTCCATTATTAAAAGAATTTTCAAATAGTGATTCAGCTATTGTTAATGAAACTTTATATAGCATTGTTAATAATTTGAAATTCTTTGTTACTCCAGATTCCACTGATGAAACAAACTTAAAGAAATTTGTTAATACTTTAAGTGCTGACCAAGTTCAACGTTTATCTTGGTTACCAAAGGATACTGATAGCAATGACGATCAACTAGTTCGTCCACTTGTTTTGAGTGCTGCTTTATATGCTGAAAATCCTTCTGCAGAATCTGAAGCACATGAAATCTTTACTCAAAATCAAGATAATTTATTAAGCTTATCTTCTGATATTCGTGCTCTTGTATTGCAAAATGAAGTTAAAAATTACAACTCTTCTCAATTATTTGCATCTTTACTCGAAGATTACCGTAAAACTAGTGATAGTTCATATAAAAAAGACATTTTGTTTGCATTGACCTCAACAAAAGATACTAACCAAGTTCAACAAATTGTATCTCATTTCGAAGATGCAGATACTATCAAACCTCAAGATTTACGTACTTGGTACTTTAGAACTCTTTCAAACAATCTAGGCGAACAAGTTGCTTGGGATTGGATTCGTAACGACTGGAAATGGCTTGAAGATACAGTTGGTGGTGATATGGAATTTACATCTTATATCACAGTTACTGCACGTGCATTGCATACAGAACAACGATTAGCTGAATTTAAAGAGTTCTTTGAACCTAAGCTTAATACTCCAGGGTTAATACGCGAAATTGTCATGGATACTAAAGTTATCGAAAGTCGTGTTGCTATGATTGAACGTGAAAGAGATCATGTAAATGCTGCTATTTCGGATATTCTTAATTAAATATTTATATTAAAAAAGAGCTGGGAAAATGATTTTCCTAGCCTTTTTCTTACTCTCACTTTGTGTTAATGTTAATATGTAATATTTATAACATTATACATTAACATTTAACATATGTATTTAACCTTTATATTTAACATATATTCCTATTACAATAAAAATTGGTCCGAAAAAAATAAATAGTATGCTCATAATCACACTTTTAGCTATACTATATAGCCATTCTGACATATTATCATGCGACATTGTATCTACACTCGTATATTCATATGGATTCGTGTAGACTCCATTTGAAGTCCATTTTCTATCTTTATGATTTTGCGCAAGATCATGATGATGTAAATCTAACGCTTTTTGCTTATAAGAAACTACTGGTTCACCATCGGATATAAACCAACTTTGATGTTTCAATCTAAAGAATGGGAGAATAGCTGTGGTAATAAAAAAATACATATGTTGCATTTCAAATGTATACTTCGTCGGGTGAAAAGTAATGTCCTCTTTATAAATAAATATTAGAGTTAGACAAATTATACCCACTAGCAAATACCTTATTAACTTTAATATCAACCATACATTTTTCACCGTTACTTTCCCTCCATTCAAGATTATCTTTTAACGCCACACGTTAATAATTTTCTTTATTATACACTTTATATAAATGTTGTCTACATAATATTATCCTATTAACATTATATAAATATATTATTTATTATATATAATCTATTTACATTTAACACTATACACAAAAACAGAGGATAATATCGAACTATCCTCTGTTTCGCCATTATTTTTTACTTAGTGATGTAAGATAATCTTTTTGTTCCAAAATATTCAAGATACGATTAAACCTTTGCCTGTCACTATCGCTTAACTTTTCAATTCTTTCACTCAATAGATTCCCTACAACTTCTTTTTGGGTTGATCCAATCCCTATATTATTTAAAGCTGTTATTTGATTTCTAATATGATTATCTACACGAACATTAGCAGGAAAGGTTACTGTATTTTCATCAGTAACTACATCACCACGTTCAACCTGATTTTCAACTTTTACTGGTCCACTATGAACTAATTTGTTTTGTCCACTTTTTTTAGAATGATTAAGTAATCCACCAGCCATTATTCTTCACCTAACCTTTCTAAAATTTCATTAGCAACTCCCTTGAAAGCTGCATGTGTTTTCTTATCCCATGAATCACTTGGATTATCAGTAATCCCCGTCATATCCATTCTCTTAACACGTTCCATTTGCATAATTTTCGCATTAAAGATATTTTCATCACCAAATTCTTCTGAAGCTGCGTCTAAAATTTCTTTATCTACGCTAGCACTTCTTTTCGATAAGAAAGGCAAAATACCTAAAATATCAACTTTAGAATCATATGCATCAACAATACTATTTTGTAGATACTCAATCAAAACTTCTGCACCTTGCAACGAACGTTCTTGAGTTTGAAGAACTACAATAATTTGATCACATGCATAGAAAGCTGTATCGTTTGGTAATGAAATTGTTGGTGGAACATCTATGAAGATAAAGTCGTATTTATCACGTAATGAATCAACTTTCTTCTTGAAGAAACCAATACGTTCTTTTTCATCCATAAAGTTTCTTTCCAAAAAACGACTGTACATACTAAAATCAACAGCATTTGGAATAAGGTATAAGTTGTCTTCAATTTCAATCGTTATTGAATCTAAACTTTCTTCTCTATTCAAAGCAGTCATTAATGATGATTCAATAGTTGCAACTTTATCTTTATTTTGATACTTAGTTTTTAAAAATAGGGCAGTGATATTAGCCTGAGGGTCAAAGTCTATAACTAGACACTTTTTACCCATCTTTGCTAAATTGTAACTTACTAATGCAGTAGCGCTAGTTTTACCAACGCCACCTTTAAAATTTAAAAATGATAATACTGTGGCAGTCATCTTTTAACCTACCTTTCTACATTTACACATTTACACTTATATACAAGTATACTTGTATACTTGTATCTCTAATTAGTTTACCACAATCTCCTACAATGTGTTAATTCTTTTTGTTTAATTATAACATTGTGTTAATATATTAATATAATGTATTTAATAAATATTATATGTTACAAAAGAAAACGGCTGCTAATTTTGTTACCTTATGCTATATTCTTCTTGTGTAAGTTGGGATAGTTATTGCGCTTGGGTAAGCTAAACCAATATACATCTTTTTTGTTGTAGTCTCTACAAAGATGTATATTGGTTTTTTTATTACTATTCAGAAAGGAGGCTACTATGAAAATTTTTAAAGTTATTAATAATAATATTGTCATTACTCTCGATCAAAATAATCAAGAAATCATTTTGATGGGTAGAGGATTAGTTTTCAAACAACGACCTGGAAATAATATCGATGAAAATTTAATTGAAAACGTTTTTCTCTTAGTTTATCAGATAATGAGGAATCTTCAGTCTCTCAATTATTATCTAATATTTCTTTAGAAGATATTAGAGTTGCCACCCAGATTTTAAATTATGCCGAAGATATTTTTAATACCAAAGTTAGTGACTCAAAAGTTATTGCTCTTAGTGACCATATCCATAGTGCATTAGAACGATATAATTCTGGTGTTGAATTAAAAAAATAATTTACTTTGGGAAATTAAAAGATTCTATCCTAAAGAATTCACGGTTGGTAAAGAAGCACTAGATATTATTAATCAACAATTTGGAATTAAACTCCCTGAAGATGAGGCAGGTTTTATTACAATGCATATTGTAGAAGCACATATGAATCAGACTATTGACGATTTAGATGGATTGACACAATTTATCCAAAAAGTAATCCAGATTTTAAAATACGCTTGCCATCAGGAAATTGATGAACATTCCGCTTATTACTATCGCTTCGTAACTCACTTGCGTTACCTGGCCCAAAGAATTTCTTCTAACCAAATATCAGTTGAAAAGACTGATTCATCTATGCTCGAGATCATCAAACTTCAATATCCAGATGCTTATTAAGCTGCTGAAAAAGTTCTAAATTTTATACAAAATGAATACAATTGCAGACTCGCAAGTGACGAATTAATCTATCTAACTATACATATTGAAAAATTAATTAGACATACAAATACAAATTAGTAAATCATTATTGGATAGTTACATTCAGTTGGCTAAACCTTCATTTACTAAATTCAAATGGAGGATTTTATAATGGAAAAATATACTAATTTAGCAAAAGATATTGTTACTAATGTAGGTGGAAAGGAAAATATTATTTCTTTAAAACATTGTATTACTCGTTTACGTTTTAAATTGAAAGATGAATCTATCGCAAATGACGATATTCTGAATAATATGGATGGTGTCGTTACTGTTATGAAAGCAGGGGGACAATATCAAGTTGTTATCGGTAATCATGTTACACAAGTTTTTGATGAAGTTAATCAAGTTTTAGTAACAAATGGGCGTAAATC
>NZ_AYYT01000032.1 GCF_001435955.1 Ligilactobacillus salivarius DSM 20555 = ATCC 11741 | reverse complement strand
GAGGTTTGCGCCCGTTTTCTAATCAAGTACTTGTTGAACTGACCACCCTGTTTCAGAGGCAGTTTTCTCAAGAAATTGCTTAGTTTCTTTTTCCCAGGCAGCATAGTCTTCTTTATATTTTGCATAAGCTTTATCATATTTAGCTTGTGCGTCTTTTTCTTTTTGAGTTAGATCTTTAGCTGCTTGAGTTTTATCTAAAATGTCTTTAGTTTGAGTGTCATAATTTTTTTGTAATTCTGCTTTTTTATTCCAATATTCATCTGGAGTTACGTGTATCTCCTTAGTTGGATTTTGAGTAACTGTTAATACGTTAGAATATTGTTTTGTGCCATTAACTGCATTTGTAAGTTGAGTAGAACCATTCTTATTAAATTCTTCTGCGTCTTTACTTGCTTTTAGATACTTTTCTAATTTATCTTTTTCCTGTTGTCTTAACTTCTCTGCTTGCTCAGGAGTTTGTACCCCCCCCCACACTATCTGCGAAAGCTTGAGTAGAACTTATAAAAATTGGAGCAAGTAGGAAAGATAACATCATTGTCTGAGACAATTTTTTAAGAGTTTTATTTATTATTTTCATAAACTTTTTCTCCTTTCCTTATTCTGAAAATTTATAGTTTTTCTAAGTTACCATCAAAATCACCGTCCTAAATTATTTTTGATTTACAGCCTTTTTAATAATGACGTTAAATCATGATTCTAACTTTATACGAAATTTTAAAAAGTGCTAAATTGATGACACAAAAAAAGGACAATAAAAAATCCAGCCAACTAAGTGACTGGAAAATGATCTTATTCATTTTTTAATCTAGCAAATATGTCAACGCATATTACACTCCCATTATAAAAAATATGTAACTACCAACTCCACATAATACTAAAAAGCCCCATAATATAGGATTGTTTATCAATACAAGCGTAAAAATTATTATTGTAATATTAAAAAAAGTACATATAATATTTATTAATAATAATTCACTAATGTTATATTTGAAATATTTAATCCAACCTGATGCTATAATAATACTGGCAAAAAGAATTATTAGTATAGCTCCAAATAAATAATTAAATGCCTTGCCATCTTCAAAAGAAAACATTTTAAACGAACGTATAATTAATGATGTATTTTCTCCCAAATTATCATTTAGTTTTTTATTAAAATTATACAAATTAACATTATATACTATAGCTATAATTATTAAAAAAAATTCAATCACAAAGTAATAATTATATTTTTTCATATCTATCCCCTTTTTTCTCTTTTTCTATGTCTTATACGGTTTCCATATTTCATTATCTCCATATCTTTTTGCTTACTATTAATAACATACTCTACAATACTATTTTCTCTATACGCATTCATTAATCTGCTAATATATATTGCTAATAGTATAGAGATCACTATAATTACACTAAAATTTATTCTCATCAACATTATTTTTAATCCAGTATCAGTTATTTCCTTTTTACTAATATATACTCTAATAATATCCGATAAAACAGGATAAATCGTTTTATCATAATTTGCAACAAAAATTGCAATGATTGCAGCAATAATACTCCCTACTACTGCTTTTCCAAATTCGATAACAGACTTTAGATATGCCTGATACAACTCTAATTCTTTTAAACTAAATTTTTCTAAATATTCTACTTTTTTTAAATAACCAACTGGTAATCTATACCTTTTATTTCTCATATCCCCTCCAAATAACTATACAAGCAGCCTCAAATAAAGCTATCGCTACAAATAGTAATACATATAAAATGATACTATTAATTCTGGGAGCTACTAAAAAAAAATTAATTTTAAAAAAATAAACTAATCCTCCAAAAAGTAAAAAAACACTCGTCCAATACTTCCATGAAGTCCAATATTTCCATTTCAAAAATACTTTTAAACCTTTTTTCATAACTTTTCTCCATTAATTTATTTACTATCTTAACTATACCATTTTATAAGTCTACTTCAATTGTAAAACCTAATTTTTTATCATGTTGTATGCTCTTAATTTCCCCCAAACTAAGTTTCATCTCATCAATTCAAATCCAATATATCACGTATTTTTCTCTCAATTTAACAAATAAAACTTTTGCATGTACTTTTCATCTAGTAAGTAAAGGGCATACATAAGTATAGACCACCCGATTAAAACAAATATCTCTATAAAACATATATCTTTCCAATTTTTAATTAACCAATTAGCTAATCTTTCTGATAAATTCATTTCCATACTTAAAAAACCTCTTTCTGAATAGACTTTCCCCTTATTTTTTAGAATTTCTTGGTAAATAAATAGTTAAAAATAATACTATTAGCGTAATTAATACGACAAATGTGATAACAAAACAAGCTAATACCTTACTATGATATTTAATATTTTCAGGAACTCTCTGCAATGCAATAAATACAACTACAATAATCACATATATCCAGGTTGTTAGTGATTTCCAATGTTTATCTAGCCAACCTCTAATATTTTTATCTAACCAGCCATCTATTTTTCTTCCTAAATTATCTAATTCTTTCATTTTACACACCCTATTCTATATATAAAAATAAAAGTATAGATGATAATAATTGTAAAGACACTTTTTCACAAAAAATCTTCCCTCTTTTTAATCTAAAAAAATAAGCGAAAAAAATATAATTGTAAAAATGTATAAAAATATACCATAGATCATTGTCACAGAAAAAGTAAACAAAACTATACTTATTTCTAGTACTATGATTGTTGCAATCCGTATCATATATTTTTTATAATTTTTACTCCTTATGTATTCTTCCTTCAATTCTTTTATTAATTTTGGGAATGCTATAGCAGCTCCAAGTTCTGCTATAATAACAGTTATCAAGACTACAATTGCTGTATCAGAGTCTGCTTTTTCTTTAACTATATAAAAAAAACTATTTTTTAGAGAAAATATACACAAAAAACTGGTAATAAGAAAAGGTAGCCAATGTAACAATATAAAAAATGGATATTTTTTTAATTTTTCCATAAAAACATCTCCTTCAATTTAAGTTTATATTATCAGAAGAAGCCTTTATTGCTTTTTTTATGATACTATTTGAAAGTTGAAACCATTCCTATAATCCACGTTATTATTCCCCAAATGAAAATTATCTTAGCTATATCATACTTATCATCTGAATCTTTTTTTAACCAATCGAAAAATGATTCATAATATCCTTCTACTAGAACCACAATTAATGTGGATACTAAAATAATAAATGCTAAACTCGTTAGAGTTTGTATGATTTCAATATTATAAGCACCTATTATTGCAAGAAAAAATATACTAATGAATAATACTCCAGTAAGAATTAGATATCCTATACTAAAGCTAAGATTAATATTTTTCATTAAATATAATATTGAACCACATAGTACAGCATAAATTATTGATAATCCGTAAATGTTAAAACTATGCACTTGGTATCCGAGTTGTTTTAAGAAATCTGTTTTACCATAGTAAATCAGTATTAATTCCGTAGCTGATGTTAATAATGATATAATTGCTGCTTTTATTTTTATAGGTAGTTTACTTTTTGCTTCTTTTAATTTAGGTTTTCTAGATTTCTTTTCAAGAATTGAATTTCTATATGCTTCTTCGATTCTTTCATCTATTTTTTTACTTTTATTTGCCATAAATTCTCCACCTCAAAAAATAAAGCGAGCCTCTAAAATAAGAAGCTCGCTACATATTATCATTAAAATAAATTAGTCTAAATCTTCACGCTTACCCAAACCGATTAAAGCAAGAACGCTACCCAATGCTGTTACAATCGCACCAGCTAAAGTAATATTATCTGCCTTCTTATTACCTGTTTGAGGTAATACATTTGCTTTTACTACTGCTTGTTTCATCATACGTGTTGTTGGTTCTTTTGTAAGGGTACCAATTAATTCACCACGTTCGTTGAAAATTTGATCGCCCTTAACTGTATAACCTACCATGATATGACCTTTTTCATCATATACTTTCCCATCAGCTAAATAGAAGAATGTATTCTTTGCTTTAGCTTCTGCTTGTGCCTTAGCCTTAGCTTCTGCCTCTTCAATAGCTTTTTGTGCTTGTTCTTGAGCAATAAACTTAGCTAATACAGTTTCAGCTTCCTTAGTTTGAGCTGCTTTAGCTTCATAATCTGCCTTTGCTGTATCATAAGCTTTTTGTGCGTCTGCTTGTACTGCTTTAGCCTTATCCAATTTAGCTTGTGCGTCTACTAATGCTTGTTGTGCATTTGCTAAGATTTCATCAGCATTTTCATAGTTTGCTAATTTATCTTGTAATGCTTTTAGTTCAGCCTTAGCGTTTTCTACATTAGCTTTTGCTGTTGCTAAATCTGCTTGTGCTTGTCCCAAAGCTTTTTGTGCGTCTGCTTGCACTGCTTGCTTAGCTGCAAGTTCTGTTTGAGCGTTCTTCAAAGCTGCTTGCTTATCTGCTAATTCTGCTTTAGCTTTGTCTAAGTTTGTTTGTTTTGTTTTAACATCAGCATTTAAGTTTGCCAAAGCTTCCTTAGCAGCTTGAGCTGCGTCTTGATCGTTAATTAGTTTGGCTGTTGCCTTATCAACGTCTGAACGTGCTTGAACTAATTTTGCTTCCACGTTTGTTACATTAGCTTTATCAGCATTTAATGTAGTTTGAGCTTGTTCCAAAGCTGTTTTAGCACTAGCTAATGCTTGTTGTGCCTTATCATTTTCTGCTTTAGCGTTTGCTAATACTGTTTGTTTAGCTTGTAAATCTGCTTTAGCGTCATTTAAAGCCTTAACTGCATTATCATAATTTGCTTGTTTTGTCTTTAAATCTGCACTCAAGTTATCTAATGCTTCTTGAGCATTCTTAGCTAATTCTTGATCGTTAGCTAATTTAGTTTGAGCTGCTTTCAACGCTTGTTGAGCATTATTTAAGTTGGTATTAGCTTTATCTAAAGTTGCTTGTTTAGTTGCTAAATCTTGACTAGCATTTTGAGTATTTGTTTTAGCACTAGCTAATGTATTTTGAGCATTAGCATTATTGGAAGTAGCTGTCTCAAATGCTGCTTGCTTAGTTTGTAAATCAGATTGAGCATTTGCTAATTGTGCTTGTAACATAGAAATGTTGTCTGGAATAGTGTATACAATTGAACTGTCAATTTTACTTGGTTCATAATTTTCATAATGAAGTACTCCATTTCTATCAATAGAAAAACCAAAATAAATTTCATCTGGATCACCAAAACTCAATAATCCCATTCCTGTTAGTTGAGCAGCGTGTCCCCAATTAGAGTCACCATCATCAAAAATCATATCTAAAATGCTGCTGTAAATTGCCTCTTTTAATTCATCTAATGTAATAGTCTCATCAGATACATATCCTAATGAAATTGATTCTTGACTAAATGAAACACCACCTATTGCATTTTCACCTTTCTCTAAAGCAGAAGTATCATGATCAAATTTATCCCAATAATTATCGGCGATAACCTTTGCATACTTCAATGAGTCATCTGTAACAACATTTCTATTATTAACTCCTGCACTTTCCCTTGCAGTATTTAAAACTTGAGCAATCCATAAAGTTAAATCTCTTTGTTGTTCTGCAGTTAATTTTGTAGGATTTAATGTTATTTCCTTATCTTTTTCACTATGTTTGAAATTATTTAACTTATAACCATCTTCACTAAATTGTTGTAGTTCAGACCAATTTTTGACTTTAGCATACCCATCTGGTAGCACGATCGTATTAATACTATTCAATTGGTCTGTAATAGAATTTACCTTTTGACTAGCATTATCACGTTGTGTCTTAGCGTCATTCAAAGCTTGTTGTGTTTTGTTAGCTTTATCTTGAGCGTCTACTAATGCTTGTTGTGCCTTATCATTTTCTGCTTTAGCATTATTTACATCAGATTGTGCTTTATTTACTGCTGTTTGAGCATTATTTACGCTATTTTGTTTACTTTGTACATCAATTTCATCTACAGCTACTTGTGCTTTAGTAGCCGCTGCTTGATCTTTAATTTCTTGAGCATTTGTGCCATCAAGTACTTTCTTAGCGTCATCAGCTTTGCCTTGTGCGTTATTAACAACGTTTTGAGCTGCATTTACATCAGATTGTGCTTTATCTTGAGCTTGTTGCGTCTTGTCAGCTGTATTTTGCTTAGCTGTTACATCTTGATTAGCTTGATTTACTGCTTGTGTATCTTTAGATACTTGATCCTTAGCATTATCTAAGCTAGTTTGTGTATCTTTAACAGTATTTTGCTTATTAGCTAAATCTGTTTGATCTTGCTTAACTTGATTTTCTGTCTTTGTAACATTATCTTTTACTTCTTGGGCATTTGTACCATCAAGAATCTTTTGTGCTTGGTCAACGTTTTCTTGAGCTTTATTTACTTCATTTTGTGCATTATTAACAACATCTTGAGCTGCATTCACATCAGAAGTTGCCTTATCTACACTATTTTGCTTATCAGTCACATTAGTTTGAGCGTCAGTAACTGCCTTATTTGCATCAGATACTGCTTGTTCTTGATTAACAATATCTGTTTTAGTTTTATCAATATTTTCTGGTGTAGCTTCAGCCTTATTTTCTTTAGCCTTATCTAAATCAGATTGTGCTTGATTTACATCAGAAGTTGCCCCATTTACATCATTTGTAGCACCATCTAAGTCACTCTTTGCTTGATTCAAGTTTTCTTGAGCTTTAGCTTGGTTTTTCTTAGCTGTATCTACATTGGCTTGAGCTGTTTGTTTATTATTAGCTACTGGTGTATTAGCTTCTGTAGTTTTATTATTGTCATTAGCTGGAACTGTATCAGCTTTTACATTATTAATATTTGTTCCTGCTACTAATGTACCTGCAACCAATGTTGCAGCTAATAAAGATTTGTTAGTCTTTTCCATACAAAACATCTCCTTTTTTGGTTAAGTGTTTCTATACTCATAATATACAACTTCGACAACAAAAAAGCAATGTATTTTTATTGTCTTTCATTAAAAATAATTGCAATACAATTCTTTTAATGATAATATAATAGTGTAAGTAATAGTAAAACTATACTGAGGTGGTGTGACCTATGGCTGAAAGAAGAGCTAAAAAAAACTATATATTTCAAATGGATAAAGAAAAAGATAAAGATATTATCGACTTCATGGATAACGTCAAAGAAGAAATGAATCTAACTACCTTTTTTAGAGTTGTCATTAGAGAATACATGAAAAAAAGTGACCGAGTTGTGACAATTGATCTGAACTTTAAAGATAAAAAATAGTATAATGGTTATATAAATTAAATCTCCTACAAAAATGGATTATCCACCTAGAATTGTTATGTTTCTAGGTGGATTTTTTCGTCTAATCACTTTTTTGATTCAAAACCTCTAAGGTAACAAATTATCTGCTTATAGGATACAAATTGTCTATAAGAGTACATTTAAAGATACATTGCAGTACCATATAAATGTATCTCTAGATGTGCATTTTACCTTTTTGCAATTCCTTTTCGTTCCATATATACACCTTTAGCTAATCTTTTAATTTTTGACTTTTCAGCATAATCACTTTCTGATTTCCTAGCAAATTCATTCATTAAAAAGAATTTATCAACACTCGACAAAGTATCGTAATACATGCTCAATTCATCTAAAGTTAATTTATCCTGAATTAATATCTGTAAAATTTCTTCCTTACTAAATTTAAGTTTGTAGTAATCTTTATCAATGTTATATTCAGCAGCTGTTACTTTCCCTGTGGTTGATTGATACCAAATAGTTATATGTACTAAATCAATTAGTTTGAAAGGTGTTAGAAAAGTTTTTTTGTAAAACTCATTTATCCTATTTGTCACTACATCTACTGTCATTAGATACATCATCTTAGCAATAATTATAATCAACATAAACCATACAAAAAGCCAACCATAACTATTAAATAACTCTGATACACTCATCTTATTATCACTTTTTTGTGAAAACCAATATATAATAGGCATTACGCAAGCCGTAGCTACTATTGTTTTATCAACAAGATTACAAATACTATAAAATATATTTAAACAAACTAATACAAAATTGATAATTGGATAACAGATAACTTTAAATAATACTAATGGATTATGTATTAAAAAAGATCTCCAATGCTTAAAAATTTCTTTCTTTGGTAGCTGTTGATCAGTTATATTAAACGAAACCAAGCCCATAAATTTAAGTAATCCCTTAATTTTAGTTTCTTCGCTATTATATTCTCTTTCTTTATTCTCAACAGCTAAAGTAATTAGCTCTTTAGTATTCAAATTAAATCACCCTTCTTTTATTGCTGATTTATTGTCGAAATATGTTTGATTTTATGTTCTAAACATCTAAAAAAACGCATAAATTCAAGCTTTTTATAGTCTGATTTACGTTTGATTTATTGTCGTTTTATTGTTTCTTTAACTAAAAATAACTTGTTATCGGTTATATTTTTGCCAGTTTGAATAATACTCATAATAATTATCACAAGGATTAAGTAGCCTATTAACGCATATACTACTAACTCTAAATAGTTATTCCCATTTTTTGAAGTAAATATATCTCTCATAATAAACAAGCAACTCATGAAAAATACAGCGTTTATAGTGGCTCCGATATAAAGCAATCCTTTCTCAATTGATTCAATATTTCTTTTTTGAGATTCTAATTTTAATCTCAATTTCAATAAATCATTTGCTGATAATTGCATGATCTTTTTTTGAAATAATTCCAATGGTGGATTCCCAAAGAAAACTTGACTTTTAGCCCATCTATCAAATCTTTTTCCAACATAATCGTCATACTCTCTCCAATCATAATCGTCTTTATCGTAATATCCACTTACTGCCATAACTACAAGTAATATAAGTGCAAGCGGAAATAAAAAACATGCTTTAATTCTTTCTGAAAAGTTTGCTATTTGTCTCTTCATTATTCCTCTACCTCCTTGTATATGTATTTATTTTATTCAAAAATACCAGAAACACATTTTTTATGACAAAACAAAACGAGCTTTCAATTAAAAAAGCTCGTAAAATATTTTTTATTATTTTTCTCGATAAATTTCAAAAAATTTGATAGTTCTAACTTATCAGGAAGTAATTTATCTGCATTTTTTGACATTAATTTCTTTGACTATTTTTACCTATTCAAGGTTTAAATTATTAAGTTCCTTTTGTATCTGTAATACTTGGGAATGTTTTTTCTCTACAGTATTAACAATTTTCTGTTGTTCGTCAAAACTGATGTCCTTGATTTGTAATTTTAAGAACTCAGTAGCGTTTAACGCTTGTCTGATAGTTCCATATGATCTTTCTGCAATATCTTCAATAACCCTAGAATTATGTGTAAGTTGTAGATATATGTATTCCATTAAATACCTAGACTCCATTCCCTGCTTTAACCTAAACGTAGGATAGGCATTTGAAACAGCTACAGGTGTGTTTGACATATTAATTCCAAAAGATCCCACATTAGCTCTTGAAGGGTTGAAACTAATGTATTTTTCTCTTACCACATTATAATTAATATTATTTTCTGATGTAACGGATATAAAGTTTTCTCCCCATAATTCTTCACCTAAAGGCATTCCCCAAAACTCTGCGTTAGTAATACTTGCAGTTTCGAAATGTTCAGTATTTTTTTCTTTAACTTGTTCTAAAATATCAGATAGTCTTATATATCCTGTTATTTGCTCATCATGATATTGTGTTAACAATAAACTTTTATTCTTTTCATCTAGAATATCTTTTCTGGAAATATAAAATAAATTGTCATAATTCAATTTTTTATTGTAATTAGTTTCAAGCATTTCTTCGTGTATGCTAATAAAATTATCCAAATCATTAATTCCTGATATTTTTCTTCTTCGAGTTGTTAGAGTATATCCATCATTTTTTACCTTATAAACAAATATATTTTCAGTTGGGATATTTGTTTTACTACCAAAAATTAATATGCTAGTTTTAGCCTCTGTATATGGTAAAAACACTTTAGAAGGTAATGATACTATTCCTAGAAGTTGCCCTGAAGAAACAATATTCTTTCTCAAATCTTTCATTGACTTATCATTAAGAACTGCGTCTGGAACAATAATTGCAGCTCTTGAATATGGATTATTATTTTTTAGAGCTTTTAGGATATGTAATATTGCTACAGCATTACCTTTTTTAATATCTGGTTCGTATAATGAACTTTGTTCGTTAGTTACTTCCATGTTAAATGGAATATTGGAAATAACAATATTATATTTATCAGAAACAGGATTCATAAAACTATCATGTTGCATAATATTGCTATGGCCATCACCAGAAAGAATCATATTCATCTTTGCAATTCTAGCAGTATCTGATATTTCACCACCCCAGATAGTTTGTTCCCTTAGATTCGTTAAGGTATCTTCATCAAGCTTTCCTCTTTCTTCTAGTTCATTTAAAATTCTTTCAAATGCAACAATCAGCATTCCCCCAGTTCCACAAAAAGGATCATATATCTTGTCCCCATATGTAGGTTTTACAATATCATTCAAAAATCTAACAATATGTCTCGGTGTGAAATATTCTCCTAAATCATTATTAGTTTGATTGTATTTCTGGATAAAATATTCAAATGCGTCACCTTTTATATCTGTATCAATTTTCTTAAAATTTAAAGTATCTAACTTATCTACAATTTCTTTTAATTTTATTGGATCTTTTATGTGTAAAGGTGTAAATAATCCATTATCTTCTTCACTACTATCAAATTTTTTATTTAATCCATCAATTACTGTATTGTTAATATAGTTTATTAAAGCATTTCCTTCATACGTTTTATAAGTATCCCATAAAAACTCATCTTTAATATTGTAATTTCTTTCTTCATTTAGGTCACTAACTAGCTTTAAAAAAAGTAAATTTGAGAACTCTGAAAATCTTGTTACACCAGCATTAACTCCTGCTTCACGTAGTTTATTATTTGCTACTCTAAAAAGGTTAATTAAATCTGATTTAGATCTTATCTCTGCAGTTCCACTAATTTTTAACTCATTACTTGTAAATTTTTTCAAAATAGATAATGGCAAAATATTATTAACTTCCACATTATCAATTAATAATGATTTCTCATTTGGAACATAATAACTTAAATAACGGTTAAAATTATATAAAAAGAGAAATTTTGCTCCCAGTTTTTTTGCATATTTCATTCCTTGTTCTTTAGCATCTTCTAAATTTTTATGTTCTGATCTTTTAGTTTCAATAATTGCTATAGGTTTTTGAACTTTGTTACTTTCATATAAAATAAAATCAGGGAATCTCCTAGAATCAAGATCTTTCAATAACTTGTTTCTCTCTTCTTCTGTTCTGGGTGATTGTCTATAAACCTGTCTATTTTTAAATCCAACATCTACAATCCATTTATTTTTTCTTAGGTGTTGTTCAATAACGTTTTCAACTTCTCTTTCTAGCATTATGCCACCACCTTTCTAACAGCAGTAACATTACTACAGAGGTTTAAATACTTCAGATTTATGACACAACACAAATAAGCCCTGGGACTTCTTAGTCCTAGAGCTAACTTTTCTTGATATTTGTATAAACTTATGCTACTGTCTGTCTGTCTGTCTGTCTGTCTGTCTGTCTGTCTGTCTGTCTG
>NZ_AYYT01000031.1:0-10000 GCF_001435955.1 Ligilactobacillus salivarius DSM 20555 = ATCC 11741 | reverse complement strand
TAATCGCTAAACTCATAACCTATTATCGTTAGATAATATTAGGTTAAGTTATTAAGGGCGTATGGTGGATGCCTTGGCACTAGGAGCCGATGAAGGACGTGACTAACTGCGATATGCTTCGGGGAGTTGTAAGTAAACTATGATCCGGAGATTTCCGAATGGGGAAACCTAACAGGTTTTACCGCCTGTTATCACTAAGTGAATTCATAGCTTAGTTGAAGGTAGACGTGGGGAACTGAAACATCTAAGTACCCACAGGAAGAGAAAGAAATTCGATTCCCTCAGTAGCGGCGAGCGAACCGGGAAGAGCCCAAACTAAGAAGCTTGCTTCTTAGGGTTGTAGGACTGAACATTTGAGTTACCAAGAAATGAAGTAGTTGAATAATCTGGGAAGATTAGCCAAAGAGAGTGATAGCCTCGTAAGCGAAACTTCGTTTCCTCAGTTCAGGATCCTGAGTACGGCGGAACACGTGAAACTCCGTCGGAATCCGGGAGGACCATCTCCCAAGGCTAAATACTACCTAGTGACCGATAGTGAACCAGTACCGTGAGGGAAAGGTGAAAAGCACCCCGGGAGGGGAGTGAAATAGTTCCTGAAACCATATGCCTACAAGTAGTCAGAGCTCGTTAATGAGTGATGGCGTGCCTTTTGTAGAATGAACCGGCGAGTTACGTTAGCGTGCGAGGTTAAGGAGGAAAGTCCGGAGCCGTAGCGAAAGCGAGTCTGAATAGGGCGAGATAGTACGTTGACGTAGACCCGAAACCAGGTGACCTACCCATGTCCAGGTTGAAGGTGCGGTAAAACGCACTGGAGGACCGAACCCGTGTATGTTGAAAAATGCTGGGATGAGGTGTGGGTAGAGGTGAAATTCCAAACGAACTTGGAGATAGCTGGTTCTCTCCGAAATAGCTTTAGGGCTAGCCTCGGAGTTAAGAATCGTGGAGGTAGAGCACTGTTTGGACTAGGGGCCCGTCTTGGGTTACTGAATTCAGATAAACTCCGAATGCCACAGATTTATATCCGGGAGTCAGACTGCGAGTGATAAGATCCGTAGTCGAAAGGGAAACAGCCCAGACCACCGATTAAGGTCCCAAAATATGTGTTAAGTGGAAAAGGATGTGGAATTGCATAGACAACTAGGATGTTGGCTTAGAAGCAGCCACCATTTAAAGAGTGCGTAATAGCTCACTAGTCGAGTGATCCTGCGCCGAAAATGTAACGGGGCTAAACACATTACCGAAATCGTGGATGTACCGTAAGGTACATGGTAGGAGAGCGTTCTAAGGACGGCGAAGCTAGACCGTAAGGACTGGTGGAGTGCTTAGAAGTGAGAATGCCGGTATGAGTAGCGAAAGATCAGTGAGAATCTGGTCCACCGTATGACTAAGGTTTCCTGGGGAAGGCTCGTCCTCCCAGGGTTAGTCGGGACCTAAGCCGAGGCCGAGAGGCGTAGGCGATGGATAACAGGTTGAGATTCCTGTACTGGTTAAACTTGTTTGAACAATGGAGGGACGCAGGAGGCTATCGATGCGTACTGTTGGATATGTACGTTCAAGCAATAAGTCTGTAGATGAGTCAAATGCTTATCTACTTAAGGACAAGTTGTGATGAGGAGCGAAATTTAGTAGCGAAGTGAGAGACGTCACACTGCCAAGAAAAGCTTCTAGTTAGAGTTTAATCACCCGTACCGCAAACCGACACAGGTAGTCGAGGCGAGTAGCCTAAGGTGAGCGAGAGAACTCTCGTTAAGGAACTCGGCAAAATGACCCCGTAACTTCGGGAGAAGGGGTGCTGAGCGCAAGCTCAGCCGCAGTGAATAGGCCCAGGCGACTGTTTATCAAAAACACAGGTTTCTGCAAAATCGTAAGATGAAGTATAGGGGCTGACGCCTGCCCGGTGCTGGAAGGTTAAGAGGATGGGTTAGCGTAAGCGAAGCTCAGAATTGAAGCCCCAGTAAACGGCGGCCGTAACTATAACGGTCCTAAGGTAGCGAAATTCCTTGTCGGGTAAGTTCCGACCCGCACGAAAGGCGTAACGATCTGGGCACTGTCTCAACGAGAGACTCGGTGAAATTATAATACCCGTGAAGATGCGGGTTACCCGCGACAGGACGGAAAGACCCCATGGAGCTTTACTGTAGCTTGATATTGGGTGTTTGTACAACTTGTACAGGATAGGTAGGAGCCGTAGAAGTCGGAACGCTAGTTTCGATGGAGGCATTGGTGGGATACTACCCTCGTTGTATGAACACTCTAACCCTCGCCGGCAATCACGGCGGGAGACAGTGTCAGGTGGGCAGTTTGACTGGGGCGGTCGCCTCCTAAAAGGTAACGGAGGCGCCCAAAGGTTCCTTCAGAATGGTTGGAAATCATTCGCAGAGTGTAAAGGCATAAAGGAGCTTGACTGCGAGACCTACAAGTCGAGCAGGGACGAAAGTCGGGCTTAGTGATCCGGTGGTTCCGTATGGAAGGGCCATCGCTCAACGGATAAAAGCTACCCTGGGGATAACAGGCTTATCTCCCCCAAGAGTTCACATCGACGGGGAGGTTTGGCACCTCGATGTCGGCTCATCGCATCCTGGGGCTGTAGTCGGTCCCAAGGGTTGGGCTGTTCGCCCATTAAAGCGGTACGCGAGCTGGGTTCAGAACGTCGTGAGACAGTTCGGTCCCTATCCGTCGCGGGCGTAGGAAATTTGAGAGGATCTGTCCTTAGTACGAGAGGACCGGGATGGACATACCGCTGGTGTACCAGTTGTTCCGCCAGGAGCATCGCTGGGTAGCTAAGTATGGATGAGATAAACGCTGAAAGCATCTAAGTGCGAAACTCACCTCGAGATAAGATTTCCCATTACGTAAGTAAGTAAGATCCCTGAAAGATGATCAGGTAGATAGGATGGAAGTGGAAGTGCTGCGAGGCATGGAGCGGACCATTACTAATCGATCGAGGACTTAACCAAGTAGAGAAAACGTGAGTTTTCGGTGAAAGAGATAAATGATATCTAGTTTTGAGAGAATAAAATCTCAAGTAAATAGTGCGGTGATGATGGCACGAAGGATACACCTGTTCCCATTCCGAACACAGAAGTTAAGCTTCGTAACGCCGAGAGTAGTTAGAGGAACGCCTCTTGCGAGGGTAGGAAGTCGCCGTGCAAATGAGAGCTAGGAAGTAATTCCTGGCTTTTTTATTTATCTCATGAATAATAGAATAGATATATGCATAGTAAAAAGTTCCTACCGGTTTTCGATAGGAACTTTTTTAATTGTCTGAAATTGTTTTAGACTTAATGAATCTAATAGGTAAAATATAACTTTTTTGTTTTAGATCTTCATCAGGATGAGCAATTCTACGTTCTAGAAGTTTAACCAATAAAGCAGCAATATCTTTAGTAGGTTGAACAACAGTTGATAATTCAGGATGATATTGTTGGATAAATTTAGTACCATCAAAACCAGTTATCTTTAATTGTTCAGGAATATTAATACCAAGTTCTTGTGCTGCTTGAATGACTAGCAATGCAGTAAGATCATCGGTACATACGATTCCATCTGCTTTGTGCTCAGAAAGTAGTTGCTTAATTGCCATAATTTTGAGCATAGGTGTTTCTGAAAAAGATACAGGATGAATATGTAAGGTTAAACCTAACTTTTTAATTGTATCACGATACCCTGAAAGTCGATGGTCAGTTGGATTACCTTTTTGAACTGGATTACCTACAAAATATATATGTCGACAACCAGCATCGTACAACTCTTGAGTAGCAATAACTCCACCTTTATAGTTATCCGAACTAACAATAGGAACATTTTCAGATAAACTTCTATCAAAAGAAACGATTGGCAAACCAAATTCTTGATACTCATCGATACCTAAATTATGAGCACCGGCAATAATTCCATCAACTTGATTGGCTAAGAGCATTCTTAAATAAGAACGTTCTTTTTCTTTATTATAAGCAGCATTACATAAGATAACTTTATAACCATCTTCAAAAAGTTTATTTTCTATTTCTTCGACCAATTCACCAAAAAATGGATTGGAAACACCAGGAAATATTAAACCAACTAGATTAGTCTTTTTACCATGTAGCGAGCGGGCTAATGAGTTAGGTTGGTAATTTAACTCCTTCATTGCTTCATGTACTTTATTACGAGTTTTATCACTAATATAACCGTAATTATTAATAACACGTGAAACAGTTGTAGGAGAAACGCCAGCCTTTTTAGCAACGTCGCTTAATTTAGCTCGCATATAACTTTCACTCCTTAACTAAATATTTTTCATATTCCAATAGGTACCAGTATATTGTAGCTTTTTATCACTAATAAATGCAATCTTATTATTACCATCAGGAGCAAAAAATCTTGAAGTTAAGGTATGTCTACCATTATTAACAAAGATTTCGCAAACGGAACCGTCAACGAATATATCTAAGCTAAGTTGTTTGTTAGCTGGCAAAGCAATAGTTCTAGTTGTACCGTAATCTTCTGCGAAAGGAATACCAGCCTCACTACGATCTACTGTAAGGAAAGCATCATCAGCAGTAGAGAATTTAATTTCAATTCCTTGGGATAGATTTTTATTAGCTGCTAGGAATAATTTACCATTTTGACCAGCTGTAAGATCAAGTTTTAATTCATAATGTTTTGAAGCTGCAGAGTGGACAATTTGTTGGCCATCAAATACTTCTTCACTTCTAACAAGAGTTCCTTCTTCTCTAAGTGATGCCATAGCTGGAACAGGGCGTTGGTATAATTCACCATCAACTACAGATAATTCTTTAACCTGACTTAAGCAGTTAGCCCAGTTTTCACTATCAGTTGGATAAGAGATGTCAGGAAGTCCAATCCAAGAAATAGCATAAGCTTTACCATTAGGTGCATTGAATGCTTGTGTAGCATAAACATCAAAACCATCGTCAAGATTTAGAGGTGCTTTTTGATCAGTATTGAATTTAGCTTTGTCTAAACGAATATCTGAACCAACAATATACATATTAGGATAGATATTTTCATAATCAGCAACTTTCTTATCTAAACCTTGTGGGCAGAAAATAAGTACAGGTTGATCATCAACAAAGACTAAATTAGGGCATTCTACCATGTATCCCATTTCTTCTTCAGTAAAATCAAGATAACCTAGGTCTTGCCAGTTCTTTAAATCTTTTGAACGGAAGAGTGAGATTTTACCAGTCTTTGTTTCAGCATCTTGAGCACCTAAGATAACAAAGTATTCATCGCGATGTTTTAGTAATTGTGGATCACGAAAATGTTCTGTTATATGATCTACAGGTTCAATCATAGGTTTATCAAGTTTAGTAATATTGTTGTCCTTGTCCATGATCGCACCAATTTGATAAGGGTAACGAACCCATTCTTTACTACGATGATTACCAGTATACATTAAGAATAATTTATCATCGATAACACGTGCTGAACCAGAGTAAGCACCATGACTATCGTATTTAGTATCAGCATTGATTGCTAATCCGAGGTTCTTCCAGTGAACTAAGTCTGGAGAAGTTAAATGAACCCAAGATTTCAAACCATGAACTGCACCAAATGGATAAGATTGATAGAAAACATGGTACTCATCATTAAAGTAAGAAAAACCGTTAGGATCATTTAATAAGCCTGATTGAGGGCGAATATGATAAGACATTTGGTATTTTGAAGCTGTTGCTTGTGCCTGTAACTTCAGTAAAGTTTCCGCATCCCATTCAGAATATTTTTTATAACGTGATTCACGTGTCCATTCCATAATAATTCCTCCTATTATTGTAAACGTATTCTCATTTGTTATTATATTTAATATTGAAAAAACTGTCAATCGTATAACATAACTACAAGCATTATTATAGCATGTAAAAAAGCGATTAAATAAGGAATAAATCACTGAAATTGTCATGAAATATTGGATTTTTATCTGAAATAGAGATTTTTGAGCATTTTTAAGCCAAAATTGCTAAACGATATTCATAAAATTTAATTAAGTAGAGAAAATATAGATTTCATCAGCGTTTTAAAGGGATTTTTAAAAGAAATAAAATATTTTTTGTGATAAACGATTGACATATAATAAAAATGCGTTATCATAAATAGTGTAATAATCATTAAGCGTTTTCAAGAAAACGTAAATTTAGATGAGAAGGAAGTGTAGATCATGGATCACAAAAAAGTTGCTAAAAATGTAGTTGACGCTGTTGGTAGAGATAATTTAATCGCTGCTGCTCACTGTGCTACGAGATTACGTTTGGTACTTAAAGACGATAAGAAAGTAAACCAAGCTGCTCTCGATGCTGATCCAGATGTAAAAGGAACATTTAAAACAAACGGACAATATCAAGTTATCATTGGACCGGGCGATGTAAATAACGTCTATGATGAATTGATTAAAGATACAGGTTTAAAGGAATTATCTACTGATGATTTAAAGAAAGTTGCTGAACAAGGTCAAAAGTTTAACCCAGTAATGGCATTTATCAAGCTATTATCAGATATTTTTGTACCAATTATCCCTGCCTTAGTTGCTGGTGGTTTGTTGATGGCTTTGAACAACTTCTTAACTCAACCTGGATTATTCGGACCTAAGTCAATTGTTTCAACATCTCCAGTTATTAAGGGCTTATCAGACATGATTCAATTAATGTCTGCTGCTCCATTTATCTTCATGCCAATTCTAGTTGCAATCTCAGCTTCTAAACGTTTTGGTGCTAACCGTTTCTTAGGTGCTGCTATTGGTATGATTATGACTTCTCCAGATTTAGGTAAGACTGCTAAATACTGGGATATCTTCGGAATGCATGTTGCTCAAACAAACTACGCTTATCAGGTTATTCCTGTAATCGCTGCCGTATGGGTACTTGCCTTCTTGGAAAAGAGATTCCACAAGTGGTTACCAGCAGCTGTTGACTTCACATTCACACCATTACTTTCAGTTATGATTACAGGTTTCTTAACATTTACAGTAATTGGACCAGTTCTAAAGACTGTATCTGATATGTTAACAAACGGTATTGTATGGTTATACGACACAACAAGTTTTGTTGGTATGGGTATTTTTGGTTTAACATATTCTGCAATCGTTATGACAGGTTTGCATCAAAGTTTCCCTGCAATCGAAACACAATTAGTTACAGCATTTGCTAACGGACATGGTGCCGGTGACTTTATCTTCGTTGTTGCATCAATGGCTAACGTTGCTCAAGGTGCTGCAACATTCGCAATTTACTTCTTAACAAAAGATAAGAAGATGAAAGGTCTATCCTCATCTGCTGGTGTATCTGCTTTACTAGGAATTACTGAACCAGCTTTATTCGGGGTAAACTTGAAGTATAAATTCCCATTCTTCTGTGCTTTAATTGGTTCTGGTGTGGCAGCTGCATTTGCAGGCTTAATGCACATTATCGCAGCTTCAATGGGTGCTGCTGGATTTATCGGATTCCTATCCATCTATCCAAAATCAATTCCAATGTACGTTGTTGCTGAATTAATCAGTTTCGCTGTAGCATTTGTCTTGACATTTATCTACGGTAAAGGTCATATGAAAGAAGAACAAGTAGCTCCTGTTGTATCTGCATCTGAAGCTGCTGAAACAGAAGCAAAAGTTGAAGAACAAGTAGCTGCTGAAAGCAAATTAAACGATGAAGTTGTTGCATCTCCAATTAGTGGTGAATCAAAGAAATTAACTGACGTAAACGATCCTGTTTTCTCTACTCTAGCAATGGGTAATGGTGCTGCAGTTGTTCCAACTGATGGTACAATCTATGCTCCAGTTGATGGTGAATTAACAGTTGCTTATGAAACTAAGCATGCTTATGGCTTGAAATCAGATAATGGTGCTGAAGTATTAATACATGTTGGAATTGATACAGTTAACTTGAAAGGTCAACATTTCGAATCATTCGTAAAACAAGGCCAAAAAGTTAAGAAGGGCGACAAGTTAGGAACTGTTGATTTAGATGCAGTCAAAGCAGCTGGCTACGACACTACAGTAATGGTTGTTGTTACAAACACTATGAACTATGCTTCTGTTGATCGAGTTGACAATACAAAAGTAAATCATGGTGACGATTTAGTAGCAGTAACTGCAAGATAAGAATAGATTGTAAAAGTATCTGACTTAATTAGGGTCGGATACTTTTTATTTTTCTTAAAATGTAAGCGATGTTGTATAATAGTGCTAAGAGAAATTGTAAAGGTGGGATGTTAGTTGAATAAAGCAGCGATATTACATATACCAGCAAGTGAGATGGCTTATTATGAAAATAAGGATGAATTACACCTTCAATTACAATCAGCCCACAATGATTTAGCGGATGTAACGGTTTTGGTAGGTGAAGTTAGCGGAAATAATAACGATAGCTGGAGATATGAAAGCTTTTTTATGCAGAAAACTTTCGCAACTAGATATCATGATTATTGGGAAGTCATATTAAAATTAAACAAAAATGAAGCACAGTATGTATTTAAAGTTACAGATACTTACGGTAATGTGGGACTTTATGACGCCCAACGTTTATGTGAAGCTACGGAAGAAAATGCCAATTCACCACATGGATTTATCATTGAAAATAGAGATATGCGACAAGTAACGCAAATTCCAGATTGGGTTACAAAGACAGTCTGGTATCAAATCCAAATTGATAGATTTGCTAACGGCAACGATAATCTAGCTAAGTTATCCGAGAATGAAGATAATACAACTCAAATTTTAGGTGGAGATCTAACTGGTATTTTAAGTAAACTAGATTATTTACAAAATTTAGGTATTAATGGTATTGTGCTATCTTCCATTTTTGAAGGCGATGGGTCATTTAAATTAACGACTAACGATTTTTATAGTATTGATAGTCAGTTTGGCAATAAAGATCTCTTTAAGATGTTAGTCAGCAACTTACATCGTCGCAATATGAAAGTAGTACTAAAAATGAATTTAGCTTATTTAAGCGATAATTCGAGACAATGGCGTGAAATTCTAGAAGAGGGACAACATGCGAAATATGTAGATTGGTTTAATATTAAGGGATTTCCACCTAAATATAGCCAAGATCCACATAATAAAAATATTGTCAGAGCTAATTATAAATTTAGTAAGTTAAATCCACATTATCCAACATTGAATTTAAAAAATCCAGAAGTTCAAACATATCTAATTCAAGCAATAAAATATTGGGTAGAACATTTTGAAATTGATGGATTAATATTGGATCATGCTGATAAATTGAGTCGAGAATTTGTACATTTATTAAACCGAAATCTTAAGAAGATGAAACCTGATTTCTACCTAGTTGGAAAATCAGAAATGAGCAATACTAGTGTAGTTCAATTAGGAGATTTTGATGCGATGACAGATGATGCTTTAGGCAATTTATTATTGAATTTTGCTAGAGATAAGAAAATTGCCGCTAGTGAATTTAAGTATCAATTAAGTCGACAAATGTTAGCTCAAAATACCAAGTTAAGTCGAGTGACCTTAAGAACATTGGATGATCTAACATCTTCGAGAATTTTAACGCGCTGTCGCGAAAATAAAGCTTTGATGCGCTCCTTGTTAACCTTTATGTATTTATTAAAAGGTAGTCCAGCAATTACTTATGGAACAGAACTAGGGCTTTCAGGACATGATTTTCCAAGTAATCTAGTAGGAATGGATTGGAATCAAGAAGATCAAGATGACAAGATGATGCGTTTTATCAAAGTGTTGAATAATTTTAGGTTGCAAAACTATAAAATTCTAAGTGAAGGCAGTTTTGAGTGGGGCCAGATTAGTGATAGTTATGATTATGTAAGTTTTATCAGAAGAAAAGATAAAAGAAGATTATTTGCTTTATTTAATTTTGGCTACAATGGAATAAAATTTGTCTTACCTAAACATGCCAAATTAATTTTAGGTCAAAATATTGTAGATGAAAAATCCGAAATAGGTCAGTACGGATTTGTAATATTAGAAGCATAAAGTAAAAGCATATTTGGAATGAAGTGCCTTACAATTGTTAGACAA
>NZ_AYYT01000030.1 GCF_001435955.1 Ligilactobacillus salivarius DSM 20555 = ATCC 11741 | reverse complement strand
CTGTGATTTTAATCACAGGTAGTTCAATTTCTAGGGAAAGATTTACCTAATGTATCATACGTTAGTGCTGGCAAAGATATGACTTTTGATAAAGGAAGTTTAAGAAGTTTTAGTCAAAGTGAATTAAATTCTATTTTATCCAATTCCAAAGTGGATCCAGGATTAAAGAATTATCTTAAAACTAAAGAGTGGGGTAACTTATATAAACTTGAACAAGGGGTATCTTGGAAATACATTAATGTCTTTAAAGATACAAAAACTGGAAAAATGGTTGATGTTAAAGTTACTATTCAAGGTTTAGGTAATAATTACAGCAATAAGTATGGCCTTCCACCAATGATAATGGTTGGTGAAAAGTACATTGGTACAGATGTTGCTGGTATTGGTGCTGTTCGCTATGGATTAGAATTTTTTGAACATGGTACTGATAAAAAAGTTACAATTCCAAGTTTGCTTGGAGCTGGTGACATTGATTATAATCAATCAATTGCTGTATTTAATGCTACTAGCGTTTTACGAGGTAGTAAAAATAAAGAAGCAAATGGTAAAGATTACTTAGGTTCAATTTCTACTGGTGGTGATGATACAACAGAGGGTAAAGATAGTAAGTATCAATCATGGTTCTTATTACATGATGTAGATAATTTATCCTATGTATTTAGTGCAGCTGATCCTGCTTGGGGACAAAAAGCACCTGATGGTAGTGATTTTATGGGATTCTATCATCAAATGATAGGTGGAATTCCTTTACCTATTAAACAAACTCCTCCAACAAAACCAACACCACCAACATTTAATAAAACCAGGAATCCAATTTTTTATAATGACTATACATTAATTGTTGATAAACCAAAAATTAATGTAATTCCTAAACCTATTAAAGATGTAGCAATAGGCAATGTTGATGGTTCCATCAAAGAAAGTGCTAACGGAAAAACAGTATTAAAAGGACAACAATTGACTTACACCTTAGATACAGTTAAATTTTCAAACCTTAGAAAAGATCAATCTAAAATTGAATGGAAAGATACTTTGCCAAATGAAGTAACATTCAATGCTTTAAAAGTTGAAACTCCTGAAGGTAAAGATATTAGTAATCAATTTGAAATTAATCATCAAGGACAACTTGTTACAGTTAAGGCAAAACCAGAGTATTTACAAATAGTAAATAAAGACAAATCACAAGAGTTTGCATTGGCTGTACCACATGTATATGTAACAGTTAATAAAGATAACGCTGATTTTAAAAATAACTATACGATTTTACTTGATAGTGGAGAGTTTTTATCTAATGAAGTAGAAAATAAAACTCCTAGTTTTACTACTAAAAAACAAGTGTTTGATGATAATTCAAAGAATATTGATAAACAAATGGTTAGAAGAAATCAAGTTTTAAACTATGTTGGAGATTTAGACTTAACTAAGTTAGATAATTTAGCAATCTCTGATGACCTACTTGAGAAAGGAATTTCACTAACTGACAACTTTGATTCAAAACGTTTAGAAGTGTCTAAAGTTACCAAAGATTCATTAAAAGTTTATTTAGCTGATGATTCTAAGGCAAAAGGTTTAGGTCAAGAAATAGATTCAAATGACTATAAAGTTGATTGGACTGACACAAGTTGGAAAGTATCCTTAGTTAAAGATAAACAAGTTATATCTAAATACGCTGGTAAAAAGTTACGTATTCTCTTTAAACCAACGGTCAAACAAACTGCAGAAGGAACTATCTACAATAAAGTTATTCCAAACTATTTTGGAGGACAAATTGAAAGTAATAGAGTAGAAAATCCAGTTTCATATGAAGTTATGCCTCAAACAGGTAGTAAGAAACTTTTAATTATAAGTGGTATTACAATCGGATTAATTCTTACATCTGTAGTTGGTATTGTTTTATATAAGAAAAAATAATTCTTATTATAGTATTCTTCCTTAACTTGAATGAAAAATTCTACAAAGAAAGGAAAGAATAATTTATGAAATTATTATCCAAAAAGCTATCCAAAAAATTATTAGTTGTAGCTGGTTTAGGTATTGGCGTTAGTTCTGTATTTTTAGGACTAACTAAGAGAGTGCAAGCTGATGATATACCACAAACGATTAATGTAGCTAACATTGGAACGCCAGCTACAACATCATTCTCTTATGCAACAGGCCATGAAACAGGTCCAGGATCAGGTGCAGCTCATGGACTTATGCCAATTAGAGAAGCTGGTACAGGAGATTGGTTATTCTGTATTGAGTGGTCTAAACCAGCTCCATCTAATGAACAAATTTCTAGAAGGTATCAAGCTATGCCTGCGGTTCAATGGTTAGTTAATAACTTTTACTCAGGACACCGTTTTCGAAGCTTGGGACAAGGTGACAAAGGAGATTATTGGTTGTATCAATCAGTGATTCATTGGACTGCCGATCCTAACGATCATGCTTCCTGGGGTGGAACAGGTGCAATTCAAGACGTTTTAGACCGATTAAATCCTAGTGTTCGTGAAAAAGTAGTTTCTTTACACAATGAAGCACTAAAACATAATGATGAATCAAGCTCTGAAATTGTTACTAATAACCATAATTTAGGTTTTGATCCCTCTAATTTAGAAATAAACAAAGATAACTTACAAGGTAATACCTATAAGAAAACATTTACTTTGAAGTCTGAAAACATGAGTCACGTTAAGGTTTGGTTAAAGAACGCTCCTAGTGGGGTTACTTTGACTGGTAAAGATGGTGCAGGCGTTAATTTTAATGATGTTTGGAATAATACAGGGTTACAAATTAATATTCCCTATAAAGTAAATGCGGAAAAAGATTCATATAACTTTACCGTTGCTACAAAAGGTAACTGGGAAAAGACTTCTAAAGTAGCTTGGATTTATTCAGGTAATGATAATTCACAAAAGGTTGCAAAACAAGTTGTTAAGGCTGTATCAGTTCCAATTGACACTGAAACTGATATGAATGTAACTGTTAAACCAGCTAAAGGACATTTAGCTTTTACTAAAAAAGGTACAGGAAATAATAAAACTGAAGTATTGAAAGATACTGAATTTACCTTGACAGGTGGAGACTTTACACAAAAAGCTAAAGCTGATGGTTCAGGTAATGTTGTATTTAACAATTTGCCTTTGGGTAGAGATTATAAGTTAGCTGAAACAAATCAACCTAATAAATATTATCGCTCAATGTATCAAGCAATAATTGGCGATTTTAATGGTGATCAACCTAAAAAAGACCTAAATAAAGGTACTATTTACAATAATAAAACACATCAGAAATTTATAATTCACAAAAAGGACGCTCAAGGAAATGCGTTAGAAGGAGCAGAATTTGTTTTGGTAAGAAAGGATCAAGCAAAAGCTAATATAACTCCTGAAGAGGCTAAAAAAATCGCATATCGTAAAGTAGGAGACCAATTGGTTGAAGGACATCAAGAACAAGCTCCATATATAGGAACGTCAGATAAAAATGGAAATGTAATTTTTGATATGGTAGCACTACCTGATTCTGTTGCTAATCATTATTATGCTGTAGAAGTGAAATCACCTAAAAATTATACTTTAAGTCAAAACTCTGTAGAATTGTTAGCAGATAAAAATTCAGCAAATGTGATTGAAGGTGAACTAGGTGATACAACTAATCCACTTCCAGCAACTGGCTCAGAAAAACTATTAATTGTTGCTGTTGGAGGCATTGTCTTAGTTGCTTTAGGTGGTGGAGCTTTATACTTCAAACAAAAAGTTACCAAGTAGGTGATTAAATGCAAAAACTCTCTAAATTTCTCAAAACCAAACAAGGTAAATGGCTGCTAGGTCTAACAATATTAGCTGTTATTGCAGCTGGTTTAGGAATTTTTAAAGCGTGGTCGGATCATCAAAAATATGAAATTATGCAAAGTAAGGTCAATGCTCCTGTAACTCAAAAACTCAGCAAAGACACCTTACGCAAGGACAAAATTCATATGTTTACTGATGATGATTTAGTTAGATACCGTAAGGAAGCCTATGCTAAAGGGTTAGACAAATATCCAAATGGTTATTTAGAAATTCCAAGTATTAACGTCAAACTACCTATCTACAATCGAGCTAACAATTTAACTCTTAGTTTAGGTGTCGGTAAAGATTACTACTTAGATAGTGAGTTTGGTAAAGGTAATGTAGTTTTAGCTGGCCATAATATGGAACGTCATGGAATTTTATTAAGTGACTTATATCAGGTAAGAAACGGACAAGAAGTTATCTTACATGGAGCTGATAATCAAGTATACAAATACAAAATCTTCAGTAAGAAAGTTCAATCTCCATACGTAAAAATTATTGATGGAAAACCAGTTAAAGGTAGTGCTTACTACTTACCTGAAGGAAATGAAAAGCCAATTGTAACAGTTTATGATTGTGCTGATCATGGGAAAACAAGACTTGTTGTACAGGCTGAATTAGAAAATTAATAAAAGAAGGAAGATGGTTATATGGACTTGAAAAAGAATTATATAGGTAAAGCGTTATTCGTAGGTGGAGTCAGTTTAACTCTTTGTGGTCAAGCATTAATGCTAAGTACACCAGTTATGAATAACATTGTAAGTGTCGCTCATGCCGATCAAGTTGCTCCTACAACTACAAACATTGAAATTCACAAAACAATGTATGATAAGGCAGACGCAAACTTCTTTGAACAAGAACAAAACAAAATTAAAAATGATGGTACTCAAAAAGATAGTACTTTTAATAACAAGTTATTCCACTACAACCCAACTACAATGGGTAAAGTTGAATTTACTTTATACGATATTACCGATCAAATTAATAAAGTTTATGCAGACGGTAAAGGTCTAACAGGATTTACTGCAGGTCAATCCAAAGAAGCACAAGGTCGTGTAGCTGAAATCTCTAAGGATATTGACGCTAATGGAGCTAAATCTAAGTTCTTAACTGGAGCTACAGTAGTTGGAACTAAAGCTATTGATGGTAGTGGTAATGTACGTTTTGAAAACGTCAAAGCTTATGACGCTTCTAAACCACAAAAATATCATTACTACGCTGCTGTAGAAACTAAGACACCTAAAGGATTCGTTGTAGCAAAAGCTAAACCAATTGTTTTTGTTAACCCTTATACAAATCCTAACGGTGACGGTTTCTTATCTACAACATACTTATACCCAAAAAACAATACACAAAAATTGCACTTTGACTTAACTAAGTTCGCTATTTGGAATAAACCAAAAAATAGTCAGCCAGAAGAAAAAAAGGAACTTGAAGGAGCTAAGTTCCAACTTTATCGTGGTAAACCAGGTTCAGGTACTAAAGTTGGTGGTGTTTTAACAACAGATAAGAATGGTAAAGTAACTGCCGACAACTTAATTATGGGTGATTACTATTTTGTTGAGTTGGAATCAAGTGTAGCTACTGACAATCCAGAAGCTACTACTCAAGCTAAAGTATCAATCTCACCAATTGCTAAGAATGATAAAAACAATAAATTAACTTTCTCTATTGGAGAAAATGGTATTGAACCTAACAAGTTACAAGGATCTTTAGTTGACTATGGATCACCTACAATTACTAAGGAATTAACAAATGGTGTTGGTGAACACAAATCCTTGCATATTGGTGATTTAGCTCACTTCAAATCTAGGGTAGATGTTCCAGCTAATATTATGGGATCCGATTGGAAAGTTGACGCTACAGGACAAGAAGCTAAAAGTTTACCTTACAGTGTGTTCTACACTCGTGATATTCCACAATTACATTTGAAAGATGTACCTGCTGAAAGACATTTAGTAATTAAAACGTCCGATAATAAGACAACTTTAAAAGAAGGTACTGATTACCAAGTTATCACAGGTAAAAATCAATGGTTTGTTAACTACGTAGTTAAAGGTGTTAGTGCTGAAGATAAAGCTAAACTTGACGCTGCCGCTAAGACTGGTGACAACGATAAGATTAAAGCAGCTATTAATAGTGTAAAATCAGGTTCTGTTTCAGATACAGTTGCTAAAGAAGCTGGTAAGCACTTGAATTATGACTATGATGAAGTTGTTATGACAGATTCTCCAATGGATACTGATATTGTTAATGATATTTATCTAATCTGGGACGATGGTTCTGGCCTAAGAGAAATCAAACGTACTGACAAGACTATTACTTATGGGGTACATTTCGTGAAGGAATCTTCTGGATTCATGGGTACTGGTATTGCAGCTCAAAAACTACAAGGAGCTAAATTCGTTGTTCAAGATAAACGTACTGGCAAGTGGTTCAACGGTTGGAAAGACGCCAAGTCAACAACCACAGGTAAAAAACAAGCTCAATGGGTAGATAACTATAAAGATGTTAAAGAAGGAGTTTTGACATCTGATAAAGATGGTAAGTTCTCCTTACAAGGATTCACTGAAGGTGACTACAAGCTTCGTGAAATTAAAGCTCCAACAGGTTATCAATTAATGGAAGAAACACAAGATTTCCAAATTGGGCCAAACACTGATAAAAAGACTTTAGCTACTCCAATTGTGGTTAAGAATAATGAAAAGACAACTATGCCACTAACTGGTAGTCAACAACTATTACTAGAAGTTGTTGGTGGTGTTCTAACTGTAACAGTTCTCGGTGGAGCTGGTTACTGGGCTTACAAGAAGAAAAATGCTTAATTAAAGAGTGATTAAATGAAAAACAAGAAGTTATTTAATGCTATTTACTATGCTTTTTGGGTAATACTTTGTTTAACTATTATTGGATTTTCAACCTATCCATTTATATCAGATTTTATGCTGGCTCAAAAACAAGAAAAACAAGTTGAAGCCTTTGATAAGAAGGATTCAAAAATTAGTAAACAAGATTATTTAGCTGCTTTCTATAAAAGAAGAGCTAAACAAAAAACGGTAACTGATCCTTTTGCCAAAGAAAAAGAAACTAAAGGAAAATCTAATTCGGTTGATGTAGCTAAATCTCAGTTAAATACAATTGGAATTCTATCAATTCCTAAAATTAAAGAAGTTCTACCAATCTACGATAATACATCTAGCATTGCTTTAGATAATGGCATTGGGTTACTGGAACATACTAGCGACCTTACTGGTGGAAAAGGAAAACATGCAGTTTTAACAGGTCATTCGGGTTTATCATTGAATAAATTGTTTACGGATTTACCAAAAGTCAAAAAAGGTGACAAATTTTATATTAAAGTTAATGGTGAAATTCATGCCTATCAGGTAGATCAAATTAAAACAGTATTTCCAACAAATATGAAGTATTTACAAGTTGACCCTAATAAAGACTACGTGACTTTAGTTACATGTACTCCCCTATTCGTCAATACGCATAGATTGTTAGTTAGAGGACACCGAATACCGTATAAAAAACAAGTAAAATTGGAGACTGATGGAGGCTTTACATCTCTAGGAAAGGCAGCATTAGCATTAATGATCACTCTAAGTATAATTCTTGGTGTTTACAAATTTATTAATAGAAAAAAAGATAAACCTAAGAAAGAAAAAAATACAAAAGTAGTAAAGCCTCTCAAGAAAGGAATGAGATTGTAATATGATTCAAAATAAATTAATTGCTTCTCTAATGTTATCAGGAACAGTATTAATGTTAGCCGCTCCAGTAGCTAATGCAGCTGAAAGTAGTAGCTCAACAAGTTCTAAAACTTCTAGTTCAGTAACAAGTACTAGCAAAGTTAGCTCAAGTCTAGCTTCTGATAAAACTAAGGCAGAAAGTACCAGTTCAGAATCTAAAAATGACAGTATTCAAACTCTTAAAGAGCAAAAGATGATTATCAAGAAGATCATTGCCAAAGAAGGAAGTCAGATGGCTACAGTTAGTGAGGCAAAAACTTCTGAGTCTAAAACTGATACAAACTCAAATTCAAGTTCAACTACTTCTACAAGTAGTAGTTCTTCAAATAGTAGTTCATCTAGTTTGGAATCTAAGACTGATACTCCTGTGGGCGGAATATCAAATTCAACAGTAAATGATGAAGCAAATAAATCTAATACAAGTTCTAGTAGCTCTCAAGCACCAGGCTTAAGTCAATCAGACTTTAAGGGAGTTCCAAACTCTAAGTTTGTTGTTTATGACGTTACCGATACAATGAATAGCGTTATTAAGGATAAATTAGGTGTAGATGAAGATAAAGCTAACGCAGCCCTACAAGTAGTGGCAGCAAAGGAAACATCTGAAGATAAGGAAAAGACTGAAGTTAGTGATAGCGCTAGTTCTGCAAATAGCACAGAGTCTAAATCTAGCTCAAGTTCTTCTAGTGTATCTAAAGCAACTAGTAACGCTTCTACAAGTAGTTCAAAAGAAACAACAAGTGATTCTTCTAACAAAATTGAAAGCTCTAATTCTTCCAGTGAAACTAAAGATGATAAAGATTTAGTTTCTAAAGTTGAAGAACTAAGAAAAGGCGATACAATCAGAAAAGAAGTTTCAGAACGTGCTGCAAAACTTAACAAAGATCAACTTAAAAAGATTGCTGAAGTTACAACAGACCAAAATGGTACAGCTGAAACAAAACTTCCAATTGACGGTAAGTACCATGCTTATTATGTGGTAAATACTGAAACTGCTAAGGATAGTTATGCAACAAATTCAGCACCAATTGTAGTTATTACACCAGTTACTGATAGTCAAGGTGTATACGCTCCAGAATTTACAATCTACCCTAAGTCTAATAGCGTACCAAAACCAAATACACCACAAGAAACACAAGCTAAAATGTTCCAAACAGGACATAATAATCAATCATTCTTTGCTAAAGTGGTTAATTGGTTAAAAGGCGTTTTTAAATAAATCAGGTAAAAATTATGAAATTGAAGCAAAAGATCAATAATTTATTCTCAAAAGTTTACGAACAAAGGATAAGATATGTTTCAGTAATACTAGCGAGTTTATTGTCTCTAGCTACTGTTTATGAATTATTTACAGCATATGGTTTTGTAGTAGAAATGACCAAGATTGCGGAATTACAAAGGCATGTTAATATAAACCAAATAAAGACACCTGATGAGTTAATTAGGTTAGCTTTTCATTTAGCCAATGGATTATTAGTAATTACAGCACTTGTAATATTTCTAATTTGTTTTCTTTGGAACTATATGTGGAGAAATACTTCAAATAAGCCTCGATTATAAAGATAAATTAAAGAAAGAAGGAATTCTAACATGAATAAAAGTGAATTAGTCAGTGTTATCGCCGAAAAGATGGGCGTTAGCAAAAAAGAAGCAGAGATCGCAACAAATGCGTTTATTTCTACGGTATCAACTGCTTTAACTGAAGGACGAAAGATTCAGTTAGTAGGTTTTGGAACTTTTGAAGTTCGAGAACGTGCAGCTCGTAAAGGACGTAATCCTCAAACTGGTAAAGAAATGCTTTTACCAGGTCGAAATGTTCCTGTATTTAAAGCAGGTAAAAGCTTAAAAGAAGCTGTAAATAAGTAGATAGTCTATATTCGCTGAATATTTTGGCAATCAATTCTTGATATAGTGAGTGAAAAATATCATATATAATTCGGTCGTTGGCCTTTATCGGAGTGGTTTTATTACCACTCCTTTTTTAGTTCAAAAAATTAAGAGGTAGCCTAAGCTACCTTGAAATAATGTACAAAGGTAATTTAAGGTAGCCCAAGCTACCTCTAAAAAATTAGAATTAAATAATGGATAATCTTGGTAAATGTTGATATATCAATGTTTTAACAAGGCTTAGTCTAATATATGAATAAAATATAAAAAAATTAAGAGGTATCTCAGGCTACCTTAGATAAGCATAAAAAGGTAGTTTAGGGTAGCTCGGATTAACGCATAAAAGTTTGATAAAGGTATGAATAAATGATAAAATTTGTACTGAAAAACGATAAATCGTATTTCGTGATAAGGAGGGGGATATCTATGTTGTTGGAATTTATTTTCAAAAATAGCTTTTCTTATAAAGAAGAAGCCTATTTTTCTATGGAAGCTGTTAAGGGAACTTCAATTAGAAATGAGTTTGATAAAATTGGTAAACATCGTATTTTAAAAAGTGCAATTATATTTGGTCCTAATGCTTCAGGCAAAAGTAATATGATTAAATCACTCAAGAGTTTTCGCAATTTAATTTTAAAAAATGATATTCAAGAGAATCCTTATCCAACTTATGCAGGTAATGAGGATCCAATCTTTTATCAGATTGTCATCTATGCTAACAATAATATTTATCGTTATAGTGTTTCGTATTTGAAGGAAGAGATTCTTCAAGAAAGTCTGGAAATGGAGAAAAATGGTGATTTTGAGATATATTTCCAAAGAAAGAAAATGAAATACCCTATTTTACCTGATGAATTGAAACCATTAGTTAATAAAACTAGAAAGGATAATCTTTTTCTTATTACGGCTAAAACATTTAATGATAAACCATCTTTAGCGGTTTTTCGTTGGTTTAGAAATAGATTAATTTTTATTTCTCGTGATACACCCCCATTATTAAACCAAGCATATAAAATACATAAAAATATAAAGGAAAAAGAAAAACTTTTAAACTTCTTAAAAGCAGCTGATTTAAATATTACTGATTTTGAAGTAGTTGAAAACAACAGCATTTCTTTCCATATTACTGGGGGATTAGACGAAATTTTATCTCTATCTAAAAGAAGTAGAGGACTAAAGGGTTATAATATGACCATCAGACATAAAGCTTTTGATGGAGTTAATGACAACGGACAGTTTTCATTAGATTTAAGTGCAGAATCTGATGGAACAAAAAAATTAATTGCATTAGCTATTATTTTAGTTTCATATAACAACTCTACAATTTTAATTGATGAGTTTGATGATTCTTTTCATGTAGAGTTATCTAAGGCAATGATTGAAGTTTTCAATTCTAATAAGCAAAGTAATCAATTTATTCTAACCAGTCATGAATTAGCTTTAATGGATAGTGGTTTTAAAAAAGAACAGATATATTTTACTGAAAAGGCAGATAGAAGCACGACAGAATTATATTCTGTTTATGACTTTAAATCTGAAGAAAACAGACAGGATTATTCTTATGTTAAACGCTATCAAAAAGGTATGTTTGGTGCTATTCCTGAAATTCTAGTTGGAAAATTGAAGGAATCTTTGGAGGAATAGATAAAGATGAGTAGAAGAAAAAGCAAAAAGAAATCCAATCCTCCGCAAATACATGTTTATTGTGAGGGCGAAAGTGAAAAAATCTATTTGGAAACTCTTCGGAATTTAATCGGAATAAAAAATCGACATAAGTTGGTGGTAAATTCAGAAAGAAAACAAGGAATAGACTTATATAATTATGTTAGAAATAAGTATAAAAGACATGATTTTGAGTATTCTCCAGTAGATATCATTATAGTTGTAGATAAAGATGATACAGCTATAGATGAATTAGAGAAACTGAAAAATAAGTGTTTAGAAAGTGATTACTTGTTAATTTATTCCAACACCTGTTTTGAATTATGGTTGCTACTACATTTTGAGAAGGTAACTTTTTTCACAACTAGAGAAAATCTTAAATATAGACTTTCAAATCTACTTGGTAGAAATTATAAAAAGACTGATAAAAGATTCTTTGAACAAGTAGTTATGAATTACGACGTTGCTTTATCTAACGCTGCGAAAATGAAATCTGGAATTCCAGATTTTGAGAAAAATCCTTATACGAATATGTTTGAATTATTGAGTAAATATTTTAATATGAATTAAAAAATCAAAAGTTATTACGAAATATGAAATCGTAGTAGCTTTTTTATTTTGCTCAAAATTATAATAGTTCAAAAAATTAAGAGGTAGTCCAAGATACCCTTAAATAACATAAAAAGGTAGCCTAATGTAGCTTGGGATACCTTTAAAATGTTTAAGATAATCTTTATTATGGACTAAATTAAACGAGAAGTGTTAGTCCCGACCACCTCCTATACTAACTAAACCCGCAAGCGGGAGTACTCCATTCAACTACGTTTTCATTGCGTATGCACTTGATAGCATAGCTTAAGAAAATGTAAGTATTATTTGAATAAGGAAGGAACTTTAGTCGTGAAAAAACTAAGTGAACAAGAGCTAGAAAAACGGTGGCAACAGGCTACCATCAAACGAGATGTAATTTTTACAAAGACTTTTGGAGACAATAAGGCTTTAACGCTTGAGTTGTTGAATATTATCTTGCCAGAACTAAAAATCAAAGAAATCATTGATATCGTTCCAGAAGATAGACAAAAGGAAAATATAGTTTATCGTGGAGTAAGATTTGATGTTTACGCTAAAGATGAAAAAGGTAGAGGCTATGATATTGAAATGCAGGTAGTGAATCACCATGATTTAGGCAAAAGGATTGCTTTTTATCAAAATAAGTTATCTAGCAGAGCGTTGAATCCAGGACAATATTTTTTTGAAAAACGAGATACGTACGTGATATTTGTTTGTGATTTTGATTATTTTAATCAAGGCTTACCAATATATCACACAACAATGAGGCTTGAAGAAGACCTAAATAAAGTAGTTGACACTGGGGAATACAATGTTATATTAAATTCAAGGGCGAAAGATTTTTCAAGCGTAAGTCCCGAAGTTAAGGCATTTTTAGACTATATAAGAGATAGTAAAGTGTCTAATGAATTTACTAAAAATGTAGATGAAGAAGTAAGAAAAGTAAAGGCAAATACAGAAACGAGGGATAGTTTTATGGATTGGGAAGAAAAATTGGCAGAAGAAAGATATTATACAGATAAAGAAGCTAGAGAAGAAGAACGTAGTTCTAATATTAGTGGTGTTATACAAGAATTAAATGATGATGGTATGAGTAAAAAACAAGTTATACGTATCGTTTCTAATTCTTTTAAGATAACAAAAAAAGAAGCTCAAGAATACTATGATAAAGAACTAGCTATTAAGTAGAATAGAGATTTAGAGAAGTTACTGTGAACATATTTCATGGTGGCTTTTTTATTTTGCTCAAGATTGCAATAGTTCAAAAAATTAAGAGGTAGCCCAAGCTACCTTGAAATAATGTACAAAGGTAATTTAAGGTAGCCCAAGCTACCTCTAAAAAATTAGAAGTAAACAATGGATAGTTTTGGTAAATTTTGATATATCAGCATTCTAAAAGGATTTGATCTGAAAATGAATAAAACATAAAAAAATTAAGAGGTAGCTCAGGCTACCCTTAAATGATGTACAAAGGTATCTTAGGGTAGCTCCAGCTACCTTTAAAATATTTAAGATAATGCTTATTATGAATGAAGTCAAAATGAGATGTGTTAGTTCCAACCTCCACCTACACTAACTAAACCCGC